>NZ_JBFACK010000009.1:0-347090 GCF_040640795.1 Streptomyces sp. NPDC021622
GCTTGATGGCTGGCAGCCGGTCGCAGTGGACAAGTTCGGGGCCTGGGCCTTGCTGATCAGCATCACCTTCGTCCTGGCGGCGGTTGGCCGGTCCCGCCGCAGGGACAGCGTCAGCGACACGCCACCGAGCCCGGGCGTCCGGATCAATCGAGACGATCGCCCTCAACCATGACTCCGGCATCCCCGAGGTCGCCACGCCCACTACCACCGTCGACCGCTGGTGGGCCCGAGACCGCCGCGTTCCTCGACACCGGTCACAGCAACGCCAAGAGCGAGGGCATCAACGCGTGACCAAGCTCGTCGCCCGCAACGCGTTCGGGTTCCGCAACGCTGACAGTCAGCGTCTACGGACACGCTGTGTCACGACACGACACGACACGACGAGCCCGCGGACACCTCCGCACCGCTTAACTTCGAAGACCCCGTAACGCATGCCTTGGTCTTGGAGGTCACTCACCCGGCCGAGGGAGGGAGATCGTTCAGGTGGCCGACGCCACCCCGCCGCGGTCGATGCGACGTTCAGAACATGACCAGTGCTGAACGGACGATAAAGGCGCTCTGGAGCGCCTGGTGGCAGAGGTGGCAGCGGTGGCCGCACTGGGTGGCCTGGGCAACGCTGCTGTGGGCGGTGCTGTATGCCGGCTTCGGCCTGGTGTGCGCGCTGAGCGAGCCATCCTTGCTCTACCACGGCGGTAACTCAGGGCTTTCCGGGCTGGGTTGGGTGGTAGCGGCGGTGGGTGTGCTGGCGATGCTGGTCAGCGGGGCGGTGGTGCTGTACGGGCTGCGGCCAGCCTTACGGGCGCTGCTCTGGGTGGCCTGCGGGCTGGCCGGGATCACCGCGTTCAGCCTGCTGATGGATGTGATCACGCTGATGCTTGGTCAGGGAGTGGACAGCCGGGCCTCCGCCGCGAACAAGGCACTGGCGGCGGTCGGGGCGGTCTTGCTCGCGGCCACGGCCCGGTCCGACCGCCGGCCCGCCGGTGCTGCCGTACGAGCACCGTCCGCCGCACCGCGGTTCGTCCAACTCGCCGCCTGCGCTGGGACGCTGGCTTTTGTCCCGTACGCGGCGATGAAGCTGGTGTGGGCGTCCGGCGGCACGTTTGCGGGGATCACCGGTGAGGAGATGCTCGCGGTCTCGGAGCGGAACGGCGCCTCGGGGACCTTCCTCACCCTGGAGTCGTGGGGCCTGGACCCCACCGCACTGCTGGCCGTGCTCGGCGTTTTCCTGCTCTGGGGCCTGGTCCGCCCGTGGGGGCAGGTCTTCCCGCGCTGGGCACCGTTCCTGCGTGGCCGACGGGTGCCGCGCTGGCTCCCGCTCACCCCGGCTCTGCTCGGCGCTGCCACGCTCGCCCCGTACGGCGTTGTGGGGGTCGGATACTTGGCCCTGGCTACGGCCGGCGTGGTGACGATGCGGCGCGGCGACTTCCACTCCTCGGGCGACGCGCTGCTGGTCGGCTGGATCGGGATGGTCGCCTTCGCCGTCTACGGCATCGCCCTGACCATCGCGGCCCACTCGTACTGGTTTCGGACACGTCCCGCCTGCCGGATGACTGCCAACGCAGAGTGATCGTCTGCGGCCAGTTAGGTCCCCCGCTAACCGGCCGCCCGTGGGGAATTTCAACTGGCGACTAGTAGGGCTTGGTCAGGTTCATTTGCCGATGGCTTGTCCGGTTGAGGGGCTTTACCGTTGACCGGGTTGTGACACCTGGGGAGTTGGATGAAGTCCGATGCCGTCTGGAGGACTTCGCGGCAGATATGTTCGAGCCGTTCGCGCGGGTAGATCAGCGTCGGTGGGGCGGGGTGTATCTGCGGGGACTGCTGCTGGACGGGCAGCGGAAATCGGTGGAGCCGATGACCTCCCGGCTGGGTGAGGACGGCAACCGCCAGGCTCTGGCCCACTTCGTCACCTCCAGCCCGTGGGATCCGGCGCATGTGCGGGCCCGACTCGCGTGGAAGATGGCCCCGGCGATCAAACCAACCGCGCTGATCATTGATGACACGGGCTTCCTCAAGGACGGCGACGCGTCGGCTTGTGTGTCGCGGAAGCACACCGGCACCGCCGGCAAGGTGACCAACTGCCAGGCGGGCGTGTCCTTGCAAAGCGGCGCTGGCCTGCCCCCCCCTAAGCCTGCCCCCCCCTACCAGGTCGTCCGCGAGATGCAGTTACTTCTCGCCGTCTGGACCGGCGCCTGCCCCACCAGCCACCGCGACATACCCACGGCGACACCAACCTGGCCGCTCCGCCCCTCGGCACGTTGGCAGGCGTCTGTCGACATGTTGCTAGGATGCGCTGCTCAGCCCGGACCTCCGTCGCGTCGCATGCCGCTCGGGCACCGGGTCGACGGCCACTTGACCGGAGGCGCCGCCCCCCGAACCCAGAGCGAGGACCCATGCCGCAGCGCGCCGCGACCATCGTCGGCGGCGGGATCGGCGGCCTCGCGGCCGCCATCGCCCTGCACCGCCGGGGCTGGCGCGTCGAAGTGCTGGAACGGGCCCCCGAGTTCACCGAGATCGGCGCCGGCATCTCCCTGTGGCCGAACGCGCTGCACGCGCTCGACGCGCTCGGCCTGGCCGACGCCGTCCGGGCACTGGGCGCCGTGGAAGCCGCAGGGGGCGTACGCGACCGCCGGGGCCGCTGGCTGTCCCGTACGGACAACACGGAGCTGGGGCGCCGCTTCGGCCATCCCCTGGTGGTGCTGCACCGCGCGGACCTGTTGCGGGCGCTCACCGAGGCGCTGCCCGCCGACTGCCTGCGGGCGGGCAGCGAGGTGTCCGCGGTCCGCGACGACGGGCACGGCCCGGTCGTCGTGCACCGCGGAGGCGAGTCCCGGCCTGACCTCGTGATCGGGGCAGACGGGCTGCGCAGCGCGGTACGCCGCGCCCTGTGGCCGGACGCGGCCGGACCCCGATACGCCGGTTACACGGCCTGGCGCATGGTCACCGAGCCCCTCGCCTGCCCGCCCTCCGAGGGCGCGGCGACCTGGGGCCGGGGGGAGCGCCTCGGGTACACGGCGCTGCCCGGCGGCCGGATGTACTGCTTCGCGACCGCGTCACTGCCGCCGGGAGCGGCAGCCGGTCCGTCCGAGTACGCCGAACTGCTGCGCCGGTTCGGATCCTGGCCGGACCCGATCCCCACCCTGCTGGCCGCCGTCCCCGAGGAGGCCGTGCTCCGGCACGACCTGTACGACCTGCCGCCGCTGCCCTCCTTCGTCCGCGGCCGGGTCGCGCTGCTGGGCGACGCCGCCCATGCCATGACGCCGAATCTGGGCCAGGGCGCGTGCCAGGCGCTGGAGGACGCGGTCACGCTCGCCCACTGTCTCGACGCCACCCGGGACGTGCCCGCCGCGCTGCGCTCGTACGACCTGCTGCGCCGCCCGAGGACCCAGGCCGTCGCGCGCCGCTCCGCCCGGCTCGGCGCCGTCGGCCAGCTGTCGTGGCCGCCCGCAGTGCTGCTGCGCGACACGGCCGCGCGGCTGACGCCGATGCGGGCGACGCTGCGTTCCATGACGCCGGTGCTCGGCTGGCGGGCGCCCGGTGAGCCGGTGACCGCGACAGAAAACGAGAGCCACTGATGCCGGACTGGACGTATCACCCCCTGCGCGGCGCGGCCGCCGCTGTCCTCGGCGTACGCCGTTCGCAGCGCACCGCACTGCGGCTGCTGGCCTCGATCGGCTCCCGTCCCACCGGCGCCCGGCTGATCGCCCGGGGTTTCGGTCACCGTCATCCGCCGGCGCGGCTCGCCGGTGAGATCGCCGGCGTGCCCGTGGCCGTCCGGCTCGGCATATCCGTCCCGCCCTCGCTCGCCCATGAGGCGATACGTGCCATGGCCCCGCTGGGGGCCGGTGTGGTCGAGGTGGCGCCGGTCTCGGCGGCCGACGTCGAGACCGTACGCGAGGCGGCTGCCGGCCGTTCGATCCCGGTGGTCGTGCGGGCCTGCGACCCGGAGGCCGAGGACGCCCTCAAATCCCACGTCGACGGGTTCACCAGCGACGACGACCCGCACGTGGCGCATGTCACCGACCCGTCGGTCACCGCAGCGGCCACCGTGCTGGAGGAGCCCCAGACCGTCGTACTCGCCCGGCCCAGCGTGCTCGTCGCGGCCGGACCCGGATGGTTCGCCCGGGTCGTCGAGGCGGCCACGCCCACCGCGCCCGCTCCGGCGCTCCGGGACGTCGGCCGCGATCCGCGCCGCTGGCCCGCCTGGTGGTGGGCGCTGCTCGTCGGGCTCGGTATGACGGGCGCCGGACTCGGTGCCGCGGCGATCACGCTCGGCCCGGTGCTGCTCTGGTACGACCACGACTACCTCGGCATGACGATCCACGAGCTGCATGCCGCCAACCACCACCTCGTGCACTTCCTCCAGCACGACCGGATCACCATGGTCGGCACGATGGTGTCCATCGGCGCCCTCTACACCGGCCTTGCGGTGGGCGGGATCAGACGCGGCTGGCCCTGGGCCCGCGAGGCGTATCTGCTGTCGGGGGCGATCGGCTTCCCCACCTTGTTCTACTTCCTGGCGACCGGCTTCGTGGAACCCCTGCACACGGCCACCGCGATCGTGCTGTTCCCGATGTTCGTGGCCGGAGTCCGGCGCGCCCCGCACACTCCACGGTGGCGGCCGGCATCCGAGGGGCCGGAGCCGGAGCGGCGGCGGGCGCTGGTCGGCCAACTGCTGCTGATCGTCACGGGAGCGGGGCTGTTCGTCGGCGGAGCGGTGATCTCGGTGGTCGGTCTGACGGGCGTCTTCGTGCCGACCGACCTGGCCTTCCTGGGCACCAGTACGCAGACTCTGGAAGCGGTCAGTCCCCGGCTCGTGCCCTTCGTCGCCCACGACCGTGCGGGGTTCGGCGGCGCCCTGATGTCGGCCGCGGTGGCGATCACTCTCCTCAGCGCATGGGGCTGGCGGCGGGGCGAGACCTGGGTCTTCTGGACCCTGGCCGCGGCGGCGGCCGCCGGCTTCCTGCCGGCTGTCGTGGTGCACGGCGCGATCCACTACACCGACTTCATCCACCTTGCGCCGGTCTACTTCGGCATCGCCATGACCGGCACCGGTCTGCTGCTCGCGCGTCCGTACCTCTGCGCCAAGGCGCCGGCGAGGCCGAAGGACTGACGGGCCGCCCCGGCGAGCGCTCGACCATGAGCGCATGGAGGCGAGGACGTCGAATGGGACCAGCGCCGGGCCGTATCCAGCAGCCCCGCCCTGACGCTGCGGAGGGACAGGGCGCTGACACTGCTGTCAGCATCGGTGATCACCCTCACTCTGGGGCCGGCCTTCGGTATCGGCATCGGTCTGGCCTTCGGCTCGGCCCAGATTCTGATGGGCGGACTGGCCGGCAAGGAGAGTCACGCCTGGGTGGTCTATGTGCTCGTCGTGGCCTACCTGGCCGCGACTCACCAGTTGCCGTGGCGGCTGATGGGGTTCCTCGACGATGCCCACCGGCTGGGGCTACTGCACCAGGAAGGGCCCGTCTACCAGTTCCGGAACTCATAGCTCAAAGGCCGCCTTGGGGCCGTCCCGCAATCTTGAGGAACGCGTGCGGGAGTCCTCACCGTCATACGTTGCCGCCTCACAGCCCGACCAGTACAGCCCTTTCCGCGAGCCGCTGCCTCGCCTTCGAGGAGCGAGGCACGGACCGGCCAAGAGCCCTACTGTGTCGGTACGTTCGGGCGCGATGCCTCCGTGGTGAGTTCATCGACCATGCGGAAGGCCCGTCTGGGCCGCGGCTATGCAGCTCGCCTGGATGAGACAGCGGGGCCCGAGACCCCAGATGATCGCGTTGATGGCAGCGCAGGCGGCGGTGAGAGGGTCGACGTCATTGCCGTACCGGCGAAGTCGGCTGGGGGTGTAGTTGGAGCTGGATTGGATTCCGGCACATCCTCCGCCGGAACATCAGGCTCGGCCTCCGCGGCCGACGACTCCGCCAGCGCCATCGCGACGGTCTCCCACGTGATCTCTAGCCGCGAAAGATCCTCCCTGGCCTCCTCCAGCCGGACGGCCAACTCCACAGCCTCAGCCTGGAGTTCCTCCACTAAATCAGCGTCTTCCCAGCTCAGGCCACCCTCGACCGTCACTTCAGAGGATCCCCACACGCCCGGCCGGTCGGGTGGGTCAGGGCCGGTTGTACCACTCGCATTTGAGTGCCGTGTTCGCATCAAGGCAGATCCTGACGGACGCCGCCCCGCCGGGCACATCCGCAGGGGCCACGGCATTGAACTGGTATGTCACGTTGCACCGAGTGCCGCTGCTCCAAGTGCCGAGTTCGTTGCCAGAGGCACCGTACGTGCTGAACCACACCCTGTTGCAGCCGACGGCCCGGTGTGTTCCAGCAGCCTCGACCGACCGGTCGCGCCAAGTCAGGGTGCCGCGGACGGAGCTGGCACCGATCGTGACGTCGAAAGGGGTGCTCGGGTAGGGGGCTGACTGCGCGCCGGCGGCGGGAGCGCCCAGCAAGGTGCCCGCCGTCAGCACGATGGAACCGAGGGCGGCGGCGAGATGAGTCTTCATGCGATCTCCAGGATGGGGACTACAGGGCCCGACCGCGGTCGCGTGCGGCATCAACCGGTTGAAGTGAAACAGGGCGGTGGCGAACCGGTTCGGCAAAGTCGCGGTCCGTTTCGCGGCGATGATTCTCATCGCCGCGATCAACGCATGGCTGTGGCCTGCCGGATGTGTCAGCCCCGCCCCGCCCGGACGGCCCACCCAGGACACCGGCAACGTCCTAGACGACTACCGGATCCGCCGCTGTCCCGGCTGGCACCGCCACATGACCCACAGATGACAAACAATCACCACAAAGACCGCTGCAGTACTAGTGCAGGCCGTCGATGCAGTAGCCGGCGCGGTAACAGGTCTGTCCCTTGAGGTAGTTCTGGTTTTCGTCGGTCATGTAGACCCAGATGTTGTCGGACCCACCGACGACGTTCGCGGCAAGGGTGAAGTCCGCCGGCCCGGATCGATTGCACCAAGTGCTGCTGCTCTTGAAGTCCAGTGAGGTGCTGCCGGCGAACGCCCGCGCGTAGACCCGCCGACAATTGCTGGCCTTGAACGATGCGTCGATGCCGACCGACCGGTTGGACCAGCTGGCCGTGCCTTTGTAGTAGCTCGCCCCATACTCAATCGAGACGGTGGCGGCAGCGGCGCCGACGGCGGTCGCGGGTGTCGCCGCGAAGGCCATCCCGGCAACCGACGCGGCTGCGGTCACGGCCACGCCGACCTTCCTCGTGCGGCTCTTGACCTTCGATGCGTCCTTCAACCTCACCATGACAACCACTCCCAGGTTCCTCGAGTGCCGGATGCGCAACCTCACCGTCGTGCGGAGGCGACCGCCTCAGATCGGGCAGTGAACGTTGCTGCCGTTGGTCGGCAACACGACTCCACCACGCGGGGACCTCGCGCCGGAAAGCATTCGAGCCAGTTCAAATCCATCGCGACGACTGCTAGCGTCGGGGCGGTGCTCACCCTGCGTGTAGACGCCAACACAGTGTCCAGGACGCGGTTGGCGCCTTCCCCTGCTTCGGAATCCATGGCGTGGCTGAAACTTACCGCCGCGTCGGGACGGCACCCGGTCTTCGGGGATCCTGGACCACTCGCCCGAGCATCACTTGCCCATCCCGACGTTGCCCTGCTCGCGGACCTGTTGCCGCAGAACGGCGACACCTACAGACCTGACCTGCTCACCCCTCAGCCAGGAACGGACGCACAGCGCCGCGACCTGATCGACGAGCAGATCGCGCACATCGAGGCCGTAGCGCAGGACGACCTCGAAACCCAGGTCTTCACCCACACCCGGACCCACTGGAACAGGCCGCTGCTGGCCACCACCCGCCGGATCGCGGAGTCGGGGCAGATGCAGCGCCATCTCGCCAACGGTCTCGCCCGGTTCTGGCGGGATACCTTGGCCGAGGGCTGGCCCGAACTGCGCTCGATCATCCATCAGGACATCGCCCACCGCGCGACAGCCATCGCCACCCACGGCGTCGGCAGGACGCTCGGAGCACTCCACCCCGACATGGCCTGGGCAGGCGACGCGATCACCCTCGCCAAGCCGTGGGATGCCGAAATCGATGTCACCGGCCGGGACCTGGTCCTCACCCCCAGCGTGCTCAGCCGGCCCGCCGTCATCATCCAGGTCGACACCCCCGGGCAGTTCGTCTTCTACTACCCCGCCCAGCGGATCGGAGCCGACCGGGATCGCAGGTCCGGAAAGATCGCGCAAGTGGTCGGCAACGCCCGAGCGGCCTTGCTGGCGGACCTCGAAACCGCCCGGTCCACCGCGGAACTCGCCGCCCGAACCGGATACACCCCGGGCACCGTCTCCTACCACCTCAGCGCCCTGCACCGCGCACGCCTCGTCACCAAGGTCAGAGACGGGCGCTACGTGTTGTACCAGCGGACCGCGCATGCGGCAGGACTCCTGGAAGAAGCCCATTGCAGTACTCGACGCTCCTCGCTCTGACGGTTACCCGCCGCTGATCGCGGAGTTCGCCCGGCTGTGGCCGAGACCACCGTCTCGGCCTGTACCCAACTGGGCCTGCGCGACCGCCCGCAGGCGCTGGTCGTTGCGTACGAATCGGGGCTCGTCGTACCGGGCGCTGCGGGGACGTAACCTCCCAGCGCCTCGGCCGCCCCTCGGCGTCGACTCGGAAGCTGACGCAGAGCAAGTGACCGCTCGCATAGGGGAGTTGATGCAGTGGAGATCGAGTGTGTTACCCATACGCAATCCCGAGGGCAGGACAAGAGCCCTGGCCGGTGGCAGGATGCACCGCAGCTTGCGCAGCACACAGCGCTGTTGATCTCGGTCGTGCCCTGGTTCGAGCCTGCCCTGGAGGTCCTGTGTCCGCTCGTCCCCCGAAGTCCGTTCGTTCCCCGGTGGCTGCCATAGCCCTGACCGCAGTCGCCGGCCTGCTGATGACGGGCTGCACCAGCACCAAGTCCGACGGCGACGGCGACAAGGGCGCCTCGGGGATCAAGCTCGTCTCGTCCGGCAAGATCAAGACCTGCACGCATCTGCCCTATCCGCCGTTCCAGTCGAAGAAGGACGGCAAGATCGTCGGCTTCGACGTGGATCTGGTCGACCTGGTTGCCAAGGAACTGGGGGTCGAGCAGGAGATCGTCAACACACCCTTCGAGGGCATCGAAACCGGCCAGGACTTCAACATCCGCAAGTGCGACCTGGCCGCCGCAGGCATGACGATCACCGACGAGCGCGACAAGGTCATGGACTTCTCGGACCCCTACTTCAACGCCACCCAGGCGCTGATCACCAAGAAGGGGCAGCCCTACAAGACCTTCGAGGATCTCAAGGGAAAGAAGCTCGGCTACCAGAAGGCCACCACCGGCGGCATCTACGCCAAGAAGGAGAGCAAGGGCCTCGACATGGAGCTCGTGGAGTACGAGGACGTCGGCTTGCTGCTCACGGCGGTCAAGGCCGGCAAGGTCGACGCGGGCATCAACGACAACGGCGTGCTCTTCGAATACATCAAGGACAACCCGGACACCGAGGTGACCGCGGAGTTCGACACCGGTGAGAAGTACGGAATCGGCTTCCGCACGGGCAACGACTCACTGCGCACGAAGGTCAACGAGGTCCTCAAGAAGGCCCGGAGCGACGGCAGTTACGACAAGATCTACAAGAAGTGGTTCGGCACCACTCCGCAGAGCTGACCTCGAGCATTCAAACGGCTGACCAGAGGAGTTCTGCACGTATGTCCATGTCCCGACGGCGGCGGGCACGGCTGTTCCGCGGCGTCCAGTACGCGGTGCTGCTCATCGCCATAGCCGTGTTCGCGCTGGTGGCCGACTGGGGGACACTGCGCCAGGCGTTCTTCGACGTGGAGATCGCCAAGGCGCTGTTCCCCGAGGTGATCACCACCGCGCTGGTCAACACCGCCTACTACACGCTGCTCGGCTTCGGCTTCGGCCTGGGGCTCGGCATCGTGCTGGCGCTGATGCGGCTGTCCACGGTGCCTCCGTACCGCTGGATCGCGATCGCCTATATCGAGTTCTTCCGCGGCGTTCCCTCCCTGCTGGTGTTCATCGCGCTCGGCTTCGGTGTGCCGCTGGCCTTCGAGGTCGCGCTCGACATGGACATCACGGTGATGCTGTCTCTGGGCCTGGTGGGCGCCGCCTATATGGCCGAGACGATCCGCGCGGGCATTCTGGCGGTGCCCAAGGGGCAGACGGAGGCGGCCCGTTCGCTGGGCATGTCACCGGGGCGTGCGATGGTGTCGATCGTGATGCCGCAGGCCTTCCGGATCGTGCTGCCGCCGCTGACCAACGAGCTGATCCTGCTCACCAAGGACTCCTCACTGGTGTATCTGCTCGGCCTCTCGCTCGGCCAGTTCGAGCTGGCCAACTTCGGCCGGGACGCGCTGAACGAGCACAAGAGCCTGACCCCGCTCCTGATCGCCGGACTGCTGTATCTCGTCATCACCCTCCCGCTCGGCCATCTGGTGCGGCGGCTCGAGGCCCGTACGGCGAAAGCCAGGTGAGCACCATGAAGTTCGACAAGGCACCCGACGCGCCCGCACCTTCGGGCCAGGCGATCGAGGTCCGCGAGCTGCGCAAGTCGTTCGGCGATCTGGAGGTGCTCAAGGGCATCGACCTGACGGTCGGGCGCGGTGACGTGGTCTGTGTCATCGGCCCTTCGGGCTCCGGCAAGTCGACCCTGCTGCGCTGCGTCAATCTTCTGGAAGAGCCCACGTCGGGCACGGTGACGGTGGCCGGCACGGAGGTCACCGACCCCGATGTGGACATCGATCGCGTACGCCGTCGGATCGGCATGGTCTTCCAGTCCTTCAACCTCTTCCCGCACCTCACGGCGCTGGAGAACCTGACCATCGCGCAGCGCCGTGTGCTCCGGCGCGGCAAGGAGGAGGCGGAGCGCATCGCTCGGGCCAACCTCGCGCGGGTGGGCCTCGTCGACAAGGAGCAGTCCTATCCGGCGCAGCTCTCCGGCGGCCAGCAGCAGCGGGTCGCGATCGCTCGGGCGCTGTCCATGGACCCCGAGTTGATGCTCTTCGACGAGCCGACCTCCGCGCTCGACCCCGAACTGGTCGGGGACGTACTCGCGGTGATGCGCTCGCTCGCCCAGGAGGGGATGACGATGCTGGTCGTCACCCATGAGATGAGCTTCGCGCGCGAGGTCGCCGACCGGGTGGTCTTCATGGACGACGGAGTGATCGTCGAGGAGGGCACGCCCGAACGTGTGGTGGGCGACCCGCAGCACGAGCGGACCCGGACGTTCCTGGCGCGCGTACTCGATCCTGCGGCGGCGGAGATGGGCGAGGTCCCGGACACAGGACCGCACGAGAAGCGCGTGGACCGCTGAGTGCACCTCGGGGCCGAATATCCCGGCGTACGGGCGTACGGGCGTACGGGCGTACGGGCGTACGGGCGTACGGGCGTACGGGAGGGGTGCCCAGCAGGGCCGCTGAACTGCACGGATAAGTGGATCGGCGGGGCTGCCAGACACATTTCCCCGCGTTCTCGGGAACCCCTCATCGACACCGGCCTCAAGGGTTACGCCGATGAGGCGTATCAAGGCGCGGACCGGAACGTCCGCATGTGGTGTAGATCAGCCCGGAGAGCGGCACGAATCCCCTTGATCGTGCGAGAGCTCTCAAGGATCGATTTCGCGAGGGAATCGTCGCCCTCCACGGGCTTCGCGAACTCGGCCAGCGCCTCATCCAGGCTCGTCCAGTGCCGGAACCGCCCCTGGGCCTTCTCCACATCCCGGCGCACGAGCGTGGGGTGCTCGTCGCCAGAACCGAAGTCACTGGTGTTGGCGCTCGCGAAGTAGACCGTCTCCTCCGGGTGCTCCTGGGCGTACTCGATGGCGGTGAGCCAGATCGCGGCGTCCCGCGCCCCGATCTTCTGGTCCTTCACCTTCCGGCACGGAGGGAGGCTGTTCATCTCCCGGATGGTCGCTTGCCGCAGCGCTTCCTCACTTGTCGGGATCGTCTCCACGACGGCACTCCAGCGATCACGCCAGAGCTCGGAGATGCGAGGCCATCCAGCGGAGGCAGCTCGATTCCCTTCCACGGCTGAATGTCTTGGAGCGCGGCGAGCGCGTCGTGTGCCTTCTCGTACTTCTCGCGGTACTTGATCGCCTGCTGGGCCGCGAGAGGGCGTCGAGCCCGTACCGACCGCGACCCTGTTCTGACCGCCCACAAGGTTTGGTCTAAATGCCGCGTGAACTGTGGGAATAGTGGCGGTCAAACCCGCGCGCAGTTCGCGGGCCACGCGGTCGCCGGTGTGCGCTCTCCCGACGGAGCGCCGGGTTAGCAAGGTGAAGCGCGTGCCCCGGCACCGGCGAAAGGCGGGCACGCGATCCGGCAAGATGGGCGCATGCCCCAGACCCCGATACGCCCCGCACAGCCCTTCGACGAGAAGTGGATCGCCCAGGCCCTCAACGGTTTCATCGAAGGTTCCGGACACTGGGGGCCCGGCACGCTCGCCGTGTTCACCGAGGTCGGCGGCTACTTGACCGGGAGCGGCGAGGAGGCGCCCGCGCGGTACCTGGGCTGGAACTGGTACCGGTTCATCGGCCGGTGCGGCGCCGTGGCCCTGCGGGCGAGCTCCTTCCACGTGCAGGACCATCTGCGCGCGGTCCAGCTGGCGATGCTGGATGTTTGGGCGGAAACCCCCTTTGCCGACCCGGAGGTTCGCACCCGGATGCGTACGGGCGTCCTCGAACTCGCCGACAACGACACGCGTGCCGCTCGGACCCACGACGGTGCGATGGTCGCTCTGCACGGGCTCGGCACCGGCCGGGACGGGCAGCGCTTCGTCGAGTTGCGCACCGGCACCGCCCAGCCGCCGGCACCAGGTCGGATCACGGCCACCGAGCCGGTGCCCGCGGCCGGTTGGGACACACCCGACCGACTGCGGCGCCTCGTGCACCTCGTACGGCAGAAGGGTCCCGCGCCCTGGGACCGCGAGGCGGCCGTGGTGCTCGCCGAGCGGACCGGGTTGAGCCGGGCCGGTGCCGCGCTGCTGCTCGCCGGAATGCCCGATGTGAAGTACGGGTACCGGGGACTCGATGCCGAGGCGCGCAAGGTGATGGGACTCAAGCAGTCCGAAGCCGAGGCCGGTGAGCGGGAGTTGGCGACCCTGCGCGTGGCCGAGCGCCTCGACCTGCTGGCCGACGTGCTGCCCGAGGACCCCGAGCAGTTGTGGCTGGAGGGCGGGCAGCTGGCGCTCGCCGAGCGGATCGCCGAGGCCTGGCGCAGGCAACAGGGCGTACGCCCCGCCGTGCCCGAGTCGACGCTCGCCGTCGCCGCCGAGCACAGCGATATACGGATGGCCCCGGCAGCCGTGTGCGCCGTGTTCGCCGATCCCGCGCGCGAGCCGCGGCTGACCCGCGACCCTGACACCCGGCTGCGGGTGAACAGCATCAGCGGCGGCGGCTGGGAGGGCGACGAGGGTTTCCGTTTCAGGGAGCTGCTCGTAGTGGTGTGCGACGCCGTCGACTGGGTGTACGCCGAGCTTCCCGAAGGAGATCCCGTACGCCGGGGCGTCCCCGAGACCGTACGGCTGCTGCGGGAACGCCTGGCCCACCCGGAGTTGCTGCTCTCCGCCCGTGGCCGCAGCCTGCGCGGCCGCACCGTGGCGGAGCTGCTGCCGGGCTTCCCCGGCGCCCTGCCCTACTTGGACGCCGCCGAGCCGCTTGCCCATCCCACGCTGGACGACGGCCTGGTCGTCGTATCCGAGGCAGGGTTCGACCGGCGCGGTGAGCGCGAGGCGCCCGGCGTGTACTTCCGGCCCGGCCGCTACGGGGCCGACGAGCGCTCGCGGCGCTTGGAGGCTGTGGTCGATGTGGAGGACTCGCATCTGGCGTTGGTCCGCCGGCTGCGCGGTCCCGAGTTCGAGCGCATCGTGCAGCGCATAACCGAGGGGTCGCTGCCGCCGGGCGGCTACGAGACCGATCCGCGGCTGTCCGCACCAAAGGTGGTCGAGGAGGTGGCCGCCACCACCGGTCTGGATACGGACGCTGCCACTTTGTATCTGCAGCTGCTCGCCCTGCCCGTGCCCACCGACCGCCGTATCCGCCGCTTCAACCGGTGGACTCCCGCGCACCACAAGGCCGTTGCGGCCGCACTCGTCGAGGCCGGTCTTGCGGTCGCCGACCGCAGGGCCCGGGCCGGGCGGGGGGTGTTCCTGCCCGGCGACTGGGCGGGCGGGGACAAGTTCTACCCTCCGATGGAGACCTGGAAGGCCGGGCTGCTCGGGGTCCGGGTCATCGGGCACAAAGTCTATTCACGGCCCGTCGCCGGCCCCCTGCCCGAACTCTTCGCCCGGGCCTGGCGGACGCGTCCCCACTGAGCGTGGTGGCACGTTCCGCAGGTTGCGCCAGAACACCGGCCCGAGGCCCTGCGGGAGGCCACCCGGCAGGCCGCCGCGAAGCGGCAGCACGCCTTCCGCACACGGTTGTCCGTCGGAGAGAAGAGCGCCCGAAAACGCATGGCCACGCTCGGCGCGGTCTACGATGCCGAGCCGGCCTGGATGAGGTCGAGTTGGTGGCGGGCGCCGTCGACCAGGACGACTCAGGTGCGGCGGTGGCCGGGGTCGCGGGCCTGCGCGTGCTCGAAGACCTGCGCCACGACGTGCTCAGCGTCGTGTTCGACCGAGCCGCACAGCCATTTGTCCCGGGCGACGGGCCCAGGGCGCGGCCGGTAGTCGGGCGATCGGCCGCCGGGCGGGGCGATCACGTCGTGCGGGCGGCGGGGTGATCGCCACCGGGATCATCGAGGGAGCCGCCAGGCACCTCGTCGCCGACCGCCTCGACGTTGGCGGCGCCCGCTCCCTCCATCTGAAGGCCGGGCATCCCAGCTGACTCGGCCTCGCCAACATCTTCCCCGTCGCCGTCGAACGCGCCGGCGCCCTCGCCGGACCCAGCGGCGTCGCCACCGCCTCCACACTCGGCTACGGCGGCATGCTCCTGGGACCATCCGCCGATGACGGAACGGGGGAAATGATCTGCCCGTGGCCGGCGTGATCACGGCGTCGCAGCCGTCCTGGGCAGCTGCCCGGCTCATGCCGGGGTGATCGCGCGGTGAAGTATCGCGTTGTGGTCGAGGATGATGCCGCCGTGCGCGTGCATGTGTTCGGCGCCGGCCCAGAAGCGGCGACGGAACTCGGCGGCGCGTCGGGCCGGCAATGTCTCGTCCACGGCCATGGACATCTGGGACTCCAGCAGCTCCCAGAGCGCCGATGGACCGGGCACCTGTACGGCTGCCGCGACCTGTCGTTGCGTCAGCTCGATGAATCCGGCCTCGGCCAGCAGGGCGGCCGGATCCGCGGGTGTCGCGGCGTCTGCGGCAGGGCCGGGGGCGGGCCAGAACTCCTGGGCCAGCCGGGTGAGCCACTCCCACCGGGCGCGGGCTCCGTTTACCGACAAGGCGACCGTCCCACCCGGTGCCAGGACCCGGCGTATTTCGGCCACCGCTGCCGCGGGGTCCTCAAGAATCTCCAGCACGTCGGCAGCGACCACCGTGTCGAAGGAGCCGCGGGGAAAATCGAGTCGTGTCACGTCCATCTGCCGGACGACGATCTCCGGTACGTCCTCGGCGAGCCGACGCACCATTGCGGGGGTCACATCGATCGCGGTGACCACGCAGCCGCGGGCCACGGCGGTCCTGGCGGCCGCGCCGCGCCCGGCTCCCACGTCCAGCAGCCGGGTCGCCGGTGCCGGATCCGCGAAGTCGATCAGCCGCTGCCCGAAGTCGGCCGCGTACGTGGCCAACTCCTCGTAATGGTCCGCGTGGTCCTCGAACCACCGCATGTGGGTATTCGCCTCGGTCACGGGCCCTCCTTGGTCATGGACGGGGCCGCGCACGGGGCGCCGCGGGTGCCTCGGACGCGGCGACGCGCTGCAGAACGGTGTAGCCGAGTTGGACGTCTGGATTGTCGTTGAGCACGGCGCCGTACAGCTCGGTCCAGGAGTGGAAGCTGTTCTTCGGCATGGCCACGGTGCGCAGGCGGGCGACGGTCACTTGGGCGGGCAGTCCGAGAGCCGACAGATACGTGGCCAGCGCGAGGGAGCGGGGCAGGCAGAGACCGTCAGGGAGCACCGTGCGAAGGACCAGTTGGGAGGCGAAGACCTCCCGGCGGGCCAGCCGGAGCGCGGTGCCGGCCGGGAGGGCGGCCAGGGCCGCCGATCCGGGGCCGGGGCGTAGACGCCGCAGATACAGGTGCGCCACCGACCAGCCGCGCCGACGGTAGATCCACAGCGCGCGGAAGGTGCGCCCCACTGCGTACGCGCGGAGCGGGAGAGGGATGCGTGGCGGGGTGGTGGCCGGGTCGAGGTCGGACAGGAAGAACTCCCCGTCCGGTGTGGTGACGGCTCTGTTCATCGCGGGCCCTCTTGCGTGGCGGCCAGCAACGCACGGTCGCGGAGCTGCCCGGTGAGCTTGGCAAGACCGGATTGGAGGGTCTGGTCCGTGGCGTCGATCTGTTCGCGGAGGCGGCCGACCACATCGTCCACGGTGTCGCCGTGCAGGGCTGCCCGCAGCATGAGGGTGGCCGTCGAGTTCAGCGTCAGGTAGACACCCTTGTGGGTGTCGAGAATGACCCCCGCGCCGTCGGTGTCGTCGAAGACGGCGTGCTCAGCCAGCCGTACGAGAGGCATCGCGAACACCCTTCTGCGTAACGGAGGCCCGCCGCGCGTCGCCGCGCAGGAACAGCTCGGTCATGGCGGCGCAGATCAGCTGTTCGGCATTGCGGCGCAGGCTCGCCGGCTCGGCAAGGACACGCGCGAGCTGCCGCGGATCCACGATGCCCATCCGCATGAGGTGCGCGTCCGGGCGCCCGATCAGGTCGGCCAGTACCTGGCCGTGGTTGAGGGCATAGTTCTTGTGCGGCGAATCCAGCCACAGCCGTCCGTAGCGGCGCCAGATCCTCTCCGGGAGCCGGGTGGACAGGAGCAGCCGGAGCACCGGCTTGGTGATCAGCCTCCCCTGGTAGGGCAGGAGCCGGTAGGCGTCCGGCATACGGGCCGCGAGGCGGCGGATGCCCTTGTCGCCCAAGGGACTGCACAGTTGGATTCCCCGCGGTCGCCAGACACTGAGGTCCACGCAGTGGTCCCGGGCCGAGTACGCGTCGTTGAACCGGTCGTCGGGCACGCCGGGAAGCGGGGTGAGGAAATCGGTGGCTCGCGCGTTGTCCCCGGTCGGCACCAGATCGCCCAGAACGGATGAGGACGCGCTGGCGCTTCGGAGGATGCGGGAGGACTCGAAGCGTGAGCACAGCAGCCCCCGGCACAGCGCCGCCTTCTCTCGCAGGCGGAGATCGCCGTGCAGTACCTCGTACAGCCCGTAGCGCGTCGGGCCGAAGACCATGTCACCATCGCGGCCCCAGGTCAGGAAGGTGATTCCGTCGCGCTCGATGCGGTCGGCGATCTGCTCCTGCCACCGGAAGGCGATGTTGTTGTAGGGATGCGGGAGCTCCCACTTCTCGGACAGATAGCCCTCGTCGTGGTCCATCATGACCGGCACGAAGGGTACGCCCAGGTGGTCGCAGACCTCCCGTGCGTAGCCCGACTCATCGGCGAGAGGGTCGTCGGTGGCCTGGTGGTAGGCGACCACGTCGGCTCCGGAGTCCACCAGGGCCGTGAGCACCGCCCCGGAGTCAAGACCGCCGCTGAGCAGGATGCCGATCCGGCCGCGGCCGGTGTACGGGCGCACCGCCCGCAGGATCAAGTCGTAGGCGATCTCGGCGTATTCCGGCATCGTGGTGTGCCGGGGCAGTTCCAGCGGGACGATGGGGTCGTACTCCACGACGTCTACGCGGTCGCGGTCGACGACCACCACCTGTCCGGGCAGGACCGGCGTGAGGTTGTCATAGATGAACACCTCGTCGCCGCGGCACGAGCGCCAGATCGCCTCGTGGTCGAACTCCTCCGGGCCGTCGAGCAGATCGGTGGGATCGGTCGACCACCGCAGCAGTGCGCCGTCCCTGCGATGGAGCAGACCTTCCCGGCTGGTGGCGCTCCGGAAGAGAAAGACTCTGTGCTCGGTCACCAGGCAGCCGGCCAAGTCTCCTGGCAGCCGCGCCAGTTCGGCGTAGCGGGCATTCTTGAGGGCGGAGGCTATCTGCCGTACCCGGTCAGGCGTCACCGGCCCCATGACAGGTCCGGACAGCAGCAGCCGCTCCCGGTCCGCGGGGGCCGGAACCCGAGGAGCGTCCGGTGCCGCATGCCACTGCACGGCGAGGCGGCCCGTCTCGGGAGGTGCCGGGCGTTGTCCGAAAGGGGCGGCCACGTAGGTGATGCGGGAGTCGGGATCACCGAAATGAACCTGCCCGCAGCAACCCGTGTAGTCCCCGACCAGAACAGACTCCGTGCCCGTCACCGGACGCTCCCCTCCGTACGCGCGAAGCGCTGTCCGTCGCTACGGCTCCCTCCCCGGGCATGCCTGCCCGGGGAGGGAAATGGACTCACAGCAGCACGCGGTGGGCCGGGTTGTCGTGTACGAGCAGGCCACCCATGGCTGTCAGCTCCTCGACCGTGCCCAGCTCCTCGACCTCAGGCTCCACGTAGGGCCGCTTTGTGATCGATTCCTTGCCCGTGTCATGTTCCATGGCCATCTCCTTGCTTGTCGCAAGTGGGGGTGTCCGGCCTCCACCGTCCCGCCCCGGCAAGGCGCGCGGAAGGCCGTATCCGGCCCTGCGCGAGTGCCTGGAGGCACACATCTCTGGCTGGCGATGCAGCTTTTTGGGGGCCTGCCCGGACCGGTATCCGTCCCGCGGTCCTGGGACAGGTCCTGGGACAGGGCAGGCCGCCGGCCGTCCTGGTGCGGCGCTCAGTCGGTGGCCAGAAACTGGGTGGCGGCCAGCTCCCCGTACAACGGGTCGGCGACGAGGAGTTCGGCGTGCGTGCCCACGGCCCTGACGCGGCCGGTGTCCATCACCACGATGCGGTCGGCCATGGTCACGGTGGACAGTCTGTGCGCCACCACGAGGACCGTGGTGGTGTGAGCCGCCTCGGCGACGGTCTCGCGCAGCGCTGCTTCGTTGACCGCGTCGAGTTGCGAGGTGGCCTCGTCCAGCAACAGCAGCCGGGGGCGGCGCAGCAGCGCCCGGGCGATGGCCACGCGCTGGCGTTCGCCTCCCGAAAGACGGGTGCCGCGGTGGCCGACGCGGGTGTCCAGGCCTTCGGGGAACCCGGCGACCATGGTGTCCAGGCGCGTGGTGCGCAGCGCTTGGCGAAGATGCTGTTCATCGGCGTGCGGCGCACCGATGAGGAGGTTCTCGCGCAGGGTGCCGGACAGCACGGGTGCGTCCTGTTCTACGTAGCCGATCGCGGCGCGCAGTTGCGCGATCGGCCAGTTCTTGACGTCCTTGCCGTCCAGGAGGATGCGGCCGGAGTCGGCCTCGTAGAACCTTTCGATGAGGGAGAACACGGTGGTCTTGCCCGCGCCGGAGGGGCCGACGAAAGCGGTCATGCCGCGCGGGGGGATGGTGAAGCTGACGCCGTGGTGCACGTCGGACAGTTCTGGGCGGTAGCGGAAGCGCACCTGCTCGAAGACGACTGCGGCTGGTGGTGTGCCGGGCCGTGGCAGGTCGGCGTCGGGGTCGCCGGACTCGGCCGGCAGCTGGTGGGCCTCCTGGATGCGGGCGACCGCGGCGGCTCCGACCTGGTAGTCGGCGACCGCCCCCACCAGCTGGTTGACCGGCGGGATCAGGTAGTACACGTACAACAAGAACGCGACGAGCGTACCCACGGCGACGCTTCCGGAAGCGACTCGGGCGCCGCCGACGCCCAGCACCGTCAGGAAGGCCGTCTGTGCGGCGAGCCCGGCGGTGTTTCCGGCAAGCGCCGTCCATTTCGCGGCCCGCACGCTGGCCCGCCACGCCTGGGCGGCGGCTTGGTGGATGCGCTCCTCCTCGCGGTCTTCGGCTCCCGACGCCTTGACGGTGCGCAGTGCCCCGAGCGAGCGCTCCAGCGCGGCGCCCATGAGGCCGACGGACTCCTGGGCCCGGTGGCTGGCCCGGTTGATCCGCGGCACCACCAGACCGATCACCGCACCGGCGATGACGAACACGGCCAGAGTGACGCCAAGCAGCACGGCGTCCAGCAGCCCCATCATCACCAGGGTCGCCGCCAGAGTGAGGGTGCCGGTGACCCCACCGACCAGCGATTCGGTGGTGACCTGGCGCAGCAGGGTGGTGTCCGCGGTGACCCGGGCCATCAGGTCGCCCGGTTCCATGCGGTCCACCGCAGGCACCCGCAGGCGCAGCAGGTGCGACACCAGTCCCTTACGGGCCGTCAGGACCACGGACTCCGCGGTGCGCGTGAGCACATAGCTGCCCAGCGCCCCGACAGCCGCGTTGGCCACGACCAGCGCGGTCATGGCCAACAGGGCACCGGCCACGGCCCGGTCCTGCGCGAGGTTGTCCAGCAGCCGCTTCGCCGCCAACGGCAGGACCAGGCCCGTGGCCCCGGCGACCAGGCCCAGCAGGCCGCCGACGGCCAAGGCGGGGCGGTGGGGCCGCACATAGCCGAGAAGGACCTGGCGCGTAGTCCGGGGAGAAGGCTTCTCGTACGGCGGCGCGCCCAATGGATCTCCTCGATGCAGTTCCCGGGACGTCGATGTCGGACTCGTCCCCAGCATCCAGGACAACCCGAGCCGGCACAGGGGGTTGACGAAGGTTGCGTCATGGCTCAGTGCTGGTTGCGACCGTGCTGCAGGGAGGGCCCTGTGGACTCACGGGGACGGGGAGGGTGCGGAGCTGATCGTTCCCTCTCCCGGTCGAAGCGCCATCCACTGCCGGTTGATGTCACTCCACACGGCTTGCCACTGCGTGAAGATGGGATCAAGGGCAGCATGCCCCAGATCGCTCGGTGACGTGCGGGCAAGGAGAAAGTCCAGCTCGTCACGGAGCCCGAGCAGTCGATACTGGGCCTCCTCCATAGCCTGCCAACGTGCGCGCCAGTTGAAGAAGGCCTCAATCGCGCTGACCCCAGTCGCGACAGCCACCATCGTGAAGGCGACGTTCGCCCACAGACCGAGATCCTGAAGCCCCAGTATCACCGTTGAGGCGGACGAGAGGGCGAGGGAGCACAGCCTGATGAGCGCAGCAGATCGTCGGAACCTCGCCTTCCGCACACTCACCAGTCCGATCCCTTGAATCAGTTGCTCCCTCAGCCACAGTGCTACCTCTTGTGGCGTCAAGCCCGCTCTCGGGGGCCCTGCATCCGTCATGCCACTCCTGCCAGACGTGTGAAGGCCATCAACTCCCGGCCTGCTGACGGTAGGTGTCCCGCCTTTGCGATCCCTCAACCAGCCTTCGTTTCTTCGTGTTTAGCAGACTTGGAGCAGCATCAACGTGGCGATGAACAGCGCGGCCGTAGACCTGGTCGGCGCGGGCCTCGGCGGACTGATCGCCGGATCCCTGTCCCCCACACGCCACCTGCTCGGCCTCACCGTCATCGGCCTGATCGCCCTGTGCACGGCGTTCGGCGCGGGAGCGCTCGCGACTGGGGCGCACTCCACCTCGAACAGGGCCTGAACGCCCACCGACCCGACGATGAATGCCCCCGGGCGGCCAAGTCGACGACCTGGCCGCCCGGGACACGCACGAGGTGCCCCCGTCACCTCAGGTCCTGGCTGACAGCGGCAGGACCAGGCGCGCTGACCTAGACCACTCCCTGCGCGATCATCGCGTCCGCGACTCGGAGGAAGCCGGTGATGTTGGCGCCAAGGACGTAGTCGTCCGGGGCGGCGCCATACGTCGTGGCGGTTTCGCGGCACTGGGCGTGGACATCCCGCATGATCGCGGCGAGCCGGGACTCGGTCTGCTGGAAGCTCCAGGTGTCACGGGCGGCGTTCTGCTGCATCTCCAGGGCGGAGGTGGCCACGCCACCCGCGTTCACTGCCTTGCCGGGGCCGAAGAGCACCCCGCCCTCCCGGAACACCTCGACGGCCTCGGGCGTGCAGGGCATGTTGGCCCCCTCGGCGACGGCGATCACACCGTTCTTGACCAGAGCCGCGGCGTCGTCGCGCCGCAGTTCGTTCTGGGTCGCGCACGGCAGCGCGAGATCGCAGGGGACGTCGTACACCGTCCCGCGGGCGGAGAAGCGTGCGGTCGGCTTCGCATCGGCGTACGCGGAAATGCGTTCCCGGCGCACCTCCTTGATCTCCTTGAGCAGGTCCAGGTCGATGCCCTCCTCGTCGACGAGGTAGCCGGAGGAGTCGGAGCAGGCGACCACGCGGCCGCCCAGGGCGTGCACCTTCTCGATGGCGTAGACGGCGACATTGCCGGAGCCCGAGACCACGACCCGGCGCCCCTCGAAGCTCTGGCCGCGGGTGGCGAGCATCTCCTGGGCGAAGTAGACGGTGCCGTAACCGGTGGCTTCGGTACGGGCGTGCGAACCGCCCCAGGCCACCGGCTTGCCGGTCAGGACTCCTGACTCGTAACGGTTCGTGATCCGCTTGTACTGGCCGAAGAGGTAGCCGATCTCACGGGCCCCGACGCCTATGTCCCCGGCGGGCACGTCGGTGTGCTCGCCCAGGTGCCGGTACAGCTCGGTCATGAAGGCCTGGCAGAACCGCATCACTTCGCCGTCCGAGCGGCCCTTGGGGTCGAAGTCGGCTCCGCCCTTGCCTCCGCCGATCGCCATCCCCGTCAGCGCGTTCTTGAAGATCTGCTCGAACCCCAGGAACTTGACGATGCCGAGATTGACGCTCGGATGAAACCGCAGGCCGCCCTTGTAGGGACCGAGCGCACTGTTGAACTCCACCCGGAAGCCGCGGTTGACGCGCACAACGCCCTGGTCGTCGACCCACGGCACCCGGAACATGACCTGGCGCTCCGGCTCGGACATCCTCTCCACGATCCCCGCGTCCACGTACTCCGGATGCCGCTCGAGCACCGGCTCGAGGGAGCGCAGCACCTCGTCCACCGCCTGATGGAACTCCCCCTCCCCCGCGCTGCGCCGGCAGATCTGGCCGTAGACATCCTCGATGTACGCCTTTGTATCCATGGTCATATGGCCTTCCCGTTCCGAAAGCCCGGCAACGCTGCCGGGTGGAGTGCCAGCACCCTATGACGGGGCGCCTGCGTCTCTCCTTACGGTCGGTGGAGCGATCAGCCGACCCATGCGTGGCCGGAATACCCGCCCCGTTCCAGTACGGGACGCCCGGCGCGTCCCGCCGGAACAGGTCAGTAGAGCTTGTTGACGGCCGTGGCCGTCGTGGTCCTGAAGTCGGCCACCTGGGCGTCCGCGAAGCCGCCCATCTGACCCCAGGTGACGAGTGTCACCGTCGCGCCGTCCCGGCCCACCGAGAACAGGTTGATGTCGGAGGCACCCCATGACGTCACGGTGCGGACGCCGTAGACGTGGGCTCCCTCTTCGGCGTTCACCTTGCCGTAGTACTTCTGCTTCGCGGTGATCCCGGGGTCCTCCTTCATCACCTTCTTCGCGCACCCGTCGAGCTTTCCGCGCAGGAGGGCAGCGAACTCCTTCGCCCGCTGCTCGCTGCGCTCGACCACCGTCACCTGCAGCGCGCCGGTGTCGTAGTCGGTGCGGTAGGCGCGGTGCACGGACGTCGACGGAAGTGCCTCGCCGACGCACATCGGCAGCGGGTCGGGCTGGCCGGCCGTCACCGGGCCCGCGAGCCACTCCGAGGCCGCGTGCGGCGGCAGTTCGGAGGGCGCCAGGAAGCGCGGGGTGCCGGCCGCGGAAGCCGGCGCCGCCGCCATGGCGGCCCCTGACGTGGCCAGCGCCGCGGCCGCGGCGATCAGTCCCTTGTTCATCCGCACACTCGTCTTCATGGGGTTCCCCGGATCACTTGGTCGGCCTGCCCGTCGGGGCAGCGGCGGCCCGCGCCGCCTTTGCCCCATACGACCCGCTACTCCCCAAGTGCGTTGCCCTCTCCCGTGTCACAGCCCTGTCCCGCATGTCACCGAACGGCAACACCCGCACGGCCGTCGTTCTGAGCGGGAGAGAGGAGACAGGAATCGGACCGCGCCCTACGGTGTGAGTGCCGACCGGCCGCGGCCAGGGGGTGGGCCCGATGGCGGACTTGGCGCAGAGGCTGATCGACCACGTCACCCGCGGGGAGCTGCTCGACCTGGCCGCAGGTGAGTCCGTCGACGAGGCGGCCATGCGCGCGTGGGGCGAGGACCGGACCATCGAGGCCGCTGTCGTCCGGGACATCCTGCGGGGCCGTCTCGCCCCCGACCCCGATCCCCATGGACTGCAACTGCGCGGCGCGCGCATCACCGGCCGCCTGGACGCGGAGAACCTCACCACGCACGTGGCACTGGCGCTGTTCGACTGTCTGCTCACCGAGGGCATGGTGGCCCGTAACGCCCACCTGCCCTATCTCGTGCTGGAGAGGTGCCGCCTCGAGCATCCCGATGAATCGCCCCTCGCCGCCGACTGGCTCACCGCATCTCGTGTCTCCCTGGAGGGAGCGACCGTCATCGGAGCCACCGAGTCCGCAGCGGTGTCGCTGATCTATGCGCGCATCAGCGGGGTGGTGGACTGCAGCGGTGCGCGGCTGCTCAACCCCGACGGACGCGCCTTGGACGCCGACGGACTGCGGTGCGGAGGCGGCCTCTATCTGCGCGACGGTTTCGAGGCCGTGGGCGACGGCGAGCTCGGCCTGGTGCGGCTGATCGGGGCGGACATCGAGCAACTCGACTGCACCGGGGCAAAGTTGCGCAATGACAGCGGTCCCGCCCTGATGGCCGACGGAATGCGAGCCGACCAGGGGGTACGGCTGCGCGCCGGTTTCGAGGCGGTGGGCGCCAGTGACGCCGGCGCCGTGCGGCTGCTGCAGGCGTGCATCGGCGAACTGGCCTGCACCGGGGGGAAGGTACGCAACGACACCGGTCCCGCACTGGTGTTCCACGATCTGCGGGTCGACGGAAACGCTCTCCTCCGGCGCGGCTTCGAGGCCCTGGGCAGCGGAGAGTTTCCGACGATCCAACTTCCCGGGGTACGCATCAGCGGCTCCCTGGATCTCGACCCGGCCCGCCTGGAACATCCCGACCCGTCCCACCGCCTGGACGTCGACGGGCTTGAGTACGGCGACCTCGCGGAGAGCTGGCGGGACTGGCTGGATCTGCTCCGCGACGCCACTCCGTACTACGCGCCGCAGCCCTACCAGCAGTTGGCCGCCGCCCAGCGCGCCGCAGGACACGACCGGGACGCCCGTGCGGTGCTCATCGCACAGCGGCACGACCAGCTGCGCAGGGCCGCCACCACCCCCGGCGAACGGGCCTGGGGCCTATTGACGTGGCTCACTCTCGGATACGGATACCAGCCCTGGCGTGCTCTGCTCGGCCTCCTGGCCATCGTCCTCGCCTCGGTGTTCCTCGCCGTGCTCGGCCCCGGCGCCCACGGCGGACTCGCCCGCACCGTCCCGAGGGATGGGACTGCCGTCAGCTGCAGCACGGTCGACCGCATCGGCGTCGGCCTCGACTTCGGCCTGCCGCTGATCAAGACGGGCGCCCGCAGCGACTGCACCACCACCGACACGGCAGCGGGGCAGGCCCTCACCGCCGCCGGATGGACCCTCCAGGCCTGCGCCTGGGCCTTCGCCACCCTCTTCGTCGCCGGCTTCACCGGCGCCGTCCGCAAGACCTGACCGCGTCGAGCGCACTCCATCCGGCACAATCCACGCATGGAGATCTCCCAGCACCTTCACATTCTGGACGCCGAAGGCAAGTTGCTTGCGGGCGCCGCCGAAACGGCAGGCACGGCTGCCGAGGTGGCCACCTGCCCCGGCTGGCAGGTGCGTGATCTGCTGCGGCACACGGGGGTCGTGCACCGCTGGGCCGCGGCGTTCGTCGCCGAGGAGTGCGGCTCGCCCCGGCCGATGGGTGACCCGCCCGGCCTTGACGGCCCCGCCCTGGTCGACTGGTACCGGCAGGCGCACGCCGACCTGGTCGGCACGCTCCGGGCCGCATCGCCCGACGTACAGTGCTGGGCGTTTCTGCCCGCGCCATCGCCGCTCGCGTTCTGGGCGCGGCGGCAGGCGAACGAGACGACGGTTCATCGCGTGGACGCCGAGTCCGCACTCGGGGGCACTCCGTCGCCGATCGGTACGGAGTTCGCCGTGGACGGGATCGATGAGTTGCTCCGCGGGTTTCACGCCCGCTCGCGCAGCAGGGTGCGGGTCGAGAAGCCCTGCCGACTGCGCGTACGGGCCACGGACGCGGACGCCGCGTGGACCGTGCGGCTCTCCGAGGAGCCGCCCGTCACCGAGCGAGGCGGCACCGAGGACGTCGACTGCGAGCTGTCCGGGGCCGCCGATCAGTTGTACCTGGCGCTGTGGAACCGCGCGGACTTCCCGCACATCGAGGGTGACTCCGCGCTCGCCGCGCTGTGGCAGGAAACGTCCGGCGTATAACGTCCGGCGTAGAAAGCCCCCGGAGGCTACTGGGAGCCGGGCTCCGTCAGCATCCGGCCGAGGACCTCGCGCTGCAGCGGCCGCACCTGCGTGTGCAGCGCGCGTCCCTTCTCCGTGAGGCACACCCGTACGCCACGCCGGTCCTCGCTGCACATCCCGCGCTCCACCAGGCCGTCCTTCTCCAGGCGGCCGACCAGGCGGGACAGCGCGCTCTGGCTCAGATGCACCCGGCCCGCGATCTCCTGGACGCGGTAGGCGCCGCCGCCGTCCTCCGCGGCGCTCTCGGACAGCACGTCGAGAACTTCGAAGTCGCTCGCCCCGAGGCCGTACTCATGCAGGGCGCGGTCGAGTTCGCACAGAGTGCGTGCGTGCACCGCGAGGATGTCGCGCCATTGGTCCACGAGCGCCTGCTCGGCCGTTTTCGCCGCCATGACATCGCACGGTAGCAGAAAAAGCCCCCATTGTTGCATCGGAATTAAATGCACTTGCACTCAATGCATGTGCATGTACTGTGCTGCGCATGACTTCTCCGCTCACAGCTGACTCCGCGTCCCCGGAGCGCTGGTCCCCGCGCCTGTGGGGCACCCTCCTCGTGCTCTGCGCCGCGATGTTCCTCGACGCACTCGACGTATCGATGGTCGGCGTCGCCCTGCCCTCCATCGGCTCCGAACTGAACCTCTCCACCTCGACCCTGCAGTGGGTCGTCAGCGGCTACATCCTCGGATACGGAGGACTGCTGCTCCTCGGCGGCCGCGCCGCCGACCTGCTCGGACGGCGCCGGGTCTTCCTGATCGCGCTCGCCGTCTTCGCGCTCGCCTCGCTGCTCGGCGGATTCGTCGACTCGGGCCCGCTCCTTATCGCGAGCCGCTTCATCAAGGGGCTGAGCGCCGCGTTCACCGCGCCCGCCGGCCTCTCCATCATCACGACGACCTTCGCCGAGGGCCCGGTCCGCAACCGCGCGCTCACCATCTACACCACCTGCGCGGCCACCGGCTTCTCCATGGGCCTTGTCCTGTCCGGTCTGCTCACCGAGGCCAGCTGGCGCCTGACCATGCTGCTGCCCGCGCCCATCGCCGTCATCGCGCTGGTCGCCGGCCTCAAGCTGATCCCGCGCAGCGCCCGCGAGAAGAACACCGGCGGATACGACGTGCCGGGCGCCGTCACCGGCACGGCGACCATGCTGCTGCTCGTCTTCACCGTGGTCGAGGCCCCGGAGGCCGGCTGGGCTTCGGCCCGCACGCTCCTGTCGTTCCTCGTCGCCGCCGTACTGCTCGCCGTCTTCGTACGCATCGAACTGCGCACCCCGAGCCCGCTGATCCGCCTCGGCGTGCTGCGCTCAGGACCTCAACTCCGGGCGCAGATCGGCGCGATGACGTTCTTCGGCGGCTATGTCTCCTTCCAGTTCCTCGCCACGCAGTACTTCCAGTCGCTGCTCGGCTGGTCGGCCCTGGAGACGGCGCTCGCCTTCCTGCCGGCCGGCGCGCTCGTCGCCCTCTCCTCGACGAAGGTCGGCTCGGTCATCGACCGGTTCGGCACCCCGCGGGTCATCGTGGCGGGCTTCGCGCTGCTCGTCGCCTCGTACGTGCTCTTCCTGCGGGTCACCCTGACCCCGTCGTACGCGTCCATGGTCCTGCCGTCGATGATCCTGCTCGGCTTCGCCTGCGCCCTGGTCTTCCCCTCGCTCAACATCCAGGCCACCAATGGCGTGGACGACGACGAGCAGGGCATGGTGTCGGGGCTTCTGAACACCTCGATCCAGGTGGGCGGCGCGATCTTCCTCGCCGTCGTGACCGCCGTGATCACCGCCGCCGGCGACGGTGCGGGCTCCTCGCCGCAGGCCGTGCTCGACAGCTACCGGCCCGGCCTGATCGTGGTCACCGCGATCGCGGTCGCCGGACTCCTGATCACCCTCACCGGGCTGCGGACACGTCGTACGCCGGAGTCGGTCGTCGTCGCCAAGTCGCCAGCCCAGGAAGCCTCCCAGGAGGACGAGCGGGAGCCGGTGGCCGCCCGCGACTGACCGTGCGGGACGGCCGTGCGGGACGGCCGTGCAGGACATCAACTCCCGGGCTCCGGCGGGCAGTTCCTTGCCCGCCGGAGGCGCACCCCTGACACTCGGGGTATGGCGCGACGCACACAGGCCGAGCGGGACGAGACCACCGTCGAGATCGGCTTCGCGCTGTTCGTCGCCACGAGCCTCGCGGGTGCCGCCTTCCTGGCGGTGACGACGCCGGTCCACCTCTTCGGTGTGACGTCACCCTCGGAGCACACCCTCAACCGCGTCGGCGCGGTCGTCGCGGCCACGGTCTTCGTGGCGTCCGTGGTGACGATCCTCGTGCGGCACCGGCGGGCGGGCCGGCGCAGGGTGGAGCAGCTCAGGGTGGACCAGTCCAAAGCCGCTCAGCCCAGCCAGCCGGGCCGCACCAAGCCCGACTCGTAGGCCAGGACCACCAGTTGGGCGCGGTCACGGGCGCCGAGCTTCACCATCGTGCGGCTCACATGGGTCTTGGCGGTGAGCGGGCTGACGACCAGGCGGCGGGCGATCTCCTCGTTCGAGAGGCCGATGCCGACCAGCGCCATCACCTCCCGCTCCCGCTCGGTGAGTTCGCCGAGCGGCTCGGCGGCCGCCGGCTCCTTGGAGCGCGCCGCGAACTCGGCGATGAGGCGGCGCGTCACCCCCGGCGAGAGCAGCGCGTCGCCGTCGACCACCGCGCGTACGGCACGCAGCAGTTCCTCGGGCTCGGTGTCCTTGACCAGGAAGCCCGAGGCTCCCGCGCGGATCGCCTCGAAGACGTACTCGTCGAGCTCGAAGGTGGTCAGCATGACCACTTTGACGCCGTTCAGGTCCGGCTCGTCGGTGATCCTGCGGGTCGCGGCGAGCCCGTCGAGCAGCGGCATGCGGATGTCCATCAGGACGACGTCGGGGCGCAGTTCGCGCACCATGCGGACCGCTTCCTCGCCGTCCGCCGCCTCTCCCGCGACCTCGATGTCACGCTGGGCATCGAGCAGCGCCTTGAAACCGGCCCGGACAAGGGACTGGTCGTCGGCGAGCAGTACGCGGATCATCACTCGTTCTCCTGAGGTTCCGTGCGGGTGGGCAGTACCGCTGTGACCCGGAAGCCTCCGTCGGGGCGCGGGCCCGCCTCGATCGTGCCACCCAGGGCCGCGGCACGCTCCCGCATCCCGGCAAGACCGTTGCCGCTGCCGCCCGCGTCCGCGCCGGTGGCGGGCCCGTCGTCGTCCACCCGCAGGGTGAGCGCCGTCTTCTCGTAGCGCACAAGCACGCGCGCGTGCCGCGATCCGGAGTGCCGCACGACGTTCGTCAGGGCCTCCTGGACGATCCGGAAGGCGGCCAGATCGGCGCCGGGCGGCAGCTTCACCGCCCGCCCCTGGGTGTCGACGTCGACCGTGAGGCCCGTACTCGCCGCCTGCTGCACCAGCTCGGGCAGCCGGTCGAGGCCGGGCGCAGGCGCGCGCGGTGCGTCACCGGGCGCACGCAAGGTGTCGAGGACCTGGCGCACCTCCCCCAGCGCCTCCTTGCTCGCGGCCTTGATGGTGGTCAGCGCGGTGCGCGCCTGCTCGGGGTCGGAGTCGAGCAGGGCAAGTCCGACGCCCGCCTGGACGTTGATGACGGAGATGCTGTGCGCGAGGACGTCGTGCAGTTCGCGCGCCATGCGAAGGCGCTCCTCGTCGGCCCGCCGCCTGGCGGCCTGCGCCCGCTCGGCGCGCTCCTTCATCCACTGCTCACGGCGTACGCGGGCCAGCTCGGACACCGCGATGATCGCGACGACCCAGACGGCGACGACAGTCTCTTCCCCCCAGGTCCGCGCGTTGTCGCCGTCCGGCGGCAGCCACCGGTACAGCCAGTGCGCCACCACCAGATGTCCCGCCCACAGCATGCCGACGGCCCCCCACGCCGCCCGCCGGTGCCCCGAGACCACCGCGGCGAAGCAGCCGACCGCCACCGTGATCAGGACCGGGCCGTACGCGTATCCGGCCCCCAGGTAGAGCAGTGCGGTCCCGGCCGTGAAGTACGCCACGGGGACGGGGTGGCGGTGGCGCAACAGGAGCGAGGCCGTGCCGGCGAGCAGGATCAGCCGGGCGATCAGGTCGAGTGGTTCACGGTCGAGCTGGCCCTCCGCGGCGAACTTCGAACCGACCTGCACGAACACGGTGAGGAAGAGCGTCGTCAGCCACGGCAGCCTGCCGCCCTCCGCCGCCTCGTCCCGTTGGTTCCACCAGGGCGGGCCATGCCGCCACATCGGGGGTCCGCCCCAGGGCAGGGGCGGACCGCCGCGCCTGTGTTCACGCTGCTCGTCCATGTCGGCCACGCTAGACCGCGGGGCACGTCGGGGGCGTCGGCCGGGCGTGGCGATCACGCGTACTCCCGCTGGAGTACGCCGGGCTCCGGTGCGGCTACTTGGCGGCCGCTTCGTCGGTCTCGGTGGCGGCCTGCTGCTTCGGTACGCGGGGACATGGCTGCGTCAGAAACTCGGGGGTGGGCTGGACGAGCAGCAGGGTGAGGTCGTCGCCGGTGCTCTCGGCTGCCGTGTGGCGGTCGACGAGATCGACCAGGGATGTGAGGGCCTCGTCGAGGACGGGGCTGGACAGCGCGGCCCGGAAACCGCGGTCGAAGGTGATCACGGTGCCGTCCGTGTCCCGGGCCTCGGTGAGGCCGTCGGTGTACAGGAGCATCCGCTGCTCGCAGGAGAGCCTGATGGTGTGCAGGCTCGGTGTGGGCGAGAGGCCCAACGGCGGGGAGGGGTTCGGCGGGTCCAGGAATTCCAGGCGCCGGCCCACCCGCAGCGGCGGAGGGTGGCCGCAGTTGACCATGCGGACCCCACCGGGAACGAAGTCCGCGAGCAGCAGGGTGACGAAGTCCTCGTCCCCCAGTTCGGCCCGCACGCGGTCGTCGAGGGTATGGGCGAGACGGACCAGGTCGGGTTCGGTGGCCGCGGTGTGCCGGAAGGCGCACAGGACGGCCGCGCTGAGGCGCACCGCGGCCAGGCCGTGGCCGGTGACGTCACCGATGATCAGGCGAGGCCCGGACGGCATGAGCACGGCGTCGTGGAGGTCGCCGCCGACCAAGGCGCCCTCGCTCGCGGAGCGGGACCGGACGGCCATGGCCAGGCCGCCGAGTTCGACCGGCAGGGGGCGCACCAGGGCCCGCTGGGAGAGTTCGGCGAGGTGGGTCATGCGCTCCAGGGCGGCTTTGCTGAGCGTACGGTCGCGCGCCGTCAGCACCGCCCACACGCCGCAGAAGGCGACGAGCGCGACGCGCACCGCGTGATCCTGGACGGAGGGCGGCGGGACGGTGTCGCGGACCACGGCCGGGAACGCGAGCACGAGGAGCGACGCCACGGCGGCGAACGCCGCGGTGGCGCGGATGGTCAGCCGCTGGGCGGCGAGCAGTGGACCGACGACCAGCAGGGCGGAGAGCGGCACATCGGGGCAGGCGGCGGCCGCCGCCGCGACGCCGGTCTCGATCACCGCCGCCCGCAGCAGCCATCCACGCTCGGAACGCATCACGCGCCTCCGTGACAGATTGTTCTGGCCCCGCACCAAGCCATGAACATTCCCAGATCTCGCCCGCGCCCGGGGCGGCGTTCACCCGATCGGTCACACAGCGTGGCAGGTGACCGGAAGGCGGTCGGGAAGTGATCGGAAGTGGCGTGATTCCGCGTGGAAGTGTCCGCGGGGAGGTGAGGGGCGACGGCATCGGGATTCCGGGAGTGAGGTCCGACCATTTCCCGCACCGTCATGGTCCGCTGTTGTCGTGGGCGGTCACTTTCTTGCTGACCGGTGTGGCGTGCGGCGGGGCTTGGCAGGCTGGCGGCGTACAGCCGTACAGACGCGGGGACTTGGGGACGTGGGCCGGAGCGGCCCGGATGGGGAGACTCGTGGGCACGCGAGCACAGCCGCAGTGGCAAGAGGGGAATCTGCCCGCGGAGACGACCGAGTTGGTCGGGCGGCAGGCAGAACTGGCCCAGGTCCGGGGGCTACTCGCGGAGTCCCGCCTGGTGACGCTGACGGGGGTCGGCGGGGTGGGCAAGACCCGCCTGGCCCTGCGGGCGGCGTCCGAGGCGCAGCCGCACCACCCGGACGGAGTGTGGTGGGTGGGCCTCTCGGATCTCCGCAGGGGCGCCCTGCTCCCGCTCGCCATCACCGAGGTGCTGCCGCTGGCCGATCAGTCGACCCGGCCCGCGATCGACGTACTGGCCGAGTATCTGGCGGGCCGCGAGCTGTTGATGGTGTGGGACACGTGTGAGCATCTGGTCGACGCGTGCGCCTTGGCCGCTGAGGCGCTGCTGCGGGCGGCGCCGGGGCTGCGGATCCTGGTGACGAGCCGACGCCCGCTCGGCATCTTCCCTGAACGGCGGCTGACCGTCGCACCGCTGCCCGTGCCCGGCCCCGGGGACACCATGGCGGTGGCGGGGGACGCGGTCGACCTGCTGGTGGCGCGGGCCGCCGATGCGGCGCCGGGTTTCGCCGTCACCGACGCCGACCGGCCCGATCTGGTTCGCCTGTGCCGCCGCCTTGACGGCCTGCCCCTCGCCCTCGAACTGGCCGCCGCCCGGCTGCGCGACCTGTCCCTGGCCGAGCTGACCGACCGCCTTGAGGACCGCTTCGCCGTCCTCGGCGAGAGTGAGGAGCTGGTGTACGAGGCCGACCCTCCCTGGCACCAGGCCCTGCGCACCGCCATCGGCTGGAGCCACGAGCTGTGCACCCCGGCCGAACGGCTGCTCTGGGCCCGCCTCTCGGTGTTCGCGGGCGGCTTCGATGCCGAGGCGGCCCGAGCGGTCTGCGCGGATGGCCGTCTGCCCGAGCAGACCCTTCCCGGCCTGCTGCGCGGCCTTGCGGAGAAGTCGATCCTGACGTGTGGCCGGATCGGTGACGGCGAGGGTGACGGCGAGCGGTACGGGATCCTCGACACGGTCCGCGAGTTCGGCGCCGCCTGGCTGCGCGGCCTGGACGAGGAACGCACCCTGCGGCACCGGCACCGGACCTACTTCCTGGCCCTCGCGCTGCGGGCGGACGCCGCCTGGATGGGGCCCGAACAGCTCTCCTGGTACGAGCGGATGACGGCCGAGCACGCCAACCTCCGTGCCGCGCTCGACTCCTGCCTCGCCGACAGGGACGCACGGGCCGCGCAGGAGATGGGCGGGGCGCTGTGGTTCCTCTGGTACGCCTGCGGCCTCGCCAAGGAGGGAGAGCACTATCTGGACCGGGCCCTGGCCCTCGACTGCGGCCCCAGACCCGGACCGGTGCGCGCCAAGGCCCTGTGGTCCCGCGGCATCGCGGCCTTCGCCCAGGGCGACACGGAGACCAGCCTCCGTCTCGCCACCGCTTTCCGGGAGGCCGCGGCCGGGGACACCGACGAGTCCGCCCCGGTCGCCGCCGCCTTTCTGGAGGGAGCCAGCCTTACGGTGAGCGGTCGGCAGACGCAGGCCGCCGAGGTGCTCGACACGGTGCCGGGCACCCGGCCCGCCGGCGGACGTTATCCAGCGGCGTGGATCCTGGCCCGCGGCGCCCGGGCCTTCGCCCACGTCAGCCTCGGGCAGTTCGCCGATGCCGCGGCGGTCGCCGAGGACGTACGTGCCACGTGCGCCCGGCAGGGCGAGACCTGGGTCCGCGCCTACGGCGACTACCTGCGCGCCCTCGCCGTCCTCGGGCTGCGGCGGGCGGAGGAGGCCGCGGCTCACGCCCGCACCGCCCTCGACGGCAAGCGCCGTCTCCACGACAGCCTCGGCATCGCCGTCACCGTCGACCTGCTCGCCTCCGCGACCGTCGCCTCCGGGCACGCCGAGCACTCCGCCCGGCTCCTCGGCCTCTCCCAGCAGCTCTGGCACACCGTCGGCACCCCCCAGATGGGTTCGCCCGAACTCATCGCCGCCCGCACCGCGTGCGAGGAACAGGCCCGCCTCCTCCTCGGCGACGACGCCTACAAGACCGCCTTCCAGGCCGGATACGACAACGACAGGGAGACAGGCATCGCCTACGCCCTCAGTACTGCCTGACTGCCTGGAAGCTGTCGGGAGTACTAGCCCGGCTCCACGAGCCCTACCCCGTGGGCGAGTTGGGCAGCCGCGTACGAGAAGAACTCCGAGCGGTCCTCGACGACGCGGTTGAACTGCCCGAACACCTCGAAGCCCACCAGTCCGAAGAGCTGCGCCCACGCCGCGACCATCGCCGCGATCACCTCCGGCGGCAGATCGGGGGCCAGATCCGCGGCCATCCGCTCGGCCTCGGAGCGCAGCCCGGCGGGCAGCTTCCGCACCGCGACACCACGCGCCCGGTGGGCGTCGCGCACGATCCCGATCAGCAGCAGACCCACGCGCGATGCGGCTTCGACGGTGGACCGGGGCGCACTGTAGCCCGGCACGGGCGAGCCGTAGATGAGGGCGTACTCGTGGGGGTGCGCCAGGGCCCAGGAGCGGACAGCCTCACAGGTCACCGTCCACCGCCGCACGGGCGCGGATGTCGCCACCTCGGCGTGCGCGGCCTCCGCGGCCGCGCCGAGGGAGTCGTAGGCGTCGATGATGAGGGCGGTCAGGAGCTCGTCGCGGCTGGGGAAGTAGCGGTAGAGCGCGGAGGACACCATGCCGAGCTCGCGGGCCACCGCCCGCAGCGACAGTTTGGCCGCGCCATCGCCCGCCAGCTGTCTGCGCGCCTCGTCCTTGATGGCTGCGGTGACTTCGACTCGGGCGCGGGCCCTGGCTCCGCTCGTGGCACTACTCATGCACGCAGTGTGCCACGCATACAGAGCAGTGCGCCGAAACGAGAGCACTTCACACTTTCGAGAGCACTGCTCTTGCTTTGGATCACCGATCTCGTGCACACTGCTCTAAAGCGAGAGCACTGCTCTCGGAATCGCTTCCGACCAAGGTGGCCACCATGTCTTCGTCCTCCCCCGCCTCCCCCTCTCCCTCCCCCTACTACCTCAAGGGCAGCCCCCTCAACGTCCGGCTCAACGGCGTGATCGGATGGCTGGCGCGGCGCGGCATCAGCCTGATGGGGTCCGCCGAGCTCTCCGTACGCGGCCGCAAGAGCGGCCAGATGCAGCGCGTACCGGTCAACCCGTTCACGTACGAAGGCGGGCAGTACCTGGTCTCGGCCCGCGGGCACTCGCAGTGGGTGCGCAATATGCGGGCGGCGGGCGGCGGGGAGCTGCGGGTCGGGCGCAAGGTCCGTGCGTTCACCGCGGTGGAGATCCCCGACGCCGAGAAGCTGCCGGTGCTCCGCGGCTATCTGGAGAAGTGGGGCTGGGAGGTCAACCAGTACTTCAAGGGCGTCACCGCCAAGTCGACGGACGCGGAGATCGAGGCGGCCGCGGCCGACCACCCCGTCTTCCGGATCACCGTCACGAAATGAGGCCCGGCCACCCACAGGCGGCCGAGCCTCAAGTCCTGCCAAGTCCGGGGGGTACAAGCCCCCTACAAGCCCCCCCCCCGCTACCGGTCTATGGCGGAAAGGGCCCGCCCCGCCAGCGGATGGTTCCGCACCAGCTCGCCGAGCGTCGTCGAGCCACGGGTGATCCTCGCGAACGCGTTCCACGCGGGCCGGAAGCCCGTGATCGCCGCGTGCAGCACGCCGGGGCGGCGCTCGAAGACGGTCAGCATGCGCCGCCCGACGCTCATCTCGACGCCGAGTCCCGCCTTGACGGCGAAGGCGTAGTTCAGGGCCTGGCGGCGGGCGTCGACCGCGTCGTGCGCCTCGCCGATCCGCACCGCCCACTCCCCCGCAAGACGCCCCGAGCGCAGGGCGAAGGAGATGCCTTCGCGGGTCCACGGCTCCAGGAGCCCCGCCGCGTCACCGCACACCACGACCCGGCCGCGCGAGAGCGGCGAGTCGTCGCTGCGGCAGCGCGTCAGATGGCCCGAGGAGATGCTCGGCTCGAAGCCCGCCAGGCCGAGGCGGGCGATGAAGTCTTCCAAGTACCGCTTGGTGGCGCCGCCTTCCCCGCGCGCGGAGATCACGCCGACGGTGAGCGTGTCCCCCTTGGGGAACACCCATCCGTAACTGCCGGGCATGGGGCCCCAGTCGATGAGCACCCGGCCCGCCCAGTCCTCGGCGACGCTCGGCGGCACCGGGATCTCGGCCTCAAGACCGAGGTCCACCTGGTCGAGCTTCACGCCGACATGCGCTCCTATGCGGCTCGCACTGCCGTCGGCGCCGACGACCGCGCGGGCGAGGACCGTCTCGCCGCTCTGCAGGACGACCGCGACGGTGCGCCGGTCGGGCACCGCGGAGCCGTGCTGCTCCACGCGCGCGACGGTGACGCCCGTACGCACCTCGGCGCCCGCCTTCTGCGCGTGCTCGACCAGTTGCTGGTCGAACTCGGAGCGGTTGATGAGCCCGAAGAGCATCTGCTTCGAGCGGCGGGTGCGGGCGAACTTGCCGTCGAGGGAGAACGTCACCGCGTGCACCCGGTCCCTGAAGGGCAGTTCGAAACCGGGCGGGAGCGCGTCGCGCGACGGGCCGATGATGCCGCCGCCACACGTTTTGTAGCGGGGCAGTTCGGCCTTCTCCAGGACGAGGACGCTGCGTCCCGCGACCGCAGCCGCGTAGGCCGCCGACGCCCCCGCGGGCCCTGCTCCCACCACGACGACGTCCCACACGTACTGCGCGTCGTCCGCTGAGTTCTCGCTGCTCACGTTGGTCTACCGCTCCCGATCCAGCTGTTGGCCGCGCTTTCCAAAGCATCCTACGGCGGGCACCCCCGACCCCCTCCTGTGGGAGGATCACAGCACCCACACACGTACAACGTCGCACCTACGAGGAGCGTGCCCATGTCGCCGAATCCGATCGCCGAGACCGTCGCCTCACTCATGCCGAAGGCGAAGGCGGAGCTCACCGAACTGGTGGCCTTCAAGTCGGTGGCGGACTTCGACCAGTTCCCCAGGAGCGAGAGCGAGGCCGCCGCGAACTGGGTGGCGGACGCGCTGCGCGCCGAGGGTTTCCAGGACGTGGCGCTGCTCGACACCCCCGACGGCACCCAGTCCGTGTACGGCGTGCTGCCAGGACCGGAGGGCGCGCCCACCGTCCTGCTCTACGCGCACTACGACGTGCAGCCGCCGCTCGACGAGGCGGCGTGGACGACCCCGCCGTTCGAGCTGACGGAGCGCGAAGGACGCTGGTACGGCCGCGGCAGCGCCGACTGCAAGGGCGGCGTGATCATGCACCTGCTCGCGCTGCGCGCCCTGAAGGCGAACGGCGGCGTCCCGGTGACCGTGAAGGTGATCGCGGAGGGTTCGGAGGAGATGGGCACGGGCGGTCTCGAGCGGTACGCCGAGCAGCACCCGGACCTGCTCACGGCCGACACGATCGTCATCGGCGACGCCGGCAATTTCCGGGTCGGCCTGCCGACGGTCACCGCGACCCTGCGCGGCATGACCCTCGTACGCGTCCGCATCGACACCCTGGGGGGCAATCTGCACTCGGGGCAGTTCGGCGGCGCTGCCCCGGACGCGCTCGCGGCGCTGGTGCGGGTGCTCGACTCGCTGCGCGCCGAGGACGGTTCGACGACCGTCGACGGGCTCACCGGTGACGAGGTGTGGGACGGCCTTCAGTACGAAGAGGACGCCTTCCGCAAGGACGCCAAGGTCCTCGACGGCGTCGAACTGATCGGTGCGGGCACGGTCGCCGACCGTATCTGGGCCCGCCCTGCCGTCACCGTGCTCGGCATCGACTGCCCGCCGGTGGTCGGCGCGACGCCGTCCGTGCAGGCGGGCGCGCGGGCGCTGATCAGCCTGCGGGTGCCGCCGGGCGTCGACGCGGCCGAGGCCACCAAGCTGCTGCAGGCGCACGTGGAGGCGCACACGCCGTGGGGCGCGCAGGTGACCACCGAGCAGATCGGCCAGGGCCAGGCGTTCCGCGCGGACACCACGAGCCCGGCGTACGCGGCGATGGCGGAGGCGATGGGCGAGGCGTACCCGGGCGAGGAGATGCAGTACGCGGGGCAGGGCGGATCGATCCCGCTGTGCAACACCCTCGCCGCGCTCTACCCGCAGGCGGAGATCCTGCTGATCGGTCTGAGCGAGCCCGAGGCGCAGATCCACGCGGTCAACGAGAGCGTGTCGCCGGAGGAGTTGGAGCGGCTGTCGGTCGCCGAGGCGCTGTTCCTCCAGAAGTACGCGGCGAGCTGAGTCAGGCACCGGCGCGTGGGCGTTCCCCGTGAGCCGTGACCGTCAGGGCCACGGCGGTCATCGCGGCGAGAACGCCCCACGCCGGTGTGAAGCTGCCCGTGACGTCGATGAGCAGGCCGAGGGCGGGCGGCGCGAGCACGATGGCGATCTGGTTGACGGACATGGCAAGGCCCAGGGCGAATCCCGTCTTGCCCGGTGGTGCAGATTCGGCGACGTAGGCGACCCACGGGCCGTACCAGCCGTAGCCGAAGAACCCGAGCCAGACGAAGACGGCGCACGCCACGGCGGGTGACCTGCCCGCGGGCGTCATGAGCGCGACCGTCCCCGCAATGACGGCGATCATGCAGATCATGACCGAGGCGTAGCGCCCGGAGCCGCTGCGGTCGCTCCAGGCCGCCAAGCACACACGACCGGCGACGCCGACCCCCTGGGCCACCACGAGGACGAGGGCCGCCGCGCCCGCCGCCAACGACGTCGTCCGGTACAGGTGCAGCACGGTCAGGACCCCGACGGCGTACTGCACCGTGATCAGGCTGGTCCCGGACAGCATGATCTTCACCATGGCCGGTTCGCGGAGCATCCCGATCCGGGCGTCGAGCTGCTCCCTGAGCGAGGTGCGCGAGCCGCCGTCGTCCTGCTGGTGCTGAGCCCCACCGGTGGGCGCCCGGCGGTAGAACCCCATGAACACGCCGGCCCCGAGGAGCGCGATCAGCCCACCGGCCACGAGCGTCGCCCGCCAGCCGAACTCCTCGGCGACCAGGGGCAGTACGGCCGATGCGATGGTGGCGCCCAGCGGCAGCCCCGCCTGGCGGATGCCCATCGCCATGCCCCGCTGAGAGGCGTCGAACCAGGCCGCGACCGATTTGCTCCCGCCGGGCTGGATCGTGCTGTATCCCGCGCCGACGACGATCAGGACACAGAGCAGGGGTACGTATCCGGGCACCGCGCTGCCCAGCAGCAGGCCCACGCCGACGACACAGGCGCCGGCCCCGACGACCCATCGCTCACCGATGCGGTCAAGGAGCTCCCCGGCCACCAACAGCCCTACCAGTGGCACCAGTTGGGCCGCCGAGAGCAGCAGGCCCAACTGGGCCGTACTCAGGCCCAGATCACGCTGCAGGTGGATGCCGAGCGCCCCGATGCCCTGGACGAAGAAGGCCGCGGCGGCCTGGGTGAAGGTGGCGATGCCGAGGACGGTCCACCGGTACCGCGACGCGCTGCCGACTGCCGTTTGCTGATGGGCAGTCATGGGCGCCAGTACAGCGACGGGTCGGGGTGGTCGACGAAGCCGAGTTCGCGATAGAGCGGCTCCCCCTCGGCCGACGCGGACAGGTCCACACGGGAGACGTCCCGCTCGCGGAACCAGCCGAGCAGCCCGCGCATGATCGCGCGGCTGTGACCGCGGCGCCGGTGCGCCGGGTCGGTGACCACGCCGATGACATGGCCGACCCGGCCGTTGCGCGAGTGCGGGCCGGGAAACCACTGGTCGACGGTGCCGATGCCACAGGCGGCGAGCCGGCCGCCGCTGCCGCTGCCGCCGTCGCCGTCGCCGTCACTGTCGTCGTCGCCGTCCACGACGAGGATCCGCGTGTCCTCCGATGCCAGCTTCTCCTTCAGTACGGCGACCAGGGCGACCCGCCAATCGTCGCCCGCAGAGGCGGGGTTGAAGAAGTCGCCGCCGAGGTCGTCGAAGAGCGACGCCCGCAGGCGTACGAGCTCCGCGATGTCGTCATCGGCGGCCTGCCGTACGCCCGTGCGCTCTCTGGAGCGGGTCGCGAGGTGAGGGTGTCCCGTCTGCTGACTCATGCCGTCCACCGTGGTGTAATGGTCTTATGCACCTCAACCCTTACGGCGAGGATGCCGTGAACCTGGCCGCGGACCTGGCCAACCGCCGCCCGGCCGGCCCCGAGGAACTCGCGGACCGCTGCCGGGCCGCCGGGCTGACACTGGAGCGCCCGGTCACGCCGCGGGACCTGGACCGGACCCTGGCCGCACTGGAGGCATGGGAGAAGGTCGTCGACGCCTCCGACGAGAACGAGCGCGCCGAGCTGGTCAACCGGATGCTGGCGGAGGCCGCCGCCTACCCACGCCTGACCGACCACGCGGACACCGGCTGGCACCTGCACTACCGCGACGACCGGAAGCCGCTCGGCTCCGTGCTGTTCTCGCTGTTCTCCGTGGGTACGGCGCTGCACCTGGCGGGGCGTGGCATGCACCGGCTGCGGCGGTGCGACGTGACGGAGTGCACCACGATCTTCGCCGACACCTCCCGCACCGGGCGCCAGCGCTACTGCTCCCAGCGGTGCGCCAATCGTGACGCGGTACGCCGACACCGCGCGCGTTCCGCTGCCTGAGTGCGGCGCATCTCGGGCCGGCCCAAGAGCTAGGGGCTCTCCGGCCCCGAACCGCCCGGGACTTCCCGCCGGCCGACCGGAACGCTCGCCTCCAGGTACAGCGGGACCCCGCGCTCGCGCGCCCGCAGCGCCCAGCGCAGCCGTTCGTAGCGAACAGGAGGCAACAGCCGGGCCGCCTCCTCCTCGGTGACGAACCGGCAGTCGCGCAGCTCCGGTCCCGGCAGCAGCATCCGCCGTGCCTCATCGCCGTCGAGGTGCCCTCCGTCGAAGAGGAAGCGCATCCCTCCATAGCCGGGCGGCACGGGCGGCTCCCAGTCGGCGACGAGGAGCCGGGGGGCTTCGGTGAGGTGGATGCCCGTCTCCTCGGCGACCTCGCGCACGCCCGCGCGCGCGGGAGCCTCGCCCGGTTCGACGACGCCGCCGGGGAATTCCCAACCGGCCTTGTACGTCGGGTCGACGAGCAGCACCCGGTCTCGCTCGTCGAAGAGCAGCACTCCGGCGGCGAGCGTCTCCGCGGTGGGCTCGGGGGTCTGGACGATGTCGCAGACGGACGCGGCACCGGTGCGTACGGCGTCGGCGACGCGCTCGGCGGTCTCGTAGGGGGTGAGCCCGCTGGTGTCGACGCGCAGGGCATCCACGCCGAGCCAGCCCGCGAGGGCCGCACGGTAGGGCTCGATGTGGTCGAGCGACCCCTGCCGTACCCGCATCTCGCCGTCGCACAGGTCCGCCGGGGCGCGCCTGCTGGCTATTCGGTCGCGCAGGATCGTTTCGTCCGGGGCCAGGACGACATGTCGTACGGCGATTCTGCGCGAGGCCAGGCCGCCGAAGATCTCGTCGCGGTAGTCCTGGCGCAGCAGGGTCATCGGCACCACGAGCACTCCGCCGACCTCGGCGAGCAGCGCCGCGGCGGTGTCCACGACGAGCCTGCGCCAGATGGGCAGATCCTGGAAGTCGCTCACCTCGGCGAGGTGCTTGGGCGGCAGCAGATCGGGCAGTCCGCCGCCGATGACCTCGGGGTCGAAGAGTGTGCTGTTCGGGATCAGCTCGATCAGTTCCCGTGCGGCGCTGGTCTTGCCCGCACCGGACGCGCCGTTGATCCAGACGATCACGGTTCCCCCTCTTCTGTTGGCCCCCTGTGGCTTGCCCGCAACACCCTGCCACGGAAACCAGGCCCTGTTGAGGCGGCCAATGCCCAGGCCGAAAGCCGACTTGAGCTGTCAAGCGATTCGCTTCCATTTCACTCTATTGTGTGGCAGTGGGACTGCATGAATCGTTCCCTCACTCCAGGGCGCGGCCTCCACCGCTAGCGTGATCCGCTAGGCGCCCCAGCCCCTGGTGACCTCTTGATTCCGGCTTTTCCGACACGGTCCGGTTCCCCCGCAAGGGTCCGGTCGTCATCGGCACTGGGGGGACCCATGCAGCTCGACGCACTGGACGAATTCGCCTTCGAGGACTCCGACCCGCCGCCTCGCGTATACGGGCTCGATGGCGCGGTCGTGGTCGAACTCCACGGCGACATCGACCTGTTGGCCTATCAGCGGGTCAACCCGCTGATCGACCCCATCACAGCGGGCCCCGCCCAGACCGTGATCATCGACCTGCGCGAGATCACCTTCTTCGACTGCTCCGGCATCTCGCTGCTGGTCCGCGCACACCGCCACACGACGGCCAGAGGCGGCCGCCTGTCCGTGGTCTGCACGCACGCCCTGACGCTGCGCATCCTCAGCATCGCCGGCCTCACGGCGACGCTTTCTCCCGCGCCTACGCTGCGGGCGGCGCTGGACGCGGCGGGGTAGGCCTACTGGCCGAGCGCTTCCGTCATGTCGAGGAAGAAGTCCGTACCGAAGACGGCGACGACACCGAGGCCCACGACCGCCAGCGAGCAGATCACGGCAACCGCGATCATGAGCCAAGTGCAGCCCACCGCACGGTGGTAGTCGGTGTCGTCGTCCCAGTCGTCGAGCATGCTGCCCCCCCCTCATTCCGCCGTCACAGTAACCGCAGTCCGCGGAAATCCGTTTCGTACGGCTCGGGAGAACTCCTACCCTGGCGGCGTGGCGACTCAGATGATCATTGTCAACGGCGGGTCCAGCTCGGGGAAGTCCGGGATCGTACGGTGCCTGCAGGCCGTTCTTCCTGATCCGTGGCTGGCGTTCGGCTGCGATTCCTTCGTCGAGGCGATGCCCGCGAGGATGCAGGCGTCGGACGAGGGGATCGAGATCGCGGCGGACGGCGGAGTGAGCGTCGGGGCGGAGTTCCGTGCCCTTGAGGCGGCCTGGACGGAGGGCATCGTGGCAATGGCCCGCGCCGGCGCAAGGATCATCGTCGACGACGTCTTTCTCGGCGGAGTCTCCTCACAGGAGCGCTGGCAGCAGGCTCTGGGCGAGCTGGACGTGCTGTGGGTCGGCGTGCGCTGCGACAGCGGGGTCGCCGCGGGCCGCGAGATCGCACGCGGCGACCGGGCCCAGGGCATGGCCGCGTTGCAGGCGGACGCGGTCCACAAGGGCGTGACCTACGACCTGGAGGTGGACACAACGCACACCGAGTCCCTGGCGTGCGCCCAGACCATCGCAGCGCGAGTCCGCTGACCACCTGCAACTGACCGGCGGCCGACTCCCGGCCGCGCCCGAGAGATCGCCCCCGGCTGACCGAGAGCCCGACTCCCGGCCACCCGATGCCCGCCAGCTCGCCCGCGCCGGGACGCGGCTCGCGACGCATGGACCACAACGCCCGCCTGCCGCCCGGCAGTTACGCATTCCCACGGACTCCCGGCGAGCCGAGAGATCGCCCCCGGCTGACCAAGAGGCCGGCTCCCGGCCACCCGACGTCCGTCAGCCGCCCGCACCGGGACGAGGATCGCGACGCATCGACCACAACACTGGCCCACCGCCGGGCAGCTGTGTCTCCTCGGGACGGGGTGAAATCTCGCGGACTCCCCGCCGCCCGAGAGACCGCCCCCGGCCGGCCGAGAGACCGACCCCGCCGCCCACTGCCCGTCAGCCGCCCGCGCCGAGACGAGGATCGCGGCGCGTGGACCACAACACCGGCCCACCGCACAGCAGTTGCGCCTCCTTGAGAAAGGTGAAGCCTCTCGGACTCCCCGCCGCCCGAGAGACCGCCCCGGCCGACCGAGCGGCCGACCCCCGCCGCCCGTCAGGCGCCCGCGCCAGGGCGCGGCTCGCGGCGCATGGACCACAACACCGGGCCGCCGCCCGGCAGTTGTGCCTCCTCGAGGACCGTGAAGCCGAAGTGTTCGTACACGGGGATGTTGGACGGCTTCGAGGACTCCAAGTAGACGGGCAGGCCTGACGCGTCGGCCTGGGCTAGCCCTGAGCGCAGCAGCGCCGACCCGTGCCCCTGGCCCCGGGCTGCCGGGTCGGCGCCGATCACCGCCAGGTACCAGTGAGCTTCCTTCGGCCCGTGCTCGGCAGCCGCCTCGACCGCGTCACGGAACAGCCCTGCCCGGTCGCCCAGGATCTCCTGGAGTTCCTGGATGGTCTCCGCGTCGGGGACGGCCTTCTCCTGCCCTTCCGGCGCCACCCAGAAGGCGGCCGCGGCGTCGGTCCGCTCGCAGACGCCGTGCCGCGCGTACTGCCGGGTGAACAGCGTGGTGAAGTACCGGCCAAGTCCCGCCTCGCGAGAGTCGTCTTCCGGGAAGAACCAGCGCATCATCGGGTCGTCTCCGAAGGCACGGGCCAGGGTCCGGCTCACCAGCCGAGCGTCATCGACCGTTGCCGTTTTCGGGGTGTTCGTTATAGGCATACGGGTCATTCTGCACACCCGATGATCTTCGATGACGCCGGGGCCCGTCAGCCGCCGGTCGCCCTCACCCCTTGCTCGACCCCAGCGTCAGCCCCGCGATGAAGTGCCGTTGCAGCAGCAGGAAGACGAGGACCGTGGGCAGGGCCACCAGGACCGAGCCTGCGGCCAGCAAGTTGTAGTCCGTGAAGAATTGACCGCGCAGGTTGTTCAAGGATGACGTGATCGGGAGTTTGTCGGGGTCGGAGATGAAGATCAGGGCCCAGAGGAAGTCGTTGTAGATCCAGGTGAATTCGAGCGTTCCGAGGGCCGCGAGCGCCGGACGGCACAGCGGCAGCGTAATGCGCCAGAACTGGGTCCATACGCCCGCGCCGTCCACGATCGCCGCCTCCAGGATCTCCTGCGGCAGCGTCCGCATGAAATTCGAGAGGACGAAGACGCAGAAGCCCACCTGGAAGCCGATGTTGACGATGATGATCGCCCAGTACGAGTCGTACAGGGTGAGGGAATCGGACATCCACCAAGGAAGCGGAATCTTCAGGAACAGGACGTACAGCGGGGTGACGAGGACCTGCGGAGGCAGCAGATTGCCCGCGGTGAAGAACATCAGCAGGAGCATTCCGCCGCGAATGCGCAGCCGGGACACGGCGAAGGCGACGAACGCCGCGAGGAAGAGCGTGATGACGACCGCGGGCACCGCGATGAGCAAGGTATTGGTGAAGTACTTGCCCATGCCGGAATCGCTGTAGGCCTGGCGGTAGTAGTCGAAGGAGAGGCGGTCGGGGAAGGAGAAGTAGCCGTGCTGAGCCGTCTCCTCGTACGGGCGCAGGGAGGCATAGACGGCCAGGAGCAGCGGCGCGAGAAACGCCAGGGAGACGGCCGCGAGGAAGATGTGCACGCCGAACCGGCCCGGACGTCGCCCGCGTCCGGGGGATTTCTGGGCGGACGGCGCCGGCGCGGCGGCGGGAGCCGTGGTGTGGATGTCGGCGGTCATCGGTCGCGCGCACCTCGCAGCTCTTGGACCAGGAACGTCACGATGAATCCCAGGGAGACGGTCAGCAGGACGACCGCGATGGCCGAGCCGAATCCGATACGGCTGGCCTCGCCGATGATGTTGTCGGTGATGAGTACGGAGAGCAGTTCCAGGCCATTGCGGCCCTTGTTCACCGCGTACACGATGTCGAAGGCACGCAAAGCCTCGATGACCGTGATGACGCCGACGATGACATTCACCGGGCGCAGGGTCGGGAAGACGACGCGGAAGAACGTCTGGCGGGCGTTGGCGCCGTCGATCTGCGCCGCCTCTTTCAAGGCCGGATCGACGGATTTCAGGCCTGCCAGGTAGAGGATCATCACGTAGCCCGTATGCCGCCAGCTCGCGGCGAGCATCATCATCCAGATGTTGATGTCGGAGTTTCCGAGCCAGTCGACCGGGTCGTTGCGGTCGTTGAGGAGGGTGTTGACCACGCCCTGGTCGGTGCCGAGGATCAGCTGGGCCATGAATCCGACGACGGCGAGCGAGAGCACCACCGGCATGTAGAAGACGGACTGATAGAAGCGGCTGAAGCGGACTCCGCGGTCGATGACGACCGCGAGGAGGAGGCCGAACGGCGTCGCCACCATGCCGAGGAAGGCTATCCATAGCAGGTTGTGGCGGACGGCCGGCCAGAAGGCCGGGTAGTTGTCGACGAGGTTCTCGTAGTTCTTTCCGCCGACCCACTGGATGTCGCCTATGCCGTCCCAGGAGGTGAAGGACAGGCCGATGGAGGCCAGGGTCGGGCCCCAGATGATGACGATGTCCAGCAGGACGGGAATTCCCAGGAGCACGCCGAGTACGACGATGTCACGGCGTGTGAAGCGCCGTGGGCCCCGTCGTCCGGCGCGCCGCGCGATGGTCTTCTGCGGCACGGAACGTAATCCCCGCTACTCAGCTGACGTCCGACGAGAAGATGTCCTTCTTCTGCCGCTCGATGCTCTTGACCAGTCCGTCGATGTCGTTCGGATCGTCGATGAAGTCCTGGAGGGCCTTGATCATGACGGTCTGCGCGAAGTCGGGCCGGGTGTCCCGGTCGAGGAACTGCGATATCTGCTGGGCGCCGGCGACGAGTTCGGCCGATTTCTTCTGCAGCGGGCTGTACTTGCTGGTGTCGGCCCCGTCGTTGACCGCGACGTTGTTGGGGTCACCGGCCAGATAGATGTCCTCGGCCTTCGGCGTGCCGAGCCACTTCAGGAGTTCCTTGGCGCCATCGACGTTCTTCGACTTCTTCGCGACCAGGAATCCGTCGATGGGCGCCTCGACGGCGTCCTGTCCGTACGCCGGGTCGATCTCAGGGAAGGCGAAGAAGTCGATGTCGTCGCGCTCCTTCGCCGGGAACTGCTGGCCGGGGTGCGGCATTCCGAAGACGGCCATGCCCGTCTTGCGCTGCTGAAGGCCTTGTCCGGCCTCTTCCCAGGTGCGGCCGAGCGCGCCCTTCTGGTAGTACGGCATGAGTTCGCGCCACAGGTCGAAGACCTTCTTGACCTTGGTGTCCGTCCAGGCTTCCTCGCCGGCCATCAGGTTCTTGTGGAACTCGTATCCGTTGAGGCGCATGTTGATGTAGTCGAAGGTGCCCATCGCGGGCCAGCCGTCCTTGTCGCAGAAGGCGACCGGAATCCCATCCTTGCTCATCTTCTTGGCGAGCGCGATGAAGTCGTCCCAGGTCCTGGCCTGTTCGTAGCCCTGCTTCTCGAAGAGGCTCTTCCGGTGGAACACGGCCCATGGGTAGTAGTAGTACGGCACGAAGTACTGCTTGCCGTCGTGTGTGGACTGCGCCTTCAGGGCGTCCGAGAAGCCGCTGAATCCCTTCCACACATCGCTGACATCGATCAGCAGGCCCTTCTCCGCGAAATACTGCATGCGGTATCCGGCAAACCACATGAAGACGTCGTCGGGTGATCCCTGCAGATAGCGCGTGATGTTCTGCTGGAACTCGTTGTGCTCTGTCGTGTTGACCTTGACGGTCTTCCCGGACTTCTTCTCGTACGCGTCGAAGGCGGCAGCGAACGCCTTCTTGGGCACGGCGTCCGAGGAATTGGAGCCCATCGTGACTTCGTCCTTGTTGCCGCCGGGGCCGTCGCCGCAGGCCGTGAGCAGGGCCGGAAGGGTGACCGCTCCGGTGCCGACGGCGGCACCCCGTAGCAGATTCCGCCGGGACATCCGATGTCCTGACATGCTTCGACGCGCAGCAGGATCACTGAACGATGACTGTGCCATGTCCCCCTCCTCGGGGTGCAACCGAACACAACCGAACGCGAGGGTTGGGATATCACTCCCAAGTGCCACCACAGTCAAGGGTTTCGGCGTTCGACTGTCCGAACCGTTACCACTCCCCTTCCAACAGAGTCCAACACGCTCTACCGTAAGCGCGCACCTCTGACACGTACATGCAGCCCCCAACTCCTGCGAGTACGGAGGAATGTAACGATGCGTCATCTCACCCCCCGCACCATCCGCCGAAGAGTCGTCGGGTCGATCGCCGCCGCGCTGCTGTGCGGCGCCGGCCTCGCGGCCCCGGCACCGGCCGCGGCGCAGGACCTGGACGCCCGGCGCGGCGCAGCCCCCGCGCCCGCGCCCGCCCCCGCGTCCGGTGCCGAGTCGAAGCTCCCCGGCGATCTCGCCCTCACCCCGCCCATGGGCTTCAACAACTGGAACTCCACCCACTGCAGGGCCGAGTTCGACGAGTCGATGGTCAAGGGGATCGCGGACATCTTCGTCGAGAAGGGCCTCAAGGACGCCGGCTATCAGTACGTCAACCTCGACGACTGCTGGGCGCTGCCCGAGCGGGACGCGAACGGCAAGTTGGTCCCCGACCCCAAGCGATTCCCCAATGGAATCAAGGCAGTTGCCGACTACGTACACGCCAAGGGCCTGAAGCTCGGCATCTACACCAGCGCCGGCACCAAGACCTGCAGCGACATCGGCCTCCCCGGAGCGCTCGGCCATGAGGTCAGCGACGCACGGCAGTTCGCCGACTGGGGCGTCGACTACCTCAAGTACGACAACTGCAACAATCAAGGTGTCGACGCCAAGAAGCGCTACATCGCGATGCGCGACGCGCTGAAGGCCACCGGCCGCCCCATCGTCTACAGCATCTGCGAATGGGGCGAGAACAAGCCCTGGGAGTGGGCCTCCGACGTCGGCCATCTCTGGCGCACCACCGGCGACATCAGCGACAACTGGAGCTCGATGCTGTCGATCATGAAGCAGAACCTGCCGCTCGCCGAGTACGCGGGTCCGGGGCACTGGAACGACCCGGACATGCTGGAGGTCGGCAACGGCGGGATGACGGACACCGAGTACCGCACGCACTTCTCGATGTGGTCCGTCATGGCCGCGCCGCTGCTCATCGGCTCGGACCTGCGCAAGGCCACGCCCGAGACCTTCGAGATCATCGGCAACAAGGAAGTCATCGCCGTCGACCAGGATCCGCTGGGCAAGCAGGGCGAGGTGCTCTCCTCCGAGGGCGGCCGGTGGGTCGTCGCCAAGGAGATGAAGGACGGCAGCCGGGCCGTCGCGCTCTTCAACGAGACGGGCAGCGCCCAGTCGATCGCCACATCGGCGAAGGCCGTCGGCCTCCCGGACGCGGACGGCTACACGCTGCGCGACCTGTGGCAGCACAAGAGCTACAACACGGCGGGCACGATCTCGGCGACCGTCCCCGCGCACGGCACCGTACTGCTGCGGGTGTCGGCGGACGGCAAGTGGGCACAGCAGCCGCCCGCCGTCGAACTCGGCCTGGGCGGCGCCCCGTTCATGGAGCCCGGCAAGCCGACCGAGCTGACGTCGAAGGTCACCAACCTCGGCCGCACCCCCGCGCAGAAGGTGTCGGCCACCATCAGCGGACCGTCCGGCTGGCAGATCAAGGCGACGTCGCCGTCGACCGCGAGCTCCCTGGGCACCGGCAAGTCCCTCAGTACGTCGTGGTCGGTGACCGCGCCTCAGGGCGCGTCCCCGGGTGCGTACGACCTGACCGTGAAGACGGCCTACCGCTCCCCCTCCGGCGCCCGCGCCCAGAGTTCGCTGCCGCTGACGGCACATGTCGTCGTGGCCCCGCCCGCGGGCAACTCGGCGATGAGTGACCTGCCGTGGCTCTCCACGGTCAACGGCTGGGGCCCGGTCGAGAAGGACACAAGCAACGGCGAGAGCGCGGCCGGCGACGGCAATCCGATGACCGTCAACGGGGTGGTGTTCGCCAAGGGGCTCGGTGCGCACGCGTCGAGCAGCATCGAGTACTACACCGGCGGCGCCTGCGAGAAGGTCACGGCCAAGGTGGGCGTCGACGACGAGAAGGGCCTCAAGGGTTCGGTCGCCTTCGAGATCTGGGCCGACGGCAAGAAGGCCGCGTCGACGGGCGTCCTGACCAACGTCCATGCCGCGCAGGGCCTGTCGGCCGACGTGAGCGGTGCGCAGACGGTACGGCTCGTCGTCACCGACGGCGGTGACGGGACCGACTCCGATCATGCGGACTGGGCGGAGCCGGTGCTGGGCTGCTGAGCCTTGGCGCCACTCGGTTGCCGTCGATCACCGGCTTCGCCGAGTTCGTCCTCAAACTCCCCCAAGCTCTTAAGGAGCAGGGGGACCCCCTCGACGGGCTGGATACTTCTCCGGCCAGGCTGAAATCGTCATCCCGTTCAGGAAGATCTTTCAGCCCGTCCGGCTCTCGAGGACCGTCGGCTGCGTCGGCGCCACGCTCAGCCTCTTGCCGCCGAGCGCGGCCGCCGCCGCGCCGACCAGGCCCGCGTCCGTGCTCATCAGCGCGGGGGCCACGGTGAGTTCGCGTACGAAGGAGAGCGTGGCGTAGTCCCGCAGGGCGCGGCGCAGGGGCGTGAAGAGGACGTCGCCCGCCTTCGCCACGCCGCCGCCGATGACGGCGATGTCGATCTCGACGAGCGTCGCCGTCGCGGCGATCCCGGCGGCCAGCGCCCTGGCCGCGCGGGCGAAGGAGGCGAGGGCCAAGGGGTCGCCGGCCCGGGCGGCGATGGCGACCGCCGCGGCGGAGGTGTCGCCGTCCGGGCCCGGACGCCAGCCGCCGTCCAGGGCTCGGCGCGCGATGTTCGGGCCGCTCGCTATGCGCTCGACGCAGCCGCGCGCACCGCAGGGGCAGGGGTCGCCGTCGAGGTCCACGCTGATGTGGCCGATGTGGCCCGCGTTGCCGGTGGGGCCGGGGTGCAGTTGCCCGCCGAGGATGAGGCCGCCGCCGACGCCGGTGGAGACCACCATGCACAGGGCGTTGTCGTGGCCGCGGGCCGCGCCCTGCCAGTGCTCGGCCGCCGTCATCGCGACGCCGTCGCCGACGAGTTCGACAGGCAGCCCATCGGTCGCCGCCCGCACCCGCTCGACCAGGGGATAGCCGCGCCAGCCGGGGACGTTGACGGGACTGACCGTGCCCGCCGACGCGTCCACGGGGCCCGCGCTGCCGATGCCCACGGCGCGGGCGCGGCCCCACAGGGGAGAGATTCTGAGCTCGGCGACGACCTCTTCGACCGCCCGCATCACGGTGTCGCCGTCCTCGCGCGCGGGCGTCGGCCGCTGGGCGCGCAGCAGGATCCGGCCGTGCTCGTCCACCAGGGCGCCGGCGATCTTGGTGCCGCCGATGTCGAGTGCGACGACGAGGTCCGTGTGCATCAGTGTCAGATCTCCTGGTGAAAGGGCAGGCCGGAGAGTGCGATGGACAGTCTCTCTTGCATCTGACAACGTTGTCCAGGTTCTATGCTCGACGCCACATCATTTACGCCGACGACAGGACAGCACACCGTGGCCGCTCGCCCGCCCGTCTCCCACCACCACCCTGCCGGAGACCCTTCGGGCCGCCCCTCTCGCTCCCCCGAGAACCGATACGGCTCCCGTCCGACGATGAAGGACGTCGCCGCGCGCGCAGGAGTCGGCCTCAAGACGGTCTCCCGTGTCGTGAACGGCGAGCCGGGTGTCACCCCCGACACCGAACGCCGCGTCCAGGAGGCCATCGAGGCCCTGGGCTTTCGCCGCAACGACAGTGCGCGGGTCCTGCGCAAGGGCCGCACCGCGAGCATCGGCCTCGTCCTGGAGGATCTCGCCGACCCTTTCTACGGCCCGCTCAGCCGCGCCGTGGAGGAGGTCGCCCGCGCCCACGGCGCGCTCCTCATCAACGGTTCGAGCGCCGAGGACCCGGACCGGGAGCAGGAGTTGGTGCTCGCGCTGTGCGCGCGCCGGGTCGACGGGCTCGTCGTCATCCCGGCCGGTGACGACCACCGCTATCTGGAGCCGGAGATCGCCGCCGGTGTCGCCACCGTCTTCGTCGACCGTCCCGCCGGCAAGATCGACGCCGATGTCGTGCTCTCCGACAGCTTCGGCGGCGCGCGGGACGGCGTCGCCCACCTCATCGCCCACGGTCACCGGCGTATCGGCTTCATCGGTGACCAGCCGCGGATCCATACGGCCATAGAACGCCTGCGGGGCTATCGCGCCGCCATGGAGGACGCGGGCATCCCCGTCGACGAGGAGTGGGTGTCCCTCGGCGCGACCGACCCGGAGCGCGTGGGACGGGCCACGGAGGCGATGCTGAGCGGCCCTGAGCCCGTGACGGCGATCTTCGCGGGCAACAACCGTGTGACGGTGACGGTCGTCCGTGTCCTCGCCGGGCTCTCCCGTCCGGTGGCGCTCGTCGGCTTCGACGACATCGAGCTCGCGGATCTGCTGCAGCCGGGCGTGACCGTCGTCGCCCAGGACGCGGCGCAGTTGGGCAGGACCGCGGCGGAGCGTCTGTTCCGGCAGCTGGACGGCGCGTCCGACGCTCCGGAGCGCATCGAGCTGCCCACCCGGCTGATCACCCGCGGGTCGGGCGAACTGCCGCCCGCGGGCTGAGAGTCGGGGACCTGCCGGCCCCGTCAGCAGACGGGGAGGCCCGGCAGCGGCTTGTCGTTGTCGCCGCCCTTGATGTAGACGTCGCTGACGAACACGTTCGTGTTGCCGCTGTCGTCGTCCGTCTTGGCCCACCAGACGTTCGTCCACTCGCCGTACGTCTCGCGGCGGCCCAGGTTCTGCTGGCAGTAGAAGTAGTTGGTGCCCGCGTTCAGTACGCCCGCCTCGGCGCCCGACGCGGTGTACGACTTGGCGGTGCGCCACACCGAGCAGTCGTACTTGCCGCCGCCCGTGGCGTGGCAGACGGGCTCGGGGGCCGGGTCGCCGCCGCCCGATGTGCCGCCGTCGGAGCCGCCGGAGCCGCCGCCGGTCGTGCCCTCGTCCTGGGTCGGCTCGGTCGAGGGCTTGGGGCGGCTCGTCGGCTTGACCGTGGACTTCGGGTCGTCCTTGTCCGACGGCTTCGCGTCCGGCTCACGGGACTTCTCGTCGCCCTGCTTCGACGGCTTGGGGGCGCGTGTGCCGTCGAGCGAGCCACGGCTGTTGTCCGGCCCCGGCTCGGCCGTCTTGTCGCCGGGGGACGCGGGGCTCTGCGCCCGGTTTCCGTCCTCTCCCCCGCTGTTGAGGAGGGCGACGGTGACGCCGGTCGCGGCCAGTACGACGGTGACGGCCGCCGCGGCGAGCAGGGCGCGGCCGCGGCGCGGACGCCTGGCCTGCTGCGGCGCCGAAGGGGACTGCGGCGGGACCGGGGCCGAGGAGTGCGGCGCGGCAGCCGATGCCGCGAGCGGCGGCCCGAAGCCCGGCGGTGGCCCGCTCGGGATGCTCCGCTCGGTGGTCTGTCTCGGCTGCGGCGTCGGCTCGCGCAGGGCGGTCGTGGCGGCTCCGCTGCCGGCCGCGTCGGCGAGCAGCAGCACCGCCTGGTCGGCGTCCGGCCGTGCCTGCGGGTCCTTGTGCATCAGCTGTTGCAGTACGGGAGTCAGCGGGCCCGCTCGCTGCGGCTCGGGCAGCGGGTCGGTGACGATCGCGGTGAGCGTGGACCACGTCGACGTACGGCGGAAGGGCGACGACCCCTCGACCGCCGCGTACAGGGTGGCGCCGAGGGCCCAGACGTCGGATGCGGGGCCCGGGTCCTGGCCCTGGGCGCGCTCGGGGGCCAGATAGTCCAGGGAGCCGACGAGCTCGCCGCTGCGGGTGAGGTGGGTGGACGAGCCGTCCGCGGGGTCGTCCATCGTGGCGATGCCGAAGTCGGTGAGGACGACGCGGCCGCCGCCGGACTCCAGGAGGATGTTGCCGGGCTTCACGTCGCGGTGCAGGACGCCTGCGCGGTGGGCGGCGGCGAGCGCCTCCATGACCTTGGCGCCGATGGCCGCGGCCTCGCGGGGGTCGAGGGTGCCGCGCTCGCGCAGGACATCGTCCAGGGAGGGTCCTTCGATGAGCTCCATGACGATGAGGGGCCGTCCGTCGACCTCCGCCACGTCGTGCACGGCGACGACTCCGGGGTGCCGCACGCGGGCGGCCGCGCGGGCCTCGCGCTGCATCCGCACGCGCAGGTCGGCCAGCTCGGGCCCTGCCGCGTCCGAGTACGTCCGCAGTTCCTTGACGGCGACCTCGCGGTGCAGCACCTCGTCCATGGCGCGCCAGACGACGCCCATGCCGCCCCGTCCGAGCTGTGCCACGACGCGATAGCGCCCGGCCAGGAGTCTGCCGACCCCGCCCGTCTGTTCCTGATCCCCCGAAGACACCGCTGCCCCGTTCCTGCGACACCACTTCCGTGGGCTACAGAGTACGGGGCAGGGGTGACAGCGCGTGCCGGAGTTACTTGGCGTTGGCCGTGAGGTCGCCGCGGCGGGGGCCCGCGAAGGACTGCAGGCCTGCCAGCGTGAGGCCGGTGCCGCGGGTGACCTCGCCGGCGTCGAGGGCGCCGCAGTCCAGGCCGCGGAGCAGGTAGCCGGCGAGCGCCTTCGCGGTGGCGGGCTCGTCCGCGACCGCGCCGCCCTCGTGATGCCCCGCGTAGGCGGAAAGGCGCGCGGCGGCCCGCTCGAAGCCCTCGCGGTAGAACGCGATCACGGCCGCGTACCGCGTCGGGATGTGGCCCGGGTGCATGTCCCAGCCCTGGTAGTAGGCGCGGGCCAGGGCGCGCCGGGTGAGGCCGAAGTGCAGCCGCCACGCCTCGTGCACGTTCGCGGTCGAGCCGACCGGCAGCACGTTGGTGGAGCCGTCGGAGACGCGTACGCCGGTGCCTGCCGCGGCAACCTGCATGACCGCCTTGGCGTGGTCGGCGGCCGGGTGGTCGCTGGCCTGGTAGGCGGCGCTGACGCCGAGGCAGGCGCTGTAGTCGAACGTGCCGTAGTGCAGGCCGGTGGCGCGGCCATCGGCGGCCTGGATCATCCGGGCGACGGCAGCGGTGCCGTCGGTGGCGAGGATGGACTGGCTGGTCTCGATCTGGATCTCGAAGCCGATCCGACCCGACTCCAGGCCGCGTGCCTTCTCGAACTCCTCCAGAAGGCGCACCATGGCGGTGACCTGCTCGGGGTACGTCACCTTGGGCAGGGTCAGGACGAGACCGTCGGGGAGACCGCCGGCCTCCATGAGACCGGAGAGAAAGATGTCGAGGGTACGGATGCCACGGTCGCGGACAGCCGCTTCCATGCACTTCATACGGATGCCCATGTACGGGGCCGCCGTGCCGTTCTTGTAGGCCTCGGCCACCAGGCGGGCGGCGCGGGCCGCGTCCTGGTCCTCGTCCTTGCCCTTGTAGCCGTCCTCGAAGTCGACGCGCAGGTCCTCGATGGGCTCGCGCTCCAGCTTGGCGCGCACGCGGCTGTAGACCGGCTCGGCGAGATCGTCGGTCAGGCCGAGTACGGCCGCGAAGGACGCCGCGTCAGGGGCGTGCTCGTCGAGCGCGGCCAGGGCCTGGTCGCCCCAGCTGCGGATGGTGTCGGCGGCGAAGGCCTCGCCCGGGACGTACACGGTGTGGACGGGCTGGCGGGTGCCTGGGTCTCCGGGGTAGGCGCGCTCGAGCTCCGCGTCCACCGGGGCGAGGGAAGCGCTGATGCCCTCGCTGACCGCACCGGCGAGGCTCGTTGCCACCTGCTCTTGCTGACCCATTCCTGCATCCTCCACACGCTCGGCGCCGCGCCCGGCATTTCCGCTCCACGGAATCAACAATCCGTATGGCGAAGTTATCCGTCGACCTTCCCGCTGGTCAACACCCTCTCGTCTGCCGGACCGCGGCCGTTCACTCCTGTCTCAGATCCTGCTTCCGCACTTCCCCGCGCGCACCCCATGCTGACCGCCACCCACCGAAGGAGACCGCGTGCCGCACGACTCCCGAGTGACCCGCCGCCTCGGCCTGCAGACCGTACTCGCCGCCGCGGCGGTCCCCCTGTTCACCACGGCGCTCGCCGCGTCCCCCGCGCACGCGGTGGAGCGTGCAGGACGCCGTCTGGAGGTCATGTCGTTCAACCTCCGCTACGCGAGCACCACGCCGCCCAACACCTGGGCCGACCGCCGTCCGGTGACCCGGGAGCTGCTGCGCCGCGCGCGCCCGCATGTCATCGGCACCCAGGAAGGCCTCTACCAGCAGGTGCGCGACATCGCCGCCGACCTGGGCCCGCACTACGACTGGATCGGCACCGGCCGCGCGGGCGGCAGCCGCGACGAGTTCATGACGGTCTACTACGACACCCGCAGGCTCGCCCCGGTCGAGTACGACCACTACTGGCTCTCGGACACCCCGGACGTCATCGGCTCCAACACCTGGGGCGGCGGCTCCATCCGCATGGTCACCTGGGTCCGCTTCCACGACCTGCGCACCGACACCGAGCTGTACGTGCTCAACACCCACCTCGACAACGCCAGTCAGTACGCACGCACGCGTGCCGCGAGTTTGATTTCCGAACGCATCGGCCGCCTCGACCGGTCCCTGCCGATCCTCGTGACGGGCGACTTCAATGTGGCCGCCCACAAGAATCCGGTCTACGACACGATGTTGGGCGCCGGTCTCGTCGACACCTGGGACGCGGCGGACGAGCGCAGCAGGGCGTACGCCACGTTCCACGGCTACAAGCCGCTCACCCCGGACGGCGACCGCATCGACTGGATCCTGGCGACACCGGGGGTCCGGGGCCACTCGGCGACGATCAACACGTTCGCCCTCGACGGACAGTTCCCGAGCGATCACCTGCCGGTGCAGGCGAGTCTGACGCTGTGACGCACGAGGCCCCCGCCATCGCGCGGGGCGCGGACGGGGGCCTCGTGTTCAGTCGATCGAGGTCAGCCCTTGCGGGTCTTGACCTCTTCGGTGAGGGCGGGGACGACGTCGAAGAGGTCGCCGACCACGCCGTAGTCGACGAGGTCGAAGATCGGGGCCTCGGCGTCCTTGTTGATCGCCACGATCGTCTTCGAGGTCTGCATACCGGCCCGGTGCTGGATCGCACCCGAGATACCCGAGGCGATGTACAGCTGCGGCGAGACACTCTTGCCGGTCTGACCGACCTGGTTGGAGTGCGGATACCAGCCCGCGTCCACCGCGGCACGCGAGGCACCCACCGCCGCACCCAGCGAGTCGGCCAGGGCCTCGATGATGTGGAAGTTCTCGGCGCCGTTGACGCCACGGCCGCCGGAGACCACGATCGCGGCCTCGGTCAGCTCCGGACGCCCCGTCGACTCACGCGGCGTGCGCGCGACGACCTTGGTGCCGGTGGCCTGCTCGGAGAACGACACGCTCAGGGCCTCGACGGCGCCCGCGGCCGGGGCCGGCTCCACGGCCGCGCTGTTGGGCTTGACCGTGATGACCGGGGTGCCGGTGGTGACACGGGACTTGGTGGAGTAGGAGGCGGCGAACGCGGCCTGCGTGGCCACCGGCCCCTCCTCGCCCGCTTCGAGGTCGACGGCGTCGGTGATGATGCCGGACTTGATCCGCACCGCCAGACGCGCGGCGATCTCCTTGCCCTCCGCGGAGGAGGGCACCAGCACGGCGGCCGGGGAGACGGCCGTGTAGGCGGCCTGCAGGGCGTCGACCTTCGGCACCACCAGGTAGTCGGCGAACTCCGGCGCATCGGCGGTCAGGACCTTCACCGCGCCGTGCTCGGCCAGCGTGGCGGCGGTCTCGGCGGCACCGTTGCCCAGCGCGAGGGCGACCGGCTCGCCGATGCGGCGGGCCAGCGTCAAAAGCTCCAGGGTGGGCTTGCGGACGGCACCGTCCACGTGGTCGACATAGACGAGAACTTCAGCCATGGGACTTCAATCTCCTGCGATTACAAGGGAAGTAGGGCGGTTTGACGGGTTCGGCAGGCCTTTAGATGAACTTCTGGCCCGCGAGGAACTCGGCCAGCTGCTTGCCGCCCTCGCCCTCGTCCTTGACGATCGTGCCCGCCGTGCGGGCCGGACGCTCGGTCGCCGAGTCGACCGTGGTGAACGCGCCCTCCAGGCCCACTTCCTCGGCCTCGATGTCCAGGTCGGAGAGGTCCCAGGACTCGACCGGCTTCTTCTTCGCCGCCATGATCCCCTTGAACGAGGGGTAGCGCGCCTCGCCCGACTGGTCGGTCACCGACACCACCGCCGGCAACGACGCCTCCAACTGCTCCGAGGCGCTGTCGCCGTCCCGGCGGCCCTTGACCACACCATCGGCGACCGTGACCTCGGACAGCAGCGTCACCTGCGGCACACCCAGACGCTCGGCCAGCAGCGCCGGCACCACACCCGCCGTGCCGTCCGTGGAGGCCATACCGGAGATCACCAGGTCGTAGCCGGCCTTCTCGATCGCCTTGGCAAGGACCAGCGACGTACCGATGATGTCGCTGCCGTGCAGGTCCTCGTCCTCCACATGGATCGCCTTGTCCGCACCCATCGACAACGCCTTGCGCAGCGCGTCCTTCGCGTCCTCCGGACCCACCGTCAACACGGTGATCTCCGCGTCGTCCGCCTCGTCCGCGATCTGCAGCGCCTGCTCCACCGCGTACTCATCGAGCTCCGACAGCAGACCATCGACATCGTCCCGGTCCACGGTCAAGTCATCGGCGAAGTGCCGGTCGCCAGTGGCGTCGGGCACGTACTTCACGGTGACAACGATCCTCAAGCTCACGCCGGCTCTCCTACTGCATCGTCTTTACTGGGCTGCTGCCTTGCTCTGGCCACTGCCTTCTTGCAGGCAGCATAGGCGCCTGGAGCGGCGGATCCCGGTCGGGGCGGCCCGCGCTCCGACCGGAATATTACTCGTCAGTACACCCAGAACATTCCCACTAAGCAAGCGCTTTGAACTGTGACCTTCCCAACGCTCTGTAATCAGGCACACAGCGGGGCATTCGGGAACTCTCAGTCGCGCAGCACGTTGAAGCGACCCTGGTGGTAGAGCAGCGGCCGCCCCACGCCCGCAGGGTCCCCCACGACCGCTTCCGCGAGGACGATGCGGTGGTCACCCGCGGGCACCCGTGCGGCGACGCGGCAGACAAGCCAAGCCAGCGTGCCGTCGAGCACGGGGACGCCTTCAGGCCCCTCGTACCAGCGCGTGGGCGCGCCGAAGCGGTCGGCGCCGCTGCGCGCGAAGGTCGTGGCGAGCTCCAGCTGGTGCTCGCCGAGTATGTGGACGCCGACGTGTTCGGCCTCGGAGATCGCGGGCCAGCTTGAGGCGCCCGTGCCGATGCCGAACGAGAGCATCGGAGGCTCGGCGGAGACCGAGACGAGCGAGGTGGCGGTGAAGCCGACCGGGCCTGCGGGGCCCTGGGCGGTGATCACCGCGACGCCCGCCGCATGCCGACGGAAGACAGAGCGCAGCAGGTCGGGCGAGGCGAGTTGGGGCGTACGGAGATCGGGCGTGGCCGTCATGGAGCTGTCCTTCTGCCGGAGGTACGAGCGGTTCCGTGGCTGCTCAGCAGCCCGGACAGCGCGCACTCGCATGACGTGCGAGGTCCAGGTGGACGCGCTCGTAGAGAAGGAGCTCCGGAGGCATGGAAGCAGGCTGACGATAGGTGCCGGGTGCAGTCAAGTCCGTTTCGCGATGTGAAAGACCCCTCGTGACGCCCTGACCGTGCGTCATCACGACTCCCCTCCCCCGCACATCGCCTCACAGTGCCTTGCCGAGCGCGGCGATCACATCGGCCTTGCGCGGCTGCCCGGACCTGCGCAGCACGATGTCCCCGTGCGCGTCGAGCACCAGGACCGTCGGCGTCTTGAGGATGCGCAGTTCTCGTACGAGATCCAGTTCCGCCTCGGCGTCGATCTCCACATGGCGGACACCGGGGACCATTTCGGCCACTTCCGCGAGGACGCGGCGCGTTGCTCTGCAGGGCTGGCAGAAGGCGCTGGAGAACTGCACGAGGGTGGCTCGTTCCCCCAGTCCACCGACCAGCTCGCGCACTTAGCTCTCCCGCCATTCCGCCATGATCCGACTGTCTGCGACTTCAGCGTTCGCGCGCCCGAAAAGATTCCGAAAGCTTGCGAACGTGACGAGAATCTCGCGTCCGCGGGGCACGATGGGTGGCCAGCCGTCCGTTCTTGGGGCACGATCTGCGCAACGCCGAAAAACCTACGGCTGCGTAACTTCCCGCCGGGAACCCCCTCCCAAGGCAGAAACGAAGGGCCCTCCCCACCCATGGCAGAGCTTGTCTACCCTCCGGTCATCGGTGCCGCGAAAACCCTTTTCAAGGCATGGGACCTGAAGATCGACTGCAAGGGGTCGGAGAACATCCCTCGCACCGGCGGCGCGGTGCTGGTCAGCAACCACATCAGCTACCTGGACTTCATCTTCGACGGTCTCGCCGCCCTGCCGCAGAAGCGGCTCGTGCGCTTCATGGCCAAGGAGTCGGTGTTCCGGCACAAGATCTCCGGTCCGCTGATGCGCGGCATGAAGCACATCCCCGTCGACCGCAAGCAGGGTGAGGCGGCCTACCAGCACGCGCTCGACTCGCTGCGCGCCGGGGAGATCGTCGGGGTCTTCCCCGAGGCGACGATCTCGCAGTCGTTCACGCTGAAGTCCTTCAAGTCGGGCGCGGCACGCATGGCGCAGGAGGCCGGGGTCCCGCTGATCCCGATGGCCCTGTGGGGCACCCAGCGGCTGTGGACCAAGGGCCACCCGCGCAACTTCAAGCGCAGCCACATCCCGATCACGATCCGGGTGGGCGAGCCGGTCGAGGCGCCGAAGGACCAGTTCGCGGGTGCGATCACACGGCGTCTGCGCGAGCGCTGCCAGGAGCTCCTCGAAGCCGCGCAGCGCGCCTATCCCGTACGCCCCAAGGGCCCGGACGACACCTGGTGGATGCCGGCGCACCTCGGCGGCACCGCGCCGACTCCCGCCGAGGTGAAGGCCGCCGAGGCGAGCTGAATCGATTACTCCGGCGCGTGGACGGTCAGCCGCGCGCCGGGGCTGAACTTCTCGAGCAGCTCGGCCAGTTCGGCACCGGCCGCCTCGACTCCGGAGCCCGGCCCCATCCCCTCCAGGAGGAAGATGGCGTTGACCGACTCCTCCGTGAGGCGGGTGCGCGGGCCCTGGCGCCAGTTCCAGCGGCGGCAGGTGACGCCCTCGTCGTCGCACCAGACGACCTCGCCCGCGTCGGGATGCTCGACCGCCTGCTCCCCCGCGGCCATGGTCACGAAGTCCTCGGCGCCGGTGGCCCGTACCAGTCGCATGCCACCCTTGATGTGGTCCAGGTCCTCGCCACCGACCGGGATGAGATGGGCGACGCTGATCGCGTTGTAGACGTCCACCAGGGTGTTGATCCGCGGCAGCCCGCCGTCGGCGAGGGCCCGCTTGGCCAGTGCCTCGGCGGAGTTGCGGGTCCGGGACGGCTTCGCGCCGAAGGCCGTGTACGCCGCGCGCCAGGCCGCCATGTGCGGGTCCTCGTGCGGGGCACGGCCGCCGAGCCGCTCGGCGAGCCGACGTGCGGCCTCGTCGAGAAGTGCCGAGGTCTCGTCGCTGCTCGGCCCGTTGGTGAGTCCGTACGCCTCGATGGCGACGTGGGTGAAGTCGGGAGCGAGGGCGCGGACTTCGTCGGTCACGGTGATCTGGAAGGTCATCGGCTGCCTTGCGTTCGGAGTGCTGCGGTGCCGCGGTGCGGCTGTTCGGCTGTTCGGCTGTTCGGCTGTTCGGCTGTTCGGCTGTTCGGCTGTTCAGAGTGCGTCGGGAAGGTTCTCCCACAGGTACGGCCGGTCCGGGGCGCTCTGCAGGATGCGCAGGACCGTCGCATGTGGTGCAGCATAGAGTACTGGATAGTCCATCTCAGTGGACTCCGCTTCCGGTACGAAGGCGAGCCTCTCGGCGCCGAGCGAGAACTGGGCGTCGACGCCGGGCCTGTTCCCCCGGCAGTCCTGCCGATGCCAGGCGCCCTGGAAGCGGACGGCGACCAGGCCGTGCACGCAGTACCCCGTGCCCGCGTCGTACGCGAGGCGCTGATAGCAGAGCGCGGTGGGGATGTCCTCGGCGCGCAGCAGCGCGGCCAGCGCGTGCGCCTTGGCATGGCAGATGCCCGTGCCCTGCTCCAGGACGTCGGAGGCGCGCCAGGTCACGCGCAGATCGCCGCTGTCGGCGGAGTGCGGGATGGTGTCGCGCACGTACTCGAAGGCCGCGCGAGCGTATGCGTATGAATCGGCGGCCTGCCCGGCGAGGCGTGCGGCGGTCTCGCGTACGACCGGATGATGATGGTCGATGACCTCGTCGGCGGCCAAGTAAGCGGACAGGTCAGGGATTTCCTGGATCAGCTGCATGATCCGGGAGCATAGAAATGCGACCGACCGCGAGTCAATGCTTTTACGGTCGATCGCATACCTATGCAGATATCCGGAGTGCGCGAGCCAGAGTCCGCGAGGTGCTACCTCGCCATCTCCTCCTTGAGCGCCGCTACGAACCCGTCGACGTCCTCCTCGCGGGTGTCGAAGGCGCACATCCAGCGGACGTCGCCCGCCGCCTCGTCCCAGAAGTAGAAGCGGTACTGCTTCTGCAGCCGCTCGCTGACGTCGTGCGGCAGCCGTGCGAAGACCGCGTTGGCCTGCACCGGGTAGAGGATCTCCACGCCGTGCACGGCGCGCACGCCCTCGGCCAGGCGCTGCGCCATCTCGTTCGCGTGCCGGGCGTTGCGCAGCCACAGGTCCTTGGCGAGCAGGGCCTCCAACTGCACTGAAACGAAGCGCATCTTGGAGGCGAGCTGCATGGACATCTTGCGCAGATGCTTCATGTGGCTGACGGCGTCCTGATTGATGACCACGACGGCCTCGCCGAACAGAGCGCCGTTCTTCGTGCCGCCCAGGGACAGGATGTCCACGCCGACCGCGTTCGTGAACGTCCGCATCGGGACGTCGAGCGCGGCCGCCGCGTTGGCTATCCGCGAGCCGTCGAGGTGCACCTTCATGCCGAGCTTGTGCGCGTGGTCGCAGATGGCGCGGATCTCGTCCACCGTGTAGAGCGTGCCCAGTTCGGTGTTCTGCGCGATCGAGACGACCTGCGGCATCGCGCGGTGCTCGTCGTCCCAGCCGAACGCCTGCTTGTCGATCAGCTCGGGGGTGAGCTTGCCGTCGGGCGTGGGCACCGTGAGCAGCTTCAGGCCGCCCATGCGCTCGGGAGCGCCGCCCTCGTCCACGTTGATGTGCGCGGACTCGGCGCAGATCACCGCGCCCCAGCGGTCGGTGATCGCCTGGAGCGCGACGACGTTGGCACCCGTGCCGTTGAAGACCGGGAACGCCTCGGCGGTGGGGCCGAAGTGGCCGCGGATCACCTGCTGGAGGTTGGCCGTGTAGTCGTCCTCGCCGTACGCGATCTGGTGACCGCCGTTGGCAAGGGCGATGGCGGCGAGGACCTCCGGGTGGGCGCCCGCGTAGTTGTCGCTCGCGAAACCCCTTACGTCCGGGTCGTGATGACGGCGTGCGTCGGTCTTCGGAGGGTTCACAGCTTCACGCGTGTCGCGAGCGGTCACGGCTTCTCGGTCAGCCACAGGCGGTTTCCGTTCACTTCCCCGGCGGGCCGCTCCCAGACGCCGGCGATGGCCTCGGCCAGCTCCTTGACGTCCGTGAAGCCCGCGAACTTCGCGTTGGGCCGCTCCGCGCGCATCGCGTCGTGCACCAGCGCCTTGACCACCAGGATGGCAGCCGCCGACGTCAGGCCCTGCTCGGCCCCCGCCTTGCGGAAGGCGTCGCCGAGGGCGAGGGTCCAGGCCTCGGCCGCGGCCTTCGACGCCGCGTACGCCGCGTTGCCGGCCGTGGGCTTGGAGGCGCCGGCCGCGCTGATCAGGAGGTAGCGGCCGCGGTCGCTGCGCTGCAGGCCGTCCTGGAAGGCCAGGGAGGTGTGCTGCACCGTACGGATCAGGAGCTTTTCGAGCAGGTCCCAGTCGGCGAGGTCGGTCTCGGCGAAGGTGGCGCTGCCGCGCCAGCCGCCGACGAGGTGCACCAGGCCGTCGATCCGCCCGAACTCCTTCTCGGTGCGCCTGGCCCACTCTCGGGTCGCGTCGAGGTCCAAGAGGTCGACCGTGTCGCCTATGACGGTGGCCCCGCCGTGCGCGTACCGCGCGGCGTCCACGGCCTCCGCAAGGCGCGCCGCGTCGGCGTCGGACGCCACGACCGTGGCTCCGGCCTCGGCCAGCCTCAGCAGCGTGGCACGGCCCGCAGGCCCTGCTGCCCCCGCGACCGCGACCACGGCTCCATCGAGTGCGGACATCGTCCTCGCCTCCTTGGTGCGGCCGCTCACGCGGCGACCTGCTCGGCGCCCGCCGCGGTGATCCCCTTGGTGGAGGCGATCACATGCTTGAGCTTCTTGGAGAGCGCCTCATAGAACATGCTGAGCGGAAACTCGTCGGGAAGCACCTCGTCGACCAGTTTCCGGGGCGGCAGCTGCGTGTCCAGGGCGTCCGGGCCCTTGGCCCAGCGCGATCCCGGGTGCGGGGCGAGGTACTGGGACACCAGGTCGTACGCGGCGAACCAGTGCACCAGCTTGGGGCGGTCGATGCCCGCGCGGTAGAGCTCCTCGATCTCGGCGCACAGCTGGTTGGTGACCTGCGGCGCACGCTCCCAGTCGATCTTGAGCTTGTTGTCCGTCCAGCGGACGACGTCGTGCTTGTGCAGGTACGCGAAGAGCAGCTGGCCGCCGAGCCCGTCGTAGTTCTTGACGCGGTCGCCGGTGACCGGGAAGCGGAACATCCGGTCGAAGAGGACGGCGTACTGCACGTCACGGGCCTGCGGGACGCCCTCGGCCTCCAGCTTCACGGCCTCCTTGAAGGCGGTGAGGTCGCAGCGCAGCTCCTCGAGTCCGTACATCCAGAACGGCTGGCGCTGCTTGATCATGAAGGGGTCGAAGGGCAGGTCGCCGTGGCTGTGGGTGCGGTCGTGGACCATGTCCCACAGGACGAATGCCTGCTGGCAGCGGTCCTGGTCGCCGATCATCTCGCGGATGTCGTCGGGCAGTTCGAGCCCGAGGATGTCGACGGAGGCCTCGGTGACGCGGCGGAAGCGGGCCGCCTCGCGGTCACAGAAGATGCCGCCCCAGCTGAAGCGCTCGGGGGCCTCGCGCACGGCGATGGTCTCCGGGAAGAGCACGGCCGAGTTCGTGTCGTACCCGGCGGTGAAGTCCTCGAAGGTGATGCCGCAGAACAGCGGGTTGTCGTAGCGCGTGCGCTCGAGCTCGGCCAGCCAGTCGGGCCAGACCATGCGCAGCACGACCGCCTCGAGATTGCGGTCCGGGTTGCCGTTCTGCGTGTACATGGGGAAGACCACGAGGTGCTGCAGGCCGTCCTCGCGGTGCGCTGCGGGCTGGAAGGCAAGCAGCGAGTCGAGGAAGTCCGGCACCTTGAAGCCGTCGTCCGCCCAGCGCCGCAGGTCCTTGACCAGCGCCTGGTGGTAAGCGGCGTCATGCGGAAGCAGCGGGGCGAGCTGGTCGATCGCGGATATCACGCGGTCGACGGCGAGCTCGGCCACGGACTTCGCCGGTGCGCCCTCCGCGTCGAAGTCGATCGAGCCGTCGGCGGACTGCCACGGCCGGATCTCCTCCACGGAGTCCTTGAGCATCGGCCAAGCCGGGTGCTCCACAACCCTTCCCGTGGGGCCACCCCCACTCGCGGAAGGAACAGCCCCTTCCGTCGCCTTCTGCACAAGAATTTCCGTCACTTGTCAACCTCCACGGGAGAACCTCGCGTATGGACACCGTATGCGGGCGAGGTTCTCCACCACAAGGGGAGGCTCGGGAAATTATCCTGTGTTACCCCCGACATCACCGCTGTTTTTCCCGTCCGACACTGTCAGGGCGACCGCTTCTGCCACATCCGCCAGCGCCGACCGCGCCTCCCCCAGAAGCTGCGGGAAGCCCAGGAATCCGTGGAACATCCCCGGATGGTGCCCCTCGGTCACCGCCACCCCCGCCGAGCGCAGCCGGGCCGCGTACGCCCGGCCCTCGTCGCACAGCGGATCGCAGCCCGCGGTGACGATGTGCGCGGGCGGCAGCGCGGCGAGCCCGGCCCGCAGGGGCGATGCGTAGGGATGCCTGCCGTCGCCGTCCGGGCCGAGGTACTGCTCCCAGAACCAGCGCATGTGCGCCGCCGTGAGGAAGTAGCCGCTCGCGTTCGACGTGTACGAGGCGCTGTCCTGCCCCGCGTCGAGGACCGGGTAGATCAGTACCTGGAGCGCCACGGCGGGGCCCGAGCGGTCGCGCGCCATCAGGGCCGCGACGGTGGCGAGGCCGCCGCCGCTGCTGTCCCCCGCCGTCACGACCGCACCGGGATCACCGCCGAGCCCGCCCGCCCCGGCCTCGGCCGCGGCCCAGCACAGGGCGGCGTACGCGTCTTCGGCGGCCGCCGGGAAGCGGTCCTCGGGGGCGAGGCGGTACGCGACGGAGACCACGACGGCGCCGGACTCCGCGCACAGTCGGCGGGCCGTGGCGTCGTGGGTGTCGAGCCCGCAGATCGTGTAGCCCCCGCCGTGGAAGAAGACGACGGTGGGCCGGTGGCGGCCGGCCCCCTCGGGCCGGTAGACGCGTACGGGCAGGTCGGGGGCGCCGGCAGGCCCCGGGACGGTCCGGTCCTCCACGGCGCCCACGGGCGGTGGGGCCTTGCCCGTGGACGGTGTCGCGGCGAGGATGCGACGGGCCTCGACCGCGTCGGTGACAGTGCCGCCGAGGTCGGGGAAGACCGCGCTCAGCGCGTCGACGAGGGGCCGCGCCTCGGGGGTGAGGCGATCGCTGTCCGCTCGCATGCTCAGATTTCCTGGGCGTGCGCTCTCCGCTCCCACGCTCAGACCTCCTGGGCCCGGAAGTACGGGATGACCTTCTCGCCCCACTGCCGCAGCGTCTCCATGCAGGCCTCCTGCGGGACGGTGCCCATCTGCACGAGGCACATGATCTCGTCGGCGCCCGCGTCGCGGAGCCGCTCCACATAGGCGATGGCGTCGTCGGCGGTCCCATACGCATGATCGGCATTGAACGTGGCCGTGGAGGTGGGCCGCACCGGGATGTTGTGCTCGTGCAGCCGCGCGACGACCTGCTCGGCGGCCTCGCGCATCGCGGCCGCCTCGTCGGCCCCTTCGACCACGGCCTCGTCGGGGATGCCCGCGCCGCCGTACCAGTGCCCGATGGACTGCGCGAAGAACCGCTGCCCCCGGATGCCGACGCTCCGCGCGGTGTCCCGGTCGTCGAGCACGATCGTCGGACAGAGAACGGAGAAGTGGTCGTTGACGACGCTCGACACAAAGCGCTCATCGCCGCGGTCCGCGATCGCCGCGTCGTAGGCGGCCCGCATCTCGGCGATCGAGTCGGGCCCGGCGAAGCCCATCACCAGGGCGCCGATGCCGAGGTCGGCGGCCTGCTTCAGGGTCTCGGTCCTGCTGCAGGCGAGGAAGAGCGGCGGGTGCGGGGTCTGCTTCGGCCGGGGCAGGATCGGATGCGGATCGATGTCGAGCAACTCGCCGTGATGCTCCAACTCCTCACTCTCCCAAGCCTTCCCGATGATCCGCAGCGCCTCCTCGACCTCCTGCGTCGTACGTTCCTTGTCGACGCCGCACAGCGAGGTCTCCTGCAGGGTGCCACCGCGCCCCGCCCCGAGGTCGAGCCGCCCGCCGGAGAGCAGATCGAGCATGGCGGCACGCTCGGCGACCCGCGCCGGGTGGTTGAAGTTGAACGGCATGCAGACCACGCCGTGCCCGATCCGGATGGTGCTGGTGCGCGCGGCGACCCAGGTCAGGAAGATCTCCGGGGCGCTCATGTGCGCGTACCACTTGAGGGAGTGGTGCTCGACGGCCCAGATGCGGTCGAACCCCATCTGCTCGGCCAGCACGGCCTGTTCGACGCTGTCACGGAAGAGTTGATGCTCGCGCTCGACGGTGGGGTCGGCGAGCTGCGCTTCGAATATGACGGAGAACTTCACTTGCCCTCCAGGGAGTTGAGCGCCGTAGCGGCGGAGCCCTTGTTTCGATTAGCTATATGACTAGTCGTCAGATAGCGAGGAAGCAAGGGCCCCGTACGCACGGGAAAGCTCTGGGACGACCGTTCAGGTCGTCACGCGGACTCCTGCCCGGCAGGCAAGGCGTGCGCCAGGAGGAACTCTGTCGCCGCCGCGATTGCCTCGGCATAGGTGCCGTGGACGGCCTCGGACTCCTCTTCCCGCTGGTCCGCGGCGGTGGCGCTGTACCACCAGGCGTCGACATCCGGGTCGTGGTGAACCACGGCGGAACCGCCCGCGTAGCGGAGCGGGATGGACTCGCCGGCGGACTTCTTGACCACCGCGTGGGGCCACTTGAGTCGGGCGGACTGACGTTTGATGCCACCCCAGGCCGCGCCCAGCTGGGCATAGTTCGCCCCGCTGCGGCCGGCGACGGTGGCGGCGCTCTCCGCCAGCCGGTCGACGGACTGCTTTGCCTCGTACAGCGCCCGCAGCAGCGCCAGTTGCACATCGGGCGAGGCCATCAGCGCGGGGTCGAAGTACTTGCCGGCGGTGCGATAGGCCAGCGCACGCGTCGAAATCCGTTCGGCCAGCGCGCGGACCGCGTCGAGGACCCGGTCGTCCATGGTGAACGTGTCGTCCTCGGTGGGCTCGCTCCAGGCGGGCTCCATCAGCGTCATGACGGTGGCCCAGAAGTTCTCGTCGCACTTGTCGGGGGTCGGGATCCCTGCCGCTTCATCCATGCGACAACTTTAACTGTCGGGAGACGCATGCGACAGTTATTACTGTCAACAGATCGAGCGCCGTCACCGTCGGCTGACCCTCACATGTTCTCGGCGCCGGCCTTGACCGCGTCGCGGATGCGGACGTACGTGCCGCAGCGGCAGATGTTGCGGATGCCGTCGAGGTCGGCGTCGGTGATCCGGCGGCCTTCCTCTGCGACACGTTTGACCAGGGCGACCGCTGCCATGATCTGGCCGGGCTGGCAGTAGCCGCACTGGGCCACGTCCTGGTCGAGCCAGGCCTGTTGCATCGGGTGCAGGTCCGCGCCCACCGTGGCCGGGAGGCCCTCGATGGTGGTGATCTCGTCGGTCGGCCGTAGATCTTTCACAGGGATCGCGCAGGGGTTGGCGGCCTTGCCGTTGAGGTGGCTTGTGCAGGCCTTGCAGACGTTGATGCCGCAGCCGTACTTCGGGCCGGTCACGCCGAGGATGTCGCGCAGCACCCACAGCAGCCGTACGTCGTCGGCGACGTCGACGGTGACCTGCTCGCCGTTGAGGCGGAAGCTGTGCTCAGGCACGGGATCTCCTTGCTTCGGCGGATGTTTCAGCGGGCGTGGTCCCGGCCGTCGGACGGGGACTGGGGGATCGGCGGGACGGTCGGCTTGGGCTCGAAGGAGAGCGTGCCGTGGTTGATGGGGAAGCTGGTCGGCATCGTGCCGGTCGCCCTGCCGTAGGCGCAGGCGACCGCCGCCATCGACGCGGCGACGCCCAACTCCCCCGCCCCGCCCGGCTTCCCGGTGGTGGTCGGCATGACGATGATCTCCAGCTCGGGGGGTGTGTTCCACTGCCGGGTGTAGAAGTAGTTGTCCCAGCTCGCTTCGAGGAAGTAGCCGTCGCGCAGATGCAGGCTGGAGGTCAGGGTCTGGGCGATGCCGTCCATGAGGCAGCCCATCATCTGGGCTTCCAGGCCACGTGGGTTGACGGCGAGGCCGACGTCCACGGCGATGACGGCCTTGGTGACGCGCGGGCCTGTCACGCCGTCACGGATGGGGCGGTCGACGGTCTCGGGCCGGCAGTCGATCTCCACCAACACCGCGTTGACGGAGTGGTATTCGGTGTGCAGGGCTATGCCCTGCGCGGTGCCTTCCGGCATCGCCCGGCTCCACTTCCCCACCTCGGCGGCCTTGTCGAGCGCCGCCCGGGCACGGTCGTCGCGCAGGAGGTCGCGGCGGAACTCGAAGGGGTCCTTGCCCGTCTTCGCGGCGAGCCGGTCGACGACGAGTTCCCGGGCGCAGGTGACGTCGGGCGAGTAGACATTGCGCATGCTGCCGGTGTTGAAGCCCTTGTCGGTCTCGCTGAGGAGCCGGCTGTTGACGCCGAAGTCGTAGGGCATCGACTGGGAGAGCTGGAAGAACGTCTCGGAGAAGCCGATGTCGCCCACGGGCAGCTTCGCGGCCAGGGCGGTGAAGACCTCGCCGAGGCCGTGCCCGAGGTCCGTGGAGACGCTGGTGTGCCGCTGCCGGTAGCTGAGCACCGTCTTGCCGAGGTAGGCGGCGCGTACGCGTGAGATGGCCATCGGGTGGGTGCGCCCTTGGCGGGCGTCGTCGGCGCGGTGCCACATGAGCTTGACGGGCTTGCCGAACTCCTGGGAGATCTCGGCGGCCTCCAGCGCGGCGTCGAAGAAGAGTTTCCGCCCGAAGGATCCGCCGCCTTCGGTGACGTGGACGGTGACCGCGCTCTGCGGCAGGCCGAGCCTGGCGGCGATGGCCTGCTTGGCGACGATCGGCGCCTTCAGGCCCGACCAGATCTCGGCGCGGTCCGAACGGACGTCGGCTATCGCACAGTTGGGCTCCAGCGCGCTGTTGCTGCGGAAGTGGAAGGTGAAGGTGGCCTCCACGGACGGTGTCACCGGCGGAAGCCCGAGCGGCAGTTCGGCGGCTCGCAGCTCCTTGAGCACCGTCTCGTCGGACTTGCCTTCCGCGCTGCCCGGATTCCAGGACACGTGCAGGGCGCGTACGGCGTCTATGCATTGACCGAAGGTCTCCGCACGCACCGCGACACCGGTGGAGACCGCCGCGACATCGGTGACGCCCGGCATGGCCCGGACCTCTGCGAGGTTGGCCACGGAGCGGACCTTGCCGTTGATGGTCGGCGGACGGCACACCATCGTCGGCCTGGCGTCCGGTACGTCGAGGTCCATCGCGAACTTCTTGCGCCCGGTGACCGCGGCGAGCGCGTCGATGCGGTTCTGTGGCGTGCCGATGACGGTGAACTCGCGGCGCTCCTTGAGCTCCACGGACACCCGCTGCGGCTCGCCGCTCGCGGCCTTCTCGGAGAGCGCGCCGATGCCGATGCTCCTTCCGCCCGCGCCGCCGGTGATCACTCCGGCCTTCAGGGTGAGGTCGCGGACCGCCGCGCCGAGTTCGACGGCCGCGGCTCGCAGCAGCCGGCCGCGGGCGACGGCTGCTGCGACCCGGATCGGGGTGTAGGTCGAGATGGTCGTGTTCGACGCGCCGGTGAGCTGGTTGAACACCAGCTCCGGCCGTGCGTCGGCCAGCGAGACCCGTACCCGGTCGAGCGGTACGTCCATCTCCTCGGCGATCAGCATGGCCGTCGACGTCGTGATGCCCTGGCCGACCTCGGCCCGCGGCAGTGCGAACGACACGGTGCCGTCCCTGCCGACCTCGACCGTGATCAGGTTCGAGGTCGGCAGGGCGGCCGCGGTCATGACGTCGTTGAGGTCGACAAGTTCGGTGACCTCCGGTGACGGAATCCCGGCCACGGCTCCCGGCGCAGGCGCGAGTTGGGCAGCGGTCACCAGGGCCGGCGCGGCAAGCACGTAACCGAGGAAGCGGCGCCGCCCGATCCCGGAGGACGTACCGGACTCCGACACTGACTCCGACTCCGACTCCGACTCCGACACTGGCTCCGGCTCCGGCTCCGGCTCCATCAGTGCGATCGGTTCGCGTCAGGGATCTCCAGATGGATGGGCCTGCCCTCCGACAGGAAGAGCAGGACGAACTTGCGGAGGGCTTCCTCCATGGCCCAGGCGGCCTGCGGGACCAGGGGCAACGGGATCAGCTTTTCCCGGAAGGCCACAAGGAGCGGCCAGGACTTCGAGATCAGCGGCTGCCAGAACGGTTCCTCGGACAGACCGATCAGGTCGCCGATCCGGTCCCCGAGCGTGTACCGCGAGAACGCGCTGACCAGGGGCCGTGACACACCGGCGTCGAGCTCGGCGACGATGTCGAGGAGCATCTCGGTCAGCTTGACGCCCTCGTCCGAGCGGGCGAGTACGGGGTCGAGGAGCTGCTTGGACTGGGCCTCGGCCGCCTCCCAGGTGGCCGGGATGTACTCGTCGCGGACGCCGAGCATGTGCGCGGTCACCTGCCACACGTGCAGATAGGCCTCGGACTCGGCGCGGGAGACCGGAACCTTCCACTCAAGCAGCTTGCGCATCACGAGAGTGGCCAGGCTGTGCCAGGTGACCATCAGGTCCGCCTGGCTGATGGGGATCTTCTGGCCTCCGCTGGTCTGGGACCAGCCCGGGGACTTCGGCAGCAGGTTGCGCACCGCCGCGTGCACGAGCCGGGTCCGCACCGCGGTCACGATCATGGAACCCTGGGGCTGGTAGGCGTCCAGGTCCCCGATGTCGTACCCGAGCTTCGCGGTCTTGGCGATGCGGTCCTTCATGTCCGCGCCGCCCTTGGAGTAGTAGACGGCGCGGGCCTCCCTGGGGATGGCGGTGCTCATCAGACCGCTGCCGAGCCCGTACAGGGCGCCGACGTAGATCCCTTTCGTCGTGCTGAACTGTGCGGCGGTGTCGAGCTTCTTCCGGTCGGCCCAGGAGGGCAGTTGGCGCGCCTTGTCCATCAACTGCCGCAGATCCCGGGGCAGTCCGTCGGGCAGGGGCTGGTCGTTGCGGGTCCAGGTCCGCAGCAGGTCGTTGACCTTGGGTACGTCGCCCCGGTCGAGGACGGCACCAAGGATCTGGTCGGCCTCCTCGTCCCACACCCACTGCGGGTCGGCGCCTTCGCCCGCCTTCGCCACCGAGCCGCTCGCCGCCCAGGTCCACGCGGACCGTGCGCTCGCCGGCGATGCCATGCCGAGCGCGCCGACCGCGCCAAGGGCTCCGCCCGTGAGCAGCATCTTGCGCCTGCTGAGTTCATCCATGCTCGGAACTCCTCCTTGAGGCCGGGGGGTCAGGGGGTCAGGCGGGCCGGTTGGCGTCGGGGATGTCGAGGTGGATCGCGCGTCCCTTGGAGAGGTAGAACAGGATGTACTTGCGGGCCGCTTCGTCGATCGTCCAGGCGATCTTCGGCACCAGGGGCAGCTTGATCAGCCCCTCGCGGAACGCCACCAGCGGCGGCCATGCGGTCTTGACCGCCGATTCCCAGAACGGCTCACGGGGGATGCCGTCCCAGTCGGCGATCCTGTCGCCCACGAGGTACCGGGCGAAGGCGTTGACGAGCGGGCGGTCGACGCTGCCGGGACTGGTCTGCTCGGCGAGCTGGCCCAGCAGGATGTCGGTCAGCTCGACGCCTTCGCGCGTAGGGCCGAGAACCGGATCGAGGAGCTGCTTGGACTGGGCCTCGGCCGCCTCCCAGCTCGCGGGGATGTATTCGTCGCGGATGCCGAGCATGTGCGCGGTCACCTGCCACACGTGCAGATGGGCGTCGGACTCTGCGGAGGTGATCGGGACCTTCCACTCGCGCATCGTGCGCATCGCGTAGGTGGGCAGGGTGTGCCAGGTGACCAGCATGTCCGCGAGGCTGATCGGGATCTTCTGGCCGCCGCTGGTGTCGGACCAACTCGGGGACTTCGGCAGCAGGTTGCGTACCGCGGCGTGCACCATCCGCGTCTTGACCGCTTCCACGATGCAGGTGCCGTCGGGCCGGTACGCATCGAGAGCCCCCACGGCGAAGCCCAGCTTGCTGGTCTTGGCGACCCGGTCCTCCATGTCGGCGCCGCCCTTGGAGTAGTACACGGCGCGTGCCTCGCGGGGGATGGCGGTGCTCAGCATGCCGCCGCCGATACCGTTGAGGATGTTGAGGTAGAGCCCCCTGGCCTCGTTGAACTTCGCGGCGGTCTCGAGCTTCTTCCGGTCCGCCCAGGAGGGCAGTTGGCGGGCCTTGTCCATGAACTGCCGCAGATCCGGGGGCAGTCCGGCCGGGAGCGGCTGGTCATTGCGGGTCCAGGTGCGCAGCAGCTCGTTGACCTTGGGTACGTCGCCGCGGTCGAGGACGGCACCTAGGAGCCGGTCGGCCTCGTCGTCCCAGACCCACTGAGGGTCGGTGCCCGCGCCCGCCCCGGCCACCGAGCCGCTCGCGGCCCAGGACCAGACGGACCGCGCGCCCGCCGGCGACGCCACGCCGAGCGCACTGACCGCACCAAGCGCTCCACCCGTGAGCAGCATCTTGCGTCTGCTGAGTTCATCCATGGCCCGGAACTCCTCCTTGAGTCGCCTCAGCGCTGACTGATACTCTGATACAGATTGCGTTGCTGCGTTTCATCGGCGTTTCATCGAGAGAAGCACAACCCGGATCGGAGCACCAGACTCCGGACCCGACTTCTGCAACTCGCCTCCCACGCAAGGGAAGTTGAGGAACGCGCCCCCAGAAAGGCGACCGTGGAACGACCTGCATTTCCCTTCCTTGCCACGCCCCAGGACTCGGATTCCGTACTGGACCGCGCGTTCACCGAGGCGGCCGAGCGGGTCGACGAGAACGACGGGGCCACCACGCGCGTGCTCGACGCCGCCTTCGAGCAGTTCCGCCGCATGGGCATTCGCCGGTCCACGATGGAGGATGTGGCGCGCCGCGCGGGGGTCTCCCGGATCACCGTCTACCGCCGGTTCGCCACCAAGGACGCGCTGGTCGAACAGGTCGTACGGCGTGAATTCCGGCGGTACTTCGACCAGTTCATCGTCGACGTCCAGGGCGCGGAGACCGTCGCCGACCGCGTGGTCCTCGGCTTCGTGAGCTCACTGCAGGCCATCCGCCGCAATCCCCTCATCGGCGGCCTGATGGACGTGGAACCGGACGCCGTCGTGCCGTCCATGACCAGCGACGGGGGCCGCACGCTGGCCGTCGTGCAGCAGTTCGTCGCGGGCCGGCTGCGCCGCGAGCAGCGTGCGGGCAAGATCTCCCGCGACGTGGACGTGGACGTCGTGGCCGAGATGATGGTCCGGGTCTCGGCGTCCTTCCTGGTCATCCCCAGCCACGTCGTCGACCTCGATGACGAGGCGCAAGTACGGGCGGTGGCCCGGCAGTTCCTCGTGCCGATGCTCGACCCACCGCCCGCCACCGACCCGTAGCGCCCGCCTTTCTCTCCCCCCTGGCCACCGGTACGGCGATGATGACTCCGCGCGGCGCTTGTGCTGGACTGAGCGACACAATCCGTACGCGATGACAGGGTGAAGGCGATGCCTCTTGAAGGCGAGTACGTCCCGAGTCCGGCGCAATGGATCCGCGACCAGGTCGAGTTGTACGAGAGTTCGGACGGCGCACAGGGGGCGACGCTCTGGGACACGGGCCTGCCCGTCGTCATTCTCACGACGCGCGGCGCGAAGACCGGCAAGATCCGCAAGATCCCGCTGATGCGCGTGGAGCACGAGGGGCGGTACGCGGCCGTGGCCTCGAAGGGCGGCTTCCCGCGTCACCCGGTCTGGTACTTCAACCTCAAGTCCGACCCGCACGTGGAACTCCAGGACGGCCCCGCACGCCAGGACATGACGGCCCGTGAGATCACCGGGGACGAGAAGGCCGAGTGGTGGGAGCGCGCGGTCGCCGCGTATCCGCCGTACGCCGAGTACCAGGAGAAGACCGACCGTGTGATCCCCGTCTTCGTGCTGGAACCCGCGTCGGTGGCCATCTGAGTACCTGAATGAGGAGGGTCCTCGACCACCATCGTGGTCGAGGACCCTCCTCGTTCGTGCCGGTATCAGCCCGCGGCGACTCCGAACCACTTCGGCAGCCGGTCGAGCAGGTCCTGCTGGTCCTCGCCGACCCATGCAACGTGCCCGTCCGGCCGCAGCAGCACAGCGGGCACGTCCAGTTCCTCGCTCACGTCGACGACGTGGTCGACCCGGTCCGCCCAGCCCTCGACCGACAGGCGGCCGGTCTGGTCGAGCAGCAGCCCGCGGCCCTCGTGCATCTGCGCGTACAGGCGGCCCCGCTTCAGTTCCAGGTCCCGCAGCCGCCCGCCCAGCAGGTCATGGCCCTCGCCGAAGTCGTAGCGGACGTCGACCGCGGTGATCATTCCGGTCACGTACCGGTTCACCTCCTCGAAGTCCATCAGCTTCGCGAACAGCTCCCGCAGCGCGGTCGGACCCGGATCGGTCCCCATCAGCGTGATCTGCGCGCGCGTGTTGTCGATGACCCGGGCGGCCACCGGGTGCCGTTCGGTCTCGTAGCTGTCCAACAACCCTTCCGGGGCCCAGCCGTTGACCGCCGCGGCCAGCTTCCAGCCGAGGTTGAAGGCGTCCTGCACGCCGAGGTTGAGCCCCTGCCCGCCGGTCGGCGGGTGGATGTGCGCCGAGTCGCCGGCGAGGAACACCCGGTCGACCCGATAGCGCTCGGCCTGCCGGGTGGCATCGCCGAACCGGGACATCCAACGCGGCGAGTGCACACCGAAGTCGGTGCCCGCGTACGCCCGTAGCTGCTTCCTGAAGTCCTCGATGGTCGGCTCGGTCGCGCGGTCCTCGGCCACCCCGTCGGCGGGCACGATAATGCGGCAAAGACCGTTCTCGGTGGGTTTGACGGCGAACCGCAGCTGGGTCTTGTTGACTTCCTCGACGGCAGCGGCGATCGTCTCCGCGTCCTCGGTCACCTCCATTTCGGCGAGCAGCGTCTCGACCGTGGCCGCCTCGCCGGGGAAGTCGACGCCGATCAGCTTGCGCACCGTGCTGCGGCCGCCGTCGGCTCCGACGAGGTAGCGCGAGCGCAGCCGCGTGCCGTCCGCGAGCTCGACGCTCACCCCGGCGCCGTCCCCGTCCTCGTCCCCCTCCGCGGACTGGGTCACCCCGACCACTTCGCAGCCGCGCCGCATCTCGACACCGAGCTCGATGGCACGCTGGTTGAGCAGCCGCTCGGTCTCCGGCTGCGGGGTGGCGACGCCGAACGCGTGGGCCGTGTCGAGACGGTCGGGCCACGGCTTCATGATGCCGCCGAAGAGGCCACCGACCTGGAACTTCTCGCTGACCGCGAGGAACCGGTCGAGCAGGCCGCGCTGGTCCATCACCTCCACGCTGCGCGCGTGCAGGCCCTGCCCGCGGGACTGCTCGGTCTGCTTGTCCAGCTTCTCCAGTACGACCACGTGCACGTCCTGCAACCGCAGCTCACAGGCCAGCATCAAGCCGGTCGGTCCGCCCCCGACCACGATCACATCAATCATCAAAGCCCCATCCAGCACGTTGCATTCAGGCCGGTTCCGGCCCAGGCCGATGATTCTGCGTCATGACCGGGGCCTTGCCGCAAGGGCCCCCACCAGCTATAACTTGAAACTGGCATCAAGTGCTCTCGCCGTGCTCGCGCACCGCGATCCGAGCCAGTTTCGTCAGCATCATGCCGTTGCGCACCGCGACCACTCCGGCCAGTGCGGGTCCGCGGCGAGGACCTCCTGGTCGCCCGGGGTGCCCCTCGGGACGGCGGATCGAGTGACCCGGAGAGCGGCCGGTCAATGGCTCGATCGCGTCGATACGGGTGCCGTCGGGGGCGTACGGGATCGGCGCAGGGGATGGGCATCGGCGACGGCCGACGTGGGCCGGGAGGGCTCGGGGGCGGTACCAAAACCCCGAAGCCGGACACCGTTACCCGCAGTTCGCCTGATCGTCTTCCGCTGTCCGCCCGGATATGAGAGAACGCTCGGATGTGCGATGACGAACTGATACCACCCCGGGCGGACTTGACCGAAAAGCAGTGGCTGCGTGCCGACGCGCCGCTCGCCCGGGACCTTGCCGAGAAGTGGGGGCCGGGGGCCCTCACGCTGCACCGCCGTACTCTGCTCGGCGGTGCCGCCGCCGGAGCCGCGCTCGCCGTGCTGCCGTTCGGCGGGCGACAGGCCACGGCGGCGGAGGGCGCCGCGAAGTTCCCCTTCCCCGACGGGCCGAACAGGAACGGGGAGTTCGCCGTCCTGGTGACCGGAGACTCCGGCACCGGTGGCGAAGAGCAGCTGGCCGTGACCGAGGCCGCCCGGCGGGTCTGCCGTGACGAGGGCGTCTCGGTGGCCGTCGGTCTGGGCGACAACATCTACGAGAACGGGCCCGAGTCCGACCACGACTCCGAGTTCCGGGACAAGTTCGAGACGCCCAACACCGGCATCGACGTCCCCTGGATGATGGTGCTCGGCAACCACGACTGCTCGGGCCTGATCCCGGGCAGCGGCGGCGACCCCTCGCGCGGCGACCGCGAGGTCTCCTACGCGGCCTCCTCACCGCGCTGGTACATGCCGAGCCGCTACTACAACGTCACCCTGCCCACCCCCGAGGGCCGGGGCGACCCAGTGGTGGAGTTCTTCGCCCTCGACACGAACCCCGTCGCCTCGACCGTCGCCCAGACCGACCCGCACTACAAGTGGGACGGCCCGTACATGCGCGCCCAGCGGCAGTGGCTGGACTCGGCGCTTGCCGCGTCGCGGGCCCGCTGGAAGGTGGTGCTCGGCCACCACCCCTACCTCAACAACGGCAAGCATGGCAGCGCCGGTTCGTACGACGGCTTCGTCATCGGCAACTACACGAGCGGCATCCACCTCAAGGAGCTGTACGAGCAGGTGGTGTGCGGCCGGGCCGATCTGATCCTGTCCGGGCACGACCACACGCTCCAGGTCCTTGAGCCCACGACCCGCACGGCCGGCACCCGACAGATCGTCTGCGGGGCGGCGGCCAAGTCCGGTGACGGCAGGGCCCATTTCGACCACCCAGCCGCCTGGCAGAACTTCTCCGACGTGGGCTTCATGATCCTCAAGGTCTCCGAGCGGGCCATGACCGTGGACGTCTACACGGTCGACGTCGCCACCCGCACCGCGCACCTGGCCCACACCACGGCGACCTCCGCCGCGGCCGCGGGCCTGTCCGGCGTGCGGTAGGGCCTGGTTCGGAGCGGGCGGCCCGACCCCGTCACGCGGCTCTGTCGCCCCGTGCCGCCCCTGCCACGTTCCTGGCCCACAGCACGAGCGGGACCTGGAGCGGGAGGCGGCCGAGTGCGGCGGCCCTGAGCGGGGCGGGGCGGTGGCGCCAGTCGGCCGCCATCTGGACGTTGGCGGGGAACACGCCCACGAAGAAGGCCGCCGTGGCCAGCGCCGCGGTGCGCCGGGTGCGGGGCAGCGCCACTCCGGCCGCGAGCGCCAGCTCGACCGCGCCGCTCGCGTACGTCCAGGCCCGCGGCGAGCCGGGCAGGGCGCGCGGAATGGTCGCGTCGAACGGCTTCGGGGCGGCGAAGTGGGCGACCCCGGCCCCGGCCAGCAGACCGGCCAGGAGCAAAGGGGAACGCGGCACGAGCGACATACGGCCTCCTCAAGTGACGGGAGGCAGACCTTACTCGACAGTAACTCCGACGTCACCGGGCCGTGTGACCGCGTTCCTGGAAGGCGGGCCCGCCCCGGCCTCACAGCAGCCGGGCGCCCCGCCTCGCCAGATATCTGACCGGGTTGATGTCCGAGCCGTAGCCGCGCCTGGTCCGGATCTCCAGGTGGAGGTGCGGCCCGGTGGCGCGGCCGGTGGCGCCGCTGCTGCCCAGCCGGTCGCCGGTGCCGATGCGGGCCCCTTGGCGAACCGCGATGCGCGAGAGATGCGCGTACACCGCGTAGTGGCCGTCCCGCAGACGCACCGTCACCGCCTTGCCGTACGCACCCGACCAGCGCGCCAGGACCACCGTGCCCGCGCCGACCGCGTGCACCGGGGTGCCCCGGGGCACGGCGAGGTCGACGCCGGTGTGGTGTCCCGCGATCCAGTTGCCGCGCACTCCGTAGCGGGCGCTGACGCGGAACCGTCTGCGCAGCGGCAGGGCGAATCGTCCGGGTGGGCCCTGCGGGGCGAGGGGACGGGCCTCCGGGATCGCCTCGTCCGCCTCGGCCAGGGCCTGCTCGAACTCCTCGTCGTAGCCGGCGCCGCAGTCGCCGTCGGACTCCGCGGCCGCGTGCGGCGTGGGTCCCGCCACCGTGAGGGCGCCGCCGGCCAGGAGGACCGCGGCGACGCTCAGTACGTCACGTCGTGTCGTGCCCGCTTCACGCGGGCTGTCTATGTCGTAGCGCATGCCCGACAGCACAACGGCGGCGGGCCGCGGGCGCACGCCGACTGCGCCGCATGGCGTAACGGCCGCACCACGTCAGTCGGGCGTCGGCCGGTACACGGTGAGTGCCTCGGGGAGTTTGTCGACGAGCAGCGCCGTGGGAGCGGGGGCGACTTCGCCGTCGTACGCCATCGGTGTGTCGGCCGGCAGGCCGGAGACGACAAGCCGCTGGGGCCGTGCGGACGTGTACAAGCGGGTCCTCGCAAGCTGTCCGGCCAGCGCGGCGACCAGGAGGCGGCTGCGCGCGAAGTGCCCGCCGCGCGCGATGCGGACGTCGAGGAGGCCGTCGGCCAGGTCGTGCCGGCGCACAGGGGCGATGCCGGCGCTGCGGTAGGCGCCGTTGCCCGCGAAGAGCAGCCACAGGGAGCGGCCCCGTCCGTTCACCACCGCGTGCAGCGGGCGGCCGGTGCGCACGATCCGGGCGACGCCGAGCAGGGTCGCGGCCGGGCCGCCGATCCGGGGTGACCAGTGCTCTCTGATGCGTACGAGATCGGGGTAGGCGCCGAGGCTGAACGTGTTGAGGAAGTACACCGGGTCGGAGTACGTCCTGTCCTCCGGCTCCGCCCCGGCCTGCGGCCTGATCCGGCCGACGTCGGCCCGCACGGCGCTGCCGTCGGCGACGGCCGCGCAGGCGTCCGCGACGGAGTCGACGCCCAGGTCCGCCGCGAAGTGGTTGAACGTACCGCCGGGCAGCACCATCAGCGGCACCTTGTGCCGCAGCGCCGGCGCGACGGCGGCGTTCACCGTGCCGTCACCCCCGCAGATGCCGAGCACGCCGCCGCGCCCGGCCGCGTCTTTGGCGGCCTCCTCGATCACGCCGGGGAGCGGTCCGGCCTCGTCCTCGTAGAGCACCACATCGGCGCGGGGCAGTGCGCTCTTCAACTGCCGTACGGGATCGAGGAGTTGCTGGGTTCCGGACGACGGGTTGACCACGACCACCAGGCCCTCGCCGTCCGGCAGCGCGGGCGCGTCCGTCCGGGGCCGCGCGGGCGGCGGCAGCTGCGCACGGGAGGGCACAAGGCCGCGCACCGCGAAGGCGGCGCCCGCGCCGAGGGCCGCGCCGGCCAGGACGTCGCCGGGGTAGTGCACGCCGGTGTAGACGCGGGAGAACGCCACCGACCAGGCGACCGGCGCCACGGCCGCGCCCAGGGTCCGCGACTCCAGCGCGACGCCGGTGGCGAAGGCCGCCGCCGATGCCGAGTGCCCGGACGGGAAGGAGCTGGTGATCGGCTGCCGGGCCAGATGCCGGATCACCGGCACCGCGTCGAGGACCGGCCGGCTGCGGCGCACCGCGCGCTTGCCCAGCGTGTTGACCGTGGCCGAGGCGAGCCCCAGCGACGCGACGCCGCGCACCGCCGCCCGCCTGCCCCGCGCGCCGCCGAACGCCCACATCCCGGCGGCGATGCCGAACCACAGCAGCCCGTGGTCGGCGCTCCGGCTGAGCCGCGGCAGCACCGGCTCCGCGGCCGGCCAGGATCGGGCGGCCACATGATGGAACGCGAAGCGGTCGGTGGCACTGAGCAGCCGGCGGGCGCGCCGCCCCGGTAGATCCTTCATGCTCCTCTCCTACCCCCGCGCGCCGTCCGCACCGCACATGTCTTGCGCCGACGGCCCCGTATTCCCTTCAATCAGTCATATGGCAGTCCCTCGCTCCGCCCCACGTTCCCCCTCGCCCCAGCGGCCCGATGAGCTGCCGCCGACCGCATGGGCCGTGCTCGGCCTGCTCTCCTTCCCCGGCGAGCGCACCGGCTACGAGCTCAAGAAGTGGGCGGACGCCTCGCTCCGCTTCTTCTACTGGTCGCCCGCCATCAGCCAGATCTACGCCGAGCTGCGCCGCCTCGAAGGCCTCGGCTACGCCACGTCGCGGCGCTCGGGACCCGAGGAACCGCGCACCAAACGCACGTACTCCATCACCGAGGCGGGCCGTGCCGCGCTCGCCGGGTGGGCGGGCGGCGCCGAGGACGTGGGGCCGCCGGTGCTCAAGCATCCGCTGCTCCTGAGGGTCTGGCTCGGGCATCTCGCAGAGCCGGACGAGCTGCGGGCACGGGTGCGCGAGCACATCGCCCGTACGAGGGGCGAGCTGGCGCAGGTGCGCGAGGCGCTCGCCCGCGCCGATGGCGTCGAGGCCTGGTCGCATCCGCAGATCGCGCTGGGCTGGAGCGCGCGGCGCCTGGAGGCGGAGATCGGCCTGGCCGAGGCGATGCTCGACGACCTCGCAGGCCTCACCGCCCCCTCAAGCCCCACGGAGAACACCGCTCCCGCGGCGCCCAGTCAACCCCTGGAGGACTCGCCCACCCACGGGTGAAGCGGCTCGCGGCGACGGGCCGCCGGCCGGTAGGACGGGGCGGGTCAGCCGACCCCGCCGTACGGAGCAGTGCACCTGTGAGCACCCGCGCAGTCCTTGTCGCCGCCGTCATCACCGGCCTCATCCTCGGCATCATGGGAAGCAGAGCGAACGACTCCGATTCTTCGGGCAGGCCGCGTACGGGCGGTTCCATCGCGGAGGCGGGCGATTAGGCTGCGACCTTGCCGCGTGGCTTTCCTCCGTCCTCAGCCCCGCGGCCGCCGAGCCGCCGTCGACGGAAGCGAGTGAACCTTGAACTTCCTCACCATCGGTCATCGCGGGGTCATGGGTGTCGAACCCGAGAACACCCTCCGCTCCTTCATCGCCGCGCAAGCCGCGGGCCTCGATCTCATCGAGCTCGATCTGCATCTGAGCAAGGACGGCGCCCTCGTCGTCATGCACGACGCCGACGTGGCCCGTACGACCGACGGCAAGGGACCGATCGCCGAGAAGACCCTGGCCGAGCTGCGGGAGCTGGACGCGGGGCGCGGCGAGCGCATCCCCGTCTTCGAAGAGGTCCTGGATGCCGTGAAGGCACCGCTGCAGGCCGAGATCAAGGACGTGGCGGCCGCGCGCGCCCTCGCCGAGGTCATGCACCGCCGCGATCTGGTGTCGCGGGTAGAGGTGATCTCCTTCCACGACGACGCGATCGCCGAGATCGCGCGCCTGGTCCCCGGCGTACGCACCGCGCTCGTCGCGAGCCGCTACGGCACGGACGTCGTGGAGCGCGCCACGGCGGTCGGCGCCACCACCCTCGTACTGAACATCCGGCGCCTGACGCTGGAGATCGTCGAGCGCGCCAAGAAGGCCGACCTGCGGATCATCGGCTGGGTCGTGAACACCCAGGACGATCTGCGCCTGGTGCGCGCGCTGCAGCTGGACGGCGCGACGACGGACTATCCGGAGATCAAGCGGACGGGCCGCTTCACGGCCTGACCCTCAGGCCAGCGGCTTGACCAGCAGCTCGAACTGCAGGTCGGCGCGCTGCGGAATGCCGAAGCGCTCATCGCCGTACGGGAAGGGCGTCATCTCTCCCGTACGGCGGTAGCCGCGCCGCTCGTACCAGGCGATGAGGTCGTCGCGTACGGAGATCACGGTCATGTGCATCTCACGGGCACCCCACGCCTCGCGGACGGTCCGCTCGGCCTCCGCGATGATGACCTTGCCGAGGCCCGCGCCCTGGAGCTCCGGGCTCACCGCGAACATCCCGAAGTAGGCGTGTGCACCGCGGTGTTCGAGCTGGCAGCAGGCGACGACCCGGCCGCCGCGCTCCACCGTGAGCAGCTTGCTCGTGGGCGACTTGATGACATCGACGACACCCTGGGGGTCGGTCCGCTGCCCCTCCAGGATGTCCGCCTCGGTGGTCCAGCCGGTCCGGCTGGTGTCACCGCGGTACGCCGATTCGATCAGCGCGACGATCGTGTCGACGTCCGCGTCGGTGGCGTCCCGGAAGACGAGGTCACTGGTGCTGGGGCGCGGTGCGGTGTCCATGGGGCGGGTGCTCCGTTCTCTGACGCAACTCTGGGGCGCGGCGCGGGCTGCGCACCGCCGAGGGTAACCCGCCGCTAAGGTGCGGCTGCATGGTGCACGTACTGAGCAGCAGGATCCTTCTCCACCCCACCGACCCCGAGCGCTCGCGCGCCTTCTACGGCGAGGCGCTCGGCCTGGCCGTCTACCGCGAGTTCGGCACGGGCCCCGAGCGCGGCACGGTCTACTTCCTGGGCGGCGGCTTCATCGAAGTCTCCGGCCGCTCCGAGAGCCCGCCGTCGCCCGGCCTGCAGCTGTGGCTCCAGGTTCCGGACGCGCGGGCGGCCCATGCGGAGCTCGTGGAGCGCGGCGTGGAGGTGACACGGCCACCGCTGAAGGAGCCCTGGGGTCTGATCGAGATGTGGATCGCGGACCCGGACGGCGTCAAGATCGTCGTCGTCGAGGTCCCGGACGATCACCCGATCCGTTTCCGGCCGGGGATCTGAGGCGCGTTCATCGCTGTACGTCCATTTTCCGCGGGGCAAGGAGGAGTTGGTGGGATTTCAGGCGTCTCAGCGGGTCCGACGTCTGACTTCCGGGGTAGGGGGAACCCGCCCGGCGCATCCGACATGCGGCGCCTGGCGCCCCGGCGGAGGATGAACCGGACGCCTCTCCGAGGAGACCCGTGTGTCCCCGCCGACGGTGCCGACGCCGTCCTGAGCCCACACCCTGGAGGGACCTCGAAATGCAACCTCCCCGGATTCTGATCGTCGGCGGTGGATTCGCCGGTATGGAGTGCGCGCACAAGCTGGAGCGGACGCTCAAGGCGAGCGACGCCCAGCTGCGGCTCATCAGCCCGCAGGACAGCCAGCTGTATCTGCCGCTGCTTCCGCATGTCGCGGCGGGCGTGCTCACCCCGCAGGCGGTCGCGGTGTCGCTGCGCCGGATGCTGCGGCGCACGGTGATCGTGCCGGGCGGGGCGATCGGCGTGGACCCGCACGCGAAGGCCGTGATCGTACGGAAGATCAACGGCGAGGAGGTCGTGGAGCGTTACGACTACCTGGTGCTCACGCCGGGCAGTGTGACGCGGCAGTTCGACATCCCCGGTGTCGACACCCACGCCGTGGGCGTCAAGACGCTGGCCGAGGCCGCGTGGATCCGCGACCACGTGATCGCGCAGCTCGACCTGGCGGCGACGACATCGGACCGGGCGGAGCGCGTGTCACGGCTGCAGTTCGTGGTCGTCGGCGGCGGGTACGCGGGGACGGAGACGGCGGCCTGTCTGCAGCGGCTCACCAGTGCCGCCGTGAAGCGGTATCCGGGGCTCGACGCGTCGCTGATCAAGTGGCATCTGGTGGACATCGCACCGAAGTTGATGCCCGAACTGGGCGACCGGCTCGGCGAGAAGGCGCTCGCCATCCTGCGGCGGCGCGGCCTGAACGTGTCCCTCGGGGTCTCGGTGGCCAAGGCGACCGAGGACTCCGTCACGCTCACCGACGGGCGCGTGCTGCCGTGCCGCACGCTGATCTGGACCGCGGGTGTCGCGCCGAGCCCGCTCATCGCCACGCTGGGCGCCGAGACCGACCGGGGCCGCCTGGTGGTGCGTCCCGATCTGACGGTGCCGGGCCTCGACGGGGTGTTCGCGCTCGGCGACGCGGCGGCCGTGCCGGACCTCGCCAAGGGCGGCGACGCGATCTGCACGCCGACCGCGCAGCACGCCATGCGGCAGGGGTGGGCCGCCGCCAAGAACATCGCCGCCGCGCTGCACGGCGACCCGCTGACCGACTACCGGCACAAGGACATGGGCCTGGTCGTCGACCTGGGCGGCATCCACGCCGTGTCGAAGCCGCTGGGCGTGCAGTTGACGGGCCTGCCCGCGCAGATCGTGGCGCGCGGCTACCACCTGGGCGCGCTGCGCACCCTCACCGCGCGCTTCCGCACGGCGGCGAACTGGGTCCTGAACGCGGTCGCGGGCAACGACTACGTACGCACCGGCTTCCAGGCCCAACGCCCCGCCACGCTCAAGGACTTCGAGCACACCGATGCCTATCTCTCGAAGGAGCAGATCGAGGCGCGGCTCGCGGAGGAGGGCACCAGGCGGTCGATGGCCCCGGAGAAGCCCCGTTTCCCGTAGACGACCGGCTCTGCTCTGGCCGGATGAGTGGGCGGCGACTACCAGTGGTGGGGTAGCGCCGCTTCGGCTTCACGCTGCCCGTACGAGGGGGGACGTACGGGGCTCCAGATGGCGGCGGTCGACGTCCGAGGGTAGATGCCGCCCCTCCGAAAGGCGCGTCGCGCCGGCTGGTTGATCACGGCGAGCGTCACGTCCGTACTACGCGTCAACTGCCCTCACACGAAGGACTCCACCACCATGCGTATCGGCATCGACGTCGGGGGGACCAACACCGACGCCGCACTCCTCGGGGGCGACGACCGTGTGCTCGCCACCGCCAAGTCGCCCACCACGTCCGACATCACCTCCGGGGTCACCGCCGCCGTCCGCGCCCTGGATCCGCCCGTCGAGTCCGTCACGGCGGTGATGATCGGCACCACGCACTTCCTCAACGCGCTCGTCGAGGGCGCCCGTCTCGCACCCGTGGCCGCCGTACGACTGGGTCTGCCCGCGACGGCCGCCCTTCCGCCGATGACGGACTGGCCCGAGCGGCAGCGGGCCGCCGTCGGCGGGCACGGCTATCTCTGCCACGGCGGAAGGGAGTTCGACGGGCGTCCTCTTTCGCCGCTCGACCCGGAGGAACTGAAACGGGCCGCGGCGGACATCGCGGCGCGCGGGCTCACCTCCGTGGCCGTCTCATCGGTGTTCTCGCCGGCCGCCGAGGAGGACGAGCGGCGCGCGGCCGAGATCCTGCGGGCCGAACTGGCCGTGGGCACGCACTTCTCGCTCTCCCACGAGCTGGGCCGGGTCGGACTGCTCGCCCGCGAGAACGCGACGATCATCAACGCGGCGCTGCGGGATCTGGCGGTCGTCATCGTCGAGTCGCTCGGCAAGGCGCTCGCGGAGGTGTCGGTCACCGCGCCGTTCTTCCTCTCGCAGAACGACGGGACGCTGATGGACGTCGACTTCGCGCGCGCCTATCCGGTGGCGACGTTCGCGTCAGGGCCGACCAACTCGATGCGGGGCGCGGCCTTCCTCTCCGGGCTCGGCGACTGCGCGGTCGTCGACGTGGGCGGCACCACGGCCGACGTCGGCATCCTCAGCGGGGGCTTTCCGCGCGAGGCGGCGGGCGAGAGCAGGGCCGCGGGGATCCGCACCAACTTCCGCGCCCCCGACGTCCTCTCGCTCGGCATCGGCGGCGGCTCGCTCGTCTCGCCGGACGGGGAGACCGGCCCACGATCGGTCGGCCACCGGCTCACCGAGGAGGCCCTCGTCTTCGGCGGTACGACACTGACGGCGACGGATCTCGCAGTCGCAGCGGGCCTCGCCGAGGTCGGAGACCGCAGCCAAGTAGCCCATCTACAACGGGAGTTCACCGACCAAGCCCTCGACAGGATCGCCGGGCGGCTCGCCGAGAGCGTCGACCGGATGCGCACCTCGGCCGCCGCGCTGCCGGTCGTGGCGGTCGGGGGCGGCTCCGTCCTGGTCCCCGACGCGCTGCCCGGCTTCGCCGATGTGCGCCGGCCGCGCCACTTCGACGTGGCCAACGCGGTCGGTGCGGCGATCACCCAGGTCGGCGGGGAGGTCGACCGGGTGTATCAAGTCCCCGAGGGGCGGCGGGATTCGGTGCTCGCGGGGGCTCGCGACGAGGCGGTGGAGCGGGCGCGGGACGCCGGGGCGCGCCCCGGCAGCGTACGCGTCGTCGACATCGAGGAGGTGCCGCTCGCCTATCTGCCCGGCGGCGCGACACGCATCCGGGTCAAGGCGGTCGGCGATCTCGATCCGGCGCGGATCACCGGGGCGTCGGTCCGTCGCTCCGACCGGGCGACCGCGCATGCGTGAGATCACCCTCGCCAACCTCGACGACATCGCGCGCGGCGCGGGCATCCTCGGCACGGGCGGAGGCGGCGACCCGTACATCGGCAAGCTGCTGGCCCACGAGGCGATCCGGGCGCACGGACCGGTGCGGGTCGTCGCCATCGACGAGGTGCCGGCCGACGCGACCGTCGTCCCGATCTCGGGCATGGGCGCCCCGACCGTCCTCCTCGAGCGCGTACCGAACGGCTGTGAAGAACTGGCCGCGTTGCGCGCCCTGGAAAGACACATCGGCCGCCCGGCGACACACATCGCGCCGATCGAGATCGGCGGGGTCAACTCGATGCTGCCGATCGCCTGCGCCGCGCGGTCGGGTCTGCCGATCGTGGACGGGGACGCGATGGGGCGGGCGTTCCCCGAGGCACAGATGGTGCTGCCGGGCCTGATCGGTGTCACCAACTCCCCGATGGCGCTGGCCGACGACAAGGGCAACACGATCATCATCGAGGCGGTCGACAACCACACGGCCGAGCGGATCGGGCGAGCGGTGTGCGTGGAACTCGGCTGCCAGATCGCCTGCGCGGACACCGTACTGCGCGGCGACCAGCTCGCCGCCGGTCTGGTCCCGGCGACGCTCACGCTCGCCGAGCGGCTCGGTGCGGCGGTACGCACGGCGCGGGCCGCGCACACCGGCCCGGTGGCGGCGGCGCGGAGGGTGCTCGGCGGCAGAGCGCTCCTGACGGGCAAGGTGGTCGATGTCGGCCGACGCACGGAACGGGGCTTCGCACGGGGCCGGGCCCGCATGGAGGGCACTGGCCCCGACACGGACAAGACGCTCGAACTCGCCTTCCAGAACGAGCACTTGATGGCGGTCCTGGACGGCGTGACAGTGACGACGACGCCGGACCTGATCTGCGTCCTGGACAGCGGAACAGGCGACCCGATCACCACGGAGGGCCTGCGCTACGGCCTGCGCGTCAGCGTCGTGGCCGCCCCCTGCGACCCGCGCTGGACCACTCCGGACGGCCTGGCGCTGACCGGCCCGCGCTATTTCGGGTACGAGGTGGACTATGTGCCGTTCGGTTCGGCGGGCTGAGTCTCCTCCACACCCAGGGGCGTGGTGGACGGCAGCAGGGTGATCGTCCGCCGCGCCCCCTTCTCCACGGCGGCACGGGAGTACAACAGCGGAAAGGAACCATCGGCGGCCCAGGCCCCGAACAGATCCTCGTAATGCTCACTGCCCGGAACACCGGACTGCCCCGGCGAGTTCATGGCCACGGATTCGTCCCAGGAGCCGACGTCGACGACGATCCGGAAGGTGGCCCCGGCGGTCTGCCGAAAGCCGGGCCCATAGGCGGCGGCCCCCACGGTGTCCCCACTGCCACCGCGCGGGACGGGCCCCAGAGAGGCCCACTCCGGGGCGGGCCCGTCGAGCAGGCCGGCGATGGGATGCCGCAGCTGAGCCTGGTGCAGCGCACCCCAGGCCCACCCGCCGGGGTCGGGCCCGAGCAGCCGCCCCAACTCACCGACGGCGTCGGCAAGCGTGCGGAGCAACAGCACGGGATCCGGGTCGCCCTCGAGCAGTTCAAGATCGACGCGGGGGTCGGCGGCGGCGTCCTCCACGGGCAGCACCCGAGCAAGGGCCTGCTGCCGCTGCCCCTCCCCCACGATCCCGTCGAGCGCCCGCTCCAGGAGGGCGGGCCGCAGATGACGCCGGTACCAGACCTCGAAGAGGGCGCCGACCGGGGACTCGACGGTGAGGCGGGCGTCCCAGTCGCGCAACAGGCCAAGGGCGGCGGTAATCGTGGGATCGGCGCTCTCCAATCCCCCCAACAGCCGCTGGACGCGCCGGGCGGGCAGACTCACATAGTCGGTCTGCAGCCGGACGCACTCTTCGACGGTCCACCCGGTGCGCGCTCCGAGCTCCTCACTGATGCGGTCGTGGCGGGTGGCGGCATACCAGTCGTACGTCACCGTCTTCTCGTCGTTCGGGTAATCGGGCGGCAGATTCAGCTGGTTGGCGGTGGCGAACCAACCCTGGTCCGGGTCACGCTCCGACGGCAGCTCCTCGACATCCAGGAAGCCGTCCCACTCGTAACGCCCGTCACCCGGGACCGGCAGGGTGCCGTCCCAGCCCCACCTGACGGGAACGCGACCGGCGGGGCGCCAGCCGATGGTGCCGTCGGGGGCCGCGTAGACCTGATTCTCGCCGGGGGCGCCCCAGCGGCGCATGGCCGCAACGAACGCATCCGGGCTCTCCGCCCGCATGTAGTCCATGCTGCCCAGATAGGGAGCCATGCCGGGCCCGAGCCAGGCGGCACGGACCGCGAACGCGGCGTTCTTGTCGGGGAGTTCGCGAATGACCGGCCCATGACGGGTGAACCACAAGTCGGTGATGACCGGGTCACCACCACTCACCGGGATCTCCTCCGTAACCCGGGTCATCGCTTCCCACTGCCCCTGGTACCAGTACGCGTGCGGATCATTGGGATCCGTGCGGTAGACGTACAGATCCTCCTGATCGATCGGAAAGATCGTCAGACCGAACGCGATGTGCCCGTTGTGGCCGATGGAGATGCCGGGCAGGGCCGGTTCGCCCGCACCGATGGCATCGATACCGGGCGCGGAGAGGTGCGCCAGATAGCGCAGGGCGGGCAGGGTGACGGCTCGGTGCGGGTCGTTCGCGAGCAGCGGGCGGCCGGTGGCGGTGCGGGACGGGGCGATGACCCAGTTGTTGGACCCGTCCAGGCCCTGGCGGGGAGCTGCGTCCGCCGCCCAGGGGGGCGTGGTCGCCATCTCGTACACACGCAGGACGTCATCCGGAATGACGGACAGGTCCAGCCCTTCGGGGACGCGCAGTTGGTGCGGCGCGGGCTCGCGTCGCCGCCGAACCTCCTCCGTGCCGGGGCCGTGGTCGCGCAGGGTGAGAGCTCGGGCGACCTCGTCGCGGAGGTTGTACTGGAGGCCGTGACTGCGGATGCGGGCCACGTCGGACGGATCCCAGTAGGCCGGGATGTACCCCAACTCGGCGAACTCCGGCGGAAGATGGCGATCATCCTCGCGACACAGCGCCACATAGGCATTGATGCCGCGCACAAACGCCGCCGTCACCCGCTCCGTGTCGTCACCGTAGGCACGCCACTCCTCAGCCATGTCACCCCGGTAGAGGAACAGCCGCGCCGCACGGTCGTGTTCGACGTACTCATCGCCCAACACCTCGGCAAGCAGCCCCAGTCCGCGCCGACGCCACAGGTCGAGCTGGAAGAGCCGGTCCCGGGCGGCGTTGAAGCCCTGGGCGAGGAACAGATCGTCCTGCGAGGCGGCGTACAGATGCGGGACGCCCCACTGGTCGATCAAGATCTCGACTGGCTCGACAAGCCCCGGGACCTCGTATTCCGTCATCCGCTACCCCACTCCCCTGCGCCGCGTACACCCGCTCGCCGCCCATGTACGAGGGCGGTACCGCGATCCCGACCATGCCGTGCGGATCGATCTCCAGCGGATTCTCACCCAGGACGACGAAGTCCGACAACTACCCGCCACGAGGCACCCCTTGCAGCGCTCCGCCCGACCTATTGATCCGAAACTCAAAGGGTTCTATTCGAGGATGCAGCGGATGCGCGGCCAGAATTCGAGAAGACCCCCGACGAAGCCTGTCATCGGGGGTCCTCTGTGCCGCGTCGTAGTGCGTTACCGGCGGCCCAGAAGCCGTGGGTCCACCTCACCCTGGCGAATGTTGACTTCCACTACGCCGTTGTCCGGCCCTCCTCCAGCGGATTGGAGGGCACGGCGTGTTACGGCAACAGCGGTATCAGCCGCCTCGCCAGGCGTCTCGGCCTTGACCTGCAAGGTGGCGCCGACGGAGAAGAAGTCACCGGCAGGACTGTTGGAGGTGGCTGTCGATGCGAACTCGTATTGCGGTTCACCTTCCACCGCAGCTTGCATCCCCTCCCTGATTCGCGTCCACTCTTCGTCAGTGACATCCAGCAAGAGCTGCACGTCAACTTCCCAGTCGTTGTTCTTCAACATCCCGCTTTTCCCTGTGTTGATGAGCCTTCTCATCATCGGCAGGGAAGGTTATCAGATGGTGCCTTATCGACCCGAAGCTCAAATTGGTTCTATTCGAGGATGTAACGGACGTGGGGGCCGCCTGACAGCGGCTAACCGTCCCCGCCGCAAGCCCGACTCGCTCTTCGCCGACCGCGGCACACAACACGGCACCGGCCTGGGCACCTACCGCTGGGTGATCGAGCGGAGCTTCGCGTGGCTGCACGGGTTCATTGTGTTGCCGTTGTCAGCCGATGAGGGCCTGGGTGATCTGCCGGGTGGTCTGCGCGGCGACCCGAGGGTTGACGGCTGCGTAGGAGGTGTAGGCGTTCAGGCCGGTGGCCATGGCCCAGCCGCGGCCCCGCATCCAGGTGGCGTCGTCCACGCCGCCGTGAAACCACACCGGAGAGCGGTCCCATCCGGGGGCGCTCAGCGCCGCGTTCCACAGTTCGGTCATCGCTGTTGTGTCGAACACGCCGTCGGCCTTGGCGATGGCGACCCGCGTCGCGCGGGCCCGGTCGGACAACGGGCGGCTGGTGAGGTCTTCCCTGGTGTTTCCGGCGGGGATGTCCTCGGGTGCGAACCGCTGCAGGGCGGCCAAGAACTGAGCCAGTTCAACGGCGACCCTGGAGGAGTCGCCCAGTGCCTCGACGGTCGCCACCTCCCCGTCCAGCCAGCGGGACACCGCCCACGGCCACGGATAACCGAAGTCGGGATCGCCCACCCCCACCGGTACCGGGATGGCCAGGGGAAGGTGCGGGGCGAGTCGGGGCAGCCACTGGAATTCCTTCCTGGCCTGCCCGATCGCTCCGGCATGGCGGGGCAGCCGGACGGACAGATCCTCGCCCAGCCGGTAGATCACATGGTCAGAGCCAGCGGGGTTGAGCAGCTTCAGGGGCAGCCCCGCCCACTGCGGGAACTGAGTGTCGACCAGGCGCCTGACCAGTGCCTCATCGATATGGGGGCGGGTGTCCGCAGTTCTCGCGGTTACCAAGAGCAGCTCCCGTGGCCGGCCCGCTCCGCTCCGTGCGACGGGCAGTCGCAGCCATCACAGTGGTTCACGGCTGCGCCTGTCGACCGATTTTGCGACGCACGGCAACCGCGTCGAGGCGTGGCTTGCATGCCAGCATCACAGACACTGAGGGGCGATCCACCTCATTGTGTTAGCCGCTGTTAGGGGCACCCGCCCCCGCAGCGCGAAGGACTTCGTCGTCGTTCCCCGCGGCTGGAAGGTCGAGCGCACGATCGGCTGGGTGATGAACGCCCGCAAACGTCTGCGACTACGAACGTCGTGCCTTGGCCTCGTCGATGAGTGCGGGAGCCGCCGCCTCCGCGTCAGCCCTCCGCCGGGCTTTCCACCGTCCGATGATCACCGCCGCCTCGGCCGCAGTGATCTCGACCGGGTCGTAGTCGTCGGTTCCCAACCAGTGACGGAGCAGGAACTCGGTCGGGCGCCACCGCATGTCGCGGGCGAACGCCTGGTCCACCGGCGGGATGGAATGGATCCTCCGCACGACTCCGTGCGGGTCCTCCTTCGTACAGGACTCGCTGACCTTCGCGTAGTACGTGATCCGGTCGGTCCCCGCCGCCGCAGGACGCCCCGAGTCATCGAGTGCGAGGCGCTGGCGGTACTCCTCCCACGACGGCAGCCGACTCGCCGGCTGCGTCGGACTGACTTCGGTCGTCTCGAACTCGGCCGGAATGCGGCGCCGTTGCAGCTCGTCGAACGCCTCCAGCGACAACGCAGACACGGCATCGGGATCCGCGTACTGCCTACCGTCGATGACGAACGTTGCGGACCAGTCGTCGCCGTCCTTGATCCAGACGTAACAGATGTCCCGATTCACGTCGCTCACCAGCGGTCCTCCCTCATTTCCGCCAACTCACCGCACCACCACGGCCATTGGTCCCTCGGGTGGCCCACGCCCACGCCCACGCCCACAATGACGCGAACGGCACCCGCCACAGTTCCCATGCCGGGGGGACCGACCGCCTATGGGGCGCCTGCCGCCGCCAGTCGCTGCAGCAGCGGCCCGGCTTCGGCGCCCTGCGGCAGGTCGCTGACCTGGCCGTCGCCTACCTCCACCACCCGCCACTCGCCGTCCTCCCGCAGGGCGAGGTCCGTCGTGACGAAGCGGCAGGCCAGCGCAGCGACCAGCGGCCGTACGAAGTCGGGATCGGGCTCCGGCCGTAGCCTTGGGGTGTCGGGGTGCGCAGTGCAGAGGACCGGGCTGCCGTCGACCCACCACAGGCGCGCCTCGCCGATGGAAGTGCGGAAGTCCTCGAAGGCTCGGATCACCACGCCTCCGGTGAGGGATTCGTCCTGCAGTTCCACGAAACGGGCGACGACGGAAGCCAGGCGGCGCGTATCCGCCAGGTCGGGTACGAAGCAGGCCTCGTGCCACTCGTGCTTCCGGGACTTCACGTAATCCTTGACGACCGCTGGGCCGCCGCCGAGAGCGGTGGCGGCCGCGGCGAGATCCGGCCGGGCCGGAAGCGTGCCGGGTGCAGTGGGGAGCCACACGCTGCGCGGGGTGACCGGCTCGAACGTCGAGTACCAGCCGGGGAGTTCGTGGGCCCGTTGGTAGTCCTTCGGCGAGGTCACCAGCGTCACGCCGCGCGCGGCCAGGGCGTCGAACAGCGCGCCGTACTGCCCGGCTGTGAGCATCCAGCCGCGGTACCAGGCCGCTCCGGAACCCTTCGGCACTTGCGCTACGGCAGCAGTCGCGTCACCGGCCGTCAGGGCATCGTGGTCGATCAGCGCGATCGGGTGGTCCAGGTCACGAGCCATGCGGGCCTCGACCGCAAAGTGCTCGTCGGTATGCCGTGGCCGAAGCGAATCAGCGCAGAAAATGAACGTCGCCCCCATGCGCGGCACTCTATCCGCCCCGGCGGCCCCCGTCCCGGCGCACCCGATCTCGGCGAACGCCCACGTTCGGTCTTCCCCGCGGCGCGCCGGAACCGGGATCCGTGCTCGTTGGGAGCGTTCAACTACGCACGCACGGGCGCCGCGTTCGCCGCCTTCGCGCTGCTGATCTATCTCCGCCTGCGCCGAAGCCACTCCGCTCAAGACCCGCAGCCGGCTACCCGCACTCCGCGCCGTTCTCGAACCGGTTGATCCTTGCCGAGTAGTGCGGCCACGCGGTGTGCGTCGCGGCCAGCTCCTCCGTGGTCACCTCGCCGCTGGGCCGGCCGCCCGGGTTGATCGCGAGGCCGACGCCGGCGAAGTTCCGCAGGAACGCGACACCGTCCAGCACCTGCCGGCGAGCGGTGCCGGGAGGCAGGTGCCGGGGAGAGCTGTACGCCTTGAGCCGCCGCGGCCGTTCCAGCCACAGCGAGCCGGGCGGGGTGTCAGTGCCGGGATCGACAGGAATGAGGATCTCGGCGTCGAGCAGGCCGAGCAGGAACTGCTCCCGCGAGAACCAGCCGATCGCCAGATAGCTGAGCAGATGATCGAGTTTGGTCGTCATGGGTGGGAAGCCACGCTCGACCGGACCCGGCTCGGCCGCGGGGTTCAGCCTCGTCTCCTCGGCCACGGTGCCGTCCGGCAGCAGCTTCCGCCAGGCGCGCACCACCTGATCGGGGATACCGAGGTGGGCCACGCCGCTGTGCTGGAACGCCGGGTCCAGTTCCTCCGTCCACGTCTCGCGGTTGCGGTCCGGCACCGGGGCGCTGGGGAGGCCCGGCCGCGTGGGCGCCCAGCGCAGTGAGCCGTCCCGATCCCGGACGACGATGGCCATGGCGGGCACCATCGCGTCTTGGGGGTCCCGGCCGGCCAGGTACGTCACCCTGTTGTAGGACACCGTCCAGCCCTCTGGCGAACGGCCTGCGGTGTCGACGTCGACCGCGTGCGGGCCCACGGTCATGTCGTGCGCGGTGCCGGTGCGCAGCCACTCCCGGACCTTGGCCATCGCCCACTCGGCGCCGTCCTCGTCCTGCTTCGCCTCCGACGGGGACGAGGACGGCTGTGGGACGAGTGCCGCCGCCGCGCGCCGCAGGTCCTCGGACAGCTCGGCGGGCGGCACGTAGCCGACGCCGCGGATGTGGTCCAGCAGGTCCAGCGCCGGGACGAGGCCGCCCTGCTCCATGTGGCGCGCCAGGGTGCCCGGCCAGACCCAGACGCCGTCCGTGTGGTGGCGGGCGTCCGGGTCGTCGGCCTCCACCGCCACGGGCGCGTTGCGCAGGTAGTACTGCACGCGCCCGGACTCGCGGTGGCCCATCACGGGACGGCAGGTGTAGGGACGGCCCGTTGCCGTGTCGACCCCGTCGAACTCCCGGGCCAGGCGCAGGGGGCGCGGCACCTCGAAGGCGTCGGCGAGGAGCTGGTGGTGCCGCCACGCCTCGCCGAGCAGCCAATCGGGGGTCGCCTCCGGGGTGCGGGGCAGCAGCCGCAGTTCGTCGTGCCAGCACCGCGGCGCGACGTACGACACCTCGAACGCCGGCCGGGTCGTGTAGTCGTACTCGATCGTCGGCTGCCGGCCCGGGGCGGTGACGTACGAGAGGGAGAACCACGCGCCGCGCCCGGGCGTGTAGGTCATGATCCGCAGCCGGTGCAGCCACTGGCTGATCTCCGCGGGCGGGGCCCACGGCACCCAGCCTTGCTGGTCCCGCCGCGGCCGGGCGATCAGCTCCAGAACCCCGGCCGCGGCGACGCAGTCCAGCCGCACGCCGCCCGGGTGTTTCGGGGCATGCTTCTCCATGGCCGCGTGCAGACCGTCCAGGATCACTTGAGGGTCGGCGCCGATCACGTCGTCCGGAACCGGCACCGGGACCGGGAAACGCTCGCGGCGCAGTGGGATGCCGAGGTCGTCCCTCCGTACCTGCACCAAGGTTCCGATGGGTACGCCGGCCTCGACCGCCCGGTCCAGACGCATCTGCTCGGGTCCGGAGACGACCAGGTTCTCCAGTCGGAACGCCGACTCCAGCAGCCCAGTGGCGACCCGTCCCCGTCCCCCGGCCGCGAGCGGCAGCCGCTCGTAGGCCGGGTCGGGCACCTCACCGGGTACTGGTTCCAGGGTCGCCTCGCCCTGCCGCACATACACTTGCCAATGCCATACGGCGAATTCGCCCTCGCTCGTCTGCCCCCGCAGGACTGTCACCGCACCACTCCGTTCCTCGCACCCGACGCTGCGGCTGTGTCTTCGGGGATTGTCGCGGACATGTGAAGCTGGAGCCACCACTCACGGATGTGCCCTCGAGGGGCAGGAGGAGCAACAACGTGCCGGACAAGGTGCCCACGCGCGTGGCGGTGTACGGCCTGGACCGGGTCCCGCCGCAGCGGATCGCCGAATTCCGCTGGAGCGGGAGACCGGGGTGATCTGGTCGGTTCTGGACGCCGAATCGGCGCGTGTCGTCGAGGAGTTCACCCACGGACTGCGGATCGACGGGGGCGACGGGCGGGTCCGGCCGGTCGACGGTGCGCACTTCATGCACGCTCTTCTGACGTGGCAGGACACGGGCGACCATCTGCTCGTCGACGAGAGCGACGGGGTGGTGGACTGGGGCGCCTGGGCGGAAAACCCCCGTCGGGCCCGTTACTTCGTCCTCTTCGCCAAGGGCGGGTCGCGGGACGAGCCGACACCGCGATCAGCGAATGAGAACCCGAACGGTTTCGGATCACTACTCATTGCCCACGGGGTGGTGCCGGAAGAACTCGTGCGGCGGAATCGGCGGAGCGGCCGCAGGGTCATCGCGCCCCCTCCCCCACCGACCCCACCACACTCTCACCCGGCACAGAAGGACCACCGGCCTCGTCACCCGCCCCCGGCCCCGGCGCCAGCCACACAACCCCGAGCAGTACGGCGAGATTTGCTCCGAGCGCGATGATGCCGCCGTTCACCCCGAGGTACGGGTCGTTCTCGGTGGCCCACAGACCCGTCATCACCGCAAGCCCCGCCACCATCCCCGCAACCGCGGCCCGCGCCGTCAACCTCCGCCAGAACAGGGCAAGGAGCACCACCGGCACAAGCTGCGCGAGCCCCTCGTACGACAACACCGACAGCTCCACGAGAGTGTTCGGGTAGAAGAGGCTGCCCGCGAGGGCGATCAACCCGGCGATGACGCAGACCAGTTGGGAGAGCCGCTTGGCCCGTATGTCACTGGCGTCGCCCGACTTCCCGAGGGCACGACGACGGGCCCGCGGATCCGCTCCGTTGCCGCCGCCCAGGACCGTGCGCCCCCACAACGTACCGATGGAAAGCATGAAGACACTCATCGGCACGATCGCCGAAAGGGCGCCCGCGACACCGATGAGCGCGACGACGGGCGAGGGCAGCGAGTCAGTCACAAGGCTGTAGAGGGCCAAGTCGGGATTGCCAAGGGTCGGCATCACGAACAATGCCGTGGCACCGACCACCATCGGCACGAACAACAGCAGTTGGTACCAAGGCAGCAGCAGTGCGTTGCGCCGCAGCGCGTTGGGGCTCTTCGCGCTGAGGTAACCGGCAACCGTGGTCGGGAAGATGGTGATCGTCACGGCGTTGAGCACCACAGTGCTCAGGAACCACACCCCGTCACGCCCGCCGGACTCATGCCCCGGAAAGGTCAGCCACTCACGCTTCTCGCTCACCATGCGCTGCATGAAGTCCCCGAAGCCACCCAGGTAGTGCATGGGGATGTACACGGCGAGGAACACGACGGCGACGATCACCAGCATGTCCTTGAGCACGCTCACCCACGCCGACCCGCGCAGCCCCGACACCAGGATGAAGGCCTCGGCCACCACAAAAGAGATGACGGCCGCGACCTTCAGATCGACATTGCCGTACGTCATCGCGTTCACCACGACGCCCATGCCCTGAATCTGGACCTGGATATAGGGGACGATGAAAACAGTCGCGACAACAGCAACGAGAATCCCCACCGGCCGCGAGCGGAACCGGAATTCGGCGATGTCCGCGATCGAGATGAGGCCATGCCGGGTCGCGTACGTCCACAGCGCGGGGCCCACTACGTACGCGACGGCGAAGCCCACCGTCAGATACGCGACAAGATAGAGGATCGGCGCGCCAAACGAATACGACCAGCCGGCCGTCCCCAGGAACGAGAAGCTCGTGTACGTCTCGCCGGCCATCAGCAGCCAAATGAACAGCACCCCGAGGCCGCGGCTGGAGACCGACCACTCGGCGAGCCCCTTCGACCGGCCCCGGGCGCTCCACACCCCGATCAGGATGGTGGCGACCATGGCGATCCCGAACACGGTCGTCGCGACGGCTGCGGACCCGTTCATCGGCGGCCTCCTTCAGGATCGTCGGCGGGGATGGGCTCGACGGCACCCGTGCGATAGGCGGGGTCGAGGCGCGCGGCCAGCCAGATGACGAGCGGGCTGATCACCGTGGCGGCGATGACCCAGGCGAGGAGGAAGGGGATGCCGAGGATCCGGGGCTCGATGCGGTTGGCGACGAACGGGGCGGACCCGTACAGCAGGACGGGGACGAGCAGCAGCCACAGGGAGGGACGGGCGACGCCACGCAGGCTGGGAAGGCCGTCGAGGGGCGAGGCCGCAGGGGCCGGTGACCCCTGCTCGCCGCTGTCTTCGGCTGTCGGGGGCATGAGGGAACTCCTAGGGGCGGTACAAGGCGCGGAAAGAAGGGTCACACAGAGGGGACGGTCACGCAGCGGGGACGTTCGCGCCGCGGCAACCACAGCGGCGGCGGCGCGAAAGTCACACCGAGGGGTCGTAACGCCCGTCGACCGCCGTCCAGCCACCGTCCACGGTCAGCACACTGCCGGTGACGAACGTGGCCGCGTCCGACACGAGATAGGCGACGGCGCCGGCGAGCTCGTCGGCGCGGGCCCAGCGCTTGAGCGCGGAGGCCTGGGTGTAGGCATCGAACCATGCGGGGTCGGCGGCGATCTGATCGGTGAGCGGGGTACGGACCACGCCGGGCGCGACAGCGTTGAACCGCACGCCCTGCGGACCCCATTCTGCTGCGGCGGTCCGCAGCAGCTGAATCAGCCCCGCCTTCGACGCGGCGTACGCCCCCTGCCCCGGCTCCACCTGGAAGGCCCGCATCGAGGCGAACCCCACGACGCTGCCACGGCCGCGCTCGGCCATGCCGGGAGCCACGGCCTGGATGAGCGTGAGGTAGGACCGCAGGTTCAGCGCGACGACCCGGTCGAACTCCTCCAGGGTGTAATCGGCGATCCGCTTGCGGACATTGGCCCCGACGGTGACGACGAGCCCGTCGAGCGGCCCCCACTCGGCGACGGCGGCGCGCACGGCCTCGGGGTCGAGCACGTCGAGGGCGTACGGGTCGGCCGTGCCGGGACGCTCACCGGCAGCGGCGCCGTCCACCGCGAGCGCCGCCGTCCGCCCGGCGCCCTCCGCGTCCCGGTCGGCGACGACGACGTGCGCGCCCTGGGCGACGAGCGCGCGGGCTGCCTCGCGGCCGATGCCGCTCGCGCCGCCTACCACCGCGATGCGGCGTGCGTCGAGCCGGAAGAGGTTGCCGTAATCCATGGTGGTGCTGCCTCTCTTGGATCCGCTGGAAGGCCGATGACGGTTCCGCGGGCCGTCTGTGGCTGGGCGCGCAGTTCCCCGCGCCCCTTCGGGCTCGGTGCTCCTCAGGCCCGGATGACCGTCATCCGCGTCACCGTCAGTTCCTCGATCGCGAACCGGGGGCCCTCGCGGCCGATGCCCGAGTCCTTGACGCCGCCGTAGGGGGCGATGTCGCTGCGGTAGCCGGGTACTTCGTTCACCACGACACCGCCGACCTCCAGGGACTCCACCGCCCGCAGCCCGGCCCGCAGATCGCGGGTGAAGACGGCGGCGTGCAGGCCATAGCGGCTCGCGTTGACCACGTCGTACGCGGTGTCCAGATCCGGCACCGTGCGCAGACAGACGACGGGGCCGAAGATCTCCTCGTCCCAGGCGGGTTCGCCGTCGGGGACGTCGGCGAGCAGGGTCGGGGCGACGCACCGGCCGTCCGGCGCTCGCTCCCCGCCGGCCAGCAGCCGGGCGCCGGCCGCACGCGCCCGCGCGACCCAGTCGAGCACCCGCTCCGTCGCCGCCTCGTCGATGAGCGCCGAGACGCGGGTGTCCGGTTCGCGCGGGTCGCCGACGGTCACCTCCGGGAGCCGCCGCGCCAGCTTCTTCTCGAACTCCCCGGCGACCGCGTCGACGACGATCACCCGCTGTACGGAGATGCAGGCCTGCCCCGATGCGTAGAAGCCGCCCCGCACCACCGCGTCGGCCGCGGCGTCGAGATCGGCGTCGGCGGCCACGACGAGCGCGGCATTGGAGCCGAGTTCGAGGACCGTCTTGCGGGGCGCGGCGTCCCGCGCGATGCGGTGGCCGACGGCCGCCGAACCGGTGAAGGAGACCGCGGCGACCTGCGGGTGGGTGGTAAGCGCGCGGCCGACCTCCACGTCACCGGTGACGAGTTGTACCGCCCCGACAGGCGCGCCCGCAGCGATCAACCGCTCGCGTACGAGGTGGACGAGCCGCAGGGTGGCGAGCGGTGTCGCGGGCGCCGGTTTGATGATCACCGGGCAGCCCGCCGCGAGCGCCGGCGCGATCTTGTGGGAGGCGAGCAGGACCGGGTAGTTGAAGCCCGCGATGCCGACGACGACGCCGACGGGCCGCCGGGTCCAGAAGCCGAACAGGCCTTCCCCGGAAGCCTGGAGGTCCAACGGCACGGTCTCGCCGTGCAGATGGGCCACTTCGTCCGCCGCGGACTGCCAGGTCGCCACGGTCCGCGCCATCTCTACCTGGCAGTCGATCAGCGGTTTTCCGGTCTCCAGGACGAGCAGGTCCACCAGTTCCGTGGCCGCGTCGGCCAGCGCGTCGGCGACCCCGGCAAGCACCTGCCGCCGCACGCCCGCTGCCAGTCTTCCGACCCGTCCGCGGATCGCGGCGGCGTGCTCGACCGCCCGCGCCGCGAGCTCCACGTCACCGAAGGGAGCCGTGCCGATCTCGCTGCCGTCGTACGGGAAGCGCACGGCCCGGCGCTCGGGCGCGGCCGCCGAGCCGTCGCCGACGGGCAGTCCGTCGGGGCGGGTCATCGTCCGCCTCCGGTGAGGAAAGCGTGGGCCGCAGCGGCGTACACCCGGGTGTACTCGGCGATCTCCCGCACCTGCACGAACTCGTCCTTCTGGTGGGCGATCCACTTGCCGCCCGGTCCGTAGACGACCGTCGGCAGGCCCGCGTCGCGGGTGAGGATGGTGCCGTCCGTGGTGCCGGGCACGGCCCCGAAGGGCGGCGCGGCGCCGTGCACTTGGCGGTGCCCTTCGACCAGGGCGGTGACCACCGGGTGGTCATCGGGGAGTTCGATGGAGGGCCGGTCGTCGACGACGGTGAGGGCGACACCCACGCCGACCGTCGCGGCGGCCTCGGCCGCGAACTCCCGTACGCACTCGATGAGTTCGGCGTGATCCGTGCCGGGGATCGTGCGGATGTCGATGCCGACGAGTCCGTGCGCGGGGATCACGTTGAGCTGGTCCGGGTCACCTCCGTGCAGGACGGTCGGCGTGACCGTCACACTGCCCGCGTGCGGATGGGTGCCGTACCGCTCCTCGGCCCAGGCCTGGACATTTTCAAGGACGTCGACGATCCGCGCCCCGGCAACGATCGGGCTCTTCGCCTCCTGTGGCATGGCGCCGTGTGCCATCACCCCGTCCAGGTCGAGGCGGAGCCGGATGCCGCCGCGGGCCGACGTGCACACCTCGTACCCCTCCGGCTCGCAGACGATGACACCGTCCACCTCGCGCGCCAGGGGTGTGGCGGCGAACGCCTTCGCGCCGAGCATCAGGCCTTCCTCGTCGCACAGCACGCCGATGACGATCCGGCCGGGGAAGGGCCCGGCGAGTTGCAGGGCCCGTACGCCGTAGATCATCGCGGCGACACCGGACTTCATGTCCGCCGAGCCGCGCCCCCAGAGCTTGCCGTCGCGGATCTCCGCACCGTAGGGATCGACGCTCCAGTCGGCGGGATCCCCCTCCGTGACGACGTCGATGTGCCCCTCGAACATCAGGGTCGGCCCTTCGCCGCCCCCGCCCTCGATGACGGCGACGGTGTTGGGCCGCCCCGGCGCGATCTCCACCACGTCGTACGTCCAGCCGAACGTGTCGAAGAGCCGGGCGACGAGTTCGGCGGCGGGCCGCTCGACCTCGGTGGCTCCGGTCGCGTTGACGGTGCGCAGCCGGACCAGGTCCTGGGTGAAGGCGACGGCGGCATCGGCATCGACGGCGGGTGTCGCGAGCGGCGTGCTTGAGCTGGCATGCATGGAACCTCCAAGTCGGCCGACCACAAGGCCAGTCGACTGGTCAGACCAGTTGAGTTCCCGTACTCTGCCTCCACGTTCAGGGCCGGGTCAACCATCAGATCTTGGTTTTCCGCGCCGACATCACGTATCGCGGAGGGGGCGGGCCGATGGCCGCCGACGACACCGACCTGTTCAAGACGGTCACACCGGTCCGCGCCTACCAGCGGGTGGCCGAGCAGATAGAGGAGCGGATTCTCGCCGGCGATCTGCCGCCAGGATCCCGGCTTCCGGCCGAGCGCGAACTGGTCAACCGGTTCGGCGTCGGCCGCTCAACTGTCCGTGAGGCGCTGCGCGTCCTGCAGTCGGCGGGCCTGGTCCGCTCGCGCCCCGGCGATCCGCTCGGCGCCGAGGTCCTCGGCGTCTCCCCCGACAATCTCAGCCAGGCCCTCGGCCGGCTCACCCGCTCCAGCGTGGCGACCCTCGGCGAGCTGGTGCAGTTCCGCATGGTGCTCGACGCCGAGAGCAACCGCCTCGCGGCGCGGCTGCACGGCGAGGCGGACCTGGAGCGGATGCGCGAGCAGATCGCCCGCATGGAGTCACTCAGCGGCGGCGCGGCGTCCCTGCACGCGTTCAGCGAGGCCGACGCGCTCTTCCACCGGGCGATCGCCGAGGCGAGCGGCAACTCGCTGCTCGGCCTGTGCGCGCGTGCCGTGCACGAGGCGGTCGTCGAGGTCATCGAGAAGAAGATCGCGGGCGTGTCGGACACGGCGGCCTGGATGGAACGCTCCATCGCCCATCACCGCGAGGTCCTCGCCGCCATCGCGGCGGGCGACGGCCCCCTCGCCGCGCGCCTGGGCCGGACGGCGCTGCACGAGTATTACGCCGATCATGTGGAGCCGGAGACACGGGAGTTGCTCGCGGCATCGGCCCAGGACATCGACTGAGCGGGAGGCGCCCTGAAGGGGCGCGGGGCTGTGACATCTGCGGCTCCGCCGCGAAGGGGGTCCCCCTGTTCGAGCGAAGCCGAGAACTTGGGGGAACGACCAGCCACGACGATGCCGCAGGTGATCGACCGCACTCGCGGCAGCAACCAGCGAGCGCCTGACCCAGGGCGCCCCGCTACCCCCGCGGCCCCGGCGACAGACCGAGACGCCCTTCCAACTGGGCGAGCAACTCGCCGAGGAGCCCGCTCAGTTGCCCCTGCCCGTCCGCGTCAAGACCAGCCAGGACCACCGTCTCGTACGCGAGCTGATCGGGCAGGATCGCGTCGACCAGGTCCCTTCCTTCGTCGGTCAGGCGTACGTGGGAGACCCTGCGGTCCCGGCCGTCGACGCGGCGGTCGACCAGGCCGCGCTCCTGGAGCTGCTTGAGGCGTTTGGTGACGGCGGCCCCCGAGGAGAAGGTCTCGCGGGCGAGTTCGCCGGGGGTCAGCTCGTGGCCGGTGCGACGCAGGGCGCCCAGGAGGTCGAACTCGGGGCGGGTCAGGCCCACCCGGCGCAACGGGGCGTCCTCGGCCTGCTGGAGGAGGGCCGCGCAGCGGTTGATGCGGCCGATGACCTCCATCGGTGCCGTGTCGATGTCCGGCCGCACCGCCTGCCACTGCCGCACCACGGCGGCGACGGTGTCGCCCGCCGCGCCAGGACCGCTCCCGTTCGTCATGCTCCCGTGCCCTCGCCGTTCCTTCTCGCCCCGGCCCTCACGGCCGGCCCGCTCCTGCGCTTCCTGCGCTCTCGGCGCCGCTTCCCGTGCCGCGCACGGCCGACGACGCTGCCGCGAGCGTACGGTGTCCGGCCTGCTCGGCGACGAGCACCCGCTGCTGCGGCAGGGCGCGCTGCCACCACTCGCCCGCAGCCGCGTCGTCGGCCGTGCGGAGCTCGACCAGGGCCGCGGTGAGGCGGCGGCGGTCCTGCCGCAGGGCGCCGGGCGTGGGCGACGGGGCGGCGAGGGTCCGCTCGGCGTGGGCACGGGCGCGGTCCGTGGCGTCGATGGCCAGCTCGATGTGGTCGGCGGCGCGGCGGTTGGTGACCAGGATCGCCGCGACGATGCCGAGGAGCGCGCCGACCAGCGTGTCGACGATCCGGTCGAGGATCAGACCGCCGGGCTCCTGGAAGCGTACGAACTCCGTCACCAGGAGCGCCATCGGCGTCACGCACACGCTGCCGAGCCAGTAGTTGCGGGTGATCAGCGCCTCCGCGCCGAAGGCGAGCGCGAGACAGCAGACGATGAGCGCGGCGTGCCCGAGGTGGGCCACCGGCACCATCGCGGCGAAGGCGAGCACGCCGACGAGGTTGCCGACCACCCGCTGCACGCCCCTGCTCCAGGTGAGCGTGACGTTGGCCTGGTAGAGCGAGGCCGCGGTGACCAGTGCCCAGTACGGGCGGCCGATGCCGAGGGCCAGGGACGCGTACCCCGCGAGCGCGCAGCCGACGGCGGTGCGCAGCGCGATGGGCAGCAGAGGCGATCCGGGCGCGAGGCGGCGCCACAGCGGGCTCTTCGCCGACTCCGCCGCCAACTCGGCCTCCAGGCCCTGCAGTTCGGCGTCCACTTCCGGTCGTACGTGATCGGGGAGCGGGACGGCTCCGGTGCCGCGCAGTCCCGCCGCCCAGGAGCGCAGCCGTGCGGGGTCCGCCGCCGAGGGCGCCGCAAGGGCCTCCTCGGCCTGGATCACCAGGAGTTCAAGGGCGCGGCGCGGCCGCGTACGGGCGCCGGTGGCGAGCAGCGACTGCCAGGCGGCGTGGATCGCGGCGGCCGCGCCCGCGCGGGCGCGCACCCGGCCGGGGCCCGCGGCTTCGGCGTACGCGGCGGCGGCGTGCAGGGCGCGGGCGGTGGCCCGCCGTTCGGGGCCGTGCGGGCGCAGCAGGGCGGGGGCCATGCCGACCAGCCAGGCCACGGCGCCCGCCGCGAGGGTCAGCGCGAGGTGGCCGGGGACCTGCGCCAGGTGCTGTGGCGCGAAGAGGGTGGCCGAGCTGATGAAGGTGAAGATGAGGTGGCCGGGCGGGCCGATGCGGGTCGCGTCGCACAGCGTCTTCTGGGCGGCGGCGAGCAGCGCGCCGACGGCCACCAGGACGGCCGGTGAGGAGGTGAGCGAGGCGGTGATCATGGCGATGCCGACGCTCGCGAGCATGCCGGCGACGACCCCGGCGAGGGCTCGGGCGCGGGCGGCGTAGGGGAGGTTGTGCGCGTAGAGGGCGCAGAACGATCCGGCCATCGTGTACATCACGAGGTCGAGGCGGCCGAGCGCGAGGAGCGTCAGATTCGGGATCGCGGTGGCGACGACCACGCTCGACGCGGGCTTGAACCAGATGTCGGAGGGCTTGGCCAGGCGCAGCACACCTGCCAGCGGGAGCCGGCGGGCGGTGGACAGGAGCGGGGGTCGGGAAGGGCGGGCCTCGGAGGGTGGTGTGCTGCTCATACGGAGAACATTAGCAAGTGTTTTACCTGGAAAACATCTCGCACTCCGCCCCCGCCGCGCTCCCGGCGTACCCCCGTGCGCTCGCATACGACTCCCCCCGCCCGGGCATCGACCCGACGACGGCTTCGATCGGCCGATCGGGGAGGTGCACGGTGCACGGACCGGTGCAGGCCGGCTGGCTGCTCGTCGCGCTGTGCGCGGCGACGGGGTCCTACTGTCTGCTGCGCCTGCGCAGCAGGATCGAGGAACAGCGCCGCACCGCCGGCGGCGAGGCGCTCATGGGGTTCGGGATGGCGGCGATGGCCGTGCCCGCCGCCGCACTGACCCCGCCGCGCTGGACCTGGCAGGTCTACGCGGCGGTGTTCGGCGCCGCGGCGCTGCGCGCGCTGTGGGCGGCCCGGCGCGATCCGCATCACCTGCACCACCTGGTCGGCGCGGGCGCCATGGTCTACATGGCGCTGGCCATGACCGCGACACCCGCGGCCCACGCGGGCCACGGCGGCGGTGGCACCCCCGTCCTCACCGGCACGCTGCTGCTCTACTTCGCGGGGTACGTCCTCTGGTCGGGGGTGCGCCTGCTGCCCGTGCGGACGCTCGCGGCAGAGGGAGGGGGCACCGTCATCGGATGGGCCGACCGCCCTGAGCTCGCGATGGTGTGCCGCTTGTCCATGGGCATCGCCATGCTCGCGATGCTGCTCACCCTGTAGCCAGTCCCCTTGCGGCCAATCCCCGGCGGGACGTGGCGTGCGTCACTTGAGGCGGCTGGCCATACCGTCCGGTAGCGCCGCCCTCATAGGGTTGACACATGTTGCTCCCCGTTGCGCTGTTGCTGCTGGGCGCCCTCACCGCCGTCGTCGCCCCGCGCCTTCTCGCACGGGCCGACTGGCCGGAGCGCGAGCCGATCGTCGCGCTGTGGGCGTGGCAGTGCGTCGTTGCGGGTGTCCTGCTCTGCTGCGGCCTCTCGATGGTCCTGAGCGCCGCCGCCGCGTGGCAGGCCGTGCGGGGCCATGTCTTCGCCCCCGCCCCGAACGACGTGGTGGAGGCCTACGCACTGGGGGCGGGCGGTTCCTGGGCGCCGGCGACGGCCGTGACGCTGGCCCTCGGCGGCGTATGGACCGCGGCGATGCTGACCCGGGAGATCGCGCGGGCCCGCGCCCGGCGCCGCAAGCGGCGTACGGAACTGCTGCTGCGCGCCCCGCTGCTGCCCGGCGAGGAGCCCGGCGCGGACCGTCTCGTGGTCCTGGAGGGCGAGCGCCCCGACGCCTGGTGGCTGCCGGGCACCGCTCCCCAACTGGTCATCACCACAGCGGCGTTGCGCCGCCTGAAGGGGCGTCAGCTCGATGCCGTGCTCGCTCACGAGCAGGGCCACGCGCAGGCCAGACACGACTGGCTCCTGCACTGCTCGGGCGCGCTGGCCACCGGCTTCCCGCAGGTGCCGGTCTTCGCCGCGTTCCGGGACGAGATGCACCGCCTGGTGGAACTGGCCGCCGACGACGTGGCATCACGCCGCTTCGGACGCCTGACCATCGCGCTCGCCCTGGTCGAACTCAACGAGGACCGGGGCGTGTTCGGCCCCTGCCCGACCCCGCACGCGCATGTGCCGCAGCGCGTGCACCGCCTGCTCTCCGCCCGCCCGCGCCTCACCCCGGCCCGCAGGCTGCGCCTCACTGCGGCGGCGGCGCTGGTGCCGGTGGTTCCCCTCCTGGTGACGTTCGTACCGGGGCTGCGCGCGCTGGGCTGACCGGATCGCGGAGAGCGCCGGGCCGACCGGATCGCGCGGCGCTTCGCTTGGCCGGATCGCGCGGTGCTCGGCCGACCGGATCGCGTGGCGCGCCGCACCCCGGGATGGCCCAGGGCGCGGGCCTTCGGCGAGGATCGCCCCATGCACCCCGCCGCACCCCTCGCCCCACCGCCCCGTCCCCCCGGTACCCGCGCCGCACTCGTGGCCGCGCTGCTGTGCGTCTCCTCGGTCCTGCTGCTGCTCCTGGTCGAGCTGGAGTGGCGCCCGCTGATGGACCTCGACGGCGACATCGCGCGCACCACGCACCGCTGGGCCGTCGCGCACGACGACCTCACGCACGCCAGCCGCATCCTGACCGACTGGGTGTGGGACCCGTGGACGATGCGCGCGCTGTGCACCGTGACGGTGGTGTGGCTCGCGTTCCGCGGAGCGTGGTGGCTCGCGCTGTGGATCGCGGCCACCTGCGCGGTGGGCACGGTGGTGCAGCAGGGGCTGAAGGCGGCGGTCGACCGGCCGCGCCCTTCCTGGCCGGACCCGGTGGACTCGGCCCACTACGCGGCCTTCCCCTCGGGGCACGCCATGACGGCGGCAGTGGTCTGCGGGCTGCTCCTGTGGCTCCTTCGCGTGTACGGCGTTGGCCCTGCCGCCTGGCGCACGGGTCTTGTGCTGGCCGTGGTCTCCGTCGTCGGGGTCGGCCTGACCCGGGTCTGGAACGGCGTGCACTGGTCGTCGGACGTCGTCGGCGGCTGGCTACTCGGCGCGCTGATGGTGGCCGTGGCGGTGGCGACGTACACGTACTGGCAGGGCGGACGGGCCAACGGCAGCAGCACGTAACCCCCACACGCCCGCGAGGACACTGAAGCCCCTGCTTCCCCCGGGAGGTGAATTGCCTCCCGGACAACGGAACTTGACCGCCCGTCGGCCGCTCCCGGAGGATCCTTCCCATGACGATCAAGGGCGCACTCTTCGACTTCTCCGGGACGCTGTTCCGCGTCGAGCCCACCGGGGCCTGGCTGCGCGCTGTGCTGCGGGAGGCCCGGATGGCCCTTCCCGAGGCCGAGGTCGAGCGCTGTGCGGCCGATCTGGAGCGAGCGGGAGCGCTGCCGGGCGGGGCAAGTCCCGCCGCCGTGCCCGCGCACCTGACGGAGCTGTGGGCCTCGCGCGACCGCAGCGCCGACCGGCACCGCGCCGCGTACACGGGCCTGTCCCGCGAGGTCACGCTCCCCGATCCGCGGCTGCACGACGCGCTCTACGACCGCCATATGACACCGGAGGCCTGGCGTCCCTACGCCGACGCGGTGGAGGTGCTCGCCGGGCTGCGCTCGCGGGGCGTCCGGGTCGCCGTGGTCAGCAACATCGGCTGGGATCTGCGGCCCGTCGTCCGCGCCCACGGCCTCGGCCGCTACGTCGACGCGTACGCCCTGTCGTACGAACACGAGGTCCAGAAGCCCGACCCGCGCCTGTTCGCCCACGCCCTGGAGACACTCGGCGTCGATCCGTCGGACGCCCTGATGGTCGGCGACGACCGGCACGCGGACGGCGGCGCGGCGGCGCTCGGCTGCGCGGTGCACTTCGTGGACCATCTGCCGGTTGACCGGCGCCCGGACGGACTGCGCCCGGTCCTCGACCTCGTCGACCAGGCCTGAGGCAGCCGGGGTGTCGGCTCGCCCATTACGCCTTGCAGGACCCGGAGAGGTCGCAGTACGGCTGGTTCCCGCTCGCTCCGCAGACGCACAGCATCACGCGCGTCCCGGGCACGCTCTCGCCGTCCGCCGCCGTGATCCGCAGATCAAGTCGATACTGCAGGGCTCCGGAGGGGCAGCGGCGCACCACCTCGGCGACATCGTCCGCGGGGGCCGCGCCGGGGGAGATCCAGGGGCGGCGCCCGGTGTCGAAGACCTGCGGAAGCCCGCGTACGCACTCCGCGGCGTGCAGACACCGCCGCGCGTCGAAGGTGACGGTGATCAGATCGCCGCGGTACGGACCGCTAGGACTGATAGCCCTCGACCTCGGCGGTTGGCCGGACCCGCGCCTCGTTCGGGTTCTCGCCGAACTCGGCCTTCGCGCGCCGCTGCCGCAGCAGGTCCCAGCACTGGTCGAGCTCGCGCTCGAGCACCGCGAGCCGCGCGCGTTCCGTCGCCTCGTCGATCGCTCCGGACGCCAGAGAGTCCCGCAGCGTCCGCTCGTCGTCGACCATCGACGAGATCCGGGACAGAATCTGCTCTTGATCCATCTCAGTACGCCTCCTCGGCCCCCCGGCCCACTGTAAGGAGGGTTCGGCCGATCGGCACCTGTGAGCAGGCAACACTCCCCCGCGGTGTTGCCTGCCCCAGGTCGCACCGGACCATGACAGGCCCACTGGGGGTCTTGGCCCGGAACGCACTGAGTATATTGGCTCGGAGCCAGTCAACGCAGGAGTTACAGGATGTCCCCGCGTAGCCCATCGGTCAATGAAGAGTTGCGAAGGCGTTCTCGGGAGCGGCTCCTGCAGGCGACGGTCGACCTGGTGGGCGAGCGCGGCTACGAGGCGACGACCCTCGGCGACATCGCGGACCGCGCCGGATCGGCGCGCGGACTGGTGTCGTACTACTTCCCCGGGAAGCGGCAGCTCCTGCAGTCGGCGGTGCACCGCCTGATGCACCGCACCCTGGAGGCCGCGCTCGACCGCGAGCCGCGCACAACGGACGGGGACGAGCTGCTCGCCCGCGCCATCGACGCGATCCTGGGCCTGGCCCGGGACCAGCCCGTCCTGATGCGCACGCACATGGCGGGCATCCTGCAGGCGGAGGGTTTCGTGCGCTGCCCGGAGCAGCAGCGCCTCGCCGAGCTGCTCCGCGACACCGTCGTACGGCACGGCTCGCCCGACGTGGACACCGACTATCCGCTGCTGCGCGCGCTGCTGATGGGCGCGGTCTTCGCGGTGCTGCTTCCCGGGGCGCCGATGCCGGCGTCCGCGCTGCGGGCCGAGCTGTTCCAGCGGTACGGCCTTGCCTGGGAGCTGGGGGTCCCGCCGGGCGATGAGCCGCCCGGCGGGACACATGCGCGGGTCGAGGATCAGACCGCGCAGGCGACGCGGTCCACTCAGTCGAAGTAGTCCGGCTGGGTCTGGACGTTGAGCTCACGGAGCCGGACCCGCTCAGCCGGGTCGGTCCGCTTGTCGTCGATCTTCAGGACGTCGAAGCCCTTGGCCATGTCGTTGGAGTAGACGTAGCCGTTGTAGTAGTACGCCGACCAGGAGCCGCCGGTGACGAGCGTGTCGGCGCTGAGCGGACCGCGCTCGAAGTAGCCGATCTCCTTCGGCTTCGAGGAGTCGGTGAAGTCCCAGACGGAGACGCCGCCCTGGTACCAGGCCTGGACCATCAGGTCCTTGCCCTTGACCGGGATCACCGAGCCGTTGTGCGCCACGCAGTTCTCCGTGGCGGCCTGGTGGCGCGGGATCTTGAAGTAGCTCTTGAAGACCAGCTTGCGCTTGTCGCCCTTGCCGGTGATGTCGTAGATGCCGTCGGCGCCGCGGTTCGGACCGGTGGCCTCGTCACAGGTGGCGGCACCGCCGCCGCCCAACTCATCGGTGAAGACGACCTTGTTCGCCTTCTGGTTGAAGGTCGCCGAGTGCCAGAACGCGAAGTTCACGTTGTCCTGCACCTGGTCGATGACCTTCGGGTGCTCCGGGTCCTCGATGGAGAACAGGATCCCGTCGCCCATGCAGGCGCCCGCCGCGAGGTCCTTGGAGGGCAGCACGGTGATGTCGTGGCAGCCGGTGGTCTTGGAGACACCCGGGTTGGTGGGTCCGCCGGGGTTGCCGCCGCCGTCGGGGCCTTCACCCGGGAAGAGCACCGGGAAGTCGACGACCGCCGCCTTCTGCGGGGCGGCGCGCGGCACCTTGATGATGGAGATGCCGTCGTGCGGCGGCTGGCAGTCGGGGAACGTCGTGCTCGGGGAGTACGAGGAGACGTACACGTAGACGTTCTTCTTCTCCGGCACCAGGGTGTGCGTGTGCGAGCCGCAGGCGGTCTCGACGGCCGAGACGTACTTCGGGTTCGCCTTGTCGCTGATGTCGAAGACCTTCATGCCCTCCCACGAGGACTTCTCGGTCGCCGGCTGCGTGGTGCTGTTGCAGGAGTTGTCGCTGCGCGAGGAGTCGGTGGAGAGGAAGAGCAGGTTGCCGGAGACCGAGACGTCGTTCTGCGATCCCGGGCACAGGACCTGGGACACGGTCCGCGGCTTCTTCGGGTTGCTGATGTCGAAGATGCGGAAGCCGTCGTAGTTGCCGGCGAAGGCGTACTGCCCCTGGAAGGCGAGGTCCGAGTTGGTGCCCGGCAGCACGTCCTTGGGGATGTTGGCCAGATGTTTGATGTTGTCGGAGTGCACGATCTCGTCGGGCGCCGGTATCTCGCCGCTCTTGATCGCTTCCTTCGCTTCGGCGCGATCGCTCTTCGACACGCTCTTGGGGGCGGCGGGCGAGTCTCCCGGATCGGGGGTCGCGCCGGCCGGCGCCGCTGTGAACAGCGTGGCCAGCAGGCCTACCGCGGCCGCGCCAACGCCGAAGCGTCTGCGCCGTGTTCGGGGGTTGTTCAACAGGGTCACTGCGTCCTCCCTAGTCGCCGTTCACAGTTGAACGGTTCACGGACACCACGCAGTATCGTGCTCATCATGCACAGATCAACAGATGGCAACGTACCCGTAATGAAAGTTTTTGATCACTCACGCGCGTAAGCGTGCTAGGACGGTCCCCAACTCCCCCGCGCGCCACAGGAGGCAGCCGTGCTCAACCGTCGTACGCCCGCCACAGCCATGTTCCTCACGGCCGCCGTCACGGCAGCCGCCCTCGCACTCGGCGCCTGCACCTCCGACTCCGACTCCGACTCCGCCGACGGATCAACTTCCGGCAAGAAAGCGGCTCCAGGCCCTTCGGTGATCGCTCCGGGCAAACCGGGCGAGAAGGCCGCGACCATGTCCGCCGAGGACGCCGCCAAGCAGAGATCCGACGACGACACCCCCAACTCGGCGGATTTCAGCTACACCCAGATGATGATCACGCACCACGCGCAGGCCCTCGAGATGACCGAACTCGCCCCGGACCGGGCCAAGTCCGCGAAGGTGAAGCGTCTCGCGGACCGCATCACGGCCGCGCAGCGCCCGGAGATCGGCGCGATGAAGGGCTGGCTGAAGAACCACGGCGGCGCGAAGAAGAAGCAGGAGCAGCACGGGCACGGCGACCACGGAGCGATGCCGGGGATGGCGACGGAGGCGCAGCTGAAGCAGTTGCGCGCCGCGAAGGGCAAGGCGTTCGACGAACTCTTCCTGAAGCTGATGATCACTCACCACAGCGGTGCGGTCACCATGGCGACGGATGTGCTGTCCGACGGCAACAACATCCTGGTCGAGGAGATGGCGAACGATGTGATCGCGCAGCAGACGGCGGAGATCGGGCGGATGCGGGAGATGTGAGGGCTCCGTAACTGGCGCCATGTATACGTCAGTTGGAGGAATGAAGCCTTCGAGGCTGGATAGCGATGCCCCCAAGCGGAATCCCTACAATTGAAGGGTTCTCCATCATCGTGCAACCGGCCCAAGAGTTCGGCGACAACCCTGTCGAAGTACGAGAAACCGGGCACTACACGGAGGAATACGTACCCAGCTTCGTCGAGAAGTGGGACTCACTCATAGATTGGGAGAAGCGGGCGGAGAGCGAGGGGACGTTCTTCATCGATCTCCTGCGCAAGCGGGGCGTGCGCAGCGTCCTCGACGTCGCCACAGGCACCGGATTCCACTCGGTGCGCCTGCTCGCCACCGGATTCGAGACCGTCAGCGCCGACGGAAGCGCCGAGATGCTGTCCATGGCCTTCGCGAACGGCATGCAGAAGGGCGGCCACATCATGCGCGTCGTCCAGGCCGACTGGCGCTGGCTCAACCGCGATGTGCACGGCGAATACGACGCCATCGTCTGCCTCGGAAATTCCTTCACGCATCTGTTCTCGGAGCGCGACCGCCGCAAGGCGCTCGCCGAGTTCTACGCGATGCTCAAGCACGACGGCATTCTCGTCCTCGACCAGCGCAACTACGACGCGATCCTGGACGACGGCTACACCAGCAAGCACAGGTACTACTACTGCGGCGAAGACGTCGCCGTGGAGCCGGAATACGTGGACGAGGGGCTGTGCCGCATGCGGTACCGGTTCCCGGACGACTCCGTGTACCACCTCAACATGTTCCCGCTGCGCAAGGAGTACACCAGGAAGCTCATGACGGACGTGGGCTTCCAGCGGGTGGAGACGTACGGAGACTTCCAGCACACGTACCGCGGTGAGCAGCCGGACTTCTTCGTGCATGTGGCGGAGAAGGAGTACCGGACGGAGGGCGAGCAGAACAGCCGCTACACCGGCGCGGTCGGCACCGCCCGCAGCTACTACAACTCGCACGACGCGGACACCTTCTACGCCAAGGTGTGGGGCGGCGAGGACATCCACATCGGCCTCTACGAAAATCCGGGCGAACCGATCGCGGACGCCAGCCGTCGCACGGTCCAGCGGATGGCGGGCAAATTGCCGCTGACCGGGGAGTCGGTGGTCCTCGACCTCGGCTCGGGCTTCGGCGGCTCGGCCCGTCAGCTGGCCGGGGGGCACGGCTGCCGGGTGATTGCGCTCAACCTGAGCGAGGTCGAGAACCAGCGCCACAAGGAGCTGAACGCGGGCCGCGGCCTGACCGACCGCATCGACGTCGTGGACGGCTCCTTCGAGGACATCCCGTACGGCGACGGGCAGGTCGATGTCGTCTGGTCCCAGGACGCCTTTCTGCACAGCGGAAACCGCGTCAGGGTCCTGGAGGAGATCGCCCGGGTACTCCGGCCCGGCGGCCACCTGATCTTCACCGACCCGATGGCCGCGGACGACTGCCCGCCGGGTGTCCTCCAGCCGATCCTCGACCGTATCCACCTGGACGACATGGGCTCCCCCGGTTTCTACCGGCGGGAGCTGTCCAGGCTCGGCTTCACCCCTGCCGACGGCACGGACGGAGGCTTCGAGGAGCATGCCGACCAGCTGACCACGCACTACGCACGCGTGCTTGAGGAGACGGCGCGGCAGGAGGCGGACGGTCTGGCCCGGCAGATCAGCCACGACTACCTGGCCCAGATGAAGAAGGGCCTCGGCCACTGGATCGACGGGGGCCGGCAGGGGCACCTGACGTGGGGCATCTTCCACTTCGTGCGCGGCTGAGCGGTGCCTTCGCGCGGCGGTCGAGGCGGCAGCGCCACGTCCGGCCGCCGCGCGTGTCCGGGGCGTTCCTTGTTCGTCGCGGAAGTCCCTAGTGGCGGTTGTGGCGTGACGGCAGAAAGCCCGCGTCAGTGGCGGTTGTGGCGTGACGGCAGGAAGCCCGCGTCGCGAGCGGCCGCGACGAGCTTGAGCGATCTGCGGCGGCTGCGCCCGGTCTCGCTCATCACGGCGAGCACCGGATCCCGCCCCTCGCCCTGCGCCGCCCGATAGGCCTCGGCCACCAGCCTGCGCCCTTCGCGTCCGCGCGGCCACGACGGGCGGGCGCGATGCCGGGCATGCCCGGCGAAATCGGCGGGAGTGGTGTGGCCGTCCGGTGGGGCGGGCGGCCCGGCGCTCAGATCACCGATGGTGATCCGCCCCTGCGACACCACGGCCCGCGCGTCCACGACGGCGCCGTCTCCGAAGGTCAGCCGCACATGGAACCAGGGAGGGAGCGGGCCGCCAGCGGCGCCGCCCGCCTCATTCGGTCGACAGTGATCAGATACGTCAACAAAGGAACTCTCCGACACATACGTAAGGTAGCCGTGCGATCTCATTAGGTCACGAACGGCACGCTCACAGGGCGCGCCGGCGGCCCACGCCCCCTCCCCCTTCCCGCTACGGAGTGCGATGCTGAAGTCATCCCCCGAGGCCGCCTCGCGGAAGGAGCACCGCCGTGCTGCGTGTCGCCGTCGTCGGATCGGGCCCGAGCGGGGTCTACACCGCGCAGACCCTCGTCCAGCAGGACCGGCTGCCCGGGGTGCACGTGGACGTACTCGACCGGCTGCCCTGCCCGTACGGCCTCGTCCGCTACGGAGTGGCCCCCGACCACGAGAAGATCAAGTCCCTCCAGAACAACCTGCGTACGGTCCTCGAGCACGAGAACGTCCGCTTCCTCGGCGGCATCGAGATCGGCCCCGACGGCCTGCCTCCCGCCCGGCTGCTCGACCTCTACCACGCGGTCGTGTACTGCGTGGGCGCGGCGGCCGACCGCCACCTCGGAGTGCCGGGCGAGGACCTGCCCGGGAGTTACTCGGCGACCGAGTTCGTGTCCTGGTACAGCGCCCATCCGGACGCGCAGTCCGACGGTTTCGTACGGGGCGTGGAATCGGCCGTCGTCATCGGCGTCGGCAATGTGGCGGTGGACGTCGCCCGGATGCTGGCGCGCGGCGTGGACGAGCTGCGGCCCACCGACATGCCGCAGGCGGCGCTCGGCGCGCTGGCCGAGAGCCAGGTCCGCGAGGTGCACATGGTGGGGCGGCGCGGCCCTTCGCAGGCCCGCTTCACCACCAAGGAGCTGCGTGAGCTCGGCTCGCTGCCGGACACCGAAGTCATCGTGGATCCGGCGGAGTTGGCGCTCGATCCGGCGTACGCCGACACCGCGGGGCTGCCCGCCGCGGTCCGCCGCAACATCGAGGTGATGCGCGGCTGGGCGGAGCGTCCGGTCCTCGGCCTGCCCCGGCGCATCCGCCTCCGCTTCTTCCTGCGTCCCGTGGCCGTGACGGAGGCGGCGGGGCGCGTCGGCGGGGTGCGCTTCGAGCGGACGCTGCCGGACGGGCAGGGCGGGGTGACGGGTTCGGGGCGGTACGAGGACATCGCGGGACAGCTGGTGCTGCGCTCGGTCGGCTATCGCGGGGTGCCCATCGACGGGCTTCCGTTCGACCCGGAGCGGGGCACGGTGCCGCACGCTGCGGGGCGGGTGCTGCGCGCGGGCGCGGCGTCGCCGGGTGAGTACGTGGCGGGCTGGATCAAGCGCGGCCCGACCGGCGTCATCGGGACCAACCGCCCGTGCGCCAAGGAGACGGTGCTCTCGCTGCTCGACGACGCCCCCGACCTCGTACGCAAGGACGTGCCGGACGACCCGCTGACCGCGCTCCGCGACGCGGGGTTCCGGCCCGTCGAATGGTCGGGCTGGCAGGCGATCGAGCGGGCCGAGGCGGAACTGGGCACGTCGCTCGGCCGCGGCCCGGTGAAGATCCCGGACTGGCCCGGACTCTGGACGGCCGCGTCGCGCGGCGCGGCCTGACCTGCGGGGCCGCCTGACCTACTGGGCCGCCCGGAAGTCAGCTCAGCACGACGGGCCGCTCGGCCTGCGCGGCGGCCGCGCCGAGGACGCTGCCGAGCAGCCCGGGGAAGAGTGCGTCCAGGTCGTCGCGGCGCAGCTCGTTCAGCTTGGCCGTGCCGCGGTAGATCTGCTGGATCACACCGCTCTCGCGGAGCACCCGGTAGTGATGCGTGCTCGTGGACTTCGTGACGGGCAGCTCGATCTGCGAACAGGAGAGCCCGGGACCCGCACCCGCACCGTCACCGGCCAGCTGCCGGACGATCAGCAGGCGGATCGGGTCCGACAGCGCGTGCAGCACGCCCTCGAGCCGGATCTCCGCCCGCTCGGGGTGAGCGAGCGGTCGGCTGCTCGCTGCGTCGGTAGTCATGGCGGCTCCACTTCGTCCAGGCGTCCGTCGTCGTCATCGCCACGCTCATCGACAACATCATCGACGGGCTCCATTGTACGAGGATCTTCGTAGTTTGACATCCACCGTACTACGAGGTTTATCGTACTAGCGGCATCCGAGACCGCCCGAGACATGGAGTCCGCCGTGAGCGCACTGTTCGAGCCCTACACCCTGCGATCGCTGACCATTCCCAACCGCGTGTGGATGGCGCCGATGTGCCAGTACTCGGCAGAGGTGTTCGGACCGAACGCCGGCGTCGCCAACGACTGGCACTTCGCCCACTACGCGGCCCGCGCCACGGGCGGCACCGGCCTCGTCATCCTGGAGGCGTCCGCGGTCTCCCCCGAGGGCCGCATCTCCCCCGCCGACCTCGGCATCTGGAACGACACGCAGGTCACCGCGCTGCGCCGGATCACGGACTTCGTGAAGAGCCAGGGCAGCCGTGTCGGCATCCAGATCGCCCACGCCGGCCGCAAGGCAAGCACCGACCGCCCCTGGAAGGGCGGCGCACCGATCGCCCCGGCCGCGGAGGACGGCTGGCAGCCGCTCGCCCCGAGTCCGCTGCCGTTCGACGAGCGCCACACGGTACCGACGGAGCTGACTGCCACTCAGATCCAGGAGGTGGTGGACCAGTTCGCGGCGGCTGCCCAGCGCGCCCTGGACGCTGGCTTCGACGTCGTCGAAGTGCACGGCGCGCACGGCTACTTGATCGGCGAGTTCCTCTCCCCGCACAGCAATGAGCGCACCGACGAGTACGGCGGCTCCTTCGAGGGCCGCACCCGCTTCGCCCTCGAAGTCGTCGACGCCGTACGCAAGGTGTGGCCCGAGGACAGGCCGCTCTTCTTCCGTATCTCGGCCACCGACTGGCTGGAGCAGAACGGCTGGACCCCGGACGACACCGTCCGCTTCGCCCGGCTCCTCAAGGACCACGGCGTAGACCTCCTGGACGTCTCCACCGGCGGCAACGCGACAGGCGTCCGCATGCCGATAGGCCCCGGCTACCAGGTCCCCTTCGCCGCCCGCGTCAAGGCCGAGACCGAACTGCCGGTCGCCGCCGTCGGCCTGATCACGGAACCGGAACAGGCCGAGAAGATCCTCGCGAACGGCGAGGCGGACGCGGTCCTCCTGGGCCGCGAACTCCTCCGCGACCCGTACTGGGCACGGCGCGCGGCCCGCGAACTCGGCGGCACGGTACAGACGCCGGATCAGTACGGCCGCGCCTGATTCCGGTCTCTGCCTTCGCCGATGACAGCCTCACCTCCCCGGGGCGCAGGGGGCGGTGAGGCTGTTGCCGCCTCAGTAAAAGAAAGCCGGGCCCCCCGCCCTTGCCAAGGCGCTCGCCCAGATCCAGGGCTCGGCCAGGGTTCGCCAACTCCCCTTCTGCTTCCGCCTGTTGTGGCCGTCTGGGTGGCGCCCGTACAGTGAGCGGGCGCGAGGCCTCTTGGGGGCAACGTCTTCGGCCGTTGCCCGCCATGTCGCTTCGTGACCGCGACCCCCGCTCGGAGGAAACTTCGGGGGTCGCCAGCCCGCGCAGTAGTGATCCTCGCTTTTCAGATCTCAACGAAGCCTCCGGAGTTCCGGGGGGCGCAGTTGGCGGGCGCTGCGTCATGACAGGCGTCCGCCTGCCTTCGTTGGGATCTTCGCGCCCGGCGGAGTCCTCTCGGAAGCAGCGGCTGAACCGTCGCCGGGAGGCGGTATGTGGGCCGTGTTGGAGCAAGTGGCGATGGCCGCTCCACAGATCTTGCTCTATGTCATCGGGCTGTTCGTCGTGATGATCCTGCTGTCGCTCGTCATCAGTCTGCGACGCGCGGAGGCCGCGGAACGCCCGGAGATCATCCGCGCGTTGGCGGACCTCATGGCGTTCTGGAAGAAGCGGTAGCAGCCGTCGGCCTCAGCCTCAGCACCGCAGGGAACCATGGGTCAGCGTTGTGGTCCACGCCAATCGGCGCAAGGGACGACCTCGAATCCGCGGCTGGGGAAGACGGCGTCCATGAAGAAGTCGTGCATGGCCGCATCGCCGTCCGCGCAGCCGTCGGGCGATCTCGGTTCCGGTCGATCCTTCATGGAACGTGTCACCGGCTTCGTACGACCGTCCCGGACCCGCAGGGATCACTGCGCCCCTGGGCCCCGCTGCCGCACGGACGTCCCGAGTCCGGCCTCGGAGTGTGGTGGCGGCGCAGGCCGCTGCGGGAGCCCTGGGACTGACGGGGCGTACGGGGCGGTTGGGCGCACCCCCTGGTCCTAGGACTGGGGTCATCCCCAGGTGACTCCCCGAAGCGCCGGGCGGAACGGGGTTCCTAGGCTCGCACTGTCGCGATGTGTCACGTTCGGGGCTGTGCCGGCCCCCCCGGGAGGGCGTTGTGCGCTACGTCATTGAGGTGTTCCGCTCCCCCGGGGGCGTGCACGGGAACGTCGTGGACGAAGAAGACGGCGAGGAGGACACGGGGCGGGGCACGCCGTTTCACGGCTGGCTCGAGCTTCTGTCGCTTCTCGAACCTCCGCCCGAATCGGCGCCCTCGTCCGCGATGGGTGACGACTCCTGTGACAGCTGATCCCGCCCGGCGGGAAACCGCTCTTCGGGAGTGGGGAATCAGCTTGTACCGAGAGCGGTTTCGGCATCATCGTGGACGTTCAGGGTCATGCGCCCGGCACGGCTCGCCGTCACAGTCCGGGCGGCCTTACCGGGTGTCGACAGGTGGGGGCGGTGATGACGTCCGGGAACACGCTGAACGGCCATGTCCACATTCCGGAGCCCCGTGCGGCGTTCGCCGGGCGTACACGTGAACTCGCCGCGCTCCAGGAGGAGTTCCGGCAGGCGTGCGAGGGCATGCCGCGCCTCGTGCTGATCGACGGGCCCGGCGGGATCGGCAAGACCGCGCTGATCCGCAGGTTCCTGGACACGGCGGGCGACGCCTGTGTGCTGCAGGCCAGCGGTGAGGAGAACGAGAGCGCGCTGCCGTGCGGCGTGCTCGCCCAGTTCGTCGGGCAGAGCCCCATCCCGCTGCCGGACTGCCTCGGATCGCTGGTCCGCGTGCCCCGCTCGGCCCCCGGTACGCTGCCGCCGCTCGCGGCCGGCTTCGGGCTGCTCGACCTGCTGAGCGAGCTCCAGGACAAGGGGCCCGTCATCCTCGTCCTCGACGACGCGCACTGGGCGGACTCCGCGTCCCTGAACGCGCTGACGTTCGCACTGCGGCGACTCCGCGTCGACAAGGTCCTTGCGATCGTGACGGCACGGGACCCGGCCGCGCCCCAACTACCGGACGGCATCCGCCGCCTGCTCGGCGACGTGCGCACCCGCCGGATCCCCCTCGAAGGACTCAGCCCCGACGAACTCGGCTCGCTCAGCGTCCAGTTGGGCACCGACCGGCTCCCGCACTCCGCCTCCGTACGGCTCCACGACCACACGCACGGCAATCCGCTGCACGCCCGCGCCCTGCTCGACCAGGTGCCGGACCGTGTCCTGCGGGACGTGGCGACGCCGCTGCCCGCTCCTCGTTCGTACGCCATGCTGGTGCTCGCCAACCTCGCGGAGTGCGGACCCCAGGCGCTGCGGCTCGTGCAGGCGGTCAGCATTCTCGGGCTCTCCAGCCCGCTGGTCGTGGCCGCTTCGCTCGCGCGGGTGCCCGCACCGCTGCCCGCGCTCGAACGGGCCGTCAAGGCAGGGCTGTTGCTGGAGCTGCCCGCCGGGACCACCCCCGAGATCGCCTTCCCGCACCCCCTGGTGCACGCCGCCGTCTACCAGGACATCGGCCCCGCCCACCGGGCCGCCCTGCACACCCGGGCCGCGGCACTGGTCGGCGACGAGTACTCGAGCCTGCGCCACCGCGTGCTCGCCGCCACGGGCCCCGACGAACACCTCGCCGCCGCGCTCGCCGCATGCGCGAGGCGGGAGGCCGCCACCGGGCAGTGGGCCGTCGCGGGAACGCATCTGCGGCACGCGTCGCGCGTTGCGACGACCGACCAGGAGCGCGACCGGCTCGCCGTCGAAGCCGTCGAAGCACTGCTGCTCGACGGCCGGGTGCACGAGTCGGCCGAGCTCGCCGCGGGGCTGCCGGAGAGCGCGGATCCCGCGCTGCGGGGCTATGTCCGCGGCTATGTGGCGCGCGTCCAGGGACGTATGGAGCAGGCGCAGACACTGCTCGTCGACGCCTGGGACCAGTGCGACCGCGAGAACGACCCATCGCTGGCCGCGCGGGCCGCCGAGCAGTTGAGCTACGCCGCCGTGATGCGGGGGCGGGCCGCCGACGCCGCACAGTGGGCGGAGCGCGCCCAGCGCCTTTCCACCCTGCAGGGGCCGAGCCGGATGCTGCGCTTCAACCACCTCCTCGCGCTCGGCCTGAGCGGATTCGCCCAGAAGGGCATCGAGCTCGCAGGCGAGCTGCCCGATCCGCTGCTCGTGCCGCCGTCGAGCATCGATCTCCTGCTTGCGCGTGGGCAGTTGAGGCTGTGGTCGGACGATCTGCAGGGTGCCCGCTGCGACCTGCTCGGGGCGGTGGCGAGCTGCCGCAGGGGGACCGTGCCGCTGCGGCTGCTCTCGGCGTCTGCGCTCGCCCACACCCTGCACCGGCTCGGCGACTGGGACGAGGCGCTGATCCACGCGGAGGCGTCCGCGTCGATCGCCGACGACACCGAGCAGTCGTGGCTCAAGCCCGTCACGCACGCCATCGCCTGCTGGATCCTGTCGGCGCGCGGCGAGTGGGAGCGGGCTTCGGTACATCTGCGGCTCGCCCTCGACGCGCCCGGCTGCGACGAGAGCGCGCTGGCGTTCGCGTACGCGGCATCGGCGCACGGCCGCTTCGCCGAGGCACGCGCGGAACCGGAGCGGGTCGTCGACGCGCTGCGCCCGCTCCTCGGGTTCGCCTCGCACGACGGGGTGAACGAGCCGGGCGTGGTGGCCTGGCGTGAGCTGCTCGTCGACGCTCTGATCCACCTGGGCGAGTTCGACGAGGCCGAGGCCGTGCTCCTTCCGTACGAGGAGCGGGCGGCGGCCCGGGGGCGGCACTCGGCGCTTGCCGCGGCGGCGCGGGTGCGCGGGAACCTGCACGCGGCGCGCCGCGAGACCGACCGCGCCCAGGCGTCCTTCCTGCGCGCCCACGACCAGGCCGCGCAGGTGCCATCGCCCTTCGGCCGGGCCCGCGTCGAACTCGACCACGGGGCGTTCCTGCGCCGGATCGGCCGCCGCTCGGTCGCCGTGGAGCAGTTGCACGCCGCGTACACCACGATGCGCGCCCTGGGCGCGGCCCCCTACTTGGCGCGCTGCGAACGGGAGTTGGACGCCTGCGGCCGGGCCGCGCCGCCCCGGCCCGCCCAGGAGCCGGCGGATGCCGGACCCGCCGCCGACGGACTCACCCCGCAGGAGCTTGCCGTCGCGCGCCTTGCGTCGCAGGGCCTGACCAACCGGCAGATCGCCACCGCGCTCGCGCTGAGCGTCAAGACCATCGAGTACCACCTGGGCCACACGTACACGAAGCTCGGCATCACTTCCCGTATCGGGCTCGTGAGCCACTTCTCGCCGCAGGAACACCGCGCGTCGTCGTAGCCGTCACGGCCTCGGGCCCGGCAGACCGGGGATTTCCCTGGGCGGTTCCCTGAGGCACCCCGGGTGACCACCGGCGTAGGTTCATGCCAGGTCAGGGGCGGGTTGCTCAACTGGGGGTACAGATGACCGTCACGGAATGTCCGGCGGTGTGCGACGACGCACCACCCGCTCTGCGGCTGCGGCTGCTGGGGGGTTTCCAGCTCAGCCGCGACGAGGGCCGGGGCGCCGTGCCGGTCGGCGTCCCCGCCAGCGGGCAGCAGCTGATCGCGCTGCTCGCGCTGCGCGGCTCGGCGACGCGCTCGGCCCTCGCGGGGACGCTGTGGCCCGATGTCACCGAGGAACGCGCGCGGGCCTGTCTGCGGACCGCCATCTGGCGCCTCAACGGCGCGAGTTCGGTGGTCGCGGACGCACGGTCCGGGGTGCTCTCGCTCGACCGGCGCGTGCGGATGGACATCCAGGACTTCACGACCACGGCACACCACATTCTCGCGGCCCCGGCGGAGGGAACCGGGGCCGCGTGCGCCTCGCTGCTCGGCATGGGCGAGCTGCTGCCCGGCTGGTACCAGGAGTGGGTGGTGTTCGAGCGGGAGCGGCTGCACCAGCTGCGGCTGCACGCCCTGGAGGCGCTGTCGGCGCGGCTCGTCGCCCAGGAGCAGTACGCGCCTGCCCTGGAGGCCGCGTTGGAGAGCACCCGGATCGACCCGCTGCGCGAGAGCGCGCACCGCGCGGTCGTCTCGGTGCACCTCGCCGAGAACAACCTCGCGGAGGCGGTACGGCACTTCAAGGCCTTCCGCGGGCTGCTCCGTACGGAACTCGGCATCGAGCCGTCGGCGCAGTTCTTCACGATGGTGCGCCATGTGCTGACGTGAGGGGCGCCCACGCCCGGCATCGGCCCGCCCGCCCGTGTGCGCTCGGGGGTACACGGGCGGGCCGGCCGTGACACCGCGGTGACGGCGGCGTGATGGGCGCTCCCGGACCCTGGAACACCCGGCCACGCACGGACACGGGGGTGCCGTGCGCGGTGACGGGGACCGGGGGACGGCGACGGCCGGGACGCGAATGTCCCGGCCGTCGCCGTTCCCCCACACCGGACGCCGTCCGGGCCTCACTCCCCCTCCGGGTGCCTGAGCTGCTCGATCGCCTTGTCGACCGCCTTGTGGGGCAGCCCGGTCCGGCGGCAGAGGTCCTTCGGCTCCATGCTGCTGAGCACGTCGTCGACGGTCTTGTCCTCCAGGCTCGCGATGTCCATGACGTAGCGCTGGACCCGGTCGACCGGGTCGGCCTCCCTGGACCACTTCAGACTGACGTAACTCGGCGCTCCGGCGGCTTTCAGGACGTCCCGGGCCCTCGCGCCGACACGCCCGCGCTCCTGCTCCACCCAGGTCGTCCACACGCCGCGCCCGACGAGGTGTTCCGCCACGTTCTCCGCCACTGAACCGTCCTGGAGGACACCCGGGTCGACCGAGTCCGCCTTGACCAGGAGGCGGCAGGACGCGGCGAGCATGGGCGGCGACACGACGGGCGCCACCGGTTCGCCGATCCGCGTGGAGAGCGCGGCGATGTCCGGATGGTTCGGGGCCTCGTGCACGAGATTGCCCACCAGGGTGCCGATCCGCTCCAGATCGGGCACCGGGTGCAGCAGCAGGGCGTGCGCGCCGATGATCCCCATGAACGGGTTGAGGGTCTTGGCGTCGAGCAGTTCGACGAGCTGCCGGGTCGACACCAGGTCGATGCCCTGCCGCAGTCCGGAGAGCGCGGCTTCCAGGGCGAGGCCGAGCGTGCGGTCCTTGGACTCCCATCCCGCGCCCTGGCGCACCATCTGGATCGAGGCGAACTGCGGCTGCGGGCCCTGCGGCCCGTTGCTCACGAACACCAGGGTGGTCCACCCTTCGAGCACGTGCAGCGCCTGGGCGAGCGGCAGCCCGTCGGCGGGCTCCCTGCGCAGCCGCAACCGGTAGCCGCCCGGCGGCAGTTCACCGCTCCAGGCCGACCATTCCTCGCCTCCTGACGGCTCCCAGCCGCCGGCTCCGCCGTCCACCGGTGTGCCGTCCTCGCCGGCCACCTCCAGGGCGTACGGGTCGAGCTGCCAGCCCCGGCGCAGATTGCGGATCAGCACCATGAGGGTGGGCGTGCCCGCGCCGTGGGTCACATGCGTGCTCCAGCGCTGCGCCGCCGCGCGATGGTCCTCGCGGGTCGTCGGGGTGCCCTCGACCGGAGTGGGCGTGGGCATGCGGGGCAGCGCGAGCCGTTCGGTGAACGGCTCGGTGCCGACCTCGACGAACCGGCTCTCGACCTCGCCGCCGAAGCGCTGCTCGATGCGGTAGATGCCGGGCGGCAGCGTCGTGTCGATGGTCCCCATCGCGTGCGCCACCTCGCGGAACGCCGAGTCCGTGACGGTGACCAGGACCGACGGGGTGTCCGGGATGACGACGAACGGCACCCCGGCCGCGGCCTCTTCTCGTGCGTGCCGCCGGTCCTCAGAGCTGGACACCATTGCCACCGCCTGTCATTACCTCGAAGAATCCGCCGTCCCGGAAGTCCACCGCGTTCACGCTCTCCGGCATGGCGCGGTACATCCCGGGCTTGAGCTTCTCGACGCTTTCCGCCGCGTCGACGTGCAGTCTGATCGGTGGTTCGCCGGGGGCGCCGCCCCGCAGCTGCACCCAGCCGCGGAAGCCTTCGGGGAAGCGCAGCGTGACCGGGGCCGACGGGTCCTCCACACCCCGCGTGAAGACCATCGGGGCACTTGCGCCCGTGATGAACCTGGCCTGCTGCGGCACCAGCGCGTTCCCGGTCCTTGCCCGCACCGATGTCGTGACGTAGTTGGCGAGGCCGTCGGATGTGACCGTGCCCGCCGGGGTGGCGCTCGCGCCGCGCAGCCCTTCCAGGACCGCGGTCGTGAAGTGCCCCCTTGCCCCGTCGCGGTCGGCGATCTGCTCCTCGTAGGCGGGGTCGCCGAGCGATGTCGCGAAGCCGACGAAGTAGTCGACGTCGTCGGGCGCCTCGGTGCTTCCGGTGAAGGGCGGGGCGAAGGCTTCCACGCCGCCGAAGCGGGTGCGGCAGCAGTCGGCGAGGAAGACCACCTCGTGGAACGGCGACGCCGACTCGTACCAGTTCAGGTACTGGCGTACGGCGATGTGGCTGCCCATGTAGTCCCGTGCGGCGTTGGCCATGAGCAGCGCCGCGTCGCTGTTGTTGGACGGCGAGAACCCGTGCCCCGCCAGGAAGACGTACAGTCTGGTCGCCCGCCACGCGTCGGACTGCTCCTCCTCCGGCCTGGCCCTGACGGCCTTCCCCACGGCCGTGTGCGAGCGGTAGAGCGCCCGGTCGACGTAGTCCCGGGTCGGCACGGCGCTCAGGAAGTCGTCGATGCGCTCGTCCTCCTCGGTCGCGGTGACCAGATGGACATTGGCCGCGGGCACGGCGCCTCCCCCGGGGTCGACGAGCCAGTCGTGGAACCGGCAGGCGTCGCCCCGTGCCCCCTGTAGGTCGCCGATGGCCGGGTATCGGTTGATGCCGACGACCACTGCGTAGTGCAGGTCGTTCATTCGTATCTCCCCCGTCGGTGGCGTCAGTCGGCGAGCATGTCGGCCATGCTCCCGAGCACGTCTGGGTCGTCGTCGAACGCGGTGTGGCTGATGGCGCCCGACCGCAGTCCGGGGCCGCCGTCGCCCGGTGACCACACGGTCCGGGCGGGGTTGGCGCGCAGGAAGTCGCGCAGACCGTCCGAGTCGGGGCTCGCGGCCGCGGTGTCCAGGTACCAGCGCTGCATGCCGGCGATCGGCACGACGGCGGACTTCTTGTCCTGCCCGCGTTCCAGGACGCCGGAGATGAAGTAGAGCAGCGACCTCGGATACAGGAACGGCACCAGGTGGTCGGCCCGCTCCGCGTCGTCCGTCATCGTGAACATCCGGAACCGGTCGAAGAGTTCGGCCTGGCGGCGTACGACAGGTGCGAGCTGCGACACCGTGCAGGCGGGCGCGAGGAGCACCACGTCACGGAAGCGGAAGTCGGGCGGCAGGGGGTCGTCGGCCGCGGCGCGCCTGCGGGCGATGTCGTCGAGGAGGTTGCCGATGAACACGGCGCCCGCGCTGTGGCCGACGACGGTCACCTGGGGCCGGGTGCCGGTGGCGAGCAGTTCGGCGAACCGGTCGAGGAAGTACCGTCCGGCGCGGGCCTCGTCACTGGCGGCGAAGGTGTCGGCGGTCTGCCGCTTCATCGCGTCCCAGATCGCCGCGCCCACGCCGGCCAGGTAGAACTCGCGGAGTATCTCCTCGACGACCGTCGGGTAGAGCCCGTGGTCGGTGTGCCGCCGGAACCGCCCGACGACGGCGGCCACCACGCGCACGGTCTTGCGGACCAGCAACGCCGTGCTGACCAGGGCGCGTTCCCCCGTCCCCGCCCGGTCCACGAGTTCGGCGACGATGTCCGGTGACATCAGTGTGGCCGCCGCGGCACGCCCCCCGATGGCGTCTCGCGCCGCGGCGGCCTGCTCTGCGGGCGCCGGTGCGACCGAGTTGACGATCTCCAGGGTGCGCTCGGCGAGTTCGGTGTCCGTCGAGAGCTCGACGGCCAGCTGCCGCTGTTCCTCGTCGCTCAGTTCCGGTACGTCGGCCGGTGCGGTCAGCCGTGCGTACGGCTCCTGCCCGGCCCGCACCTGGGCGAGTTCCGCCGCGACGGCCCTCGGGGTAGGGGTGGCCACCACCCCGAGGGCCCGCTGCCCCGGCTCCTGGAAGACGATGCCTGTCGCGTACCGCGTGACCCTGTTGAGCAGCGTACGGAAGACGCTCTCGTTCAGGATCTGCGGCAGGTTCCCCCGCAGCGTCTCCAGGAGCCCGCTGCTCCACACGAAGAAGACGGGGTCGGCCCCGGCCGCTTCGTAGACGGGCGCGAGGCGTTCGGCGGTCGCGAACCCCAGCACGTCGTCGATGAGCCCGCCGTGGAAGTGCAGCACGACCCGCGGCCGGTCCTTGAGTCCGGCCACGAGCTCGTCGATGTCGGCGGTGGTGGTCGAGGCGAGCCGGCCGCTCTGCCTGCTGTGGATGCACCGTTCACGGGAGGAAGGCATGCCAAGGACGTTAGGACCGCGGCACACCCCCTGGCCTCGGGGACCGTCCCAGGGATACCCCCTGGGGGCCGGGCACTAGGGGGCCCTCAGGCGCCGCCCATCCACTCGGCCTCGTACGCCGCGTACGTCCCGTCGTGCGTCGCGAGGTGGGTGAACTGGTCGACGTACTCCTTGAACTCCTCGTCACCGCGCGGCAGTGCGTATGCCTTCTCGGAGAAGGTGAAGGGCTTGTCGGGGTGGAGCGGGCAGAGCTCGGGGTGGATCTTGGACTGGTAGCGGGTCTCGCTCGCGTCCGTCATCATCACGTCCGCGCGGCCCTCGATGATCTCCCGGAAGATCGTGGTGTTCTCCGGGTGCAGCTTGATGGTGGCCTGCTTGATGTTGGCGCGGGCGAACTGCTCGTTCGTGCCACCGGGGTTGACGATCACGGTGGTGCCGGGCTTGTCGATGTCCTTCAGGGTGCTCTCGTCGAACTTGTCCTTGTCGGCGCAGCGGACGATCGGCGTCTTGCCGTCCTCGCGGGTCGGCTCGCTGAAGTAGACCTGGCGGGCGCGCGGCAGGGTGATGGAAACGCCGCCGACGGCGATGTCGCAGCGGCCCGCCGCGACGTCCTTGGTGAGGTTCGCCCACGTCGTGGCGACGTACGAGGGCTTGGCGTCGAGGCTCTCGGCGAGGTCCTCGGCCATCTTGATGTCCACTCCGCTGTACGTTCCGTCGGCGGGGTCGAGGTGGGTGAACGGACGGTAGTCGCCCGTCGTGCACACCTTCAGGACCCCCGCCTTCGGGACGGAGTCCAGGAGGCTGCCGTGGTGGCGGTCCTTGCCGCGGCCGGCGTCGGGCGACGCGGGCGCGGCAGCCGTCACGGCGAGCAGACAGACCAGGGCGGACAGGGTGGCGGCACGCTTCACGGGGGCTCCTCCGGACGGGTTCGCGGCTCGAAGGGATCACCTTCGCAGAACCGTTCTGGCCGGTGAAGCCCCCTCTCGTCAGGCAATCACCGGAATCCTCAGGCGAGCGGCAGCAACTGAGTGGCCGTCAGATCCGGGCCCGCCCCGGTGTCGTACGCGTCATCGTCGAAGGGATACAGCGGGCGCTCCACCCGGTGGTGGCCGAGCCGCAACAGGTCCTGGTCGACGCCGCCCGGGGTGAGGGCGAGGAGCCAGTCGGCCGCCATGTCATGGAGCTCGGGCTCCAGATAGCCGATCTTGACCACGACCAGGTCGAAGGTGCGCGGGTCGATGCCAAGACCGCCGTCGGCCGGGCCGAGGAAGTCCGCGAGGGTGTGGAACGGCTTGCGGCGCTCGACCAGGATCACGGTCACCCCGCCGCTGCGCACCGCCGCCATGTCGACGCCCCGGTCGTAGGCCCCGCCCTCGGCCCGGTCCTTCTGCTCCGCGGCACGCTGCAACGCCACGACGGTGCCGGTGAGTTCGTGGGGTCCGCCGTGGTTCGCGTCGACCTTGCCGCCGACGCTCAGGGTGACATCGGCGCCCACTCCGGCCTCGAAGCAGCGGGCGACGGCGACGGGGTCGGTGATGCCGGGGTGGACGGCGGTGACCGCTCCGGAGCGGATCGCCTCGTTCTCCAGGAGCTTGCCCAGCATGTACGCCAGGTCGCCGGCGCCGCCCGCAGTCGGGTTGTCCCCGGAGTCGCTGATCAGGAAGGGCCGCTCGGTGGAGGCCACCGCCTGCTCGATGCACTCCTCGGCGCTGCCCGTCGGGCCGACGAAGACGAAGTCGCGGCGGGCGTCCCAGTAGCGGCGGGCCAGCTTCTCGGCCTCGGCGGCGGCCAGTTCGGCATCCTCGCCGGTGACGACGATCGCCGCCTGGCAGCGCGGTTCGTCCGCCCACGCGTAGCCGACCCACATCGCTGCGTCGAGGATGCCGGGCAGCTTCTCGATCTCGGCGAGCGAGGCGTACAGCGACTTGGCGGGCTCCAGACGGGTGCTGGTCTTCTCGCCGGGCAGCAGGACGGGGACCTGCACCCAGGCGCGGTGCGGCCGGGTGCCGTCGCGCAGGCAGCGCACGAGGTTGCGGGCGGCGCGCTCGCGGGTCTCCCAGGCGTCCTCGTGCGGGGCGAGGCGGTGGGCGGTGAGCAGGTCGACCGGCTCGGCGAAGCGGCGCGAGACGTTGCCGTGCAGGTCCATGGCGGCCGAGATCATCGGGCGGCCGCCGTCGGGGGTGCCGACGGCGTCAAGGGCGGCACGGACGGCCTCGGTCAGGTCGGCTTCGGCGTCGGTCAGGCCGATGACGCTCATCGCGCCGTGGATGTCGTAGACGAGGCCGTCCAGGGGGCCCGATTGCCGTATGCGGGTGACGAGTTCGTCCTTGAGGGTCAGATACGACGCCGCCTCCACCGGACCGCCGGGCAGCGAGGTCGCGTGCAGCAGCGGCACCCATTCGACCGTGTACGCCAGGTCCGAGTCCGCCTGGGTCCAGGTGTAGCGGTCGAGGAGTTCCTGGCCGCGGGTCCGGCGGAAGTCGTCCGTGGTGGAGCGGTGCGGGCAGAAGGTGGAGGACTCGATGCCGATGCCGCCGATGCCGATGCGGAGGCGGCGCTGCTGGGTGGCGGGGGTGGTCATGCGTGGACGCTCTCTTCCTGGGATGCGGGGGCCGGGGCGGTCGGGAGGTGGTGGCGCAGGGCGGTGAGGCCGGCGCCGAGCAGGCCCGCGTCGCGGCCGGTCACCGTGGTGGTGATCTCCAGGTCCGCGGTGGCCAGCGGCAGGCAGCGCTCGTAGAGGACCCCGCGTACGGCGGCGACCAGCGGCTCGGCGGTGGCGAGGACCCCGCCGATGGCGACGGCCTGCGGGTTGAAGAAATTGACGACGACGGACAGGACGGTGCCGATGTGCCGTCCGGCGGTGCGGACGAGGGTGGTGGCCTGCGGGTCGCCGTCGGCGACCAGGCGCAGGAGTTCGTTCGTGTCCGCCACCTCGACGCCTTGCAGGGCCAGTTCGCGGATCAGCGCCGCGCCGCTGGCCACGGTCTCCAGGCAGCCGATGTTGCCGCAGCTGCACGGCCGGTCGCCCGCCGCCTCGATGCGTACGTGGCTGATGTCGCCGGCGGAGCCGTTGGCGCCGTCGTGCGGGCGGCCCGCCGCGATGACGCCGCTGCCGATGCCGCGGCCCGCCTTGACGACGACCAGGTGGTCGAGTTCGGGCCGTGCGGTGCGGTGTTCGCCGACGGCCATCATCGTGGCGTCGTTGTCGACGGTGACGGGGATGCCGAGGCGTTCGGCGAGCACCTCGCGCAGCGGGTAGCGGTGCCAGCCGGGCATGCGGGACGGGCTGAGGACGCGGCCCTCGGCGGGCTGCACGGGGCCGGGGAAGGCGACGCCGAGCGCGCGGACGGTGCGGCCCGCCTCGCGCTGCCGGGCGCGGAGTTCGGCGACCTGTCCGCAGAGCCAGTCCACGGCGGACTCGGGTCCCGCGGTGATGTCGTGCGGCAGGTCGACGGCGTCCAGGACGGTGCCGCCGAGATCGACGGCACCGAGGCGTGCGTGGTGGCTGCCCAGGTCCGCGGCGAGGGCGACGCCGCCCTGTGCGTGGACGCGCAGGAGGCGGGGGCGGCGGCCGCCACGGGACGCTCCCTCGCCGGATTCGGTGAGGAGTCCCGCGTCGACCAGTTCCTGGACCCGCAGCGAGACCGTGGACGCGGCGAGCCCCAACTCCCGTACGAGATCGGCCCGGGACGACGCGGCGCCCGATGAGACGAGCTGCAGGATGTGCTGCGCCGATCCCGGTTCGCCGAGTGGTGTTCCGGCCATGCCGCCCCCTGGTGCTCCGATGCTGCTTCGAGGTGTTGTTTCGAGGTGTTTCTTCGACAACGGGACGAACACTAGGTCGCTCCGAAGGAAGTTGACCAGCCCTCCCGGCTTTTCAACTTCTTGCCGAATGAAGCTATTGACTTGGTTTTCTCGTGCGTCCTAGCGTTCGGGCGCCGCCTCGTCGTTCTCCGGCACGGGGCAGGTCCCGTCCCCCTTGGAGGCCCATCGCCATGCGCTCACTCAGGTCCGCGGCCGCGGCGGCGCTGCTCGTCCTCGCGGCGGCGCTGACGGGATGCACCCAGGAGGGCGGCCGCGTCGACATGGGCCCCACCGGCGGCACTCCGGTCGAGGGCGGCACGGCGACGATGGCGCTGCCGCCCGCCGCGACACCGAACTGGATCTTCCCCATCGGCCCGCCCGGCTACGGCGGCTCGTACAACTACGGCATCCAGTCACTGCTGTTCTCGCCCGTGTACGACGCCGTGCAGGAGAAGGGCAAGGCAGAGCTGACCACGCACGGCCCGAGCACCCTGGGCCTCGAACCGAAGTTCAGCGACGGCAACAGGACCGTGACCGTGCCGCTGCGCGAGGGCGTGCAGTGGTCCGACGGAGAGCCGGTGACCTCCCGCGACCTGGAGTTCTGGTTCAACCTCCTCAAGGCCAACAAGGCGGACTGGGCCAACTACTCGGTCGGCACCATGCCCGACAACGTCAAGCGCTTCGAGACCGTCGACGACCACACCGTCCGGCTGCATCTGAGCCGCGCGTACAACCCCGACTGGTTCGCCGCCAACCAGCTCACGCTGATGCGCGCCCTGCCCCAGCACGCCTGGGACGCGAAGACCGATGGCGGGAAGATCGCCGACTGGGACCGTACGAAGGCGGGCGCCAAGGCGGTCTTCGCGCGGCTCACCCGGCACGCCAAGAGCCTCGGCTCGTACGGCACCGACCCGCTCTGGAAGACCGTCAACGGCCCCTGGAAGCTGGCCGGGTGGCGCGACAACGGCCAGGTCACCATCGTCCCGAACGAGAAGTACAGCGGCCCGAAGTCCGAGCGCCCGCACCTCGACAAGGTCGTCTTCAAGCCCTTCACCACCGCCGACTCCGAGTACAACGTGCTGCGTTCGGGCGGCGTGGACTACGGCTACATCCCGCCGTCGGTGATGGCGCAGAAGGGGAAGTTCGAGGAGAAGGGCTACCGCGTCGATCCGTGGGAGGGCTGGGCGGCGACGTACATCGTCTACAACTTCAACTCCACCCACGCGGGCCCGATGATGGACCAGCTCTACATCCGGCAGGCGATGCAGCACCTCGTCGACCAGAAGGCGATGAGCGACGTCGTCTGGCAGGGCAGCGCGACACCGACCCTGGGTCCGGTGCCGGTGACGCCGAAGAGCCAGTATCTGTCCAAGGCGATGGAGAAGAACCGGTACCCCTTCTCCGTCGGCAAGGCACGGCAGTTGCTCACCTCGCACGGCTGGCGGACCCAGGACGGCACCGCACGCTGCGTACGCCCCGGAACGGGCGACGACCAGTGCGGCAAGGGCATCGCCAGGAACGCCCCGCTCGAACTCACCCTGCTCTCCCAGTCCGGCTCCACCGAGACGACGAACATGATGCAGGAGCTCAAGTCCTCGCTCTCCAAGGCCGGCATCGGCCTCACCGTGCGCCAGCAGCCGCTCAACTCGGTTCTCGGCAACTCCGTGCCCTGCAAGGCGAAGGACCCCGGCTGCGACTGGGACATGTCCTTCTTCGGGACGGCCGGCAGCTGGTACTACCCGCTCAACCCCAGCGGCGAGCAGCTCTTCTCGACCGGCGCTTCGGCCAACTTCGGCAATTACAGCGACAAGAAGGCCGACCGGATCATCCGGGGCGTGCAGTACTCCCCCGACATGAAGGCCGTGCACGCGTACGGCGAGTACCTCGCCGAGCAGCTGCCCGTGATGTGGATGCCCAACCCGGCGTACCAAGTCTCCGTGATCCGCAACGACTTGCGGGGCGTCGGGCAGAACCCGACGGTCACCTTCGCGCCGCAGGACTGGTACTACGTCAAGAAGAAGGGAGCCGAGAAGTGACCGGCTTTCTGGTCAAGCGCTTCCTTCAGGCGCTCGTCGTGCTCTTCCTGGTCTCGGTCATCGTCTTCACGCTCCTGCACATGCTGCCCGGCGGTCCGGCCCGCGCCATCCTCGGCCCGAAGGGCACCCCGCAGCAGATCGACCACTTCAACCACCAGCAGGGGTACGACCGTTCGCTGCCCCAGCAGTACGTGATGTATCTGAAGCGGCTCTTCACGGGCGACCTCGGCGAGTCCTTCAAGCTCAACTCGCCGGTGTTCGAGCTGCTCAAGCAGCGGCTGCCGAAGACGCTGCTCCTGACGGTCCTCTCCACCGCGCTCGCGGTGATCATCGCCGTGCCGCTCGGTCTGATGCAGGCCGTGCGGCGCGGCAAGGCGTCGGACTACGCGCTGACGGGGCTCGCCTTCCTCCTCTACGCGACGCCGGTGTTCTTCCTCGGCCTCATCATGATCATCCTGTTCGCGCAGGTGATGCCGATCCTTCCGGCGGAGGCGCCGCAGGGCGAGACGATCGGTGAACTCCTCGGCGATTTCACGGGGTTGATCCTTCCCGTCGTCACCATGGCGTTCGGCATCGTGGCGATGTTCAGCCGCTACATGCGCTCGGCGGTCCTCGACAACCTCACCGAGGAATACGTCCGTACGGCGATGGCCAAGGGGCAGTCGAGCCGCCGGATCATGGTCCGGCATGTGCTGCGCAACGCGCTGATCCCCCTCGCGACGCTGCTCGGCCTCTATCTGCCCACCCTCTTCAGCGGCGCGCTCGTCGTCGAGTCGATGTTCAACTACCCCGGCATGGGGCTGCTGTTCTGGAACGCGGCGCAGGGCTCCGACTTCCCTGTGCTGCTCGGCGTGACGCTCGTCGTCGGCATCGCCACCGTCGTCGGCTCGCTGCTCACCGACATCCTGTACGCCGTCCTCGACCCCCGGATACGGAGCGTGGCATGAGCACCGCGACCGCCGCTGTCACCCCAGGGCACGAGGAAGCCGCGCAGGCCACGCCCTCGCTGGCCCGCCGCACCCTCCAGGTCTTCACCGGCAACAAGCTCGCCCTGACCGGCGTGGTGGTCCTGGTCCTGCTCCTGGCGTTCAGCTACCTGGGGCCGCTGTTCCACTCCACCGAGCAGGTGCACACCGACCTCTCCCAGGCCAACCTTGCCCCTGGCAGCTCCGGCCACCTCCTCGGCACCACCGACCTCGGCTACGACATGGTCGGACGGCTGATGGTCGCCGGGCAGACCTCGCTCGAAATCGGCCTGGCGGCAGGCCTGTTGGCGACGCTGTTCGGGACCGTGTACGGCGCTGTCGCCGGGTACTTCGGCGGCTGGGTGGACGCCGCGATGATGCGGATCACCGACGCCGCGCTCGCGATCCCCGCGATGTTCCTGCTCGTCGTGGTCGCCGCGATCATCACGCCGAGCAAGGGCGTCCTCATCGTCATCATCGCCTCGGTGGCCTGGCTCTCCCCCGCCCGTCTGGTGCGCGGCGAGGCGCTCTCGCTGCGCGACCGCGAGTACGTCCAGGCGATGCGGATGATGGGCGGCGGCGGTGCGCGTGCCGTGTTCAAGCACATCGTGCCGAACGCCATCGGCACGGTCATCGTCAACTGCACCTTCCAGATCGCCGACGCCATCCTCTACGTCAGCTATCTCGCCTTCCTGGGGCTGAGCATCCCGCCGCCGTCGGCGGACTGGGGCTCGATGCTGTCGGCCGGCATCACCTACACCCAGAACGGCTATTGGTGGCTGATCTTCCCGCCGGGCATCGCGATCGTCCTGGTCGTCGCCGCGTTCAACTTCATCGGTGACGGGCTGCGGGACGCGTTCGAAGTGCGGCTGCGGAAGTAAAGGGAGAACCGAAGAGATGACCGAGCCTCTGCTCACGATAGAAGACCTGCGCGTCGACATCGCATCGCGCGACCGCACCGTCCACGCCCTCGACGGCATTTCGCTGGAACTCGCGCCGGGCGAGGCCCTGGGGATCGTGGGCGAGTCGGGCTGCGGCAAGACGATGACCGCGCTCAGCGTCCTCGGGCTGCTTCCGACCGGCGGCCAAGTCACCGGCGGACGCGTCCTGTTCGACGGCACGGACCTGGCCGCCGCCCCCGCGCCCGTCCTTCAGGACGTACGCGGCAACACCGTCGGCATGGTCTTCCAGGACCCGCTGACCTCCCTCAACCCCACGATGACGATCGGCGCACAGGTGGCCGAGCCGCTGCTCCTGCACCGCACCGACCTGGGCAGGAAGGAAGCCTGGGCGCGGGGCGATGAGATGCTGCGCCTGGTCGGCATGCCGCAGCCGGCCGAGCGCATGAAGGCCTATCCGCATCAGCTGTCGGGCGGCATGCGCCAGCGCGTGGCGATCGCCATGGCCCTGGTCTGCGAGCCGAAGCTGCTGATCGCGGACGAGCCGACGACCGCCCTCGACGTGACGACACAGCACCAGATCCTGGAGCTGATCGACGGTCTGCGCGAGCGGCTCGGCATGGCGATGATCCTGGTCACCCACGATCTGGGCGTGATCGCCAACCGGGTCGACCGCGTCGCGGTGATGTACGCGGGGAAGATCGCCGAACAGTCCGATGTGCGCGGCCTGTTCGCGCGGCCGCGGCACCGTTACACGGAGGCCCTGTTCGCCTCGCTCCCCGAGCGGGCCGCGGACAGCGGCACGGAGCTCCACACCATCCCCGGCCTGCCGCCGAACCTGGCGGTGCGGCCCACGGGTTGCCGGTTCGCGCCCCGCTGCGCCTTCGCCACGGACGAGTGCCGCACTCAGGAGCCGCCGCTCGCGGACGATGAAGTGGGGGGCATCAAAGACCCAGAGCACCGGTACGCGTGCTTCCATCCGGTGCCGGACGAGGCGTCGGATGACGAGATCGTGCTGCCGGCGGCCGCTCCCGCGCCCGGCGCCCCCGGTGACGTACTGCTCGAACTCGACGAGCTGGTCAAGGAGTTCCCCCTCAAGGGCGGTGCCTTCTCGCGCCGCCGGGGCACGGTCAGCGCGGTCGGCGGGGTGTCCCTGGAGATCCGCAGGGGCGAGACGTTCGGCATGGTCGGCGAGTCCGGCTGCGGCAAGACGACGCTCGGGCGGATCGTCGCGGGCCTGGAGGAGCCGACGGCGGGGCGCGTCCGCTTCGGGGGCAGCGACCCGGCGGACATGTCACGGGCCGAGCGGCGTGCGCACCGGCGGCGCGTTCAGCTGATGTTCCAGGACTCCACGGCCGCCATGGACCCGCGGATGCGGGTCGGCGAGATCCTGCGGGAGCCGCTGGTCATCCAGGGCGTCGGCAGCCGGGCCGACCAGGAGAAGCTGGTCGCCGGACTCCTCGACGCGGTGGGCCTGCCGCGCGGCGCCGTGCACCGCTATCCGCACGAGTTCTCCGGTGGGCAGCGTCAACGCCTCGGCCTGGCACGGGCGTTGACGCTCTCCCCCGATCTGGTGGTCGCCGACGAGCCGGTCTCCGCGCTCGACGTGTCCGTCCAGGCGCAGATCCTGAACCTGATGCGGGAGCTCCAACGGGAGCGCGGTCTGACGTATCTGTTCATCTCGCACGACCTGGCCGTCGTGCGCCATCTGGCGGACACGGTCGGCGTGATGTACCTCGGCAAGCTGGTCGAGTCGGGCCCCGCCGAGCAGGTGTACGCGCATCCGCTGCACCCCTACACACGTGGGCTCCTCGACACGGTCAACCTGCCCGACCCGGAGGCGGCGGCAGGCCTTGACCGCTCACCCCTGGAGGGCGAGACACCGTCGGCCGCGAAGCCCCCTTCGGGCTGCCGCTTCCGCACCCGGTGCCCGGCGGCCCAGGAGGTGTGCTCGACCACGGAACCGCCGGTGAGCACCCCGAACAGTGCGGGACACCGGGTCGCGTGCCACTTCCCCCTGCCCGCGCCTCGGCTAGCGTCGACGGCGTGAGACTCGCGGATGCCCTGACCCGCCGCCCGCTCGTGCTTGACGGCGGCCTCTCCAACCAGCTGGAGGCCGCCGGGCACGACCTGGGTGACGCCCTGTGGTCGGCGCGGCTCCTGGCCGACGAGCCGGAGGCGATCGCGGCGGCGCACCGCGCGTACTACGAAGCGGGCGCGGACGTCGCCACCACGGCGAGCTATCAGGCCACGTTCGAGGGCTTCGCCCAGCAAGGCGTCGACTCGGCAGGCGCGGCCGAACTGCTGCGCCTGAGCGTGGAGTTGGCGCGCGGCGCCGGGGCGGGTGTCGGCCGGGAGGTGTGGGTGGCGGCCTCCGCGGGTCCCTACGGGGCGATGCTCGCCGACGGCTCCGAGTACCGCGGCCGCTACGGCCTGACCGTGGCCGAGCTCGAGCGTTTCCACCGCCCTCGCCTGGAGGTCCTCGCGGACGCGGCGCCCGACGTGCTCGCCCTGGAGACGGTGCCGGACACGGACGAGGCGCGGGCGCTGCTGCGCGCGGTCCGCGGCCTCGGCGTCCCCGCATGGCTCTCGTACACGGTCTCCGGCGGCTTCACGCGCGCGGGCCAGCCCCTGACCGAGGCCTTCGCGCTCGCTGCCGAAGCCGACGAGATCTTCGCGGTGGGCGTCAACTGCTGCGATCCGCGCGACGCGGACGCGGCGGTGCGCCTTGCCGCGAGGATCACCGGAAAGCCGGTGGTGGTCTATCCCAACAGCGGCGAGACATGGGACGCGGCCACCAAGACGTGGCAGGGGCCCCAGCGCTTCAGCGCGGGCCGGGTCACCGGCTGGCGGGACGCGGGGGCGCGGCTGATCGGCGGGTGCTGCCGGGTCGGTCCAGAGACGATCGCGGAGGTGGCCGGCGAGCTGGACACCCCGCCCGACCTGCGATGACGTCCCGTGCGGGGGTGACTGTCAGTGCCGGGGTGCAGACTGGCTGATACCTGAGACAACGACGTCGGAGGTGGCCACCATGGCCGATCTCATCCTGACCGTAGGCACCCGCAAGGGCCTGTTCATCGGCCGCAAACGCGGCGCCACCGGAACCTGGCAGTTCGACGAGAGCCCGTACTTCAACGCCCAGGCCATCTACTCGGCGGCCATCGACATCCGCGGCGGCACCCCCCGGCTCCTGGTGGGCGGCGACAGCTCCCACTTCGGCCCCTCGGTCTTCCACTCCGACGACCTCGGCAGGACCTGGACGGAACCGGCCAAGCCGGCCGTCAAGTTCCCCAAGGACACCGGCGCCTCCCTGGAGCGCGTCTGGCAACTGCACCCCGCGACCGCCGAACCGGACGTCGTGTACGCGGGCACGGAACCGGCGGCGCTGTACAAGTCGCAGGACAGGGGCGAGACCTTCGAGCTCGTGCGCCCGCTCTGGGAGCACCCCACGCGCGGCGAGTGGGTGCCGGGCGGCGGCGGAGAAGGCCTGCACACGGTCCTGACCGACCCCCGCGACCCGGACGCGGTGACCGTCGCCGTCTCCACCGCCGGGGTGTTCCGCACGCTGGACGGCGGCAAGAGCTGGGCCCCGTCGAACCACGGCGTCTCCGCGGTCTTCCTGCCCGACCCCGACCCGGAGTTCGGCCAGTGCGTGCACAAGGTCGCCCGGGACGCGGTCGACCCGGACCGCCTGTATCTGCAGAACCACTGGGGCGTGTTCCGCAGCGACGACGCGGGCGCGCACTGGACGGACATCGGCGAGGGCCTCCCCTCCGACTTCGGCTTCGCCGTCGTCGCCCACCCGCACCGCGCGGACACGGCCTATGTCTTCCCGATCAACGCGGACATCGACCGCGTCCCCGCCGACCACCGATGTCGCGTCTACCGCACGAGCGACGCGGGCAAGAGCTGGGAGCCGCTCAGCGCGGGCCTCCCCTCGGGCGACCACTACGGCACGGTGCTGCGGGACGCGATGTGGAGCGACGGCCAGGACCCGGCGGGCATCTACTTCGGCAATCGCAACGGCGAGGTGTACGCCTCGGCGGACGACGGCGACAGCTGGCAGGAGTTGGCGTCCCATCTTCCCGACGTACTGTGCGTCAGGGCTGCGGCCATCGGTTGATCGACGCCCCCGTTACGGCAGTAGGGTGACGCCGTGGCACCACGACCCTTGCATGAAATCGTCGAGGCGGGCTGGGCGAAGGCCCTCGAACCCGTCGCCGGAAAGATCACCGAGATGGGCGGCTTCCTGCGCGCGGAGATCGCCGCGGGACGCACCTACCTCCCGTCCGGGCCGAACGTGCTCCGCGCGTTCCAACAGCCCTTCGACGAGGTGCGGGTGCTGATCGTCGGCCAGGACCCCTACCCGACACCGGGGCACGCGGTGGGCCTTTCGTTCTCCGTCGCGCCCGAGGTGCGTCCGCTGCCCGGCAGCCTCATCAACATCTATCGCGAGATGGGCAGCGACCTCGGGCTCCCGCCGCCGTCGAACGGCGACCTCACGCCCTGGACGCGGCAGGGCGTCCTGCTGCTCAACAAGGCGCTCACCACGGCTCCCGGGCGCCCGGCGGCACACCGGGGCAAGGGCTGGGAGGAGGTCACCGAGCAGGCCATCAAGGCGCTCGCCGCGCGCGGGCGGCCCCTCGTCTCCATCCTGTGGGGACGTGACGCCCGCAATCTGCGGCCGCTGCTCGGCCCGCTGCCCTCCGTGGAGTCCTCGCACCCCTCACCCATGTCGGCGGACCGCGGCTTCTTCGGCTCGCGCCCCTTCAGCAGGGCCAATGACCTGCTGGTCCAGCAGGGCGCACAGCCGGTGGACTGGCGGCTGCCGTGACGGACGCCCCGTGCGTCATCGGGGTGGACTCGGGCGGCTCGGGGATGCGGGTCGCCCTCGGCGGACCCGCCGTATCGCGCCGCCCTGACCCGCTGAGCTCGAAGGAGCCCGTGCGCACCGGCCCGCACGGCATCGACGCGGGGCACCTGATGGAGCAACTGCTCCCCATGGCAGAGGAGTTGCTGCGGCAGGCGGGCGGCGGGCGGATCACGGCCGTCACCGTCGGCGCGGCCGGCATGGCGACCCTGGGTGACGAACTCCGCGCCGAACTGCCCTCCGCCCTGCGCCAGTCCCTTGGCGTACGCCGGGTGGCGCTGGCCGCGGACGCCGTCACCGCGTACGCCGGAGCGCTCGGCGACCGGCCCGGCGCGGTCGTCGCCGCGGGCACCGGCATGATCGCGATCGGCACGGACCTGGCGTCCTGGCGGCGGGCCGACGGCTGGGGGCATCTGCTCGGGGACTGCGGCGGCGGCGCATGGATCGGCCGGGCGGGGCTCGAAGCGGCGATGCGGGCGTTCGACGGGCGGCGCGGCGGCTCGGCCGCGCTGCGGGCCCGCGCCGAGGAAATGTTCGGCCCGCTGTCCGGACTGCCGGGCCGGCTCTACCCACGCACGGACCGGCCCGCCGTGCTCGCCTCCTTCGCACCCGAGGTGGCGCGCTGCGCACCGGACGACCCCGTCGCTGCGGGCATCCTGCGCGAGGCGGCCGCGCACATCGCCGAGACTGCGGCGGCCGCCTGCCCGCCGCCCGCCGCGGGCACGGTCCGCGAAGTCGCCCTGACCGGCGGCCTGTTCAAGATGGGCGAGCCGCTCCTGACGCCGCTGCGCGCCGAACTCGCGGAGCGACTGCCGGCCGCCCGCCAGGTCACGGCCGCCGGTGACCCGCTGGACGGGGCGGTGCGCATCGCCGCCGACCTCGCCGCGGACCGGCTCCGGCTGCCGCTCGATCCGCGCATGCTGACCGTGCACACAGAGGGCGACAGTTGACCTCTACGTAACTCATCAGACAAAACCGGACGTATACCGCCCACCTGCACCCTCCCCGAACAGTGCAGGCCCGAAGACCAGTAGCATGCGGGGCCATGAGCTCCCCCACCGGGCCCGCATCAGGCCTGCCCGTACGAATGCCGCGACCCCGCCAGCCCGGTCGGCACCGCCGCCCGGAGCCCGTGGCGGCTCCCGAGAACGCGCCTGCGCTCGTCCTCGCCGTACCGGGCGTACCCAGCACCGCCACGCGCAGCCTCGCCGAGGAGGTCGTGAGCATTGCCCGCTCCGAGCTGCCCGGCCTCGACGCCCGCATCGGGTATCTCGACGGCACCGAGGACGCGACGACCACCTCGTTCCCGGAGTTCCCCTCGCTGCAGTCCGTGCTCGCGCACGCCTCCACCGAGCGCACCGCCCGCTATGAGCAGGCGCGCGCCGCGGGTGCGGAGGTAGCCGAGCCCGACGGCCCCGTCGCCGTCGTGGTGCCGCTCCTCGCGGGCCCCGACAGCGCGCTGATGCGGCGCGTGCGGCAGGCCGTGATGGACAGCCGCGCGCCCGCCGAGCTGACCGACGTGCTCGGCCCGCACCCGCTGCTCGCCGAGGCGCTGCACGTGCGCCTCTCGGAGGCCGGTCTGGCCCGCGCCGACCGCGCCCGCCTGTTCACGGTGGCGACCGCGGCGGACGGCATCGTCCTCGCCACGGTCGGCGGCGAGGAGGCCGTGCAGGCCGCCGGGATCACCGGCATGCTGCTCGCGGCGCGCCTCGCGGTGCCGGTGATGGCCGCCGCGCTCGACCAGGAGGGCGCCATCGCGGCGACCGCCGAGCAGCTGCGCGGCTCCGGCTCCACCCAGCTGGCGCTCGCCCCGTACCTGATCGGCCCGGAGATCGACGCGAGCCTGCTCGATGACGCCGCCAAGGAGGCGGGCTGCTCCGTCGCCGAGTCGCTCGGCGCCTACCCGGCGATCGGCAAGCTGGCGCTCTCCAAGTACGCGACGGCGCTGGGCATCGCCCCGCAGCAGCCGTCGGGCGCGCCGGTCCACTGACCGCGCCGCGCATACGGGTCTGATGCCGTTACGCCGATGGGCCCGCCCCCTGACCTGGGGGCGGGCCCATCGGCGTACCGCGGGAGCGGTGGCTCAGCCGAAGATCACGCAGGACGCGGCGGGAGCCTCGATCGATCCCGCGCGCCGCGGGATGCCCGTCTCCGGGTCGATCGCGAACCAGGTCACGTCGCCGGACCGCTCGTTGGCCGCGTACAGGAACCTCCCCGACGGGTCGATGGCCAGGTCACGCGGCCAGTGGCCGCCGCACGGCACGGTGGCCGTCAGCCGCGGCCGCTCGCCCGCCTCGTCGAGCGCGAGCACCGAGATGACGTCCTGGCCGCGGGTCGCGGTCCACAGGAACCGGCCGTCGGGCGCGACGACGACCTCGGAGGGGTACGCCTCGCCGTCGCCGTCCGCGGGTCCCGGCAGCACGGCCGCCTCGCCGAGCGGCTTGAGCGCGCCGTCGGCGGCGTCCCAGGCGCAGATGGTGACGGTGGGCGCGAGTTCGTTCAGGACGTACGCACGGTCGCCGCGCGGGTGGAAGGCGAGATGGCGGGGGCCGGAGCCGGGCCGCAGCGCGAACTCGCGGTGGAGGGTGAGGCCGCCCCGCTCGGTGAGCGCGCAGACGCGTACGGAGTCGGTGCCGAGGTCCACGCTCACCACCCAGCGGCCGCTCGGATCGGGCAGCACCTCGTGGGCGTGCGGGCCCTGCTGGCGCTGCGGGTGGGGCCCGGAGCCGGCGTGCCGGAAGACGTCGGAGAGGGCGGGAGCGAGCGTTCCGTCGGGGCGCACGGGCACGACGGTGACGCTGCCGGAGCCGTAGTTCGCGGTGAGGACGTGGTCCTTGACCAGGGTGAGATGGGTGGGCGCCGCGGCGTCGACGAGGACCTGGGGTCCGGTCCGCTCGGGCTTGTCGCCGTCCACGCGGAAGGCGGCGACGGCGCCGTCGGAGGTCTCGCTGACGGCGTACAGGGTGTCGCCGGCGGGCGAGAGCGCGAGGTAGGAGGGATCGGGGAGGGTGTCCGTGGCGCTGAGGACGGTCAGCGCGCCGCTGTCCGCGTCCACGGCGGCCGTGAGGATGCCGGGCCCGCCCGCCGCCGTGAAGGAGCCGATGTACGCCCGCTGACTGTCGCCGTGCCTGCCCACCACTGCGTTCCCCTCTCGACCGGAGAGCGCCGCGGCCACGTGGGCGGCGCTGCTGCGGCCGACGCTAGCAGTCGGTCTAGACCAAGGCGTCGCCTGATTCGCCGCGCGTCCGGGCAAGTGCCTCCGGGTGGTGGACGTAGGCGGGGTGCCGCTCCACGGTGTCGTACGTGCGGTGGAAGACGGGCGTCGCGCTGCCGGACAGCGGCGGCACGATCCACGACCAGTCGGCGCCCACGGTCCTGCCCTTGCTCTCCTCGCGGCCCAGGTGGGTCAGGAAGCGGCGGGACTCGGTGTGGTGGTCGGTCATGGTGACGCCCGCCCGGTCGAAGGAGTGCAGCACGGCGCGGTTGAGCTCGACGAGGGCGCGGTCCTTCCAGAGCGAGCGGTCGCTGCCGGTGTCGAGGCCGAGCAGTTCGGCGACGCGCGGCAGCAGGTCGTAGCGGTCGCTGTCGGCGAGGTTGCGGGCGCCGATCTCGGTGCCCATGTACCAGCCGTTGAAAGGCGCCGCCGGGTAGCAGACACCGCCGATCTCCAGGCACATGCAGGCGATCGCGGGCACGGCGTGCCAGCGCAGTCCGAGCGCCGCCCACCGCGAGTCCTCGGGATGCTCGATCGGGACTTCCAGAACGGCGTCGGGCGGCAGTACGAACCAGCGGGGCTTGTCCATGCCTTCCTGGATCACCAGGGGCAGTACGTCGAAGGGGCTGCCGGGGCCGCCGGGCCAGCCGAGGCGGCGCGCGAGCGCGGTGATGCCGACGTTGCGGGGGTCGCCGGTGACACCGCCGCCGGGGCGTTCGTACCCCGCGTACCGGATGAGCTGCTCGTTCCAGATGCGCGGCCCCGGACGCCCCGGGGCGTCGGGCGCGAAGACGGTGATGAGGGGCCTGATCCGCCGCCCGTCGCGCACGGCTTCCCGCAGATGCTCCGCCGCGCCGGCCGCGACGTCATCGGCGCCGGTCAGCTCCCTGCGGTCGATGACGCGCAGGGATCGCCAGTAGAGGCGCCCGATGCACCGGGCGGCGTTGCGCCAGGCGAGCCGGGCGCCGAAGACGAGTTCGTCCGGGGTGTGGCGGTAGGTGCCGCCGGCCGCGATCTCGGCGAACACCCGGGCCATGCGTGGGGCGGGGTCGCCGAGGCCGGCCTCGCCGTGGTGCAGCCGGATGAACTCGGCGGCGGCTCGGCGGAGGGCGGGTTCCGGCAGGATGCCGGGTGCGGGCAGGGCTCCCGGGGCTCCGTCCTCGTGGCCCGCCGCGCCGTCGGGGCACCGCGTGTCGGCGGCGCGCTGGTGCGGGTGGTCCACGGTGTCGACGGGCTTCCCGTGTCCGGTCCTGCGCAGGAAATTCCGCATGGCACCCCCAGGCGGCTCCGGGGCACGGACCGCTCCCGCACGGCCCGCGCGTCTGTTAGCCGCGGAGTTACCCCTCGGGCGGGCTGATCCACCCTGTATGTGCCCGGTGAACATGCCTCAGATGGGGGCGAATTGTCCACGGCGTGAGTGGTATCGGCAGGTCAGCGCAGGTGCGTGGGGGTGCACGCAGGGGCGCACGAAGAGCTCAGAACGGGGCGCGCCCGCGCTTGCGAGCGCCCGTTGCGCGGGAGGCGGCGATACCGCCGCCCTGTAAGGGGCGCGGGGAACTGCGCGACCAGCCACGAACGGCCCGCAGATTTGTCACCCGCCTACCAGCGGAGCGCTCAGCGGCGTACGCGTCGGACTGTGCAGCGGCCCCGACAGCTCGGCAAGAGCCTTCTCCAGGCCATGGAGATGGGCGAGCACCGGCTCGGCGGCGGCGCCCTGCGGCACGGCGACCGGGTGGGCCGCGTGGCCGCCGAGCATCCGCTCCGGGGCGGTCAGCGCCTCCACCGCGGCCTCCACGCGCCAGCACGCGGCAGCGAGGCGCGCGTCGTGCGAGGCCTCGGGGTCGGCGGCGATCGAGGCGAGGCCGCGCACCTCGCGGGCACAGTCGTCGAGCAGCGCGAGCACCTGACGGGCGCGCTCCTTGCGGGCCCGCAGCGGGCTGAGCGGATGCACCAGCGGGGCGAGCGAGAACCGCACCTTGCCCAGGAGCTGCTCAAGCTCGGCGACGCGCGGGGCGGGGTCGGCCGACTCGGACCCGGCGAGCCGGGCGGCGGCCTCGGCAGTGCAGGCGTGCACACAGCGCAGGGCGCGCTGGATCCAGGCGTTGGTGGTGGCGTGCGTGGTGACGGGCAGGACGAGGAGCACGGCGATGACGGCGCCGAGCGCCCCGACGCCGGTCTCGGCGACGCGCAGGGCGAGCAGCCCCGGGTTCAGGACCCCGAGCAGGCCGTACAGCACCCCGGCCATCACGGTGACGGCGAGCATCATCCACGTGTACGACACGGCTGCGGTGTAGAAGATCCCGAAGACGCTGACGGCGACGATGACCGCCGAGGGCACGGGAGCGCCGTGCAGCGGCACCGCAAGGACGAAGCCGACGCCGATGCCGATGACGGTGCCGAGGACCCGCCGGAAGCTGCGCACCAGCGTCTCGCCGCTCGAGGCGGTGTTGACGAAGACCCACCAGGTGGCGCCCACCGCCCAGTACCAGCGCTGGTCGGAAAGCACCTGCCCCAGACCAAGGGCGAAGGCCCCGCCGAGCGTCGCCTGGACGGCCTGCCGGGTCGTCGTACGCGCAAGACCCTTGCCGCCGGGCGGGGCCGGCACGGCCGCGGGCGGCTGCCGCCGCTCGTAGCACCACACCCCGAACCGCACGGCCGAGGAGGCGCACAGGGACAGCAGGACGGCGGCGAACAGCTCGGGCAGCTGCGCCGGACGCGTGTGCAGGAACTGCGTCGCGAAGAACATCATGAACGCGAAAACCCCGAGCGAGTGCCCGCGCGGTCCCCACCGCCGCGCGTACACCCCGGCGCCCATGACCGCGAGGAAGGCGACGTCCCGCGCCACCGGAACGTCATGCAGTCCCGCCGCGAGAGCCAGCACGGGAAACCCGACCACCGGCAGCAGGGCGGTGGTGACCGCCTGTCCGCGCACGGTCGCGTCGGTGACCGTGAAGAGGGCGAGCAGCGCGGCGAGCCCGCCCGTGATCGCCGCGACGAGCGAGTGTCCGGCCACACCGCAGAGGGCCACGGCGAAGCCGACCCCGAGGACGGCCCGAGACGCGAAACGCAACCGCGCCCGCCCCGGATCCGGCGCCACGAACACCCTCTTCAGCACGGCTTCCCCGCCCCTTTCGCGTTCTGATCGGCCTGATCGACCTGCCCGCATGAAAAAGGCGCCGCGGAATCCGCAGCGCCATCGACGGGACCATCACACCATCCACCGGCACCCTGGCTCAACCGACGTCGATTCGGCTGAGCCATTGGCACACCTCACTCGCCTGATGCCGGACCGCGAGCAGGCCATCGGACCAGACGGTCGCCGTTCCCGGACCCTGCGGCCCCGGCCGTCGAGCAGCCGGTGACCAGGAGGAGCACGGCCACCGCACCAAGGAAGCCCGCCCTCATGACACGGCCCGCAGGAGCGCCGCGATGGTGTCGAAACCGCGCCGCTCGGCGTGCCGCAGCGGTGTGACGCCGTCCGCGTCGGCGAGGTCGGGGCGGGCGCCCGCCGTGATGAGCAGTTCCACGATCTCCTGGTGCGGCAGCTCCCCGTCTCCGAGGATCACGGCCTCCAGAAGGGCCGTCCAGCCGAGGTCGTTGACGTGGTTCACGTCGATGTCCGTCTCGCGCAGCACCGCGCGTACGTAGGCGACGTGGCCGCGTTCGCTCGCCGGGATCAGCGAGACGCCGCCGAACCGGTTGCGCAAGGTCACGTCCGGCCCCGCGGGCAGCAGCACGCGCATCATCGGGACGCTGCCGGTGACCCCGGTGACCAGCCACGCGCTGTCGCTGCGGCGGTCCTGCGCGTTCGGGTCCGCCCCGGCTGCGACCAGGACGCGGGCGGCCTCCACATGGCTGCCCAGCGAGGCGAGCAGCAGCGGGGAGCGCAGCTCGGCGTCGCGGGCCTCCACGGACGCCCCCGCGTCCAGGGCGGCGCGCACCTCTGCGGCGTCACCGCGGCGGGCAGCCTCCAGGAGCCGGCGGTTGCGGTCGTGCATCTCGGTCCTCCAGAGACGTATGGGCGTATGGGCGTACGTACGAGAAGACCGGCGGCACCCACACGGGGGTGCCGCCGGGGTACAGGGCCGCGGCTACTTGGCGAGGGCGGCGACGCCGGCCTGGGCGAACTTCTCGTCCAGGTCGCCGGAGGGCGCGCCCGCGACGCCGATGCCCGCGATCGGGGCGCCCTTGGCGGTGACCGGGGCGCCGCCCGCCAGGAACAGCGTGCCGGGGATGTCCTTCAGGTTCGGGGCCTGTTCCAGGCGCTTGGCCAGCTCGGAGGTCGGCGCGTTCCAGGAGACGGCGGTGAACGCCTTCTTCTCGGCCGCCTCGTAGGACTGCGGGCCCGCGCCGTCGCCGCGCAGCGTCAGGATGGTGTTGCCGTTGCGGTCCACGACGGCGACGGAGACGCGCTGGTTCTCCTTCTCGGCGGCGTCCAGGGTGGCCTGCGCGGCCTCGGTGGCGGCGTCGATCGTCAGGTGGGAGGTCTGCGTGACGTTCTTGCCGGCGGTGTCGGCCTTGGCCGCGGCGGGGGCGGCCGGCGTGGCGGCGTTGGCGGAGACGGCTCCGAACGTGCCGGCGGAGAGGGCGGCGGCGGCAACGGTGCCGGTGAGGACGCGGGTACGCAGCGACATCTTCTTCATGGTGGGCTCCTTCGAATGGACCGGCCGGATGGACCGGGGAACCGGGGAACCGGCCGGATGGACCGGGGGACCGACCGGGGGACCGGGGAAGCTCGGGAAGCTCTGCGTTCCCGCTCTGACATCCATCCTGGGTCCGGATCCGGCCCGACCCCGTCGACCTAGGAGCCGCCTTGGCCTGCCCCGACGGGGGACGGCCGGGTCAACCGATCGGTTGACCCCCGCTCGCCGCTGCCGCCACCTCCGGCGGCCACTCCCCCGGAACCAGCACCCCCAGCGCGTACGCCCGCGCGACCAGCTCCGTCCGGTTCGACGCGCCCCAGCGCTCGGTCAGGCGTCGCAGGTGGTAGGTGACGCCGTCGCGGGTGAGGCCCGTTTCGCGGGCCGCCCTTTCCGTGGTGGCGCCCGTGGCGAGCAAGGCCAGGATGCGGGCCTCGGACGGAGTGGCCGCAGCCGTCGTCTCCGGCGCGGCGGGGGCGGTGTCCTCGCCCAGGACGCGGAGCAGTACGAGCAGCCCGGGGACCTCGTCGGCGGTGTCGCTCACCGGCTCCGCCGTCAGCTCGCCGTGGCGGCGCACTCCGTCGGCGGCCTCCCAGCGCACGGCGACGGGGTAGCGGGAGCGGCGGCCCAGGCGCAGCGCCTCGACGATCCGCACGACCTGCGTCTCCTCCTCGGGGCGGAACAGTTCCAGTACGTTGCGGTCACGCAGGGCGCCGGGCGCGCTGCCCCACTCCGCCGCCATCGCCGGGTTGGCCAGGATGATCGCCCCGTCGGCGGCGCACACCGCGACCGGCGTCGGGATGCGGTCCAACAGGGTCATCGCGCGGTTGCGCCACAGCACGGAGTCCATGGACGGCTCCTTGTCCATGCGCGGCTCCTTCCGGCGGAGTTCGACAGGGGTGGCAGGGGCGGCAGGGTCGATCGGGGCGTGAGCCGTCAAGTGCGTGGCGGCTGACGGCACTACACAATCATGTAGTGGCGCGGTACTGACCCGGGGGTAAGAACGATCAAGCTGGGGGCAGTGACTTCCGTACGGCGAAAGGCAGTTGTCGCGCCATGCCCCCCACACCCGCGCCCACCGCAGCGCTCCCGGACCTGTCCGCGACCGGACAGACGATCGACGTCGACGGCATCCCGCTGATCGACATCTCCGCGACCGGCCCCGGGTCCGCCCCGCTGCAGCAGGCCATGGAGCTGACCCGGCGGCACGGCCCGGTGGTGCGGCGACGGCTGCACGGCAGGGATGCCCTGTTCGTCAGCGATCTCGACCTCGTCACCGAACTCGCCGACGAGCAGCGGTTCGCCAAGCATGTCGGGCCCGCCCTGGAGAACGTGCGCGAGTTCACCGCGGACGGCCTGTTCACCGCGTACAACGACGAGCCCGACTGGGCCCGCGCGCACGACATCCTGATGCCCGCGTTCGCACTGGGCTCGATGCGGACCTACCACCCGGTCATGCTGCGCGTCGCCCACCGGCTCATCGAGTCGTGGGACCGGGGCGCGCGCGACGGACGCCCCGTGGACGTGCCCGGCGACATGACCCGGATGACCCTCGACACCATCGGACTCGCCGGGTTCGGCTATGACTTCGGGTCCTTCGAGCGGGCCGAGCCGCATCCGTTCGTCGACTCCATGGTGCGCTGCCTGGAGTGGAGCATGACGCGTCTGAGCCGTACGCCGGGCAGTGACCACTCGGCGGCCGACGCGGCGTTCCGGGCCGACGCCGGCTATCTGGCGCAGGTGGTCGACGAGGTCGTCTCCGCGCGCGCCGACGCACCCGGCACCGCGGAGTCCGCCGAGGATCTGCTCGGCCTGATGCTCACCGCGCGCCATCCCGGCGACGGCGGGAAGCTGAGCACCGCCAACATCCGCAACCAGGTGATCACGTTCCTGATCGCGGGGCACGAGACGACGTCAGGCGCGATGTCGTTCGCCCTCTATTACCTCGCCAAGCACCCCGCCGTGCTGCGGCTCGTGCGCCGCGAGGTCGACGCGCTCTGGGGCGACGCCGCCGACCCCGAGCCGACGTTCGACGAGGTCGGACGGCTCACCTACACCCGTCAGGTGCTCAACGAAGCGCTGCGGCTGTGGCCGACGGCCGCCGCGTTCGGCCGCCACGCCCGCGAGGACACCCTGCTCGGCGGCCGCATCCCGCTGCGCGCCGGGCAGGGCGTCACGGTCCTGACGCCGATGCTGCACCGGCAGCCGGTGTGGGGCGACAACCCGGAGCTCTTCGACCCCTCGCGCTTCACCCCGGAGGCGGAGGCGGCCCGCTCCCCGCACGGGTTCAAGCCGTTCGGCACCGGTGAACGGGCCTGCATCGGGCGGCAGTTCGCGCTGCACGAGGCGACGATGCTGCTCGCCATGCTGGTCCACCGCTACCGCCTTCACGACCACGCCGACTACCGGCTGACCGTCAAGGAGACGCTCACCCTCAAGCCCGATGGCTTCACGCTCACCCTCACGCCGCGCACCGCGGCCGACCGCGTGCACGGCGAACTGCCGGGTGCGACAGCCCGCCGCGCGGCGGCCGAGCCCGACACCGCGACACTTCCGGCGAGGGTCCGCTCCGGCACCCGCGCGCTGTTCCTGCACGGCAGCAACTACGGCACCTGCCGGGACTTCGCGGCCCAACTCGCCGACGAGGCGGCCTCGGTGGGCTGTGAGACGGAGGTGGCGCCGCTGGACGCCTTCGCGGGGGCGCTGCCCGTCGACCGCCCGGTCGTCATCACCGCGGCCTCCTACAACGGCCGCCCCACCGACGACGCGGCGGCCTTCGCCTCCTGGCTGGACGGCGCGCCCGCGGCCACCGCCGAGAACGTCACGTACGCGGTGCTCGGCGTGGGCGACCGCAACTGGGCCGCCACCTATCAGCACGTCCCGACCCGCTTCGACGAGCGGCTCGCCGAGCTTGGCGGCACCCGGCTGCTCGACCGTACGGCGGCCGACGCGTCGGGCGATCTCGGCGGGGCGATACGGGACTTCACGGCTCGACTGCGCACCGCGCTGCTCGAACGGTACGGCGACCCCGACGCGGCGGAAGCGGAAGAGGATCACGCCTCGGACGCGTACGAGGTCCGTGAGCTGACCGGCGGCCCGCTGGACGCCCTTGCCGCGCGCCACGGCCTCGCCCCGATGACCGTGACGGAGGCGTACGACCTCACCGCGCCCGGCCACCCCCGCGTCAAGCGGTTCCTGCGGCTCGCGCTGCCCGACGGCGTGACCTACCGCACCGGCGACCACCTCACGGTGCTGCCCGTCCAGGACCCGGCATCGGTCGAACGGGCCGCCGGGGCACTCGGGTTGGACCTGGACGCCGTCCTCGACATCCGCGCGGGCCGCCCGCGCCGTGACGGTCTCGCCGTGGACCGGCCGCTGACGGTCCGCCAACTCCTGTCCCGGCACGTCGAGTTGCAGGAGCGCCCGACCGCCGGGCAGCTGGCCGCGCTCGCCGCGGCCAACCCCTGCCCGCCGGAGCGGGCCGCTCTCGCCGCCCTGGCCGACGATGCCCATGCGCGGGCCGCCGACGGGCGCACGCTGCTCGAAGTGGTCGAGGCGCACCCGGCGTTGCGCGGCGCCCTGGACTGGCCGACGCTTCTGGAGGTGCTCACGCCGATGCGTCCGCGCCACTACTCGGTGTCCTCCTCGCCCGCGGTCCGGCCCGGCCAGGTGGACCTGATGGTCTCCCTGCTGCAGGCGCCCGCCCGCTCCGGGAGCGGCCGCCTCTACCGGGGGACGGGCTCCGGCCATCTGGTCGGCCTGCGGCCGGGCGACACGGTCCTCGCCCGTGTCCAGCCGTGCCGCGAGGCCTTCCGTATCGATCACGGGGACACAGCAGGCACAGCGCCGGTCATCATGGTCGCCGCGGGCACCGGTCTCGCGCCCTTCCGGGGTACGGTCGCTGACCGCACCGCGCTGCTGGCCTCGGGCTCCCAACTCCCGCCCGCGCTCTGCTACTTCGGCTGCGACCGGCCGGACGCCGACTTCCTGCACGCCGATGAGCTGCGCGCCGCAGAGGCAGCGGGGGCGGTCTCGCTGCGGCCCGCGTTCAGCGAGGCACCGGTGGACGGGGTCACCTTCGTCCAGCACCGCATCGCCGCCGAGGCCGACGAAGTGTGGGGGCTGCTCACCGCCGGTGCTCGCGTCTATGTCTGCGGCGACGGCTCCCGGATGGCGCCCGGCGTACGCGACGCCTTCCGCACCCTCCACCGGGACCGCACACCGGGGGCCACCGCCGAGGACTCCGAGCAGTGGCTCGACGAGCTGATCGGGGCGGGGCGTTACGTCGAGGACGTGTACGCCGCCGGGTAGGGCGACGTCTCGCGGCGGGCCAGGATCTCCAGGGCCCGCTCGCACCAGCGCAGGTTCTCCTCCTCGAAGGCGCGGCCGCGCATCAGCGTGAGGTAGGGGCCGACGCGCTCGGCGTCGCGCAGGAACGCCTCCTCGTCACGTCCGGCGAGGAGGCGTTCGCGCTGCCGTTCATAGCCGGCGAGCTTGCCCCGCGACCACGTCACGCGCTCCTCCAGGAGCGCCCGGGTGGCGTCCGGGTCTCCCCCGTCCATGGCCTGGATCTTGACCAGGAGTTCGTCGCGGATGGCGGTCGGGCGCGGTGGCTCGGCCGCGAAGGCGTGCAGCGCGCGGCGGCCCGTGTCGGTGAGCGTGAACATCCGCTTGTTCGGCCTGCGTTCCTGCTGCACCACGCGCGCCTCGATCAGGCCCTCGCCGTCCAGGCGCTCCAGCTCGCGGTAGAGCTGCTGGGGCGTGGCCGACCAGAAGTTCCCCACGGACACGTCGAAGACCTTGGCCAGGTCGTAGCCGGACGACTCGCCTTCCAGGAGCGCCGCCAGGACCGCGTACTTCAGAGACATCTGGACACCGTACACCGATGTGATTAGTCTCCCACGCACCTACTCAACAAATTGACTATCAGGACCCTCCCGGGTCTTCTGAGTCCGTCTGAGTCCTTTCGAGTCCTTTCGAGTCCTTCCGAGCAGTGAGGTGTGGCATGCAGGCATTCCGCAAGGCCGTCGAGGCGGGCGATCACGCGGCCATCGAGGCGCTCCTGGCCGATGACGTCGTCTTCAGCAGCCCGGTCGTGTTCCGCCCGTACCCCGGCAAGGCGACCACGGCCGCGATCCTGCGCGGCGTCACGCGCGTCTTCGAGGACTTCCGCTACGTACGCGAGATCAATGACGCCGGGGGCCGCGATTCCGCGCTCGTCTTCGCGGCCCGCGTCGGCGACCGCGAGATCAGTGGCTGCGACTTCCTCCACCTCGACGAGAACGGCCTGATCGACGAGTTCACGGTGATGGTGCGTCCGCTGTCGGCCGCGCAGGCGCTCGCCGCCGCCATGGGCGCCCAGTGGGAGCGGATCACCGAGGAGGCGGCCGCCGGGTGAGCAGGACCGCGGCTACCAGGCGCGGGCGGCCTTGATCAACTGGTCGCGGACCAGCGCGACATGCGGGTTGTCCGCGGACCCTGGGCGCTGGACCAGATAGCCGGTGTTGATCGGGGCGTCCTGCGGATCGTGCAGCAGGACGAGGCTGCCCGCGGCCAGCGCGTCGCGGCACAGATAGCGGGGCAGCACGGAGAAGCCCGCGCCCGCGATCACGGCGGAGAGCACGCCGCGCAGGTCGGGCACGGTGACGGAGGCCTCGCGGGTCAGGCGCCTGCCGAAGACGTGCCGCCAGTAGCGGCGGGCGATCGGCAGGTCCTCGGCGTAGGTGACGAGTGGGACTCCGTGCAGCACCGCGGGGCCTTCGACGGCGATCCGGTCGGGGCCGCCGATCCGCTCGACCCATGACTCCGCGGCGACCAGGACGAACTCCTCGTCGGCCAGCGGCACGGCGTGCAGGGAACGCCCGCGGGGGCGGGCCGTGGAGATCACCAGGTCATGGCGTCCGGCGCGCAGCCCGTCCAGGAGCGGATCGGTCAGGCCGGTGCTGACCCGCAGCCGGACGCCCTTCTCGACCAGCGGCGCGAGGGCGGGCAGCGCGCTGTGGCAGAGCATCTCGGCCGGGCCCGCCAGATGGACGGGCCCGGCCGGGGCGCCGTCGAGGGGGCCGCCGTGACCGGTGACCGCCGCAAGGGCGTCGAGGGGATCGACGATGCGGGAGGCGAGCGCGTCGGCGAACGGCGCGGGGGCGACGCCGCGCGGCAGCCGCTCGAACAGCTCCCGGTCGACCTGCCGCTCCAGGGCGCGGATCTGGGTGGTGACGGTGGGCTGCGAGAGGCCGAGCAGGCGCGCGGCGGACGTGAAGGAGCCCGACCGGTACACCGCCAGGAACGTACGCAGCAGGTTCAGGTCCAGCGGACCGCCGGCGGCACTCGTCGCCTGCGCCGCTCCCGGCGATCCATCGGAATCCTTATCTCCCATATGGCTCAGCCTATTGGATTTCCTTGGGGTGGCGGACCTACCTTCGAGGCATCAACGCACTGACGTTCTGAGCACGGAACGTCAGGTACTCCACCCTCGGAAGCCTCGGAGAGACACATGTCCAAGATCCTGTTCGTCATGACCGGCGCCCACCACTGGACCCTGGCCGACGGCACCCAGCACCCGACCGGCTTCTGGGCCGAGGAGGCCGTCGCGCCGTACGAGGCGTTCAAGGCCGCGGGCCACGAGATCGTCGTCGCGACGCCGGGCGGTGTCGTCCCGCCCGTCGACCGGGCAAGCCTGGCGCCCGAGTTCAACGGCGGCCAGGAAGGCGCCGACAAGGTCGCCGCCACCCTCGAATCGATCGACGAGCTGAACCACCCGGTCAAGCTCGAAGAGGTCGACCTGGCCGACTACGCCGCGGTCTTCTACCCCGGCGGCCACGGCCCCATGGAGGACCTCTCCGTCAACGCGGACTCGGGCAGGCTCCTCACCCTCGCCCTGGAGTCGGGCAAGCCGCTCGGCGTGGTCTGCCACGCACCGGCCGCCCTGCTGGCCGCGACGAAGGCCGACGGCTCCAACGCCTTCGCGGGCTACCAGCTGACCGGCTTCACCAACGTCGAGGAGACGCAGTCCGGCTTCGCCGACAAGGCCAAGTGGCTGCTCCAGGACCGCCTCGTCGTGGCGGGCGCCGACTTCCAGGAGGGCGAGCCGTGGGCCCCGAAGGTCGTCGTCGACCGCAACCTGGTCACCGGCCAGAACCCGGCGTCCGCCGCCCCGCTGGCCACCGAACTCCTGAAGAAGCTGGCCTGACCCCGATGGGCACCGACCGGCTCGACGAGGTCCTCGACGCCGCCTACGACTGCCTCACCAGGTACGGCGTACGGCGCACCACGATGGACGACATCGCCACCACCATGGGCGTGTCCCGGTCAGCGGTCTACCAGTACGTACGCAACAAGGACGACGCCTTCCGCAAGCTCGCCCGGCGCCTGCACACCCAGGCGCTCGAGCGGGCCGAGCGGGCGGCGGCCGACCCGGACGCCCCGCGGGCCGAACGCATCCGGGGCGTCCTGGCGGCCAAGCTCGACCTGGTCCTTCGCCTGGCCGGGGACTCGCCGCACTCCGCCGAACTCCTCGACCACAAGGCCCGCCTGTTCGGCGACATCTGCCACGACTTCACGGGCTCGCTGCGCCGTCTGCTCATCGGCCTGTTCGCCGAGGCGGGGGGCCCCGCGACGGTGGAACCGGCCGAGGCCGCCGACATGTGCATCGCCCTCGTCATCGGCCTGGAGTCCGTCTCCGAGGGGGAACGCCTCTTCGGGCCCGCGACGGACGCGCTCCTGACCGGACTCCTCGTCACGCCCCCTCTCGTCACACCCCCTCCCGACGCGCCGCTGAACGTGCCGCTGAGCTGACTTCCGGTCAATTCCTGTGGTGGCCCTGTGGATTTTTCGCCCGCTGCCTGCGGCCCCCGCCGCCGCGCCATAGGCTCCCCCGGCTGATCGTTCACGTTCCGGGGAGGAGCACCCATGGCAGCACAGCGCCGTTCGGCACAGGATGCGGAGGCCGAACCGAATGGGCCTGACGGGTCCGAGGGGCCCGGCCGCCGCAGGGTGCTCGCCTATCTGCTCGCGGCGCCCACGCTGGCCGTCGGCGTACGGTTCGGCGTCGACTCGTCCGGCGAGAGCGCCGAGGCCGTGGTGCCGTCGCCGCCGCAGCCCGAGAACCTCCTCGACCTCGGCGATCTGCAGAACCTGGCGGCGGCGCCCACCGCGGGCCTGATCGCCGTCCAGGTGCACACCGACGGCACCGCGTCCTTCGCGGTGCCCCGTGCGGAGGTGGGCCAGGGCATGACCACGGCGGTCGCGATGATGATCGCCGAGGAGATGGACCTGCCCATCGGCAAGGTCAAGGTGACGATGGCCGACGCCCGCCCTGAACTCCTGATGAACCAGCTGACCGGCGGCTCGAACTCGATGCGCAGCATGTACCGCCCGGTGCGCGTCGCGGCGGCCGTGGCCCGGCAGCGGCTCGTCGCGACGGCCGCCGAGCAGTGGGGCGTCGACGCGTCCGAACTCACCACCAAGGACGGCGTCATCGCGTACGGCGCCGAGAAGAGCACCACGTACGGATCACTCGCGAAGGCGGCGGCCAGCACGCAGGTCGTCCAGGCCTCGGCCCGGCTGAAGGACCCCTCGGAGTTCACCGTCCTCGGCACCCCGCAGAACCGGGTCGACGCGCTGGCCGCCGTGACCGGGAAGAAGACGTTCGGGATGGACATGCACGTCCCGGACGCCAAGCCGACGATGGTGCGCAGGCCGCCGACGATCAACGGCACGGTCGTGTCCGTGGAGAACGCGGACGCGGTGCGGGACATGCCGGGCATCACCGATGTCGTGACCGTCGAGCACGGTGTGGCGGTGCGCGGCGAGACGTTCGGCCAGTGCATCGACGCGCTGCGGGCGCTGAAGGTGACCTGGGGCCGTGGCACCGTCGACGGGGAGTCGGACGACACCGTCCTCGCCAAGCTCAAGAAGGCGGCGCTGCCGATGGTGGTGCCGCCGCTGCTCACCAAGAAGGTCGACGCCGAGTTCACCTTCGCGTTCGCCAGCAACAGCCCGCTTGAGCCCGACAACGCGATCGCGGACGTGCGCGCCGACCGGGCCGAGATCTGGTCGAGCCTCAAGGTGCCGATCGTCGCCCAGCGGGACATCGCCACGCGGCTGGGGCTGCCCCAGAAGGCGGTCACCGTGCATGTGATCGAGGGCGGCGGCTCGTTCGGGCGGCATCTCTTCCACGACGTGGCCGCCGAAGCCGCCGAGATCTCGCAGAAGATGGGCAAGCCGGTCAAGCTGTCGTGGTCCCGTACGGACAACTTCCGGCAGGGGCGCACGCATCCGATGTGCGTCTCACGGGTCCGCGCGACGTACGCGCTCGGCAATGTGCTCAGCTACGAGCAGCGGCACACCAGTTCAGAGACCGACTTCGGGCACGGCCTTGGCGAGATGATCACGTCGACGGCGGCGAAGCTGCCGGTGGCGGGCAATCTGACGTTCGCCGAGACCATCTTCCAGCTGACCCAGTCCACTCCGTACAACTTCGGGGTGACCACGCAGCTCCTCAACGAGGTGCCGCTGAAGTTCAACACGGGCAGCATGCGCAACATCTACTCGCCGAACGTGGCGTGCGCGAGGGAGCTGGTCGTCGACCTGCTTGCGGGGAAGCTCGGCAAGGATCCGGTGGAGTTCCGCCGCGAGTTCCTCAAGGACAAGCGGCTGCGGGCCGTACTGGACAAGGCAGTTGAGGAAGGCGCGTGGGGCAAGTCCCTTCCCGCCGGGGTCGCGCAGGGCATCGCGCTGCACTCCGAGTACCGGGGAGCGGTCGCCGCGCTCGTCGAGATCGACTGCCGGCCCGAGACGGTGAACCGGAAGGTCAGGGACGGAGTCACCGGACCGCGCGTCAGCAAGGCCCTGATGGTCGTGGACGCGGGCTTCGCCATCAACCCCCGTGGCCTGGAGGCCCAGATGATGGGCGGCATGAACGACGCCCTCGCCATGGCGCTCACCTCCAGCCTGCACATCAAGGACGGCATCCCGCTGGAGGGCAGCTGGGACAACTACTTCTACACCCGGCAGTGGAACACCCCGCCCGACCTGCGGGTCGTCGTGATGCCAAGCACCGGCGACAAGCCGTCCGGTGCGGGCGAGTTGGGGGTCGCTCCCGCGTTCGCCGCGATCGCCTGCGCCTACGCACGCGCCACCGGGACGCTGCCGACCAGCTTCCCGATCAACCACGGCACGCTCAGCTTCGAACCGCTGCCGCTCGAGCCGTCAACCCCGCAGTCCCCGACCGACGGTCTCGACCGCGCCTACTGAGGAGTCTTCCGTGCCAAGCCACACCTTCAAGCTCAACGGCGAGCGGATCACCGTCGAGGCCGAGGACGACGTACGCCTCCTGTGGGTCCTGCGCGATCTGCTCGGTGTCACGGGACCCAAGTACGGCTGCGGTCTCGGTGTCTGCCAGTCCTGTACGTCGCACATCAACGGCAAGGCGTTCAACCCCTGTTCGGTGCCGGTGTCGAAGATCGGCACCGACGACGAGGTCACCACGATCGAGGGCCTGCCCGGCACGGTCGGCAAGGAACTGCACCCCATGCAGGAGGCCTGGCTGGAGCTCGACGTGTCGCAGTGCGGGTACTGCCAGCCGGGGCAGATCATGGCCGCGGTCGCCAAGGTGCGGCAGGCCGCCGACGCCGGTCGTGAGATCAGCGACGGCGACCTGGACGAGATCCGCAACATCTGCCGCTGCGGCACGTACACCCGGATCCGGGAGGCCATCAAGGCCGGGGCGAAGCGGATGTGAACTCCTTTGCGTACTCGGTGAGTTCCGGCGCCGCATCGGGTCCGGAATGGGCCGCCGCGCGCCGGGCGGGGAAGCCGTGCCTGCGGGCGGCGGCCACCACCACGAGCACCGGTACGAGCAGAGCGAGGACGCTCCAGGGGAAGGACTCCGGGCCGAACTGTCCGAGGAGGATGCCGCCGACGACGCCGCCGCCCGCCATGGCCGCGTTCCAGAGGGTGACGAGCATGGCCTGCGCGGCGTCCGCCGAATCGCCGCCCGCGTCGCCGACGGCGGTCTGAAGCAGCGTGGGCGCGCCGCCCCAGCCGAGCCCCCACAGCGTCACCGCCACATAGACGAGGGCGGGGCTTTCGGCGAGCACCGCGAGGAGCGCGGCGGCCACGGCGACCAGCAGGGCGCTCGCGATGGTGAGCGTACGGAGCCTGCGGTGGATGTGGGCGCCCACGATCCAGATGCTCAGCAGGGAGGCGGCGCCGAAGACGAGCAGGACGAGGTCGGTGGAGCCGCCCATGCCGAGGTGGTCGAGGAACGTGGCGATGTAGGTGTAGAGGATGGTGTGGGCCAGGACGAAGACCAGGGTGACGGTCAGGACCGGCGTCACGCCGGGGATGCGCAGGGTCGAGAGGACCGGGGTGCGGCCCTCGCGCCGCTGTCCGGGGTGGTCGGGCACGGACACGGTGATCCAGGCGAGCAGTACGACGGTGAGCACGGTCATCAGCAGGAACGCGACGCGCCAGCCGAGCGCCTTGCCCAGGAAGGTCCCCGCGGGCACGCCGAGCGACAGGGCGAGGGGGATGCCGGCCATGGCTATGGCGATCGCCTTGCCCTGCAGCTGGACCGGTGCCAGGCGGCGGGCGTATCCGGCGAGCAGCGCCCAGGCGAGACCGGCCGCCACGCCCGCGACGAACCGGGCCACCATGGTCAGGGGGTAGTTGCCGGAGACCGCCGTGACCGTATTGGCGAGGGCGAAGCCGGTCATCGCGGTCAGCAGCAGCCGCTTGCGCCGCCACCCCGCGGTGGCCGCCGTCAGCGGGATCGCGGTGAGCGCGGTGCCGATCGCGTAGATGGTGACCGTCTGGCCCATCGCGGACTCGCCGACGCCCAGGTCGGCGCTCATCGCGGGCAGCAGCCCGGCCGGCAGGGTCTCGGTGAGGCTGGTGATGAAGACGGCGGTGGCGAGGGCGAGGAGTGCGGCGAGGGGAAGCTTCTGGGTCCCGGATCCGCCCGGGGAACCCACGTGTTGTGTGGTGTGGTTGCTCATGTCGCCTATGCTCGAACCCTCACATTGATGTGAAGGTCAAGGAAAAGGCTGCGAGGTCGGCACATGCGGATCGGAGAGCTGTCGGAGCGCACCGGCACACCCCGGCGACTGCTGCGCTACTACGAGGAGCAGGGCCTGATCATGGCCGAGCGCGCGGCGAACGGCTACCGCGAATACGACGAGCGCTTCGTGGACCGGGTCCTGCAGATCCGCGGGCTGCTCGACGCGGGCCTTCCCACCCGCATCATCAAACAGATCCTGCCGTGCCTCGACAAGCCCCGGACCATCTACTTCCCGGACGCGACGCCCGAGATGATCGCCACTCTGGAGCACCAGCGGGACCGCATGACCGAGCGCGTGAACTGCCTGAGCCGCAACAGGGACGCCATTGCGGAGTACCTCGACGCCGTACGCAACGGCAACTCATGACCCGAGCAACGCGTCGAGCCCCGCGGCCAGTTGACCGGGCCCGCCCCGGTCGTCCAGGGCCAGGGCGATGGCCCGCAGCTGCGGGAACTCCTGCGCTGGCATGCGGTGCAGACCGAGGCGGAAGGCGGGGTCCGGCTCGCCCGGCTCGTCGTCCATGGCCCGCAGCTCCACGAGGAGATAGCCGAGCAGCCACGCGGTGAACGCCCGGTGCAGCCGGACGGTGCGGCGGTCGCTCAGCCCCGCGTCCCGCAGCAGCGCAAGGACCCGCTCGTCGCTGCGCAGCACGGCCGTGGGCCGCCGGGCCAGCGGGGTGGACAGCAGACGGGTGGCCAGGAGCGGGACCACGTTCGGGTGGCGCAGGGCCACGCGGTAGGTGGCGAGGGCGATGCGGTGCAACTCCCGCTGCCAGTCGGCGACTTGGGGCTCCTCCGGCTGCTCTGCCAGATCCGCCTCCAGTTCCAGGCAGAACGCCTCGACCAGGCCGTCCAGGAGGTCGCTCTTGCTGGGTGCGTAGCGGTAGAGGGCCATCGCCTCCACGCCCAGTTCCGCGCCGAGCTTGCGCATGCTGAGGCCGGTGAGTCCGTCGCGGTCGACGACCTCCACGGCCGTGGCGAGCACCCGCTCGCGGCTCAGCCGCCCATAACGTCCGCGGTCGCTCGCGCGCCGCCCCTGGGGCGCCCCCGACCCCGCTTCTCTCCCTTTCGGCATGACCGCCGCCTCCGTAGCTCCGGCCCCCTTGACCCCAGGGAACATCGGGTGCAAAGTCGTACATATACGACGTAAACGTACGTAGTCAGCGTACAGCGTCGGAGCCCCTCAGGAGCGTCGCACCATGACGCACAGCAAGCCGATCACGGCGGACCAGGCCGAGCTGGAGGGCGAACTCGCGCGGATGTCGGACGGCAACGTCGTCCGGATCAGTCCCGGCGGACCCGTCTTCGGACTGCCGTTCCCGGTGCGCACCGTCCGGCCGACGACCTTCGTGCCCGCGCTCCCCCGCCGCGACCGGGCCCTCCTCACGGCGATCGCCATGGGCTGGGCGCTGAGCTTCCTCTACTTCTGGGCCTGGTGGCTGCGCCCCGAGCACCGCGTCGGCTGGGCGGGTCTGATCGTCAACAGCGTCCTGCTGCTCTACCTCACCGGCCTGCCCTGCTACTTCTTCGTCACCGCGCTCCGCCTTCGCCGGGTCAACCCGGACCTGCCGGTCCCCGCGGCGCCGGTCGCCTTCGCCGTCACCCGCGCCCCCTCGGAGCCGTGGCCCACCGTCCGCCGGACGCTCGAAGCGATGCTGGCCCAGGACTTTCCGCACACCTACGACGTATGGCTGTGCGACGAGGACCCGACCGAGGAGATCACCGCGTGGTGCCGCAGCCACCGGGTGCGGATGTCCTGCCGCCGCGGCGTGACCCCCTACCACCGGCCCGACTGGCCGCGCCGCACCCGCTGCAAGGAAGGCAACCTCGCCTACTTCTACGACCATTGGGGCTATCAGCGCTACGACGTGGTCGCGCAGCTCGACTGCGACCACGTGCCCGCCGCGACCTACCTCACCGAAATGGTCCGCCCCTTCGACGACCCCGCCATCGGCTATGTCGCCGCGCCCAGCATGTGCGACGCCAATGGCCCGGACTCCTGGGCGGCCCGGGGGCGAGTGCACCGCGAGGCCATCTGGCACGGCGCGGTGCAGCTCGGCCACAGCGACGGCCTCGCACCGATGTGCATCGGCTCCCACTACGCCGTACGCACCCGGGCGCTGCGGGACATCGGAGGGCTCGGTCCGGAGCTCGCCGAGGACTTCTCCACCACGTATCTGCTCAACTCGGCGGGCTGGCACGGGGCGTTCGCCGTCGACGCCGAGGCGCACGGGGACGGTCCGCTCACCTTCGGCGACATGATCACGCAGGAGTACCAGTGGTCACGGAGCCTGACCACGATGCTTCTGGGCCTGCTGCCGCGCCATCTGCGCCGGCTGCCCTTCGTGCTGCGCCTGCGCTTCTCCTACGCCCTGGCGTACTACCCGATGCTCGGCCTGATGATCACCGCGGGCCTCACGCTCCCGCCGATCGCCATCATCACCGGTCTTCCGTGGATGAACGTCAACTACTTCGACTTCCTGGTCCACTTCTGGACCATGCCCGTGTGGCTGCTCCTGACCCTGCTCCTGATGCGCCGCTGCGGGATGCTGCGGCCGCGTGCCGCGCCCCTGGTCAGCTGGGAGACCTGGCTGTTCGCGCTTGCCCGCTGGCCGTTCGTCATCCTGGGCCTGCTCGGCGCGGTCGGCCAGAAGCTGCGCTCGCGGCCGCTCACGTTCAAGGTCACGCCCAAGGACACCGGCGGCCCGCGGCCGCTGCCCGCCCGGCTGACCCTGCCCTTCGCCGTGCTCGCCGCGGGGCTCTCCGTGATCGCCCTGGTCGGCGAGTTGACGAGCCCGTCGGCCGGCTACGTCTTCCTCTGCCTGCTCGCCGCCACGACGTACGCCGTCGTCGCCATCGCCGTTCCCCTGCTGCACGTCCGCGAGGCGGCACGGGCGGCCGGCCTCCGCTTCACCCACGCGCTGCCCACGGCGGGCCTCCCGCTGACCCTCGGCCTTCTGGCGGCACTGCCGGTCGCCACCGCCATCACCTTCTACCCGGCGTACGCCGCCGCCGTCCTGGGCTGGTGAACGGCCATGAGGAAACCGTCCACGATCCTGGTCACCGGCGGAGCGGGCTTCATCGGAAGCCACACCTGCGTCGAACTCCTCGACCACGGCTACGAGTTGATCGTGATCGACGACTACTCCAACAGCACCCCGCAGGTCTTCACCCGCGTGGAACGGATCACCGACCGCTTCGTCGGTGCCGTCTATGAGCTGGACATCCGTGATCGGCGCGCCCTGTCGGCCGTATTCGACCGCCACTCCGTGGACGCCGTCGTGCACTTTGCCGCGCACAAGGCCGTGGGCGAGTCGACACGGATGCCCATCCAGTACTACGACAACAACGTCGGCGGCACGACCGCGCTGCTGCGGGTCATGCAGGAACACGACGTGCACCAGCTGGTGTTCTCCTCGTCCTGCTCGGTCTACGGCGACGCGGGACGCGGCCCGCTCGACGAGTCGACGCCCGCGGCGCCCACCAATCCGTACGCCTCCTCCAAGTGGCTCTGCGAGCTGCTGCTCGCCGATGTGTGCGCCCGCTGCCCCGAGTTCACCGTGCTCGCCCTGCGCTACTTCAACCCGGTGGGCGCCCACCCCAGCGGCCTCCTCGGCGAGGATCCCGGCGGCGTGCCCGACAATCTGATGCCGTACGTCGCGCAGGTCGCCGTCGGCCGCCGGGAGCGGCTGCCCGTCTTCGGCCAGGACTACGCCACCCCCGACGGCACCGCTGTCCGCGACTATCTGCACGTCATGGACACCGCCGAGGCCCACCGGGTGGCCCTCGACCACCTCGCCGACCGACCCGGCATGCAGGTCTTCAACCTGGGCGTCGGCCTGGGCCGTTCGGTCCTCGACGTGATCTCCGCGTTCGCCGCGGCCTGCGGCCGGGCCGTCCCGTACCAGATCCTGCCGCGCCGGCCCGGCGACGTCACCGAACTCGTCGCCGACGCGGGCGCGGTGGCGCGCGCCTGGGGCTGGCGCCCCACCCGCGACCTGGCCGACATGTGCCGTGACGCATGGCGGTTCCAGCAGCTCAATCCGCACGGCTACGCCGGCTCCGGACGGCACCCGAACGGCACCCGGCACGACCCTTGAGGAGCGACGCCATGAGGATGACAGTGATAGGCACCGGATACGTGGGGACGGTGCACGCCGCGTGCATGGCCGACCTGGGCCACGATGTCCTCGGCATCGACATCGACGCCGAACGGATCGCATCGCTTGCGGCGGGCCGGGCCCCCATCCACGAGAGCGGCCTGGACGAGCTGCTCGCCCGCACCGTCGCGTCGGGCAGGCTGCGCTTCTCCACCTCGCTCGCCGAGGGCGCCGCGTTCGCCCGGACACACTTCGTCTGCGTGGGCACCCCGCAGCGGCCCGACAGCGAGGCCGCCGACCTGCGGTACGTCGACGCCGTCGTGGACAGCCTGGCCCCGCATCTGCGGCCCGGCAGCCTGATCGTCGGCAAGTCCACCGTGCCGGTGGGCACGGCGGCCCGGCTCTCCGAGCGGCTCGCCGAGATGACCCCGGGCACGGAGGTCGCCTGGAACCCCGAGTTCCTGCGCGAAGGCTCCGCCGTCCAGGACACGATGCGGCCCGAGCGGCTCGTCGTGGGCGTCTCGTCGAAGCACGCCGAGGGGGTGCTGCGGGCGATTTATACGCCGATGATCCTGGCCGGGGTGCCGTTCTTCAGCACCGATCCGGCCACCGCGGAGCTGGTCAAAGTGGCGGCGAACTCCTTCCTCGCCACCAAGATCTCCTTCATCAACGCGATGGCCGAGGTGTGCGACGCCGCCGGCGCCGACGCGTCGGTGCTCGCCTCCGCCATCGGCGCGGACTCCCGGATCGGCCCCCGCTTCCTTGAGCCGGGGCTCGGCTTCGGCGGGAGTTGCTTCCCCAAGGACATCCGGGCCTTCGCCGCCCGCGCCGAGGAGCTCGGCGCCGGCGACGCCGTGGTGTTCCTGCACGAGGTCGACCGGATCAACACCCGGCAGCGCAGGCGCACCGTCGACCAGGCACGCGGACTCCTCGGCGGTTCCTTCACCGGCCGCCGGATCGCCGTCCTCGGCGCCGCGTTCAAGCCCGGCAGCGACGACGTGCGCGACTCGCCGGCCCTCGTCGTGGCGGCCGCCCTGCAGGAACAGGGCGCCACGGTCCGCGTGCACGACCCCGAGGCCGTCGACAACGCGCGCACCGTCCACCCGGAGCTGACCTACACCCTGGACGTCGACAAGGCCTGCGAGGACGCGGACCTGGTCCTGCACCTCACGAACTGGCCCGAGTACCGCGACATCGACCCCGCCGCGCTCGCCTCGGTGGTCCGCTCCCCCGTCCTCGTGGACGCCCGCAACAGCTTCGACCCGCAGTCCTGGTCGGCGGCCGGCTGGGCCGTGCACGCGCCGGGCCGCCCGCGACTCTCGGCGCGGGCGGCCGCCCCCTCACGACCCACCGCCCCCGTGGCGGCACTCACCGGAGGTGCGTCATGAGGGTCGTGGTGACGGGCGGCGGCGGATTCATGGGCTCCCATCTGTGCGAGGCGCTCCTCGCCAGAGGCGACACGGTCTGGTGCCTGGACAACTTCTGCACCGGCGAACCGGAGAACGTCGCCCACCTGCGCGGCGCGCCCCGCTTCCGGCTGCGCCAAGCGGATGTGACCGAGCCGTTCGACGTGCCGGGCCCGGTGGACGCGGTGGCCCACCTCGCGAGCCCCGCGTCACCGCCCGACTACCAGCGGCTGCCCCTGGAGACCCTGGCCGTCGGCAGCCGGGGCACCGAGAACGCCCTGCGCCTGGCCCAGCGGCACGACGCCCGCTTCCTGCTGACCTCGACCAGCGAGGTCTACGGCGACCCGGAGATCCACCCGCAGCCCGAGGACTACTGGGGCCACGTCAACCCGGTCGGCCCGCGCAGCGTCTACGACGAGGCCAAGCGGTACGCGGAGGCGCTCTCCATGGCCTACCGGCGCAGCCTGGGCGTCGACGTGGGCATCGTAAGGATCTTCAACACGTATGGTCCGCGGATGCGGCCGCACGACGGGCGCGTGGTGTCGACCTTCGTCCGCCAGGCGCTTGCGGGCAGGCCGCTGACGATCTACGGCGACGGCGGCCAGACCCGCAGCTTCTGCTACGTCGACGACCTCGTACGCGGCCTGGTGGCGATGCTCGACAGCGGCCACAGCGGCCCGGTGAACCTCGGCAATCCCAGCGAGCGCACCGTCCGTGAGCTCGCGGAACTCGTCCGCAAGATCACCGGATCGCGCTCCCCGATCGAGTACCGCCCGCTGCCCGTCGACGATCCGACCCGCCGCCGCCCCGTGATCAACCGGGCGCTCGAAGAGCTCGGCTGGGTTCCTCGGGTCACCCTGGAGGAAGGGCTGCGGCACACGGTGGCGTGGTTCACCGCCCGTTCCGGTCCGCCGCCCGCCGAGGTGCCGGCCCTGGCACCGCCGCAGCCCGTGGAGGCCTGATTCCGATGCGCAGGACAGCCGCCGCGTCCGCCCTGGGGCGCCGTGCCGCCCCAGGTGCGCTCGTCGCCGCGATCGCGCTGATCGCGGCGAGCGGCTGCGCCGCCACGCCGCACTACTCGCCGACCAGCACGTACTACGTCAGTACCGATGGCGACGACGGCAACGAAGGCTCATCGCCCGACAAGGCCTGGCGCACGCTGGCCCGCGCCGAACGCGTGGCACTGGAGCCCGGCGACCGGCTGCTCCTCGAAGGCGGCGCCCGCTTCACCGGCACCATCACGCTGAACGGCTCGGAGGCGGGCGACGCGGACCGGCCCGTGGTGATCGGGTCGTACGGCGAGGGCCGGGCCACCGTCGACGCCGAGGGCACCCCCGGCATCTCCGTGCACAACACGGCGGGCGTCGAGATCCGCGATCTTCACGTGACCGGGGACCGCGCCGCCTACGCCGGCGACGGGGGCATCAACCTCTACGCCGACCGTCCGGGCGGCGGACCGATCGACCATGTCCTGGTCTCCGACGTCGAGGTCTCCGGATTCCGGGCGGGCATCGCGGTCGGCAGCAACGAAGAGCGCACCGGCTTCAACGATGTGACGGTGCGTCAGGCCGAGTTGCACGGCAACAAGGACGCCGGGCTGCTGACCTACGGCCCGAAGTTCGAGCCCCGCCAACCCGCCTATGCGCACGAGGACTTCGAGATCGAGGACGTCACCTCCTACCGGAACGCCGGAGACCCGAAGGCGGACGACCGGCACACCGGCGACGGCATCATCCTCGGCTCCGTGCGCCAGGCGACGGTGCGCAACTCCACCGCCCACGACAACGGCGCCCGATCGGCCGTCACAGCGCCGTCGGGCCCGGTGGGCATCTGGGCCTACGACGCCACCGACGTACTCCTGGAGCACAACACCGCGTACCGCAACCACACGCGCTCCAAGGTCGACGGCGCAGGATTCGGGTTCGACGAGAACGTCTCGGGCTCGACCATGCAGTACAACCTGGCCTTCCACAACGACGGCTCCGGCCTCTACGCCTACACCCGCGTGGTGAACGGCGCGCACACCGACAACACGATCCGCTACAACCTGTCCTCCGACAACGGCCGCAGGCTGCCACAGTTCGGCGGGCTCGCGGTCTACGGCCACGACGTGCGCAATCTGCGGATGTACCAGAACACCGTGGTCATGACCGTCCTGGAGGACGGCAGGAGCGGTCCCGCCCTGCGCCTGATGGACGGCCAGACCGGCGTCACCGTCCGCAACAACAACTTCATCACCGACGGCTCCCCGCTGGTCCTCGCGGACGAGGGCCTGACCGCCGCCAACGTCCTCGTGCAGGGCAACAACTACCGTGCCCCGCAAGGACAGTGGACCGCGCAGTGGGGCGACCGCACCTTCTCCGGCCTCAAGGCGTGGAGCGCGGCGACCGGACAGGAACGCCTCCAGGGACAGCCCGTCGGCCTGACCGTCGATCCCTGCCTCGCCGGCGGCGAGCTGCCCGACGTGAACTCCGCCGGTGACGCGCACCTGCTGGCCCCGGACTGCGCGGCCCTCGACGGCAAGGGCCTGGACCTACAGGCGCTGTTCGGCATCGACCCGGGCCCCGTCGACTACTTCGGGCAGACGGTCGGCCATCCCCCGCCCGTCGGTGCCGCCCTGCCCCCGGCGGATGACTGAGCCTCCCGGCGAGAAGACCGAGAAGATGCAGCCCCTCACCCGCCGGGCCTACGATCGAAGAGCGAGACCCCGGTTGACGCGATCCTCGGCCCGGTGTCCCTGCCACGCAGGGAGGCGCTTTTCCATTGCTTCGGGCACGTTCTCGGGGAGAGCTGTGGGCACGAAACCGGCTGATGGCCGGTTATGTCCTGCTGGTCGCCGCCCTCACCGCGGCCTATCTGAGCCTTCCCGACCTGCGTGCCCCGCTCTGGGCGCTCATCGGTCTCGGCGGCGCTGCCGCCGTGCTCACGGGCGTGCGCGTGCACCGTCCCGCGCACCGCTGGCCGTGGTGGGTGCTCGCCGCCGGTCTGCTCACCTTCGCCGCCGGTGACACGTACTACAACGTGGTCGAGGAGTATCTGCACGCCTCCAACCCGTTTCCCTCCCCCGCCGACGCCCTGTACCTGGCGACGTATCCGCTGTTCGCCGCGGGGCTCTTCGGGCTCGTCCGCTACCGCTGGGTGGGCCGCGACCTGCCGAGCCTGCTCGACGCGCTGATCTTCACCGGCGGCCTCGCGCTGCCCGTCTGGGTCTTTCTCGTCCAGCCGCTCACCGAGGTCGAGGGCCTGACCTGGGCGCAGCGCGCGATCAGCATCGCCTACCCGCTGGGCGACGTGCTGGTCCTCGCGCTCCTTGCCGGGATGCTCACCCCCGGCTCCGTGTCAGGCCACAACCGCTGCGTTCAGCTGCTCGCCGTCGGCACCGTCACGCTGCTCGGCTTCGACATCGCGTACGGAATTCTGCAGCTCAACGGGTTGTGGCAGACCGGCACCCCGCTCGACCTCGGCTGGATCGTCTTCTACACGGCCTGGGGGCTCGCGGCGCTGCATCCGTCGATGGTGGAACTGACCGCGTACGCGCATCAGCGCAAGTCCCTGCTCCCGCCGCCGCACCGGCTCGCGCTGCTCGCCCTCGCCACCCTGATCGCCCCGGCCGTGCTGCTCGCCGAGGGGCTCGCGGGCAGGGCCCATGACGCGCCCGTGATCGCCGCGTTCTCCGGTGCGCTGTTCCTCCTGGTGATCTTCCGGCTCGCCGGGATGGTCGTGGCACACCGCAGGGCCGTGGACCGTGAGCTTGCGCTGCGTACCGCTGCCTCCTCCCTGGTGTCGGCGGTCAGGCCCGAGGAGATCGCGGAGACCTGCGACGGGGCGGTCACCGCGCTGTCCGCGCCCGATGTCCGCACGGCCACCCTGCTGCCCGGCACCGACGGATCTCCCTCGGCACTGCCCACCGAACTCGCCCTGGACCGCGCCCATCTGGTGCCCGTCGCCGAGCTCGGCCCCGACATCACCACCCGCTTCGGGGCGCCCGAGAGCGCCCTGGTGTGCCCCATGATCCAGCGCGACCGTCCCGCGGGTGACGCGCCGCCCGGTGTGCTGATCGCGGCGGGCCCCGAGCGCCAACTGACGGAGATCTGGGGCTCCTTGGAGATCCTCGCCTCGCACGCGGGCCTCGCCATGGAGCGCATCGCGCTGCGCCAGGAGATCATCCGCCGGGAGAGCGAGGCGTACTTCCGCACGCTGGTGCGCAACGCGTCGGACGTCATCCTGATCGTCGACGACGACGACACCGTGCGGTACGCGAGTCCGTCCGCCGCGGTCGTGTTCGGGGCCGCCCGGCTGATCGGGACGACACTGCCCGAGCTGGTCGACCAGCGCGACCGGCGCCGCGCGGGGCGGGTGCTGCGGGCCCTGCGCGACGGCGGGCAGCGCGAACCCCACGACTACTGGTGGATGCGGCGCGACACCGGGCGCGTCGAGGTGGAGGTGCGCTGCAGCGATCTGCGCGACGACCCGACGGTCCGGGGCCTTGTCGTCACCCTGCGGGACGTGACCGAGCAGCGTCAGCTGGAGCACGAGCTCACCCAGCGGGCCTTCCACGACGCGCTGACCGGTCTGCCCAACCGGACGCTGCTCCTGGAGCGGATCGAGCGCGCGCTGCTGCGTGGCAACCGCGAGTCGACCCTCACCTGTGTGCTCTTCATCGACCTCGACGACTTCAAGGTCGTCAACGACACGATGGGGCACTCCGTCGGCGACCGGCTGCTCGCCGCCGTCGGCTCCCGGCTCGCGCAGTCGCTGCGCCGCAGCGACACCGCGGCCCGGCTCGGCGGCGACGAGTTCGCGGTGCTCATGGAGGACGCGAAGAAGCCCGCCGACGCCGAGATCCTGGCCGCTCAGGTGGTGCAGGCGCTCAGCCGGCCCTTCCATCTGCCCGGCGCCACGGTGAGCGCGTCGGCGAGCGTCGGCGTGGCCACGGCCGCGGACAGCTCCGGCGCCGAGGAGCTGCTCGCCCACGCCGACCTGGCCCTGTACGCCGCCAAGGCCGCAGGGAAGCGCCAGTGGCGCCGCTTCCGGCCACGCCTTCACGTACGGATGCTGGAGCGGCACGACCTGCAGGCGAGCCTGGAGCGGGCGATCGCCGACGAGGAGTTCGCGCTGCGCTACCAGCCCGTCGTGGACATCTCGGCCAACGGCCATCGGGCCGGCGAACCGAACGGGCATCCCCCCGAGATCGTCGGCTTCGAGGCCCTCGCCCGCTGGCCGCATCCCCAGCGGGGTCTGGTGCCGCCGCAGCAGTTCATCCCGCTCGCCGAGGAGACCGGCCACATCGCGCCGCTGGGCGCCTGGGTGCTCGCCAACGCCACCGCCGACATCGTCGCCCTGCAGCAGACGGTGGCGGCCGCATCGGCCGCGCCCTATCTCAGCGTCAACGTCTCCGCGCGGCAGTTCCGCGACACGGGCTTCCTCGACGACGTGCGCAAGGCGCTGCGGACGCCCGGACTCGCCGCGGGGTCACTGCAGTTGGAGCTCACCGAGTCGGTGCTGATGCGGCGGGACGGCCAGATCCAGGCGGTCATGGAGGCGCTCAAGGACCTCGGGGTGCGCATCGCGGTCGACGACTTCGGTACGGGATTCTCCTCGCTGCGGTATCTGCGGGAGTTCCCCATCGACGTACTGAAGATCGACAAGTCCTTCATCGACGGCATCGCCGACGACACCCGGCAGGTCGCCCTCGTCGAGGGCATCGTCCACCTCGCCGACACGCTGGGCCTTCAGGTCATCGCCGAGGGCATCGAGGATCCCGTGCAGCGCGACCTGCTCGCGGGGATGGGCTGCCGGTTCGGGCAGGGGTATCTCTTCGCGCGCCCGCTGACGGCGGAGCAGGGCGAACGAATGCTCCGGGGTGCCGCCGGAAGCCGATGCCGGGGCACGGGGAGCGCCCGTGCCGCGCCGACCGCCCCGGCTGCCGTCCCCGCCGCCCCCGTCCGGTCCGCACCGGTCCCGGCCAAGCCGCTCGCCCCCGCGAGGGAGAACGCCATGAGCCGGGCGGATGCCGAGCCCCTGGACATGCGGCACGACCCGCGCTGGGGCGATCTCGACGAGCTGCGGCGGACCAGTCCGATGAGCGACGCCGTCCTGGACGAGGTGCGCGGCAGGCACATCCGCAGCGGAGAACACTGGCTGATCGACTTCGCGTCCTGCAACTATCTGGGCTTCGACTGCGACCCGGAGATCATCGGGGCCATCGAACCCGCCGTACGCCGCTGGGGCACGCACCCCAGCTGGTCACGCCTCATCGGCAGCCCCCGGCTCTACCCGGAGATCGAGGAACGGCTCGCCGCGCTGCTCGGGGCGCCCGACACGCTGCTCCTGCCGACGGCGACGCTGATCCACGCCTCGGTGATCCCGGTCCTCGCGGACAAGGGCCATGTCTTCGTCGAGGCGGCGGCCCACCGCACGGTGTACGACGGCTGTGTGGCGGCCCGCGCCCAGGGCGCGACGCTGCGGCGGTTCCACGCCGAGCGGCCGGACGAACTGGCCGCCGAACTGCGGGCGCTGCCCGCGGGAGCGGCGCGCCTCGTCTGCCTGGACGGCGTCAACAGCATGAGCGGGAACATCGCCGACGTCCCCGAACTGGCCGGTATCTGCCGGGACTTGGACGCCACGCTGTACATCGACGACACGCATGGCTTCGGTGTGATCGGGGAGCGCGGGGCGAACGAGCCGTGCCCCTACGGGCTGCGCGGCAACAGCGTCGTGCGGCACACGGGCGAGACGTACGACGGTGTCGTGCTCGTCGGCGGCTTCTCCAAGGCGTACTCATCGCTGCTCGCCTTTCTCGCGCTGCCGTCGTGGCTCAAGGACCACCTGAAGGTCACGGCGGCCCCGTATCTGTACTCCGGGCCATCGCCGACGGCCTCCCTGGCCACCGCGCTCGCCGGCCTGGAGGTCAACGACCGGCGCGGCGACGCCATCCGCGCCGATCTGCACCGCAAGACCGTCCGGGTGCTCGATCACGTGGCGGCGCTCGGCGTGCAGACGCTCAACTCCGATCAGCTGCCGATCGTGGAGATCCCCCTGCAGAACGCCGACGACCTGGACGCGGTCGGCCGTTTCCTGTGGGAGCAGGGCATCTATGTGACGCTGGCGGCCTATCCGCTCGTGCCGCGCGACCGGGTCGGTTTCCGCGTACAGCTCACGGCCCTCAACTCCGACGAGGACATCGATCGCCTGGGCACGGCGCTGACCCTTCTTTCCGAGCGGTTTCCGCTCCGTCCGGCGGGGTGAGGCGGCATGGCGCCCACCCGCAACGACGACGTGGACTGGGACAGCTGGCCCGTCCAGGACTATCTCGGCGAGAACTACCGCGAGCTGCATCCATCCGACGCCGCGGTGATCGCCCATCACTCCGCCTTCTACCGGCAGTTCGCCCCGGTAAGCGCCGCCCGCTCCCTGGAGTTCGGGGCCGGGCCCAATCTTTATCCGCTCATGCTCGCCGCCGCCGCGAGCCGCCGGATCGACGCCGTGGAGGCGAGCGCGGCGGGCGTCGCCTATCTGACCCGGCAGCTCGAACAGCCGCCGGACGCCAGCTGGTCGCCGTTCTACGAGCTGTGCCGCAGCCTCAACCCCGGCCTGCCCCCGAGCCTGCCGGAGGCCCTGACGCGCGTACGCGTGGTGCACGGCGACATCCGGGCGCTCACGCCCGGCGGCTACGACATCGCGTCGATGAACTTCGTCGCCGAGGGAGTCACCGAGGACTTCACGGAGTTCACCGACTTCTGCCACCGCTTCGTGCGCTCCGTCGGCCCCGGCGGGCACCTGGTCGCCGCGTTCATGGAGAACATGCCCACCTACCGCATCGGCCCCGCATCGCGCTGGCCCGGCTGCCCGGTGGACCCGGACGTCGTCACGGAGGTGTTCGCGCCGCTGACGCGGCGGCTCGTCGTCACCCGGATCGACGCCGATCCGACGCTGCCCGACTACGGCGACTCCGGCATGGTGCTCCTGACGGCCGTCCGCGGCCCCTCGTGAGCGCCCGCGTCACGCAGGGCGAAGGCCGTCTCCACCAGCGAGATATGGCTGAACGCCTGGGGCGCGTTGCCCAGTTGGCGCCGGCATCCGGGGTCCCACTGCTCGGCGAGCAGGCCCACGTCGTTGCGGACGTCCAGGACGCGCTCGAAGGTCTCCCGGGCCTCTTCGAGCCTGCCGGTCGCCGCCAGCGCGTCGGCGTACCAGAGGGAACACGCCACGAACGTGCCCTCGGATCCGCGCATGCCGTCCACGCCGTGCACACCGCTGCCGTTGTGCGCGTACCGCCGTACGAAGCCGTTGTCGTCAAGGGCCCGCATCGCGAGGACGGTGTCGCGCACCCGCGGGTCGTCGGCCGGCAGGAAGCCGACCTTGGGGATCAGCAGCGCCGATGCGTCCAGGGCGGGCGAGCCGTAGGACTGGGTGAACGACCGGAGCCCGGCGTCCCACCCCTCGCGGCACACCTCCTGGTGCACGGCGTCGCGCATGGCCGTCCACTGCGGCGCGCGTTCGTTCCTGCCGAGCAGTTCGCCCATGCGCAGGGCACGGTCGGCGGCGACCCACGACATGACCTTGGAGTGCACGAACTGCCGCCTGGCGCCGCGCACTTCCCACAGTCCCTGGTCCGGCTCGCGCCAGTGCTCTTGCAGGTAGCGCATCAGGGAATTCACCAGGCTCCACATGTGGGGTTCCATCGGGATCCCGGCGCGCAGCGACAGACAGAGCGTGTCGAGGACCTCGCCGTACACGTCGAGCTGAAGCTGGGTCACCGCGGCGTTCCCGAAGCGGACGGGCCGCGAACCCTCGTAGCCGGGCAGCCATGGCGCCTCGGCCTCCGGCAGCAGCCGCTGTCCGCCGAGGCCGTACACCGCCTGCAGATCCGCGGGGTCGCCCGCGATCGCCCGCACCAGCCAGTCGAGCCAGGCCGTCGCCTCGTCCCGGTAGCCGCTGCGCAGCAGACAGGACAGCGTCAGCGTGGAGTCGCGCAGCCAGCAGAACCGGTAGTCCCAGTTGCGCTCGCCGCCGACGCACTCGGGCAGCGAGGTGGTCGGCGCGGCGACGACGCCGCCCGTGGGCGCGTAGGTGAGCGCCTTGAGCGTGATCAGCGAGCGGGTGACGGCCTCCCGCCAGGGGCCCTGGTAGCGGCATCGCGCGGTCCAGCGCCGCCAGAAGTCGCTGGTCGCCTTCAGCGCGGTCTCGGCGGGCACACGGAGCGGTCCGGGCGGCTCCGGCACATGCGAAGGCGCCCACGCCAGCTGCAGGGTGAGGCGCTGGCCCGCCGTGACGGTGAAGTCGATGATCGTCGGGTCGGCGTCACCCTGGGTCGTCACGGGGCCGTCGGCGCTCACCCAGAGCGAGTCGGGCCCCGCGACGGCGACCGTGCAGTGCTCCTCGGCCCGCACCCAGGGGACGATCCGGCCCTGGTTGAACCGCGGCCGCAGTTCGCTGCGCATCGCCACGGCGCCCGACAGACCCTCGACCACGCGCACGACACACGGCAGTTGGGCACGCGGCGGCATGAAGTCCGTGACGCGTACGGAACCGGTCGGGAGCTCCCAGTAGGAGTCCATGACGAGGGTGTCCTGGCGGTAGGCCCGCCGCGTGCACGCTCCCGCGCCGCTGGGGGAGATCCGCCAGAAGCCGTTGTCGCCCGTGCCGAGCAGGGCGGCGAAACAGGCCGGGGAGTCGAAGCGGGGCAGGCAGAGCCAGTCGATCGACCCGTCCCTGCCGAGCATGGCAGCGGTCTCCAGGTCACTGATGAGGGCGTAGTCCTCGATACGGGCATTCATGATCGAGTTACGCCATCGTGCACTTGCCGCCCTTCTATTGTACGGCTCGCTGCTCACGGGCCGGTCCGCGGGCTACGCGGTCGCGGCGCTGGTCACGGGCGGGGGGGGCTGCTGCGGGTACGGGACGCGTGAGGAGCGGGCTGCGTATACAGTCACCACCGATCAGCTCCGCATGCGTACACCCGCATGCGTACACCCGCATCCGTACATCCGTATTCGTGCACCTGAAAGACCCGCACCATGGCCGTCGACGAACTCGACACCCGCATCCTGCGGCTGCTCCTGGAGCAGCCGCGCACCAGTGTCCGTGAGTACGCGCGCGTACTCGGCGTCGCCCGCGGCACCCTGCAGGCCCGGCTCGACCGTCTGGAGCGGGACGGTGTGATCACCGGGACCGGTCCCTCGCTCTCCCCCGCCGCGCTCGGCCACCCGGTCCTCGCCTTCGTGCACATCGAGGTCACCCAGGGGCATCTGGACGAGGTGGGCGACGCACTGGCCGCGGTGCCCGAGATCATCGAGGCCTTCTCGATCACCGGCGGCGGCGATCTGCTGACCCGCGTGGTCGCCCGCGACAACGGCCACCTGGAGGACGTCATCCAGCAGCTGATCCAGCTGCCGGGCGTGGTGCGCACCCGTACCGAGATGGCGCTGCGCGAGCGTGTGCCGAGCCGGCTGCTCCCGCTGGTCGAGTCGATCGGGCGGACCGCGGCCGCGCAGCGGTGAGCTGGGCCTTTGGCATCCTTGACGGCATGAGCACCTTCGGCGGCCCTCTCGGCGGCACCTCGGTCATCTTCGATCTCGACGGCACGCTCGTGGACAGCGAGCCCAATTACTACGAGGCGTCGCGCGCGCTGCTCGCCGAGCACGGCGTCGAGTACACCTGGGCGGACAACGAGGCCTACGTCGGCATCGGCACCCAGGAGACCCTCGCCACCTGGCAGGACCGCTACGGCATCGACGTACCGGTCGCCGAGCTGCTCGCCGAACTCGACCGCCGCTATCTCGCCCTGGCCCGCGCGGACACCCACGTCTTCCCCGAGATGCGCAAGCTGGTGGAGCAGCTGCACGGCGCCGGGGTGCCGATGGCCGTGGCGTCCGGCTCCTCGCGGGCGGCGATCGACGCGATCCTCTCCGGTACGGGCCTGGACGCCCAGCTGACCACCGTGATCTCCGCGGACGAGGTCGCGCACGGCAAGCCCGCCCCCGACGTCTTCCTCGCCGCGGCGGCCCTCTTGGGCGCGGACCCCGCCGACTGCGTGGTCCTGGAGGACGCCGCTCCGGGCGCGACGGCGGCGCACGCCGCCGGCATGCGCTGCATCGCGATCCCCTACGTCGCCGCCCACGCGGACGCCCCCGCCTTCGCTTCGGCGGGGCTGCTGCTGCGGGGCGGACAGAGCGAGTTCACGGCGCAGGCCGCGCTCGACTTCCTCAGCGGCCTCGACGACCTCAGCGACGCGTCGCGGCCCGTTCCGCAAGCTCCGTCTTCTTGATCTTGCCGGTGGCGGTCAACGGCAGTTCGTCGAGGAGCTCTATGCCGGGCACCTTGTACGTCGCCATGGCACCGGCCGCCCACTCGCGCAGCTCCTGAGCGGTGAGGGCGCTGCCCTCGACGGTGCGCACGTACGCGTAGGGACGCTGGCCCGCCGCCGCGTCCGGGACGGCGACGACGGCCGCCGCCAGGACGTCCGGGTGCCGGGCGAGCAGCGTCTCGACCTCGGCGGGGAAGACGCTCATGCCCTTCACCTTGATCATGTCCTTGTCGCGGCCCAGGTAGTGCAGACAGCCGTCCTCGTCGAGGCGGCCGATGTCGCCGGTGTGCAGCCAGCCGTCGCGCAGCGCCGCAGCCGTCGCCTCGGGGGCACGCCAGTAGCGGGTCAGGAGCGAGGGGCCCCGGACGATGATCTCGCCGGGGTCGCCGATCGGCAGCGGCTCGCCGGTCTCGAAGTCGACGATCAGGACGTCGGTGCCGGGGACGGGAAGACCGCAGAAGGTCGCGTCGCCCGCCAGGTCGTGGTCACCGTCCTGGAAGCCGACCGTGCTGGTGTCGCTGGTGTGGGTCTCGGTCATGCCGTACGAGGCCTCGCGCAGCACGCTGTCGTCGCCGACGGCCGCGCGCCAGCGGGCACGCAGCTCGGGGCTGAGCTTGCGGATGAAGGACACGGTGAGCGGGGCGGTCAGCGAGCTGAGGTCGTGGCGTGCGAAGTCCGGGTGGGAGAGGAGTTCGAGGTAGTTCTCGACCGTTCCGGCCATGGTGGTGACCCGGTGCCGCTCGATCGACGCGAGCACGGCGGCCGGGTCCCAGCGGGGCAGCAGCACGCTCGTGCCGCCGGAGACGAGCGGGGCGAGGATGCCGAGGTTCTCCCCCGCGATCCAGAACACCGGCAGGAAGCAGAGGGAGACGATGCCGTCGTCGGACGGCTGCGGGCCGCGGCTGTTGTCGATGGCGGTGGCCGTGTAGATCATGTGGCGCTGGGTGTGCTCGCAGCCCTTGGGCATTCCGGTGGTGCCGCCGGTGTAGTTGAGGGCGGCGAGGGCGTCCAGATCGTCGGCGATGCGCCCGAGCGGTGGATGCCCGACGGCGGCGCCCCAGGCGTCGGCGTCGTCGGCCACCAGGACGCCGCGCACCGCGGTCTCCGCGCGTACCTCGTCGAGCAGGCCCGTGAGCGAGCTGTGCGTGATGACGATCTCCGGGCCCGCGTCGCGCAGTTCATGGCTCAGCTCCGCCGCGCGGAACATCGGGTTGACCGGTACGTGCACGGCTCCGGCCCGCAGCACGGCGAGCATTGCGATCACGAACTGCGGGCAGTTGGGCAGCTGCACGCCCACCCGGTCGCCGGCCCGCACGCCCCGCGCGTCGAGCCAGCCCGCCAACCGGCCGGTGAGGTCGTCGAGTTGGCGGTACGTGAACGTCTCATCCCCGAAGACGAGCGCGGGCCTGTCCGGCGCGGCCTGCGCCCAGTGCCGCACGTAGCCGGGCACGGTGCGTGTCCCCGCGCGGTGCTCCGCCGTGTCCGCCTGCCGGCCCCGCCTGGCGTCGGCCTGACGAGCACGCAGGTCGCTCAACTGGTCTTCGCGGTTCAAGGGGCTGCGCATGGGGCCGTGCATCGGACTGCGCATGGGGCTTGGCATGGGCGGCTCCTCAACGTTGGGGATCGGCTCCGAGCAGGTGCAGGAACATGGCGGTGACGTCGCGCACGGCCGCGTCGTACGTCGTGGGGTCGGCCGCGGCGAGCCGGGCGAACTCGATGCTCATGCCGCCGACCGCGCGGGCGACGGCGAGCGGATCGGCGACCGGGGCTGCCCTGCCCTCGGCCACCAGGCGGCGGATGTAACGGGCCGAGCGGTGGACCGGCCGCTCCTGGGTCTCCGCCCACAGTGCGCGTACGTCGTCGTCGAGCTGCGCCTGCTGCTCCAACAGCCTGAGCAGCGGCAGGTGTTCGGCGTACGCGGCGATGAAGGCGGCGGTGGAGGCGTGGCAGATCTCGCGGGCGTCGTCCCGGTCGACGCCCGGCACGTCCTGCGCGGCGAGGAACGCGTCGCGCACCCGCGCCGCCAGGACACGGAAGATCTCCTCCTTGGAGGCGAAGTAGACGTAGAAGCCCGCCCGCGAGACCTCCGCCTCGGCCGTGATGTCGGCGATGGTCGTCGGGCCGTAGCCGCGTCGCGCGAAGACGGCCTCCGCGGCGTCCAGGAGCCGCCCGCGGGCGGGGGCGTCGCTGCGGTCGCGTGCGGTGCGGGTCGCCCAGGGCTGTTGATTGCGTGCCACGCGGCGAGCATATTGACGTTGACGCCAATGTCAATGAGCATGGCGGCGCCCCCTCGGGGGACCGGACATCTCAGGAGGGCTTCATGGGTTCTGCCGCCGTGCTCGTCGCCAATCGCGGGGAGATCGCCGTCCGCGTCCTGCAAGCGGCGGCGGAGGCCGGGCTGCGCACCGTCGCGGTGTACGCGGCGGACGAGGCCACCGCGCGCCACGTCCAACTGGCCGACGAGGCCGAGCCGTTGGGCAGCTCGGGACCTGCCGCCTATCTGGACGCGGAGGCCGTCGTCGCCGCGGCCCGGCGCTCCGGGTGCGACCTCGTGCATCCCGGCTACGGCTTCCTGAGCGAGGACGCGGAGTTCGCCGCGCGGTGCGCGGACGCCGGGCTGCGGTTCGTGGGGCCGTCCCCCGAGGTGCTCGGTCTGTTCGGCGACAAGGCACGCGCGCGTGCACTCGCGGTCAGCCTCGGGGTGCCGGTCCTCGCGGGCACGCAGGGGCCCACGACGCTGCCCGATGCCGCCGGCTTCCTCGCCGGGCTCGGCCCTTCGGGCGCGGTGATGGTGAAGGCGCTCGGCGGGGGCGGCGGCCGCGGCATGCGTTCCGTGCACCGTCCTGCCGACCTGGCGGACGCCTGGGAGCGCTGCCGTTCGGAGGCGCTGCAGGGCTTCGGGCGCGAGGAGCTGTACGTCGAGGAACTCCTGACCGGCGCCCGCCACATCGAGGTGCAGATCATCGGCGACGCGACCGGCGAGGTCAGCCACCTCTGGGAGCGCGACTGCAGCGCCCAGCGCCGGCACCAGAAGCTCATCGAGATCGCCCCCGCGCCCGGCCTCTCCCCCGCGGTCCGCGAGAAACTGATCGACGCCGCCCTGCGGATGGCCCGCGCGTGCGGCTACACGGGCCTCGGCACCTTCGAATTCCTGCTCCAGGGCGAGGAGTTCCACTTCATCGAGGCGAACCCGCGCCTCCAAGTCGAGCACACGGTCACCGAGGAGGTGACGGGCGTCGACCTGGTCACGGCCCAACTGCGCCTGGCGGCAGGCGCATCACTGGCGTCGCTCGGCCTGGCAGGACCGCCGCCCGAGCCGCGCGGATTCGCCGTACAGGCCCGCGTCAACGCCGAGTCCCTGGCCGCCGACGGCACGGCGCTGCCCTCGACCGGCACGCTCACCCGCTTCGACGTGCCGACGGGTGCGGGCATCCGCGTGGACACCGCGGCCCGCACCGGGGCGGAGGTCGGGGCGCGCTACGACTCGCTCATCGCGAAGGTCATCGCCCATGTTCCGCAAGGGGGCTTCGCCGCGGCCTGCGAGCGCGCGTCGCGCGCGCTCGCCGCCTTCGCCGTCGAGGGCGTACGCACGGGAATCCCACTGCTGCGGGCGCTGCTCGCCCACCCGGGCTTCACGGCGGGCGGCGCCCACACGGCCTTCGTCCAGGAGCACATCGCGGAGCTGCTGCCGCAGACGCCCGCGGAAGCCGGCGGCGGCGCGACGGTCGCCGCCCCCATGACGGGCACGGTCGTCACCGTCGACGTCGCCGTGGGCGAACAGGTGGCGGCGGGCCGGCAGTTGCTCGTCCTCGAGGCGATGAAGATGGAGCATGTCGTGCGCGCGGGCGCCCCCGGCACCGTGACCGCCGTGCACGCGCGCGTGGGCGACACGACAGCGGAGGGCCGCCCCCTGGTGACGGTCGAGGCATCGACGACAGGCGAGGCGAGCGACTTGGCCACCGAGGAGACCGCCGACCCCGACGCCATCCGCCCCGACCTCGCCGAGACCCTGGCCCGGCACGCGGTCGGGCTTGACGCGCAACGCCCCGAAGCCGTCGCCAAACGCCACAGCATCGGGCGGCGCACGGCCCGCGAGAACATCGAGGACCTCTGCGACACGGGCACCTTCACGGAGTACGGCGCGCTGGCGATCGCCGCCCAGCGCCGCCGCCGCTCCCTCGACGACCTGATCGCCTCGACGCCCGCCGATGGCATGGTCACCGGCACGGGGCGGATCGACGGCGTGCGGTGCGTGGCGATGTCGTACGACTACACGGTGCTCGCCGGCACGCAGGGCCTGCAGAACCACCGCAAGACCGACCGGATGCTGCAACTGGCCGCGGAACGGCGCCTTCCGGTGGTGCTGTTCGCGGAGGGCGGCGGCGGCCGCCCCGGCGACACCGACACGACGTCCGTCGCCGGACTCGACGTGATGACGTTCCATCAGATGGGGCGGCTGAGCGGACAGGTCCCCCTGGTGGGCGTCGCGTCGGGACGCTGCTTCGCGGGCAACGCGGCGCTGCTCGGCTGCTGCGACGTGGTGATCGCGACGCCGGAGGCGAGCATCGGCATGGGCGGCCCCGCGATGATCGAGGGCGGCGGTCTGGGTGTGTTCCGCCCCGAGGAGGTCGGCCCGCTGTCGGTCCAGGTGCCGAACGGCGTCGTGGACATCGCCGTGGCCGACGAGGCGGAGGCGGTGCACGTGGCACGCACGTACCTCGCGTACTTCACGTACGACCAAGGGGCGGGCGGCAGTTGGGAATCTCCTGACCCGCGGCTGCTGCGGCACGCGGTCCCGGAGAACCGGCGCCGCGCCTACGACGTACGGGCCGCGATCGACGGCATCGCCGACACGGACTCCGTCCTGGAGCTGCGGCGCGGCTTCGGCGTCGGCATCATCATGGCGCTCGTCCGCGTCGAGGGCCGCCCGATGGGCCTGCTCGCCAACAACCCCGGCCATCTGGGCGGCGCGATCGACCGCGAAGCGGCGGACAAGGCCGAGCGCTTCCTGCGCCTGTGCGACGCGTTCGGTCTTCCTGTCCTCTCACTCTGCGACACACCGGGCTTCATGGTGGGCCCGGACGCCGAACGGACCGCGACCGTAAGGCACTTCTCCCGGCTCTTCGTGACGGGCGCCCAGCTCCGCGTGCCCCTGGTCGGCCTGGTCCTGCGCAAGGCGTACGGGCTCGGCGCGATGGCCATGATGGGCGGCTCGACGCGGGCGCCCGTGGCGACGGCCGCCTGGCCGAGCGGGGAGTTCGGCGGGATGGGCCTGGAGGGCGCGGTGCGGCTCGGCTACCGCAAGGAGCTTGCGGCGATCGACGATCCCGCCGAGCGGGAGCGGGTGTTCGAGGCGCACGTCGCCGAGCTGTACGAGCACGGCAAGGCGGTGAACGCGGCGGCGGCCCTGGAGATCGACGCGGTCATCGACCCGGCGGACTCACGGCGGTGGATCCTCGCGGCGCTTGACGGCGGGGCGGGGCGGCCGGACGGGGGCGCATGACTCGACGACCGTCCGGCGGCCGCGCACGGATCAGGACACGGCTCAGGACACAGCTCAGGACACGGATCAGGACTGGGGACGCTTACCGTGGTTGGCCGCGTGCTTGCGGCGTGACTTCTTCTTGCGGCGTCGCTTCGAGGACATGACGTTCCCCTCTACTCGGTGGGCACCCGTCTACTCGATGGGCACCCGATAGGGCATTTGACCGCTTTCCACCGTTCCACACCGATACGTCACCGGCGACCGCAGCTGCCCCGCGAAACTTGCCTCGGGATACGATCTCTCTGCCATGCAGATGAATGCCAAATACACCAGTCTCGTCGCGGTCGGCGACTCCTTCACCGAGGGCATGTCGGACCGGCTGCCCGACGGCAGCTACCGCGGCTGGGCGGATCTGCTCGCCGCGCGGATGGCCGCCGCGTCGCCCGGTTTCCGCTACGCGAACCTCGCCGTGCGCGGGAAGCTCATCGGGCAGATCGTGGACGAGCAGGTGGACGTCGCCGCCGCGATGCGCCCCGATGTGATCACCCTGGTGGGCGGGCTCAACGACACCCTGCGGCCCAAGTGCGACATGGTCCGGGTCCGCGACCTCCTCGGACAGGCCGTCGAGCGCCTGGCCCCGGCGTGCGAGCAGCTCGTCCTGATGCGCAGCCCGGGACGGAACGGCCCCGTGATGGAGCGTTTCCGCCCGCGCATGGAGGAGCTCTTCGCGTACGTCGACGAGCTGGCGGCGCGGCATGACGCGGTCGTCGTGGACCTGTACGGAGCGGCCGTGCTCGGCGACCGGCGACTCTGGGACGTGGACCGGCTGCACCTGACGGCCGAGGGCCACCGGCGGGTCGCCGAGGCGGTCTGGCAGACGCTCGGCCACACCCCCGAGGACGACTGGCAGTCGGCCCTGCCCGCCACCGCACCGCCGAACTGGACCGCCCGCCGTGTGGCCGACGCCCGGTTCGCCAGGCAGCACCTCGCCCCATGGATCGCCCGCCGCCTCACGGGCCGCTCCTCCGGCGACGGCATGCCACCCAAGCGCCCCGACCTGCTTCCGTACGAGGGCCCGCTCGCGTAGTCACACAGCGAATGGCTGAACTTCACGGCACCGCCGCGCGCCCGTTCGTCACGCAGGTGTACGGGCGTTGAAAGTACTGAAATGCGATTTCGACAGGTTACCGATTCATCGACAGCGCCTGGCCTCACGTCGCCAAGCCGCAGAACGGTGCTCGGTCTCAGCGGTGTGGTGCTTGCGACAGCAGCGCTCGGCGGCCCAAAGGCCCTTGCCGCCGGCCGGGACAACCCCCCGGACGTTCTGGGCGATCGCTTCAACCTGGCCGACCCCGGCGCCCGCCTGATCCACGAGAAGACGCTGCATCACGCGACGGTGATGCAGTCCTTCGCCTTCGACGAGCTCCACGGGCACGTCTACGCGCTCCAGGTAGTCCCCAGCGAGATCCAGCTCCCGGGCGAATCGCGCACCTACAGCCATGCCGAGCGGCAGGCTGCCGGCGACCTGTGCCTGAACCGGCTGTCGATGCGCGGCGAGGTGCTGGGCCGGATGTACCTCAAGGGCTTCGGGCACGGCACCGCGATCAGCGTGGACAGCTCCCGCAGCATCAGGGGCGGATCCGTCATGCTGTGGGTCGAGTGCGACGCCAACCCGGCCTCCGGGTTCGGGCGCGCGATCGGCCGCTTCCCGTACGCCGAGAACGCCGTGCTGGACAGCGCCGACCGCCGTGTGACCGTCTACCGCCCGCACCCCGGGTCGACCGCCAACTGCGCCGCCCTCGACCTGAACAACCGCCGTCTGCTGCTGCGCCACGGGCTCCCCGAGCGCCGTCGCTACGCGCTCTACAACCTGGACACCTTCACTGCCGGGGTCTTCAGGCCGCTGATCGACTTCGCCCAGCCGGGCATGGACCTCGGCCTGCCCTTTCAGGGCATGGCACTGGACGGCGACTACGCGTACCAGTTGATGGGCTCCGGCCGCGACGCCAGCAGCTCCTCGGAGTCGGACAACACGGTGCTGCTGCACTGCATCGACCTGCGCACGGGGGCGGTGGTGCAGGAGCACAAGTCCCAGGCCGGTCACCTGCTCACGCACCGCGAGCCCGAGGGCCTTGCCGTGCTGCACGGGCCCCGGGCGAGCGAACCGCAGCTGTGCATGGGCTTCGCCTCGGGCCCGGAAGGCGGACGGAAGTTCTCCCTCTACGGCCTGCCCACCCTGTAGCAATGGCGCCCACCTCTCGTAGCTTCCGACAAACCAGGCCGTGGCGCTGGCCTGCACGAACGGCCAGTAGAATCCGTACACGTGACTGCGCCTGCAAAGCCCCGTATCCCGAACGTCCTCGCCGGGCGTTACGCCTCCGCCGAGCTCGCCACCCTCTGGTCGCCCGAGCAGAAGGTGAAGCTGGAGCGTCAGCTCTGGCTCGCCGTGCTGCGTGCCCAGCAGGATCTGGGGATCGAGGTGCCGGACGCCGCCCTCGCCGACTACGAGCGTGTCATCGACGATGTCGACCTCGCCTCGATCGCCGAGCGCGAGAAGGTCACGCGCCATGACGTGAAGGCCCGCATCGAGGAGTTCAACGCGCTCGCCGGGCACGAGCAGGTCCACAAGGGCATGACCTCGCGCGACCTCACCGAGAACGTGGAGCAGCTGCAGATCCGGCTCTCCCTGGAGCTGGTGCGCGACCGCACGGTCGCCGTGCTCGCGCGGCTCGGGAAGCTGTCCGGTGAGTACGCCGAGCTGGTCATGGCCGGCCGCTCGCACAACGTCGCCGCGCAGGCGACGACCCTGGGCAAGCGCTTCGCGACGGCCGCCGACGAGCTGCTCGTCGCCTACCGCCGCGTCGACGACCTGCTGCGCCGCTACCCGCTGCGCGGCATCAAGGGCCCCGTCGGCACCGCACAGGACATGCTCGACCTGCTCGGCGGCGACGCCGACAAGCTCACCGAGCTCGAGCAGCGGATCGCCGGGCACCTCGGCTTCGACCGCGCGTTCACCTCGGTCGGCCAGGTCTACCCGCGGTCCCTCGACTACGAGGTCGTCACCGCGCTTGTCCAGCTCGCCGCCGGGCCCTCCTCCCTGGCCAAGACCATCCGGCTCATGGCCGGGCACGAGCTCGTCACCGAGGGCTTCAAGCCGGGGCAGGTCGGCTCGTCCGCGATGCCGCACAAGATGAACACCCGCTCCTGCGAGCGCGTCAACGGCCTCACCGTCATCCTGCGCGGCTACGCGTCGATGACCGGCGAGCTGGCGGGCGACCAGTGGAACGAGGGCGACGTCTCCTGCTCCGTCGTACGCCGGGTCGCGCTGCCCGACGCGTTCTTCGCCCTGGATGGTCTGCTCGAGACCTTCCTGACGGTCCTCGACGAGTTCGGCGCCTTCCCGGCCGTCGTGGCGCGCGAGCTGGACCGCTACCTCCCCTTCCTCGCCACCACCAAGGTCCTGATGGCCTCGGTGCGCGCGGGCGTCGGCCGCGAGGAGGCCCACGAGGCCATCAAGGAGAACGCGGTCGCCTCCGCGCTCGCCATGCGCGAGCAGGGCGCCGAGCGCAACGAGCTGCTTGACAAGCTCGCCGCGGACGAGCGGATTCCGCTGAACCGTGCCGAGTTGGACGCCCTCATGGCGGACAAGCTGTCGTTCACCGGTGCGGCGAGCGATCAGGTCTCCGTGGTTGTGGCGCAGATCGAGGCGCTTGTGAAGGAGCACCCCGAGGCCGCCGGTTACACGCCGGGGGCGATTCTCTAGGTACCTGGGGGCTCAGCGCGATTCGCCGTGCGTATCTGCGGGTGCGTCGTGGCTGGTCGCGCGGTTTCCCGCGCCCCTTCGGGGCGCTCGCCTGCGCATCCGCAGTACGACGAAGGCCAGCACCGCCAGTGCGGCCGCGGCCAGGACGCCCTTGGAGTACAGGCCGACCAGGTCGGTGACCTGGTGCCAGCGGGTGCCGAGGGCGTGGCCGACGAGGATGAAGACGGCGTTCCAGATGAGGCTGCCCGCGGTCGTCAGGGCGAGGAATACGGGCAGCCGCATCCGTTCCACGCCCGCCGGCACCGAGATCATGCTGCGGAAGACCGGGATCATCCGGCCGAAGAGGACCGCCTTGGTGCCGTGCCGCTGGAACCACGCCTCCGTGCGGTCGATGTCGGAGGCCTTCAGCAGGGGAAGGCGGGCGGCAATCGCCACCGTGCGGTCGCGGCCCAGCAGCGCGCCGATCGCGTAGAGCGCCAGCGCACCGACCACCGAGCCCGCCGTCGTCCAGAGCAGCACCTCGACGATGCTGAACCTGCCCTGGCTCGCGGCGAATCCGGCGAGCGGCAGGATCACCTCGCTCGGCAGCGGCGGGAACAGGTTCTCCAAGGCGATGGCCGCTCCCGCCCCGACGGCGCCCATGGAGTCCATGAGATCGGCGGCCCAGCCCGCGACGCCGCCGGTGGGCGCCTCGTTCGCGGCGATGGTCGTTCGGTACGTCGCTGCGTACACGGAGTCTTCGTACGCGGAATCGAGGATCATGCCCTTGACGCTACGAAACCCCTGGTGCGCGGCGGTATGCGGGCGACCGCAGACCCTCCCTGCGGTGGACCGCAGCCGAACCGTGTGGTTTTCCGCAGTCCGCGCCGCGCCCCCGCTCGGCTAGCGTGACCGATCATGCGTACGCACATAAAGCGCTGGCTCAGGGTGACGGTCGGCGTCCTGGCCGGGGCCGTCACCGGGGTCGTCGAGCTGGCCTTCGCCCTGCTGGCGGGGGTGTGGCTCCTGAGCACGCTCGGGCGGCGCACCGGGCGCGCCGCCGAGGCCCGTGTCGTGGCCCTCGCGCGACGCATCGCCGAGCTGGAGCGGCGCCGGATGGCCGCCTTCTTCGGCACCGAGCTCGTCGCGCCGCCGAGCGGTCTGCCGGCCGTCAACTACGTGGCGACGCGGTGGGCGCTCGGACTGCTCGGCGGTGTCGTGCTCGCGTTCGCACTGCTCGGCGCGGGGTACGGCTCGCTGGCGGTGTGGGGCTGGTTCGTCGCCGACATCCGCGCTCCGGGCACCCTGCTCCTCTCCTCCATCGGCGGCCTCTTCCTGCTGTACCTCTGTGTGCAGGGGACATACGGCGTGGCGCTGGCGGACGAGCGGCACGCGCGGCGCTTCCTCGGCCCGAACGACGGGCAGTTGATGGAGCGCAGGATCGGCGAGCTGGTGGCGAGCCGCGCCGGTGTGGTCGAGGCGGTGCACGACGAGCGGCGGCGCATCGAACGCGATCTGCACGACGGCGTACAGCAGCGGATCGTCGCGCTCGGCATGCTGCTCGGCCGGGCCCGGCGCACCCAGGACCCCGACAAGTCGGCCGGGCTGCTCGCCCAGGCGCACGAGGAGAGCCGGCGCGCCCTGGTCGAACTGCGGGACGTCGCCTGGCGGGTCTACCCGGCGGCCCTCGACGAGGGCGGTCTCGCCGCCGCCCTGGAGACGGTGGCCGAGCGCGCCGCGATTCCCGTGCGGCTCGACTGCGCCCTGCGCCAGACGCCTCCGCCGACCGCGCAGGCCGTGGCGTACTTCGTCGCCGCCGAAGCCGTCACCAACGCGGTCAAGCACTCCGGGGCCGCTCTCGTCACCGTCCACGCCGAGCGGCGCGGCGGGCTGCTGCGGCTGCGCGTCGAGGACGACGGCCGGGGCGGCGCCGACCCCGCGGGCAGCGGACTGCTCGGCCTGGCCCGGCGCGTCGCCGCGCTCGACGGCACCCTCACCGTGGAGAGCCCCGCCGGGGGTCCCACGCTCATCACCGCGGAGCTCCCATGCGCGTAATGCTCGCCGACGACTCGACCCTGCTGCGGGAGGGCCTGGCCCGGCTCCTCGCGGACGAGGGCCATACGGTCACGGCCTCGGTCGGCGACGCGCGGGCGCTGCTCGCCGCGGTGGCCGATGATCCGCCGGACGCCGCCGTCATCGACGTACGCATGCCGCCCACCCACACCGACGAGGGGCTGCGAGCCGCCCTCGAGATCCGGAACGGCTGGCCGGGTACGAGCGTGCTCGTGCTGTCCCAGTACGTCGAACGCCGTTACGCCACCGAGCTGTTGACCACCGCCACCGAAGGCGTCGGCTATCTGCTGAAGGACCGGGTCGTCCAGGTCGACGAGTTCCTGGACGCCCTGGAGCGGGTCGGCTCGGGCCAGACCGCGTTCGACCCGGAAGTCGTACGGCAGTTGCTGGCCCTCAGCAGTCACACCGACCCGCTGCAGCGGCTGACCCCGCGCGAGCGCGAGGTGCTCGGCAAGATGGCGCAGGGCCACACGAACGCGGCGATCGCCGGTCAGTTGTACGTCTCGCAGAGTGCCGTCGAGAAGTACATCAACGCGATCTTCGACAAGCTGGAGCTGACGGGCACGACGGGGTACAGCCGCCGTGTCCTCGCCGTCCTGCGCTACCTCGGTTCCTGACGCCGGGGGCCCTCACTACAGGCCCACGTCCCTGCTGCGGAAGTCCTCAAGGGACTCGCGCCGCACCAGGAGCCGCGCGTGCCCGTCGGCCACCGCCACCACGGGCGGGCGGCCGACCAGGTTGTAGCCGGAGGCCATGGAGAGGTGGTAGGCGCCGGCCACCGGCACGCCGAGGAGGTCGCCCGGCCTGATGTCGCCGGGGAGTTCGACGTCGGACGCGAGCACGTCGCCGGCCTCGCAGTGCCGTCCCACGACGGTCACCGGCGCGGGTGCGACCAGGGAGTGCCTGCCGATCAGCCGCGGCACGTACCGCACGCCGTACAGCGCGGGCCGCGGGTTGTCGCTCATGCCGCCGTCCACGGCGACGAACGTGCGACCGCCGGTGCGCTTGACGGCGAGGACGCGGTAGAGGGCGACCCCGGCGGGGCCCGCGATGGCGCGCCCCGGTTCGATCAGCAGCCGGGGCACGGTGAGCCCGGCCGCCGCGCAGCTCTCGATCAGCTCGGCGCGCACCTTGCGGGCGAGGGTGGTGATGTCGAGGGCCGGTTCGCCGGGCCGGTAGGCGATGCCGTGGCCGCCGCCCAGGTCCAGTTCGGGGAGGGTGACGCCGTGCTGGTCCTTGACGCGGGCCATCAGACCGACGAGTCGGCGTACGGCCGCGAGGAACGGCTTGTCGGTGGTGATCTGCGAGCCCAAGTGGCAGTGCAGGCCGGTCAGTTCGAGGCCAGGCTGGCCGAGGATGCGGGCGATGGCGTGCTGTGCGGAGCCGTCGGTGATCGACAGGCCGAACTTCTGGTCGTCGGTCCCGGTGCGGATCTTGGCGTGGCCGCCGGCCGCGATGCCCGGCACCACCCGGACAAGCACCTTCTGCCGGCTGCCCGGCGGGATCGCCGCCGCGAGCCGGGCGATCTCCGACGCGCTGTCGATGACGATGCGCCCGACACCGAGCCGCAGCGCCGCCGCCAGGTCGTGCGGGCTCTTGGCGTTGCCGTGCAGCACGATCCGCTCGGCGGGGAAGCCCGTGGTGACGGCCAGTTCCAGCTCACCGGCCGAGCAGACGTCGAGGCCGAGCCCCTCCTCCGCCACCCAGTGCGCCATCGCGCGGCACAGGAACGCCTTGGCGGCGTAGTGCACTTCGGCTTCGGGGAAGGCGTGCAGATAGGTGCGGCAGCGGGTGCGTACGTCGGCCTCGTCGAGGAGATACGCCGGGGTGCCGAAGCGTTCGGCGATCTCGGTGAGGAGTACGCCGCCGACGGCGAGGTCGCCGTGGGCGAGGCGCGCGGTGGATGCGGGCCAGACGGACAGGGCGTCGTCGGCGGTGGCGTCCGGGGTGACCGGAGCGTGCAGCGTGGTCATGGCAGGTTCTCTCTTCGCCTCGTCCTCAGCCGATCCAGGGGGTCAGGGCGCCGACCACGGCGGCGGCCCCGGTGACCCGCAGCGCGCCGACGGCCTGCGGGTCCCAGTCACGCCAGACGGGCGTGCGCCGCCGGGGCGGGGCGACCGGGTGCGCGGCGAGCCGCGGGTCGACGGTGACGTGGGGGACGCCGAGCGGCTCGGTGAGCGCCCGCAGCGCAGGCTCGGAGAGCCTGATCCAGGCCTGCCGGGAGCCGAGGGCCGCGGTCAGCCGCCGCCGGGTGGTGAAGGCGACGGCGGTGCGGCCGCCGACGGGGGTGCGGAACAGGCGGGCCACACAGCCCGCGGGTCCCGGCCGGACAGGGACGAACAGCGGTCCGGCCGGGCCCGGTTCACAGGGCTCGGGGTCCTCGCCGCACTGCAGCTCTGCCATGGGTGCCTCCTTGAGGATCTTCAGCTTCCCGTTCGGTGAACGGTGACCCGCGGGCGCTGAACCCGCGGGCCTGCTCCGACGTTATGCCCGGCACGGGGTGCCATCTCCCCCTCCATGACGCGACGTTGACGGCGAGGGGGCCCGCTCTGACAGGACGCTGACGCGGCAGGTGCCGGAGGTCGGGGGCCCAGCGGGACGTCCCGGTCGCGGCCCCCCTCGTGGTCGCGGACCGGGACGCCCGCCCGGTGGAACGGCGGGCACGTGGTGCGTCACGACACGGGTCCGAGCCCCCGCTTCCGGACTGTGCGTACTGTCGGCGGTGACCGTCACTCGCCCTCCAACCTCACACCACGGGCTCCGTCACCCGTTCCCCCGTGGCGACGATTCTTCAGCCGTCTCGAACACGCTTTGCAGTCGTTGACGGCCCCCTGACGCGCCCGTCAGCTTCCTTGACGAGGGCTTGACGGGGACCGTGAGCGCCCTGTCAGAGGCCCGTAAATACGCGCCTGCACAGGCAGTTCGGGAGCGTCGCGGAGGCTACGTTTCCTGTTCGCACCCGGCCGCGCATGCCGCCCAGTCGTCGCGCGGCCGCGTCGCCGATCAGCCGGGTCGGCGCAGGGGCCCCTGCGCCGACCCGGCGTCATGACCACCCAGGCCTCCGCCGCGCGCCGCGGCCGGTCCCCCACCAGAAGGTCTCTGCCCCGATGCTTCACACCGCCCCGCCGCAGGCTCCGACTCCGCCCACGAAGCCGCCGTCCGGGGGTGGTTCGAGGAGCCGGCGGCGCATCCGGTCGGGGGCGCTCGTCGATCCCGTACAGATGATGAAGTCGTTCCCCGACGCGGTGCACAAGCTGCACCCGCGGGCGTTGGTCAAGAAGCCGGTGCTGTTCGTCGTCGGCTGCGGTTCGGTGCTCACCACGCTCTCCGCGCTGCTCGATCCGTCCGTGTTCGCCTGGGTGATCAGCGCCTGGCTGTGGCTGACGGTGATCTTCGCGAACCTCGCGGAGGCGGTCGCCGAGGGCCGCGGCAAGGCGCAGGCCCGCGCGCTGCGCAAGGCGCGTACGGACACGGTGGCGCTGCGGCTTCGCGACAACTGGCGGGTGGGCGTGGACCTTGAGCTCGCGAGGACCGAGGCGGTGGCCGCCACCGACCTGAAGCCCTTCGACTTCGTGCTGGTCGGGGCCGGTGAGCTGATCCCGGCCGACGGCGATGTCGTCGAGGGGGTCGCGGCCGTCGACGAGTCCGCCGTCACCGGCGAATCGGCGCCTGTCATCCGCGAGTCCGGCGGCGACCGCAGCGGCGTCACGGGCGGTACGACGGTGCTCTCCGACCGCCTGGTGGTGCGGGTGACCTCGCGCGCCGGCGATTCCTTCCTCGACAGGATGATCGCGCTCGTCGAGGGCGCATCGCGGCAGAAGACGCCGAACGAGATAGCGCTGAACATCCTGCTCTCCGCGCTCACCATCGTCTTCGTCCTGGTCGTCGTCGCCCTGCAGCCGATGGCCTCGTACGCGAACGCGGCGCAGTCCACGACCGTGCTCGTCGCCCTCCTCGTCACGCTCATCCCGACGACGATCGGGGCGCTGCTCTCGGCGATCGGCATCGCCGGCATGGACCGGCTCGTGCAGCGCAACGTCCTCGCCATGTCAGGACGCGCGGTCGAGGCGGCGGGCGACGTCAACACCCTGCTGCTCGACAAGACCGGCACCATCACCCTCGGCAACCGCGAGGCGGCGGCCTTCGTGCCGCTGCCCGGCATCGACGAACTGCGGCTCGCGGACGCGGCGCAGCTCGCCTCGCTCGCCGACGAGACACCCGAGGGCCGCTCCGTCGTCGTACTCGCCAAGAACAGGTACGGCCTGCGCGAGCCCGCCCAAGGAGAGCTCGCCAACGCCACGTTCGCGGAGTTCAGCGCACAGACCCGGATGAGCGGCGTCGATCTGCGCTGGGACAACGGCGCGGCCTGCGTCATCCGCAAGGGCGCCGCGGCCCAGGTGATCACCTGGGTGGAGCTGCGCGGGGGCCAAGTGCCGCCCGAGGCAAGGCTGTTCAGCGATTCGATCGCGGCGTCCGGCGGCACCCCGCTGCTCGTCGCGGTGCACGACTGGGACGGTCCGCGCGTCCTGGGTCTGATCCACCTCAAGGACGTCGTCAAGGACGGGATCAGGGAGCGGTTCGACGAGCTGCGCCGGATGGGCATCCGCACGATCATGATCACCGGTGACAATCCGCTGACCGCACGGGCGATCGCCGCCGAAGCGGGCGTCGACGACTATCTCGCGGAGGCCACGCCCGAGGAGAAGCTCGGGCTGATCAGGCGGGAGCAGGAGGGCGGGAAGCTGGTGGCGATGACCGGCGACGGCACCAACGACGCGCCCGCGCTCGCGCAGGCCGACGTGGGTGTGGCGATGAGCACCGGGACCTCGGCGGCCAAGGAGGCCGGGAACATGGTCGACCTGGACTCCAACCCCACCAAGCTGATCGAGATCGTCGAGATCGGCAAGCAACTCCTCATCACCCGGGGCGCGTTGACGACGTTCTCGATCACGAACGACGTCGCCAAGTACTTCGCGATCATCCCCGCCATGTTCACCGGCGCGTATCCCGGCCTGGAGGCGCTGAACATCATGGGCCTGCACAGCCCCACGTCGGCGATCACCTCGGCGATCATCTTCAACGCGCTCATCATCGTGTCGCTGATCCCGTTGGCGCTGCGCGGCGTGCGCTACCGGCCGGCGTCGGCGCACGATCTGCTGCGCCGCAACCTCGCCCTGTACGGCCTCGGGGGTCTGGTCCTGCCCTTCGTCGGCATCAAGCTGATCGACCTGGTGATCTCCACGGTGCCGGGGCTCGGCTGACCACAACGATGACCTCAAAAACCATGTGACGCGCGGCGCCCGATCGTCGAGACTCCACGCGTGGCCACCATGAGCGTCGACGGGGCCGAACGCGGCCCGTCGCCCCGATCCTCCCCGACCGCGCTTGCCGGCCGCGCGTTCGGCGCGATCCCGCCAACTGCCCTGGTGCTGCTCGGCATTGTCAGCGTTCAGGTGGGCGTGACCGCTTGCGGTGGCCCTTGCCGGGTCGAGGCGCTGGCTCGATGCGTTCTGGGCGGTGCTCGCGGCAGGCGGTGTGGTTCTGCTGATGGAGGGCAGCGGCGGCGAACTCGACGTCGTGGGGCTGCTGTTCGCCCTCGCCGCGGGAGTGTGCTGGGGCCTGTACATCCTGGTCGGCGCGGCGCTCGGCCGCCACACCACACAAGGCAATGGTCTGGCCCTTGGCATGGCCATCGCGGCGCTGGTGGCGGTGCCCTTCGGCGTGGCCGAGAGCGGAGCGGCGCTGATGCAGTCGTGGGTCCTGGTCGCGGGGCTCGGCGTGGCGCTGCTGTCGTCGGTGATCCCGTACTCGCTGGACCTGGAAGCGCTGCGCAGGATTCCACCGCGTGTGTTCGGCATCCTGATGAGCCTGGAACCGGCGATGGCGGCCCTCATCGGCCTCGTCGTACTCCAGGAGTCGCTGCTCTGGTCGCAGTGGATCACGGTGCTGTGCGTGGTGGCCGCATCGGCGGGCGCCGCACGTGGCACCCGCCCGGACATGTGATCGAGGAAACGGGGATATGCCAATGATGTTGGGTGGGACGGGCGTTGACGGTCTCGGCGAGGTTGTGGGCGTGCTGCGGGAGTGGCAGTACGAGGGGGCGCCGATGCAGCTGCATCCGGGGGACCTCGGATGGTTCTGGCGGTTCGGTGCGCAGGCTACGGCCGCGGCGGTCCGGACGTGGAGCCGGGGCGGACGGATCCTCGCCGTCGGTCTCCTCGACGAGCCCGAGCTGTTGCGGCTTGCGATCGCGCCGGACGCGCTGCGCGACGAGGAGCTGGCGCGGCGGCTGGTCGAGGACGTGACCGGGCCGGAGCGCGGCGTGCTGGGAGAGGGGAAGGCGGCAGTCGACGCGCCGGCGGGCGCGCTGGTCAACGATCTGCTGTCCGAGGACGGCTGGGGCACCGACGAGCCGTGGACGCCGCTGCGCCGCGACCTCACGGAGCCGGTGAGCGACCCCGGCGTGCGGATCGAGGTGATCGGGCCGGAGCAGGCACATGTGAGGGCCGCCGTGCAGCGGGCGGCGTTCGGCGGGTCGACGTTCACGGAGGAACGCTGGCGGGCGATGGCGGCCGGATCGCCGTACACCGATGCCCGGTGTCTGGTCGCGTACGACGAGCGGGACGCCGCAGTGGCGACGGTGACGGTCTGGTCGGCCGGTCCGGGCAGGCCCGGGTTGCTCGAGCCGATGGGCGTGCACGCGGAACATCGCGGTCACGGTCACGGCAAGGCGATCACCGTCGCCGCGGCGGCCGCGCTCCAGGAGCTGGGCTCGTCGAGCGCGATCGTCGCCACCCCGAGCCACAACTCCGGCGCCGTCGCCACCTATGAGTCGGCCGGTTTCCAGCAACTCCCGGTGTTCCGGGATCGGTTCCGGGGCGCCTAGCCACGACGGGACCTGTGCGTACACTCCCGGAATGGCATGCCGCATCAGTGAACTGATCCTCGACTGCGCCGACCCCGAGCGGCTCGCCGCGTTCTGGAGCGAGGTCCTCGGCTACGTGGAACTCGGCCGGGAGGGCGACGGAAGCATCGAGATCGGGCCGCCCGGTGTCGGCTCCGGCGGCCCGCAGCCCACCCTCGTCCTCAGCCCCAGCAGCGACCCGCGGGCCGGCAAGCTCCCCCTGCACATCGACGTCAACGCCACCGACCGCGATCAGGACGCCGAGCTGGAGCGGCTGCTCGCGCTCGGCGCAAGGCCCGCAGACGTCGGCCAGACCGGCACCGAGAGCTGGCATGTCCTCGCCGACCCGGAAGGCAATGAATTCTGCCTCCTGCGCCGCCGGATCAAGCCCGTCTGACCGCACGCCTTTCCGGCTCAGGACAGCACGCGGTAGGTCACATGGGTGACCAGGCTCGCTGCCCGCGACGTCACCTGTTCGAGTTTCAGCGGTGGGACGCCCTCGAAGAGCCGTGTGCCGGCGCCGAGCGTGAGCGGCACGATATGCAGCCGCAGCTCGTCGATCAGGCCGGCGGCGAGGTACTGGTTGATGGTGGTCGCGCCGCCCTGGACCGCGATTTCGCCGTCGCCGGGCACCGCCTGTGCCTGTGCAAGGGCCGACTCGATTCCGTCGGTGACGAAGTGGTACGTGGTGCCGCCGTCCATCGGCTGCGGCTCGCGCGCGTGGTGGGTGAGGACGAAGACCGGGGCGTGGAACGGCGGATCGTCGCCCCACCAGCCGTTCCACTCCCGGTCCCACGCGCCGCGCACGGGGCCGAACATGTTGCGCCCCATGATGAATGCCTTGGCCGCGCCAAGCCGGGCGACCTCGGCCCGGTTCTCCTCCGGTGTCTCGAACATCCAGGCGTGCAGCTTGTTGCCCCAGCCGTCGCCGCCGTCGGCGCCGAACGGGCGTTCCTCGGTCTGGTCGAGCCCCGCCGAGTACCCGTCGGCGGAGATCGTGAGGTCGCAGATCACCCTGCCCCTGCGTTCGGTCATCGCTCTCTCTCCTCCTCGGAGCGGCCTCCGTCACCGTCGTGGTGAGCTTTCCGTCAAGCATCCGCGAAGAGGAACGCGAGCGCCCGTCAGAGCCTCATCAAGGACCATGCCGTTCTCTTGAGGTGCGGGCAGCCCGCCGGTTGGATGAGGGATGTGAACAGCTTCTCGCGCCGTGACGACCGGCCGCCTCATACGGCGGTGCCGGTTCCGCGCGCTGTTCACCCTACGGTGCGCTGACACCGCACCTCTCCCAACGGCCGTACGCGGCCTGCGCGTTGCCCGCGCCTCCGCACACGCGCAGCCCCCTACAGGGGGCCGCGCCTGGCGTGCGCGCCCACTCACGCATCCTCACGAACCCCAGGAACAAGACCATGTCTTCTGCACCCCTGTCCGGACGGACCGTTCTGGTCACCGGAGCCACCTCCGGGATCGGCTACGAGACCGCTCGGCTCCTCGCCGAACGCGGCGCCACCGTGCTGGTGCACGGCCGCACCGCCGATGACGCGCAGGCGGCGGCCGACCGCCTCGTCGCCACCGCCGGCATCGACGCCGACCGGCTCCGCGCGTTCGGCGCCGACTTCACCCGCCTCGACGAGGTCGAGCGCCTGGCGCACCGTGTGGTGGCCGAACACCCGCGGCTGGACGTGCTGGTGAACAACGCGGGCATGGCAGCCCCGGAGCGGCACACCATCACCCCGGACGGCAACGAGATCGCCTTCCAGGTGAACTTCCTCGCGCACTACCTGCTCACCGGCCTCCTCGAACCCGCGCTCACGACCGACGCCGATGGCCGCGTCGGCCGCATCGTCAACGTATCGTCCTCGCTGCACCGCACCGCGTCCATCCAGTGGAACGACCCGAACCGCGCCCGCCGTTACTCGCGGCTCGCCGCGTACGCCCAGTCGCAGCTTGCGCTCACGGTCTTCGCTTCGGACCCGCGCGTCACGGCGGTCTCGGTGCACCCCGGCGTGTGCGAGACAGCGCTGATGCCGTTGTACGCCAACGAGGGCGTGTCCCCGGCGCAGGGCGCGGCGCACGTGGTGCGGCTGTGCGACCCGGCGACGGAGATCGTCAACGGCGCGTACTACGACCGTGACGAGCGCGTCGAGCCGGCCGCGGCCGCCACGGAGGACCGCACCGTCAAGCGCCTCAACAAGCTCGCGGACCTGCTTGTCGGCCACGCCGCCACCGCTTGAAAGACACCGGCTGAGAAGACACCGACTGCAGGGCTCCAGCACGAGTACGTCCACCACGTCACCGGCAGCCCTGCCGTCAGGCGGTCGTCAACGTGGCCGGGTGCGGCGTCAGTGGCGCGTCAAGGGTCGGGCGCGGCGGAGCACCTGGCCATGTGACGCCCCTAGCGTCGCCTCATGGCCCGACGCATGACGCGCCCCGCACGGCGCACCCCCGGTGGCCCCGAGGCTCCCGGCCCCACGGAGCACGCCCCGTGCACGCACGCCCCGTGCACGCACGCCCCGTGGACGCACGACCGCACCTGGGCCGGTGACGCCCGGTCCGCCGCGGGCTGCGCCGCGCTGCTCTTCGGGCTGCTGCTGGTGCTCGACGCGGCGACCGGCCGGCTCGACGTCCGGGGCGCGCTCCTGTGGCTCGGCCTGGCCGCGCTGCTCTTCGCCGTCCTGACACCGCCGCGCGTCAGGGCCCGCCCGGAGGCCCTGGTCTCCCGCGGCCTGCTCCGGCGGCGGTCCGTACGGCTCGACGGCCTCGTCGCCGTGCGCCGCGACGACGGCATCGCGCCGCGCCTCGTCCTGCGGGACGCCTCCGGCGGACAGGTCGTGCTCGACCCCGGCGTACTGATCGCCAATCCGCCGCTGTGGCGTCTCGTGGCGGACGGCGCCCGGACGTCCGCCGAGCGCGGATCGCTGCTGTGCGGGGCGACGGCACTGCGCCGGATCGCGGAGCGCGTCGAACATGACAGAGCCGAAGCAGTCTTCCGGGCGTCCGGGCTCGAGTAGCCGAGGGGCGCGGGGGCCGCCGAGGGACGCGTATGCGCCGGTCAGAGGCGCCCTCCGCCGTAGCCGTCCGCTCGTTTGAGATCAAGAGAGTTCGGAAGAGGTCAAGGTCACAGCCCTACCCGGCACCGAGTGCCAGGGATTCCGCCCTAGCATCATGCCCATGACGGTCCTGCCTGACGACGGGCTTTCGCTGGCCGCCGAGTTCCCTGATGCGACCCATGAGCAGTGGCAGCGCCTGGTGGAAGGCGTACTGCGCAAATCGGGTAAGGACGTATCGGGACCGGCCGCCGAGGAAGCGCTGTCCACCGCGCTCGAGGACGGGCTCAGCACCCGCCCCTTGTACACCGCCCGAGAAGCCGCGCCCGACGCCGGCTACCCGGGTTTCGCCCCCTTTGTCCGGGGCGGCGGCGCCGCGGGCACTGCCGCGTCCGGCTGGGACGTACGCCAGCGACACGCGACCACGGACCCGGCGCGCACCAACGAGACGGCGCTCGCGGACCTGGAGAACGGCGTCACGTCACTCTGGCTCGGCGTAGGTGCGGGCGCGCTTCCGGTGTCCGGACTCGCCCGGGCGCTCGACGGCGTCTTTCTCGACCTGGCCCCCGTCGCCCTGGACGCGGGCGCCGAATTCGAGCCCGCCGCACGTGAGTTGTTCCGTCTGTACGAGGTGCGCGGCGTCGCCGAGGACACGGCGCACGGCACCCTGGGCGCGGACCCGCTCGGGCACGAGGCGCGCACCGGTGAGCGGCTCGACGCCGCGGCCGCCGTCGAACTGGCCCGCGTCTGCGGGCAGCGGTACCCGAACCTGCGGGCGCTGACCGTGGACGCCCTGCCGTACCACGAGGCGGGCGGCTCGGCCGCGCAGGAGCTCGGCGCATCCCTGGCCACGGGCGTGGCCTACCTGCGCGAGCTGGCCGACGCCGGGCTCTCGGTCGAAGCGGCCTGCGCCCAGCTGGAGTTCCGGTACGCGGCCACCGCCGACCAGTTCCTGACCATCGCCAAGCTGCGTGCCGCGCGGCGCTTGTGGGCGCGCGTGGCCGAGGTCTGCGGTGCTCCGCAGGCCGGCGCCCAGCGGCAGCACGCCGTGACGTCGCCGGTGATGATGTCGCGCCGTGATCCTTGGGTGAACATGCTGCGGACGACGGTGGCGTGCCTCGGCGCGGGTGTCGGCGGCGCCGACGCCGTGACCGTCCTGCCGTTCGACCACTCGCTGGGCCTGCCGGACGCCTTCGCGCGCCGTATCGCCCGCAACACGTCGACGATCCTCCTGGAGGAGTCGCATCTGGCGCGGGTGATCGACCCGGCGGGCGGCTCCTGGTACGTGGAGCGACTCACGGACGAACTCGCCCACGCCGCCTGGGAGTTCTTCCAGGAGATCGAGGGCGCGGGCGGTCAGGCCGCGGCCCTGCGCTCCGGCCTGGTCGGCGAGCGTCTCGCCGCGACCTGGGCCAAGCGCAGCAAGAAGCTCGCCACACGGCGTGAACCGATCACCGGTGTCAGCGAGTTCCCGAATCTGACGGAGCGTCCGGTCGAGCGCGAGGCTTCCCCCGCAGAGCCGTCGGGCGGCCTGCCGCGCGTGCGCCGCGACGAGGCGTACGAAGCCCTGCGTGCCCGTTCGGACGCGCACCTCGCGGCGACCGGGGCCCGCCCCCGCGTGTTCCTCGCCGCGCTCGGCCCCGCCGCCGCGCACACCGCGCGGGCCTCGTTCGCCGCCAACCTCTTCCAGGCGGGCGGCATCGAAGCCGTGCACGACCCGGTGTCGGTGGACGCGACGACGGCCGCCGAGGCGTTCAAGGCCAGCGGCGCGACGGTGGCGTGCCTCTGTTCCAGCGACGCGCTCTACGAAGAGCAGGCCGAAGCGGTCGCCGACGCGATCAAGTCGGCAGGCGCGCAAAGGGTGTTCCTTGCCGGACGCCCCGCCGAGCACAAAGCCGTCGACGCATACGTCTTCGCGGGCTGTGACGCCGTGTCCGTGCTCTCCTCCACCCTCGACCACATGGGAGTGGCGTAATGCGGATCCCCGACTTCTCCGGTGTCGACCTGACATCGGACGCTCCCTCCGACGTCTCCAAGGACCAGTGGCGCAGCGCCGTCAAGGAGTCCTCGGGCAAGGCCGACGACGACCTCCTGTGGGAAACCCCGGAAGGCATCGCGGTCAAGCCGCTGTACACGGGCGCCGACCTGGAGGGCCTCGACTTCCTCCAGACGTATCCGGGTGTGGCGCCGTATCTGCGCGGCCCCTACCCCACGATGTACGTCAATCAGCCCTGGACGATCCGGCAGTACGCGGGATTCTCCACGGCCGAGGAGTCCAACGCCTTCTACCGCCGCAACCTCGCGGCAGGACAGAAGGGCCTTTCGGTCGCCTTCGACCTGCCGACGCACCGCGGCTATGACAGCGACCACCCGCGCGTGACCGGCGACGTCGGCATGGCGGGCGTCGCGATCGACTCGATCTACGACATGCGTCAGCTCTTCGACGGCATCCCGCTGGACAAGATGACGGTGTCGATGACGATGAACGGCGCGGTGCTTCCCGTACTCGCCCTCTACATCGTGGCCGCCGAGGAACAGGGCGTACCGCCCGAGAAGCTGGCCGGGACCATCCAGAACGACATCCTCAAAGAGTTCATGGTCCGCAACACCTACATCTATCCGCCCAAGCCCTCGATGCGGATCATCTCCGACATCTTCGCGTACACCTCGCAGAAGATGCCGCGCTACAACTCCATCTCGATCTCCGGCTATCACATCCAAGAGGCGGGTGCGACGGCCGACTTGGAGCTTGCGTACACCCTCGCGGACGGCGTGGAGTACCTGCGGGCGGGACAGGAAGCGGGCCTGGACGTCGACGCGTTCGCGCCGCGGCTCTCCTTCTTCTGGGCGATCGGCATGAACTTCTTCATGGAGGTCGCCAAGCTCCGCGCGGCGCGCCTCCTCTGGGCAAAGCTGGTCAAGCAGTTCGACCCGAAGAACGCCAAGTCGCTCTCCCTGCGCACCCATTCGCAGACCTCCGGCTGGTCGCTGACCGCGCAGGACGTGTTCAACAACGTCACGCGTACGTGCGTCGAGGCGATGGCGGCGACCCAGGGCCACACCCAGTCGCTGCACACGAACGCCCTGGACGAGGCGCTCGCCCTGCCGACCGACTTCTCCGCGCGCATCGCCCGCAACACCCAGCTGCTCATCCAGCAGGAGTCGGGCACAACGCGGACCATCGACCCGTGGGGCGGCAGCGCCTACGTGGAGAAGCTGACGCACGACCTGGCGCGCCGCGCCTGGCAGCACATCGAGGAGGTCGAGGCGGCCGGCGGCATGGCCAAGGCCATCGACGCGGGCATCCCGAAGCTGCGCGTCGAGGAGGCCGCGGCCCGCACCCAGGCGCGGATCGACTCCGGACGCCAGCCCGTCATCGGCGTCAACAAGTACCGCGTGGAGACGGACGAGCAGATCGACGTCCTGAAGGTCGACAACTCGTCCGTACGCAGCCAGCAGATCGCCAAGTTGAAGCGGCTGCGCGAGGAGCGCGACGAGGCGGCCTGCCAGGACGCGCTGCGGGCGCTGACGGCGGCGGCCGAGCGGGCCCCCGGACCGGGCCTTGAGGGCAACCTCCTCGCACTGGCGGTCGACGCGGCCCGCGCCAAGGCGACCGTCGGCGAGATCTCGGACGCCCTGGAGGCCACGTATGGCCGCCACGCGGGGCAGATCCGTACGATCTCCGGTGTGTACCGCACCGAAGCAGGCTCGTCCCCGTCCGTGGAGCGCACCCGTACGCTCGTCGAGTCCTTCGAAGAGGCCGAGGGGCGCAGGCCGCGCATCCTGGTCGCCAAGATGGGCCAGGACGGGCACGACCGCGGCCAGAAGGTCATCGCCACCGCCTTCGCCGACCTCGGCTTCGACGTGGATGTCGGCCCGCTCTTCCAGACCCCGGCCGAGGTCGCACGCCAGGCCGTGGAGGCGGACGTGCACATCGTCGGCGTCTCCTCGCTGGCCGCGGGGCACCTGACCCTCGTACCGGCGCTGCGCACCGAGCTCGCCGCCGAGGGCCGCGAGGACATCATGATCGTCGTGGGCGGCGTGATCCCGCCGCAGGATGTGCCGACGCTCCTCGAGATGGGCGCGGCGGCCGTCTTCCCGCCCGGCACGGTGATCCCGGATGCGGCGTACGACCTGGTGAAGCGACTTGCGGCCGATCTCGGCCACGAGCTGTGAGCCGGTGAGCCGATGGCCCCGACGATCGACATCGACACGTACGTCAAGGGCGTACTCGACGGGAAGCGGGCGCAGATCGCCCGCGCGATCACACTCGTCGAGTCGACCAGACCCCAACACCGGGCCCTCGCCCAGGAGTTGCTGACCGAGCTGCTCCCGCACAGCGGGCGGGCGCGGCGGATCGGCATCAGCGGGGTGCCCGGCGTGGGCAAGTCCACGTTCATCGACGCGCTCGGCACCATGCTGACGGGTCTCGGCCACCGGGTCGCGGTCCTGGCCGTCGACCCGTCCTCCACCCGCACGGGCGGTTCCATCCTCGGCGACAAGACGAGGATGGAACGCCTCGCGGTGGACCCGTCCGCGTTCGTACGCCCGTCCCCCACCGCAGGGACGCTCGGCGGGGTCGCGAAGGCCACACGCGAGTCGATCGTGGTGATGGAGGCCGCGGGCTACGACGTGGTGCTTGTGGAGACGGTGGGCGTGGGCCAGTCGGAGACGGCGGTCGCGAACATGGTCGACTCCTTCCTGCTGCTCAGCCTGGCCCGCACCGGCGACCAGCTCCAGGGCATCAAGAAGGGCGTCCTGGAACTCGCGGACGTCCTCGCGATCAACAAGGCGGACGGCCCGCACGAACGGGACGCCCGCTCGGCGGCCCGCGAACTGGCGGGCGCGCTGCGCCTGATGCACCCGGCGGACGCGGCATGGACTCCCCCGGTGCTCAGCTGCAGCGCGCGGGAGTCCAGCGGCCTTGACGAGGTCTGGGACCGCCTGGAACAGCACCGCACGCTCCTGGACTCCACGGGCCGCCTGTCCGCCAAGCGGCGCGACCAGCAGGTCGACTGGACCTGGACCATGGTCCAGGACGAACTCCTGGACCGCCTCCGCGCCCACACCGAGGTACGAAGCCTTGCTCCACTCCTCGAACAGGGCGTCCGGGAGGGCACGTTGACGGCGACGTCGGCGGCGGAACGGATCCTGGAGGCGTTTCAGGGCGGGGGGTCCATTGGGTAGCGCCCCGAGGGGGCGCGCCCCCGAAGGGGCGCGGGGCTGTGACATGTGCGGCTCCGCCGCGTGGGCGCGACCAGCCACAACGAACCCGCGGACGAGTACTGCACTCACCGCTTAGGCTCGCTCACGTGTCTGCCGTGCCCCGCGCGCCGACCGCCCCATGTGCCAGCGAAGGAGCCAACTCAGCCCATGACGCCCGCCTCCGTCGACGCCACCGCCCCGGTCCTCCTCCACACCCGCGGCCGCGCAGCGCACATCGTCCTCAACCGGCCGCGCGCCATCAACGCCCTCAACCACGCCATGGTGCGTCTGATGGACGACGCCCTCACCGACTGGGAACGGGACGACGCGATCCGGACCGTGGTGCTCACCGGGGCCGGCGAGCGGGGGCTGTGCGCCGGGGGTGACATCCGCTCCATCCACGACGACATCCGCGCGGGCGGCGGCGCCGCCTCGGTGGCGTTCTGGCGCGACGAGTACCGGCTCAACGCCCGCATCGCCCGCTTCCCGAAGCCGTACGTCGCCGTGATGGACGGCATCGTGATGGGCGGCGGTGTCGGCGTATCGGCGCACGGCGGCGTGCGGATCGTCACCGAGCGGTCCCGGATCGCCATGCCGGAGACCGGCATCGGCTTCGTGCCGGACGTCGGCGGCACCTATCTGCTGACGCGGACGCCCGGCGAGCTCGGCACCCATCTCGCGCTGACCGGCACCACGGTGGGCGCGGCGGACGCGCTGCTCTGCGGCCTCGCCGACCACTACGTACCCTCGGAGCGCATCGCGGAGTTCACCGGGGCGCTGGCCGGCTCGGACGTGGACGATGTGCTCGGCACGTACGCGACCACCGCGCCCGAAGGCGAACTGGCCGCGCACCGCGAGTGGATCGACGCCTGTTACGCCGCCGACTCGGTCGAGGAGATCGTCGGCCGGCTGTACGACTCCGGCGACCCGGCGGCCAAGGAGGCGGCCGAGACCGTCCTCGCCAAGTCCCCCACGTCCTTGAAGGTCACGCTCGCCTCGCTGCGCCGGGCCCGCGCGCTCGCCACTCTTGAGCAGGTGCTCGAGCAGGAGTACCGCGTCTCCCGCGCCGCGATCACGGCGCCGGACATGGTGGAGGGCATCCGCGCCCAGGTCGTGGACAAGGATCGCGACCCGCACTGGTCCCCCGCCGAACTCGCCCAGGTGACCGACGCCGAGGTGGCCCGCCACTTCGAACGCCACGGCGAGGGCCTTGGGCTTGCCCCAGCGGAAGGCACCCGTTGACCACGCTGCTCACGCCGCGTCTCCTGCTCCGACGCTGGCGCGAGGCCGACATCGCCCCGATGACCACGATCAACTCCGACCCGGAGGTGATGCGCTGGATCGGCGACGGCTCGGTGCACGACCAGGAGGAGCAGACGCGGAGCAGCCTGGCGCTGTGGGAACACGGGTGGGAGACCGAGGGGTTCGGCCTTTTCGCCGTGGAGGTCCGTGCCACCGGTGAACTCGCCGGGTTCACCGGTCTGTCCGTGCCGCACTACCTGCCCGAGGTGCTGCCTGCCGTCGAGATCGGCTGGCGTCTCGGCCGCCCCTTCTGGGGACGGGGCCTGGCCACCGAGGCGGCGCGCGCCGCGCTCGACTTCGGCCTGGGCGACCGTGGCCTTGAGCGGATCGTCAGCATCGTCCAGGTGGGCAACGACGCGTCGGAGCGCGTCATGAACAAGCTCGGCATGCGCGTGGAGCGGGGGACCGTGGATCCCGCCTGCGGGCGCCCCGTCCGGGTGCACGCGGTGACCGCGTCCGCTACGGCGGATCGATCTCCGTGACGACGGCTATGAGCTGGAACGGCAGTTCCTTGTCCCACTGGGAGACGCCGAGGGCCACCCACCGCCCGTCGACGCGCCACAGGTGCAGGTCCGGCACCGAGGAGCTCAGCGAGCCCCACGGCTCCGGTATGTCCTCGCCCGCGCCGTCCTCGCCGCCGCTCAGCGTCCGCTCGAGGAGGCTGTCGAGGCTGAACAGGTCCGGCGCTCCCCAGCGGTGGGTCAGGAGCACCGATAGGCCGTCGCGCTCGGCCTCGTACTGCTCCTCGGTCGCCTCCCACGCGGTGCCGTCGTCCTCCCAGAAGTCCTCGCTCGTGAGTAACTCGGCGATGTGATAGCCGGGACCGCCGGCGCCCGCGTCCGACCTGCCGTGCTCCGCGGGGAACTCCCGGGAGCACAGCAGGTCGATCGTGGCGAGATGCTGTGCCGTACTCATGGCATCCAGTAAAGCGGCCACCACTGACAACTGGCCCGCTGCCAGGCCCCGGAGGTCGCATTCCGGCCGCCCGTCTCACGCGTCGCGCCTCCGTCTCACGCGTCGCGCCGCCGCACCGCCCACCACCCGGCGAGCAGCGCGGCCGCCGCCCACGCCGCCGAGACGGCAAGTCCCGCCCAGGGGCCGAGCGTTCCCGTCGGATCCTCGTGGAGCACCTGCTGCCCCGCCTGGTCGGGCAGGTAGGCGGCGACTCCGCTCGCCACGTCACCGACCACGAAGGACACGATCAGCGTGAAGGGGATGAGGATGCTCAGCACCGCGACCCCGCTGCGCAGCACCATGGTCAGGCCCGCCGCGAGCAGCGCCATGAGGGCGAGGTAGATCCCGCCGCCGACGCACGCGCGCACCGCCCCGTCATGGCCGAGGCCGATGGCCGCGTCCCCCATGAAGGCCTGCCCGGACAGGAACGCCGCGAAGCTGGTGACGATCCCCGTGGCCAGGGCGAGCGCGCCCACCACCGCGACCTTGGCGCCGTAGAAGAGCCCTCTCCTCGGCACCGCGGCGAGCGAGATCCGCAGGGCGCCGTTCACGTACTCGGACGACATCGCCGTCGTACCGAAACTGATGGCCGCGATCTGGCCGAAGTTGAGCGCGTAGAAGGCGCCGAAGAGCGGTTCGAAGTCGGCGTTGTCCGACTCCGCCTCGCCGACCGCGGCGAACGCGAGGACCGTGATGGCGACGGTGGCGACGAAGACGGAGATCAGCGAACCGAGGCTGGCCCGCACCGACTTGATCTTGATCCACTCCGAGTGGAGCACGGCGGTCGTCGACATGGTCAGGCCTCCTGGCGGGGCTTGGGTGCGGCGGCCGCGAACTCGGTGTCACCGGCCGTGAGGGACAGATAAGCCTGCTCCAAGGAGGCCTGTTCGTCGGAGAGTTCGAGGATGGGGATGCCGTGCCCGGCTGCGATCGACCCGATCTCCTCGGCCTTCACTCCGTCGACGCTCCAGCGGCCGTCGTCCGCCGCCACCAGCGCGTGCCCCTTTCCAGCCAGGACATCGCGCAGGCGGTCGTGCTCCGGAGTACGCAGCCTCACCCGGGGCCTGCTGTGTGCCTCGATGAAATCCCGCATCGGGGTATCGGCGAGCAGCCTGCCCCTGCCGAGTACGACGAGGTCGTCGGCGAACGTGGCCGTCTCGTTCATGAGATGGCTTGACACAAGCACCGTGCGACCCTCGCGGGCGAGCCTGCGCATCAACTCGCGGATCCAGATGATGCCTTCGGGGTCCAGGCCGTTGGACGGCTCGTCCAGGAGCACCACGCGCGGATCGCCGAGCAGCGCGCCCGCGATGCCCAGGCGCTGGCGCATGCCCAGGGAGTACGTCTTGATGCGGCGCCCTGCCACCTTGGTGAGCCCCGTCTCCTCCAGGACCTCGTCCACGCGGCGCACGGCGATGCGGTTGCTGACGGCGAGGGCGAGCAGGTGGTTGCGTGCGGTGCGCGAGCCGTGGGCGGCCTGGGCGTCGAGCAGCGCTCCCACGTGGCGCAGGGGTTCGTCGAGGGACGCGTAGGAGCGGCCGCCGACCGTCGCGGTCCCCGAGGTGGGCCGGTCGAGGCCGAGGAGGAGGCGCATGGTGGTGGACTTGCCGGCGCCGTTGGGGCCGAGGAATCCGGTGACCCGGCCGGGCCGGACGGTGAACGTCAGTCCGTCGACCGCGCGGGTGGTGCCGTACTCCTTGGTGAGCTCTTGGACGTCGATGCTGGTCATGGGCCCAGCCTCGCGGCCGCGGAGTCATCGGGGCTTCCCCCGCCCGGGGATTGCCTCTCCCCCTCACGGGGGAGCCGTGCGCCGCCGCCCGCCTGGCACGATGACGGGATGCCCCGCTTCTTCAGGCCTCTCACGCGCGCCGTCACGTACACCCGGTGGCTGCACATGCTCGTCGGCGCGGGCATCGCGCTGATCTGCGCGTCCGTCTACCCGGGCCTGGACAGTCCCTCGTTCGGTGACTGGATGCTGATCGTGGCGCTGCCCGTCCCGCTGGTCGCCGCGGCGGCCCTGGTGCCCGCCATGCGCCGGGCGGAGGGGCTCCAGGCACGCCTGATGCTCGTTCCCGGGCAGCACGCGCGCGTGAAGGGCGGTGGCGAGGATTCCGGTATCTCCGTGACGCCCTCTGCTTCATGGAGCGATCGCGGCAGGACGGCGGTGTGGCTCGTGCTGCGTCTGGAGGCGGGGTGCGCGGCCGTCTTCGTCACCGTCCAGTGTCTTGGCACCGCCCTCGTCATGCTGGGAGGGGCGACGGAGCCTCCCGAGAGCTCCGGCGTGCTCGTCCCTCTCCCCGGCCAGGGCTTGACCAACCTGCTGCTCACGCCGATCCCCGTCCTGGTGCTCATGGCGGTGGTCGTGGTGGCGGGCCGACTGATGACCGCCGCCGCCCGCAGGCTGCTCGGCCCCTCGCCCTCCGAGCGGCTTGCCGCCCTGGAGGAGCGCACGGAGCAGCTCCTCGAACGCACCCGGATCGCCCGGGAGCTGCACGACTCCATCGGTCACGCGCTGACCGTCGCGGTCGTCCAGGCGGGTGCCGCGCGGGCCGCCGCCGACCCCGAGTTCACCGACCGCGCCCTGGACGCGATCGAGGAGACCGGCAGGGCAGCCCTCGAAGACCTGGAGCGTGTCCTGCGGGTGCTGCGCGAGGACGAGCGGCCCGCGAGCCGGCGCCCCACGCTCGCCGACGCCGAACGCCTCCTGGAGTCCGCGCGCGCCTCGGGAGCGAAGGTCGACACCGAGGTGACGGGCCCCCTGGAGAGCGTCCCCGGACCGGTGTCCCGGGAGGGCTATCGCATGCTCCAGGAGTCCCTCACCAACGTGCTGCGCCACTCCGGTCCGGTCCCGGTGCGAGTCCGGATCGCGGTCGACGACGGGGTCCTGGACATGGACGTGCGCAACGCGCTGCCCGCCGGAACACCGGCGACCGGCCGGGGCGGCAGCGGTCTTCGCGGCATCCGCGAGCGCGCCACGCTGCTCGGCGGCCGGGCCACCACGGGTCCGTACGACGGCGAATGGCAGGTGCACGTCGAACTGCCGCTTGGGTGATCTACGCTGACCGGATGCCGGTCACAGTGCTCCTGGTCGACGACGAACCCCTCGTACGCACGGGCCTGCGCGCCGTTCTGGAGGCGCAGCCCGACATCGAGGTGGTCGGCGAGGCGGCCGACGGCGCCGCGGTGATCCCCCTGGTGCGGCAGCTGCGGCCCGACGTGGTCGCGATGGACGTGCGCATGCCGCTCCTCGACGGCATCGAGGCCACCCGCGCGGTCCTTCGCACGGTGCAGGACCCGCCGAAGATCCTCGTGGTGACGACCTTCGAGAACGACGAGTACGTGTACGAGGCGCTGCGCGCGGGCGCCGACGGTTTCCTGCTCAAGCGCGCCAGGCCCGCCGAGATCGTGAACGCGGTCCGTCTGGTCGCGGAGGGCGAGTCCCTGCTGTTCCCGGCGGCGGTGCGGCAGCTCGCGGGCGAGTACGGGCGCCGCCCCGGCAACGCGGCGGCGCGGGACACGCTCGACCGGGCGGCGCTGACCGAACGCGAGGCGGACGTGCTGCGCCTTATGGCGCGCGGCCTGTCGAACGCGGAGATCGCCGCGGAGCTGATCGTCGGCGCCGAGACGGTCAAGTCCCATGTCAGTTCCGTGCTCGGCAAACTGGGGGCCCGCGACCGGACGCAGGCGGTGATCGCCGCGTACGAATCCGGTTTCGTCGCGCCGGGATGAGGGGCGCCCGGATGAAGCGGGCCCGGATGAGGGGCACCTGGATGAAGGGCGCCGACCGGCACTCTCCGTCACGGACGGGCCCGGCACTCGCAGCGGCCCGCCCCTGCGAGTACGATCCGCCCAACATGCGCACGAGCTGGGAGGACGGACGTTGGGGCGGCTGACCGGCGGGGATCCCTCTCTGCTGCGGCGGATCAACTCCGCGGTGGTGCTGCACGCGCTGCGTGCGGCGGACCTCGCGACACTCACCGAGGTCACGCGGGTGACCGGCCTGTCCAGGCCCACCGTCGAGGGGGTCGTCGAGGGGCTCATCGAGGCCGGGCTCGTGGTGGAGACCGCCGCCGAGGAAGGCGCGGCACGACGCCAGGGACGGCCCGCGCGGAGGTTCCGCTTCCGCGCCGAAGCGGGCCATCTGCTGGGCCTGGAGATCGGCCCGCATCGGGTGGCCGCGGTGTTGTCTGACCTCGACGGCCGGGTCCTTGGCACGACGGCCAAGGACGTGGACGAGACCGCCCCGGCGGACGAGCGCATCGAGCGCCTGCGCACGGCGGTCGCGGATCTTCTGCGCCGCGCCGGGATCGCCCGCAGCTCACTGCGCGCGGTCGGCGTGGGCAGCCCCGGCATCGTGGAGGCGGACGGCACGGTGCGCCTGGGCACGGCCCTTCCGGAGTGGACAGGACTGCCCCTGGGCGAGCGCCTGCGCCGGTCGTTCAAGTGCCCGGTCCTGGTGGAGAACGACGCGAACACGGCGGCCGTCGCCGAGCACTGGAAGGGCGCGGCGACCGAGGTCGACGACGTGGTGTTCGTCCTCGCCGGTCTCAGTCCGGGAGCCGGTGCACTGATCGGCGGACGTCTGCACCGCGGCTACGGCGGCGCGGCCGGCGAGATCGGCGCCCTGCATCTGCTGGGCCGTGACGTCACCCCGGAGACGCTCCTCTCGACCACGGACGAGCCGCTGCACCCGCTCGACGAGCAGGCGGTGGCGGAGGTGTTCGCGCACGCGCGTGAGGGCGACGAACGGGCACGGCAGGCCGTCGAGCGGTTCATCCAGCGCCTGGTGCACGACGTGGCGGCCCTGGTACTCGCCCTGGACCCCGAGCTGGTCGTGGTGGGCGGCTGGGCGGCCGGCCTCGACGGCGTACTGGAGCCGCTGCGCCGAGAGCTGGCCCGCTACTGCCTGCGCCCGCCCCGGGTGGCCCTGTCGATGCTCGGCGAGGCCGCGGTGGCAACGGGCGCCCTACGCCTGGCCCTGGACCACGTCGAGGAACAACTCTTCGCAGTGGAGGGAACGGTCACCGCACGGCGTTGAGGTCGAGCGGGGCACCCGGCGTCACGCCGCGCCCAACGCTGGACGACCGGCACCAGCCGCTCACCGTGCAGGCGACGACCACCCCAGGGGGCCGCGTCCGACGGTCGGCTGTCCAGGTTCAGGAAGCGCGCCGCTCCGGGCCATGGTGGATTTCGACGCCGCCTGCGTCACCGAAGGTGAGGCGGCAGGTGTCGGCGCGGTACGTCGCCGCCGAGACCGCGGCCGTGCGGCCCTCGGAGAAGAAGCGGGTCGTCACGACGAGGACCGGCGCTCCGGGCAGGCGGTCGAGTGCCTTGGCGTCGTCCGCGCGGGCCGAGCCGAGCTCGACGGCCCGGTCCTGTCCTTCGAGGCCGAGCCGCTGCAGCTCGCGCAGCACCGCACGCGCGCGTGCCGGTCCCGACGGGGCGTCGATGGCGGAGAGTTCGGGGACCGATGACATCGGTACGTAGAGGAGTTCGGCCGCGACGGGCTGGCCGTGCGAGACGCGGGTGCGGCGCACCACGTGCACCTCCTCATCGGGGAGGGCCGCAAGCATCCGGGCCACTTCCGCGGGCGGGACCGCCGGCGCGCAGTCCGCGGGCTGCCAGGCGTCGCCGACCGCGCCCGGCCATGCGCCCTGCGCCGATCCGACGGCCACACCCATCCGCGGCGGGGCGACGGTCGTGCCGACACCGCGGCGCCGCTGCAGCCTGCCTTCCAGCTCCAGTTGCTCGAGCGCCTGACGGAGCGTGGCGCGTGCGACGCCGAACCGGGCGGCGAGGTCACGTTCGTTGGGCAGGATCTCGCCGACGGAGAACTCGGAGTCGAGTGCCTCGCTGAGCACCGTCTTGAGGTGCCAGTACTTCGGCTCCGGCGCCGTTTCCAACTGCGTGGTCCCCACCCTGTCCTCCGCAATCGCTGTGTACCGGCGGCGTTTAAGCGCCCTTGTTTATTAAAGGTTCCTGCACTATCTCTGGCGACGATAGGCCCGCACCCACCCTTGGTCAAGACCAATCCTCGATCCGTTACAGCGCGCACAGGGCCGATGCCACAGAGCATTCACGCGATGTTGGCACCGCGTCACGCACTCGTAGCGAACAAGACAAAACCCCCGTCCCAAGTGGACGGGGGTTGGCCGAATGCCGCTACAGGGACGCCAATTGGCCGCTATGCGGCCAGACCGGCTAGTTTGTCCGGGTTGCGGATGATGTACAGGTCCTTGATCTGGCCGTCGGCGACGTCGAGTTGGAAGACGACGTCCGGCTTTCCGTCGACCAGACCGAGCACCGCACCGGCGCCGTTGAGCTCGACGAAGCGGAACTCGACATCCGCGTCGGCAGCCAGGCCCTTGCGGCTCGCGCCGACGAGGAAGCGGCCCACCTTGTCGGCCGTCTCGATGATGCGCAGCGGGGCCTTGGCCTTGCCGCCGCTGTCGCCCACCAGGCGGACGTCCGGGGCGAGCAGGGACATCAGCCCGTCCAGGTCACCTTCGGCCGCCGCGGCAAGGAAGCGCTCCGTCAGGTCCCTGCGCTCGTCCGGGTCGACTTCGTAGCGCGGCCGCTTCTCGTCGACATGCTTACGGGCCCGCGCGGCGAGCTGCCGCACCGCGGACTCGCCGCGGTCCAGCGTGACGGCGATCTCCGAGAACGGGAAACCGAAGGCCTCCCGCAGCACGAACACCGCACGCTCCAGGGGCGAGAGGGACTCCAGGACGACCAGGACGGCGAGCGACACGGAGTCGGCGAGCACCGCCCGCTCGGCGGTGTCGGGGACGGTCGGCCCGAAGTCCGTGACCAGCGGCTCGGGCAGCCACGGCCCCACGTACGACTCACGCCGGGACTGCACGTGCCGCAGTCGGTCGATGGCGAGGCGCGTCGTGACGCGCACCAAGTAGGCGCGCGGTTCGCGCACTTGCGCATGGTCGGCCGTCGACCAGCGCAGCCAAGCGTCCTGCACCACATCCTCGGCGTCGGCCACCCGGCCGAGCATGCGGTAGGCCACGCCCATCAGGACGGGCCGATGTTCTTCGAAGTCGCTGGTCGCGGTGTCCGTTGCCACCCCTCCATCCCAGCCGACGGATCCCCCGCTGTCCAGACGAAAGGGGTGCGGCGCGGCACACACCGTCGAGCGGCACCGGCACGCCCCTTGAACTCGGAGCTACTGAGCGGTAATTGTTGCTGACAAGGTGTCTACAAGGTGACCGGTTTGATCAGGGGACCGTCGCCCGCCGGCGGGGACAGGAGCAGCAATGGCCACAGAGGTGTCCTTCAGCGTCGAATCGCCCGACGGCCCCCGGACGGTGTCCGTCGCCCACGAACGCGCGGGCAAGGGCGAGCCGCTGCTCCTGCTGCACGGCATCGGCCACCACCTCCAGGCCTGGGACCCGGTGTTCGGGCTTCTCGCCACGGAGTACGACGTCATCGCCGTGGACCTGCCGGGCTTCGGCGCGTCCCCCGCGCTGCCCGACGGTCTCGCGTACAACGCCTCGACGGTGGTGTCCGCGCTCGGCGCGCTGTGCGAGACCCTGGAGATCGAACGCCCGCATGTGGCGGGCAACTCGCTGGGCGGCCTGCTCGCCCTGGAGCTGGGCCGCGAGAAGCTGGTGCGCTCGGTCACCGCGCTCTCCCCTGCCGGGTTCTGGAGCCCCGCCGAGCGGCGGTACGCATTCACCACGCTGCTCGCGATGCGGCACGGAGCGCGGCTCCTTCCGCTGCCGGCGATCGAGCGGCTCGCGGCGACGGCCGCCGGGCGTGCGGCGCTGACCAGCACCATCTACGCCCGCCCCGGCCGCCGTTCACCGGAGGCCGTGGTCGCCGAGACGCTCGCGCTGCGCGGCGCCACCGGGTTCGAGAAGACCCTGTCCGCAGGCCGCGACGTGCTCTTCGCCGACGACGTGCCCGGGCTTCCGGTCACCGTCGCGTGGGGCACCCGTGACCGGATCCTGCTCCGCCGCCAGGGCATCCGGGCCAAGCACGCGGTCCCCGAAGCCCGGCTCGTGCGGCTGCCCGGCTGCGGGCACGTCCCGATGAACGACGACCCGGCCCTGGTCACGCGGGTCATCGCCGACACCTGCCGGCGCGCCGCGGCCGCGTAGGACTCCCGAGCCCAGGGCGACACCGGCGCCGACCAGTGCGCTCCCGACGGCCTGCGGGACGCCGTAGGTGCCGGTGCCGACCAGCGGGGCCGTGCAGGCCGCCGCCACGGGAATGAGGCCGGAGAAGAGGGTGGCCCGCTCGGCTCCGATGCGCTGGATGCCCGAGTACCAGCAGACGAACCCGATGACGGTGACGATCGCCGCCTGCCACAGCAGGGCAGCCGCCTCGGTGGCGTCGGGCATCGGCAGCCACCCGCCGCCGTCGACCACGATCCCGATGACGGCGGACTCCACCGCGGCGATCCCGCACACCGTGGCGGACAGGAGCTTCGGGCCGAGCGGCCGCAGGACGGGGACGGCGAGCACCGCGAACCCGACCTCGCCCGCGAGCGCGCCCACCGAGAAGACGATGCCCACCGTGTCGGTGCGCCCCCACCCCTGCACGGCGAAGGCACCCGCGGCGACGATCAACGCGCCGTACATGACGGCCCGTTGCGGTCGACGGCCCTCCAGGAGCGGCACGATGACGGCCACGACGACCGGCGCGCACCCTACGAGGACACCCGGTACGGCAGGTTCCGCCGTGCGTTCGGCCGCGAGGATCGCCAGGTTGAAGCCGACCATGCCGACGGCGGCGAGCAGCGCGAGGCGCCCCCACTGGCGGGGTGCGAGACGGCGCAGCGGTCGGGTGCCGCCGCGCCCGAGCAGCGGCAGGAGCAGCAGGCAGGCCAGGGCGTAGCGGAGGAACTGGCCACCGGCGTACGGGTAGTCGCCGAGGAGGCTGTTGGCGGTGAAGGAGCCGCCCACGAGGAGGCAGGCGAGTGCGGCGAGCAGGGAGCCGCGGGTGAGGTTCGCGTTCATGCCCCTGACACTAGGAACGGACGCGGACCGGTTTAAGGTCCACTTCCGGGGTCTGTTGGGGGACCACTTTCCGGCTCAGGAGGTGCGTGTACCGGTGGCATCGGGTTCGGGCGACGAGGGCGACGAGGGCGGCGAGGCTGCCAAGAGGGCCGAGAGCGAAGTTGCCGAGGCCGCGCGCACAGCTCCGGGCACCCCGGCATGGGAGCTGCTGCTCCCCGCCGCGGCCGCGCCCGCCCGCAGCCGTGGCCGCAGCCTCCAGTCGGCGCTGCGCGACGCGGTCAGGTCCGGGCGGCTCGCTCCGGGGACGCGGCTGCCGTCGAGCCGTGCGCTCGCCACCGATCTGGGCGTCTCGCGGGGTCTTGTCACGGAGGCGTACGAGCAGTTGACGGCCGAGGGCTACCTGCGCAGCGGCCGCGGGGCGGGGACATGGGTGGGCGGCGCGGCGCGGGCGGCCGAGCGCGGGGCGCGCGATCTGGCTCCGCGTCCGGTCCACGCGCGCGTGGACTTCATCGCGGGGACCCCCGACCTGTCCCTGTTCCCGCGCTCGGCATGGGCGGCGGCGCACCGCGGCGTCCTGGCCGATCTGCCGCACGACCAGCTCGGCTACCCGGACCCGCGCGGCCTGCCCCGGCTGCGCACGGCCCTTGCGGAACTCCTGACGCGGCGCCGGGGCGTGGTCGCCGACCCGGAGGGCATCGTCGTGTGCTCCGGAGTGGCGCAGGCGATGGCGCTCATCGGGTTCGTGCTGCACGCGCGCGGGGTGCGCACCGTCGGCGTCGAGGACCCCGGAAGCCCGCAGCACGACGAGCTGTTCGCGTCCGCGGGCGTCTCCACGGTGCCCATGCCGCTCGACGACGAGGGTGTCATCACCGACGTACTCAGGGAGCGTGGTGTGCGCGCGGTCGTCACCACGCCCGCCCACCAGTTCCCGCTGGGCATCGGGTACTCGGCCCGGCGGCGCGCCGAACTCCTCGACTGGGCCCGCGACGTGGACGGTCTGGTCGTCGAGGACGACTACGACGGGGACTTCCGCTACGACAGAACCCCAGTGGGCGCACTGCAGGGGCTCGACCCCGGACATGTCGCGTACACCGGCTCTGTCAGCAAGTCACTTGCTCCGGGGCTGCGTCTTGGCTGGCTGCTCGTGCCCGACGCGATGGCCGATGAGGTGGTCGCCCGCAAGCGCATGATGGACCTAGGCAATCCCGTGCTCGACCAGGCGGTGTTCGCGCGCCTTGTCGAACGCGGGGACTACGACCGGCAGTTGCGCCGCTGCCAGCGCGCCTACCGGGAGCGGCGCGACGCACTGGTCGCGGCGCTCGCGGAGCACTTCCCCGGATCCGAGGTGAGCGGCATCGCCGCCGGGCTCCATGTCATCGCCCGGCTGCCCGGCCGCTGGGGGCCGCAGGAGGCCTTTCTGCGGCGGGCCGCCGCGGCCGGGATCGCGGTGCGGCCGCTGAGCGACTACACACACGCCGACGACGACGCGGCGCGGGGCCCGGGCCTCGCGCTCGTCCTCGGCTACGCCCATCTCTCCCCCGCGCGGCTCGCAGAGGGGGTGCGTCTCCTTGCCGAGGCGGTTCAGGAGTTGGACCACGCCGGTGCGGTTCAGGAGTTGGACCACGCGCGCGTGCAGAGCACCAGGCGGTAGCCGTCGGGGTCCTCGACGGTGACGCCCCATTCGTTCCAGTACGGATTGGGCGACTGGACGCGCTTGCCGCCGTGCTCCTCGAGGCGCGCCACCATCTTGTCGGGCACGGGCCCGTCGAGGTAGATCACGAGCAGGTCCTCCTCGGTGGGCCGGGGCTGCACGGGACGCGCCGCCTCGTGGACGAGTTCCAGGTGCCAGGAGGCGTCGGGTCGGCCGAGCATGAGCAGGTCGTGCTCGCCCGGAGCGGAACCGCCGTTCGCGCGGTAGACGACGTCGAGGCCGAGCCCGCCCGCCCAGAAGCGCTCCGCCGCCGCGAGGTCGCGGGACGGACGGGCGACGCGGATGTGGCTCTGACCGTTGAACGGCATGGGGCTCCCCCTTCGGTGCGGCACGCTCGGCCGCGCACTGCCGGCGCGCTCTGCCGCGCACCGCTGGTGTGAGCGTAGGCAGCGGCTGATCTTGCGGCCATCGGCCGTTCGGTCTCGGTCCGTCGCCCCAGGGGTATGGGGCGGGGGACGTAGGCCATGTGGTGTTCGCACGCCGGTTCCCTTGTCCCCATGGGCAGTTGTTCACTTGTGGTTTGCGTGTGCGCCGCGACGCACCGTTAGTTGTGGCCCTGCACACTGGTCGGACCTGTCACTGGAGGCGCATTCATGTCACACCCGACGCCGAGCCCGTCCCCCCGCCGCCGCAGCGTGCTGCGCGGCTCGCTCGCCCTGCCCGCGGCGCTTGCCGTGCCCGCCCTGGCCGGGGCCGCTCCCGCGCTCTCCCGCTCGGGACGCCCGCGGGCCGAGTGGGGCGTGCAGGCCGGTGACGTGACCGCGCACGCGGGCCTGGTGTGGGTGCGCTCCGACCGCCCGGCCCGCATGGTCGTCGAGACGTCCGCCACCGAGTCGTTCCGCAACCCCACCCGCTGGCACGGCCCGGTGCTGGGCCCGGACACGGACTTCACGGGGACCACGCGGCTGCGCGGGCTGCCCGCCGGCGAGCAGATCCACTACCGCGTGGTGCTCGCCGACCCCGACGACCCGAGACGTACCGGCGAACCGGTCACCGGCACCTTCCGTACGGCGCCGAAGGGGCGCAAGGACGGTGTGCGCTTCCTGTGGTCGGGCGACATCGCGGGCCAGGGGTGGGGCATCAACCCGGACCGCGGCGGCTTCACGGTCTTCGAGGACATGCGCCGCAGGAACCCGGACTTCTTCCTGTGCAGCGGCGACACCATCTACGCCGACGGGCCCATCCTGCCGAGCGTCACGCTGCCCGACGGCCGCGTGTGGCGGAACGTGACCACGGAGGAGAAGTCGAAGGTCGCCGAGACGCTCAAGGAGTTCCGCGGCGCCTTCCGCTACAACCTGCTCGACGAGAACGTGCGGCGCTTCAACGCGCAGGTGCCCTCCATCGTGCAGTGGGACGACCACGAGGTGCGCAACAACTGGTACCCGGGGCAGATCCTGGAGGACGACCGCTACACGGAGAAGAACGTGGACGTGCTCGCGGGGCGCTCGCTGCGGGCGTTCAGCGAGTACTTCCCCATCTCCACGCTGCCGGCCGGTGACAAGGACGGGCGGGTGTACCGGGTCCTCCGGCACGGTCCGCTCCTCGACGTGTTCGTTCTCGACATGCGCTCCTACCGCAACGCCAACTCGCCCGGCAGGCAGCCCGACGAGGCCACCGGCATCCTCGGCGCCGAGCAGCTGAGCTGGCTCAAGCGGGAGCTGTCGCACTCGCGCGCCGTGTGGAAGGTGATCGCCTCGGACATGCCGCTCGGTCTGATCGTGCCCGACGGCAAGGTGAACTTCGAGGCGGTCGCCCAAGGGGATCCCGGCGCGCCCCTCGGGCGTGAGCTGCAGATCGCCGAGCTGCTGCGGCACATCAAGCACCGCGGGATCACGGGGACGCTGTGGCTGACCGCCGATGTGCACTACACGTCGGCGCAGCACTACGACCCGTCGCGGGCGGCGTTCAAGGACTTCGCGCCGTTCTGGGAGTTCGTGTCGGGGCCGCTGGCCGCCGGCGGTTTCCAGGCGCTGAAGCTGGACGGGACGTTCGGTCCCGAGCAGCGGTTCGTGAAGGCGCCGAACCGCGCCAACACCTCGCCGGCCGAGACGCCGCAGTACTTCGGCGAGGTCGACATCGACGGCGGGAGCGGCGAGCTGACGGTGCGGCTGCGGCAGGAGGGCGGCGAGGTGCTCTTCAGCAAGGTGCTGCAGCCGGGCCGGGTGGGGCAGGACTGAGCGCAACCCGCGGACGGTCGGCCGGCGTCACCCAAGACGTCAAGTCCGGACCCGAAGCGGGAGCGAATAGTCACCAAAGGGGCAAAGGGCGTCTTAACCCATCAGTCACAAAGCGTTCGTGATCACGCAACACCCTTCCTTCACAGTGACGGTATGAGTGCTGACATGTCTGATGTGACGCGAACGAAGCATGGCCGCCCCGTCCACCACTGGCGGCGGGACCTGGTCGAGTTGGCCGCCCTCTTCACGGCCGTGGCCGTGGCCGACGCGGTGGCGAACCTGATCGGGCACGGCCCCGACGGCGCCGCCCTGCTGGTGATCTCGGCCGTGGTGCTTATCGCCACGGCCGGGTTCCACACATGGTGGGCACGGCGCCACAACCACGCACCTCCGACAGCGGACGATGCCGACGCCCGGCCGGCCGGGCACCCCACGGAACACTCCGCCGGAGCGACCGCTCTGTGGCGGATGCGCACCACGGTGCGCGACGAGCCGGGCTCGCTGGCCGCCCTGTGCACGGCTCTGGCACACGGCCGGGTCGACATCCTCAGCCTGCAGGCGCACCCGCTGGCCGAAGGCACCGTGGACGAGTTCCTGCTGCGCGCGCCCGAGGAGCTCTCCGCGGCCGAGATCACCCGGGGCGTCTCGCACGCCGGCGGCTCGGGCACCTGGATCGAGCGGGCGGACGCCCACGACCTGGTGGACGCCCCCACCCGCATCCTGGGCCTCGCAACGCGCACCGCCCTCGACGCGGCCGAACTGCCGCTCGCGCTGCGCCAGTTGCTGGGCCGCTGCACCATCCGCTCGCTGCCCGCCACGTCTCAGGACGCGGCCGCCGCGGATGCCACCGACGGCGCACCCGTCGAGGGCGCCCTGGAAGGGACCGTGCTGCGGCTGCGGGCACCGGAGGGCGAGGTGATCACGGTCGAGCGGCCCTATCTGCCGTTCACACCCACCGAGTTCGCCCGCGCGCGTGCCCTGGTGGAGCTGGACACCCGGCTCGGCCCGCGCATCCCGCGCAGCCAGGACGTGCTGACCCTCGCCGAGGGCAATTCCATCACCGTACGACGCGCCGACACCACCGACGTCGAGGCCGCCAAGGCCATGCACGACCGCTGCTCGCGACGCACCCTGAGCATGCGCTACCACGGCCCCGTGCACGACGCCGACCGCTACCTCAACCACCTGCTCAGCCCGCGCTTCGGCCGCACCCTTGCGGTGCAGACCGCGTCCGGCCGCATCGTGGGCATCGGCCATCTCCTCTGGGACGGCGACGAGACGGAGATCGCGCTGCTCGTCGAGGACGAGTGGCAGCGCCGCGGCATCGGCACCGAACTCCTCGGCCGCCTGGTCGCCCTTGCGGTCGAGGCGAGCTGCGAGAGCGTGTACGCGGTGACGCAGGCCTCCAACACCGGCATGGTCGCCGCGATGCGCGGTCTCGGTCTCCCGCTCGACTACCAGATCGAGGAGGGCACGCTGGTCATCACGGCCCGGCTCGACGCGACGCCGGTCATCTCGCGGCCGCCGTACGACGCGAGCTTCGAGCCCCAGCGGGCGGAGTAGCGGGGACCGGGCCGAGCGCCTGGTCGAGGTCCTGCCAGAGGTCCTCGACGTCCTCAAGACCCGCCGACAGGCGCAGCAGGCTGTCGCTGACGCCGGACGAGCGGCGGTCCGCCGGGTCCACGACACGGTGGCTGATGGACGCCGGATGCTGGATGAGCGTGTCGACGCTGCCGAGGCTGACCGCCGGGGTGATCAGACGCACCCAGGCGGTCACCGCGTGCGGGTCGCCGCGCACCTCGAAGGCGACCATGGCGCCGCCGATCCGCGGATAGTGCACGCGCTCCACCCGCGGGTCGGCGGCGAGCCTGCGCGCCAGCTCCGCCGCGTTCGTGGAGGCGGCCCGAACCCGGACCGGCAGCGTGGCAAGGCCGCGAAGGAGCAGATAGCCGGCGAGCGGATGCAGCACCCCGCCGGTGGCGAACCGCACCTGGCGCAGCTGCCGGGCGAACTCCTCGTCGCACGCCACCACACCGCCCAGGACGTCGCCGTGACCGCCCAGGTACTTGGTGGCGCTGTGCAGCACGAGCCGCGCCCCGCTCTCGACGGGACGCTGCAGAACGGGCGTCGCGAAGGTGTTGTCGGCGAGCAGCGGCACGGTCCCGCAGGCGTGGGCCACCGCATCCAGATCGAGTTCGGCGAGCGTCGGGTTCGCGGGCGACTCGACCATCACCAGGCCCGTTTCGGGCCGGATGGCGTCGGCGATCCCGGCCGGGTCGACCCAGGTCACCTCGGAGCCGAGCAGCCCCGCCGTAAGAAGGTGATCGCTGCACCCGTACAAAGGACGGACCGCGACGACGTGCCGCAGGCCCGCGGCACCACGGACCAGCAGGACAGCGCTCAGCGCCGCCATGCCGCTCGCGAACGCGACCGCGCTCTCGGTGCCTTCGAGCCGGGCGAGCGCGGTCTCGAACCGGGCCACGGTCGGGTTCGCCAGGCGGGCGTAGACGGGCGGTCCGTCGTCCAGGGCGCCGTCGGCGGCGAACGCGTCGATCCGCGCGGCCTCGCCCCGGGTGTCGTACGACGGATAGGTGGTGGACAGGTCGATCGGTGCGGCGTGCAGGCCGAGTCCCGCGAGGTCGTCGCGTCCGGCGTGCACCGCCTCGGTGGCCAGTGCGCGTGCGGCGGTCGGGGCGCGGTGGCCGGATCCGGTACGGGGTTCCGTGTTCGTGTCCATGGCGAGGATGCTGAACAAAGGCCGATGACCGGTCGTTGAATCCCGTGCTACGTTCGGAGAGTGGCTGAAAATGTCGTACTGGACGCGGTGGATCTCCGCATATTGCGGCTGCTGCAGAACGATGCCCGGACCACCTACCGCGATCTCGCGGTGCAGGTCGGCGTCGCGCCGTCGACCTGCCTCGACCGGGTCTCCCGGCTGCGGCGCTCCGGCGTGATCCTGGGGCATCAGCTGCGGCTCGATCCGGCGAAACTCGGCCGCGGCCTGGAGGCGTTGCTCTCCGTGCAGGTCCGGCCACACCGGCGTGAACTCGTCGGTCCGTTCGTGGAGCGGGTCAGGGCGCTGCCGGAGTCCCGCTCCGTCTTCCACCTCACGGGCCCCGACGACTATCTGGTGCACGTGGCGGTGTCCGACGCGGCCGATCTGCAACGGCTCGTCCTGGACGAGTTCACCTCGCGGCGCGAAGTGGCGCGCGTGGAGACGCGGTTGATCTTCCAGCAGTGGGAGTGCGGGCCGCTCCTCCCGCCGCGGTGCGAAGCCGCCGAGCCAGGGGAAGCCCGCGGCGAATCTTGATGACGCGGGCCGGTCCCGCGTACGAGTATGTCCGCATGTCAGACACGAAGCTCCCGGCCCAGAACCCGCTGCCGCGCCAGATCGCCGACGCGTACGTCGACGAGCTCATCGTCCTCAACCCGATCGAGGGCACCTATCTCGGCGTCAAAGCCAGCCACAGCCGGCTCCCCGACGCCTCGCCCGCCGGCCAGGAGGCCCTCGCCGAGCTGGCCCGCACGACCCTCGCCCGGCTCGACGAGGCCGAGCGCGCGCCCGGCGCCGACACTGACGCCGAGCGACGCTGCGCACGGCTGCTGCGCGAGCGGCTGACCGCCGAACTCGCCATGCACGACGCCGACGAGGGGCTGCGCGCGGTCGGCAATCTGCACACCTTCCCGCACGCGGTGCGGGAGATCTTCGCCGTGACGCCGGCCGAGACGGAAGAGGACTGGGCGACGATCGCCGAACGGCTGCGGGCGGTGCCCGCCGCGTACGCCGGATATCGCGCATCGCTCGAACTCGGCCTGGAACGCAAGCTGTTCGCCGCGCCGCGCCCCACCGCCACCTTCATCGGACAGCTCGGCGAGTGGGCCACGTCCGGGGGCGACGACCGCGGCTGGTTCGAGGAGTTCGCCGCGGAAGGACCCGCCGCGCTGCGCGCCGAGCTCGACGCCGCCGCGCGCGCCGCCACCGAGGCCGTCGTCGCCCTGCGCGACTGGATGCGGGACGTCTACGCGCCCGCGATCGAGGGCGCCCCCGACACGGTGGGCCGCGAGCGCTACGCCCGCTGGTCGCAGCACTTCAACGGGGCCGACCTTGACCTCGACGAGGCGTACGCGTACGGCTGGTCCGAGTTCCACCGGCTCCTTGCCGAGATGCGGGCCGAGGGCGAGAAGATCCTGCCGGGCGCGGCCACGCCGTGGGTGGTGCTCGCCCATCTCGACGAGCACGGCGCGCACATCGAGGGCGTGGACGAGGTCCGGGTCTGGCTGCAGGAGCTGATGGACGAGGCGATCGAGGCGCTTGACGGCACGCACTTCGAACTCGCCGAACGGGTACGGAAGGTGGAGTCGCACATCGCGCCGCCGGGCGGCGCGGCCGCCCCGTACTACACGGGCCCGTCCGAGGACTTCTCGCGGCCGGGGCGGACCTGGCTGCCGACGATGGGCGAGACCCGTTTCCCCGTGTACGACCTGGTCTCCACCTGGTACCACGAGGGCGTGCCCGGCCATCATCTCCAGCTGGCCCAGTGGGCGCACGTCGCCGAGAACCTCTCCCGCTACCAGGCCACGCTCGGCATCGTCAGCGCCAACGCGGAGGGCTGGGCGCTGTACGCGGAGCGGCTCATGGACGAGCTCGGGTTCCTCACCGACCCGGAGCGCAGGCTCGGCTATCTGGACGCGCAGATGATGCGCGCGCTGCGGGTCATCGTCGACATCGGCATGCACCTGGAGCTGGAGATCCCCGCGGACTCGCCCTTCCGCCCCGGCGAGCGCTGGACACCCGACCTCGCGCAGGAGTTCTACGACGCGCACTGCAGCCGCCCCACGGACTACGTGGCCAGCGAGATGACCCGCTATCTCTCCATCCCCGGCCAGGCCATCGGCTACAAGCTGGGCGAACGTGCTTGGCTGCTCGGCCGCGAGAACGCGCGGCGGCGGCTCGGCGACGCGTTCGACGCGAAGGCGTGGCACATGGCGGCGCTGTCGCAGGGGTCGCTGGGGTTGGATGACCTGGTGGACGAGTTGTCGGCGCTCTGATCGGCTCCACCCTCAGCGGCGGAATCCGCCCTCGGAGTCGATCACCTGCCCGGTGATCCTTCCTCAGGGGAAGCGTCGCGGAGGCGAGCGCCCCCTTCTGCAGGCTGTACGCGATCTCGTCGGGCATGCCGCCCGCGATGTCCTGCCCCGAGGTCATCATCACGACGCGGCCGCCGGGCGTGCGGGGCGGCAGTGCGGCCCGCAGCCGAGCGTACGCCTGCACGACCAGGACCACCGAGCGGGTGCCACCGCCCAGTAGGTGTCGAGCTTGGCGGCGTCGATGCCGTCGAGGGTGCCGTCGTCGCCGCTGACGGCGTGGTTGGCGACGAGGATGTCGATCCGCCCGCCGAGCGCGTCGGCGGCCGTGGCGATCAGCTCTGCCGGTGCGGCGGGGTCCGCGAGGTCGCCGGGCGCGTCGTGGACCCGCGCCCGCGGGTCGCCGAGCGCGGCCCGTACTCCGGCGACGACGTCCGCCGGACGGTCGGCGCCCCAGGGCATCGCGGCGTCGTGCGGCACGTGGTGATGCAGATAGAGGCTCGCGCCGTACGCGGCGAGGCGCCGGGCCACGGCGTAGCCGATGCCGCCGCGCCTGCTGGCTCCGGTGACCAGGGCGGTGCGCCCGCGCAGGGGCAGGGGATCGCGGCGCAGCGCTTCGGGGGTGGGGTGTGGGAGAAGGGGCATGACAGATCATCATTTCCCGTACGGGGCCCGGGCGCACGGGAGTTGATGCGCCGCGCCCGGCCTCCGCACCCGGCCGTCGCGCCCCGCCACCGCACCTCAGCAGCCGCAGTCCGCCGCGTCCTCGGGCGCGGTGAGCGGGTCCGGGGCGCGCCGCTCACTGCCCTCCCACGTCTCGAACTCGAAGCCCTCGCGCACCCAGTACTCGAAGCCGCCCAGCATCTCCTTGACCTGGAAGCCGAGTTCGGCGAGGGCGAGGGCGGCGCGGGTCGCGCCGTTGCAGCCGGGGCCCCAGCAGTAGGTGACCACGGGGACGGACCTGTCGAGGAGCTGCTCGGCCTGCTGCGGGATGAGCGCGGTCGGCAGGTGGATCGCACCGGGGACGTGGCCCTGGTCCCAGCTCGCGGTCGACCGGGAGTCGATCACGACGAAGCCGGGGTCGCCGTCGGCGGCGAGTGCAGATGCGACGTCGGACACGTCGGCGTGGAAGGCGAGGCTCGCGCCGAAGTACGCGGCGGCCGCGGCCGGCGATGCGGGCGGCACCCGGAGTACGGAGTTGGGGGCGCCGGTGGCGGCGGGGCTCGGAGTCTGCGTCGTAGTGCTCATGGCCAGAAATCTACGGGCGTGCCGGCCGCCCCTGAAGGGCCGATCCTCGGCGTAGGGGATGATCGGCCGGGGATTCCCCGGCGCTTTCCGTACACCGCCGGTCATTGCCCGATCCGGCGCGCGTACGCCACGGAAGCCGGGCGAGAGCCGCCCCGGGCGGCCCCGGAACCCGCCCCCCCCGCAGAAAGCCGATCCCCGGTCAACCCCTTGATCGGCCGGGAAATCCCCTGTTACCTCTCCCTCATGACCGGTTATTCCACGGACGCCACCGACTGGCGCATCCTCGACGTCCTCCAGCGCGAGGGCCGCGCCAGCTATGCCGAGCTGGCCCGGGCCGTCGCCATGTCCCCGAGCGCCGTCACCGAACGGGTCCGCCGGCTCGAGGAGGCGGGCGTGATCCAGGGGTACGCGGCCGTGGTGGACCCGGAGCGGCTCGGCCTGCCGATCCTCGCGTTCGTCCGCCTGCGCTATCCCAACGGCAATTACAAGCCGTTCCACGACCTGGTGGAGGTGACCCCGGAGATCCTGGAGGCGCACCACGTCACGGGCGACGACTGCTTCGTGATCAAGGTCGCGGCGCGCTCGATGAACCACCTGGAGGAGGTCGCCGGGCGGATCGGCGCGCTGGGGTCGGTGACCACGAGCGTCGTCTACTCGTCGCCGCTGCCGAGGCGCCCGCTGGGCCGCTGAGACGGCACCCGCCTCACACCCCGCCCCGCTGGCGCACGACCGACCCCGCACGTCCCTTCTCGACCTCCAGCTGCGCGTGCACCCGGCGCCGCAGGTCCGCGACGTGGCTGACGATGCCGACGCTGCGGTCCCGCTCGCGCAGCGAGTCCAGTACGTCGAGGACCTCGTCCAGGGTCTGATCGTCGAGGCTGCCGAAGCCCTCGTCGATGAAGAGCGTGTCGAGGCGTACGCCGCCGGCCTCGTCGGTGACGACATCGGCGAGGCCGAGCGCGAGGGCGAGCGAGGCGAAGAACGTCTCCCCGCCCGACAGCGTCGACGTGTCGCGCTCGCGGCCCGTCCACGCGTCGACCACGTGCAGTCCCAGGCCGGAGCGGCCACGGCCGGTGCGGTCGTCGGAGTGGACCAGGGTGTAGCGGCCCGACGACATGCGCTGCAGCCGTGCGGTCGCGGCGGCCGCGACCTGTTCGAGGCGGGCAGCGAGGACGTACGACTCCAGACGCATCTTGCGTTCGTTGTCCGCCGAGGTGCCCGCGGCGAGTCCGGCGAGCCGCGCCACGCGGTCGTACTCGGCGCGCAGCGGGGCGATCCTGCGGGCGCCCGCGGCCGACCTGCCGGAGAGCCGGTCGAGTTCGGCGCGGCGCCGCTCCGCCGCGTCGAGCGCCGACGCGGCGGCTCGGGCCCGCGCGTCGGCCCGTTCGGCCGCATCACGGGCCGCCGGCAGGTCGGCTGGCGGCTGCTGTGCGGCGGCGGCCGCGTCCGGTTCGGCGAGCAGGGAACGCACCGCCGCCTCCTCGTTCTGCCACGCGTCGATGCGGTGCTGCAGCGCGCGGTGCCGCTCGTCGTCCAAGAGTGCGCCGGCGGCGTCCCCCGGCGTGTCGAACCCCGCGCGGAAGGCGGCGTCGGCGAGTCGCGCGTCGGCGTCCTTGAGCCGCTGGGCGGTGTCGTCGGCGGTGCGGGCCGCCTCCGAGGCCTCGGTCAGGAGCGCCGTCTGCCGCTCCAGCTGCGCGGCACGGGCGGCGACGCTGCCGCTGGCGCCCCGCGCGCGGGTCAACTCGGCCTCAAGGGCTTCCTGTTCACGGTCGAGCGCCTCGCGCCGTGTGGCGCGCGATGAGGCCCTGAGCGCGGCCTCGTGCCGCGCGGCGACCCTGCGGTCGTGCTCGCGCTCGGCCTTGTCGAGAGCTTCCCGGGCGGCGCGCAGACCGGAGGCGCGGTCTCGCACCTCGGCGTGTTCGTGCCGCAACCTATCGACAAATGCGGCGATTTCCTCGACGGACGGGCCCTGCGGGGATTCGGGCAGAGCCCGCGAACCGTCCGGCGCACTCGCCGCACCCGATGCGGCGGCGCCCTCGGCGGCAAGGGCTCCCGGGATCTCGCCGTAATGCCGCTCGGCCTGGCTGCTCAGCGGCCGGGGAAGGGCCCGCGAACCGTCCGGCGCGGGCGACGCGCCCGATGCCGCCGCGCCCTCGGCGGCCAGTGCCTCCCGGATCTCACCGAGGTGCCCATCGGCCTGCGTACGCAGCTCGACCGCCTGCCGGTAGGCGGCGAGGGCGGCCTCCTCGGTGGCGCGGTCGACATGGCCTGCGGACTTGGGTGCGGGCGCCGGGTGTTCGGCCGATCCGCACACCGCGCACGGGGCGCCGTCGGTCAGCCCCGCGGCCAGTTCGGCGGCGATGCCGCCCAGGCGCTGCTCCTTGAGGGTGAGCCAGTGTTCGTGTGCGGCGGTGGCGCGCTCCCGCGCGGCGAGGGCGCTCTCGTGTGCGCGGGCCGCTTCCCCGGCGAGCCGGTCGCGGCGCCGCGCCGCGGCCAACCTGCCCTGGGCGGGCTCCAGTTGGCCCGCAAGGTGCTCCGCCCGCGTGGCCGCTTCCTGGGCGGACTCGATGCGCCCCTGGAGTCCGGCGCGGGTGGCCTCCCAGCCGTCGAGCCAGCCCGCGGCCTCCCGCAGCAGTTCGTCGTCGGCGCGTTCCTCGCGCTCCAACGCGACACGCTCCGCGCCGAGTTCGGCGAGGCGGCGTTCGGCGCGCCGGGCCGATTCGAGGCCGCCGAGCTCTTCGGCCGCCTTGCGTGCGGCGCCGGCGAGCCCCGCGGCCCCGGCGTCCGCGAACGTGGCGGGCAGCTGTCCCCGTGCGCGGGCCTCCTCGGCGGTGGCGCGCCGGTGTTCCTCCTCGGTGGCCCGGCGCAGGCCAAGCGCAGGGGCGACCGTCTCGGCCTTACGGGACCGCTCCATGCGGTCCTTGTTCCGCCGATGATCGTCCGCGCGCTCCTCGAGCCGCCCGGCCCGCTCCTTGGCCTGGGCGAACCGCCCTTGCAGCCGGTCGAGTTCGCGTACGTCGTCGAGCCGGCGCGCCTCGGCGGCCTGCCCGGACTCGGCGGCCGTGAGCGCGCAGCGCGCGATCGCGCACCGTTCACGGGCGCTCGTGCGGGCCACGGCGGCCCACGTCAGAACGGCATCGGCGAGCCCCGGGTCGCCGGGCGACAGGTCGGGCAACGGCAGCTCGGCGGCGTCACTGCCCGCCGCCTGCTGCATCCGGTGCGCGTCGGCGAGCAGCTCCGCGTCGCCCTCGCGCACCGCACCCTCGGCCTCGCGCCGCTGCTCGGCAAGGCGCTGCTCGACCGCGGCGAACCTGCGGGTGTCGAAGAGCCGCCCGAGGAGTTTGCCGCGGGCCTCGGCGTCGGCCCGCAGGAAGCGCGCGAAGTCGCCCTGGGGCAACAGCACGACCTGGCAGAACTGCTCCTTGCTCATGCCGAGGAGCTGGCTGATCTCCTCGCCGATCTCCTGGTGGGAGCGGCTGAGGTCCTTCCATCCGCCATCGTGCCCGGCGTCCGCGGCCGCGTACTCGCGCAGCCAGCTCTGCGCCTTCTCCATGGTCGTACCGGTGCCGCGCTTCTTCGGACGCTGCCAGGGCGGCTGCCGGGTGACCTCCAACCGGCGTCCGGCGACGGTGAGTTCGAGGCACACCTCGGTGCGCGCGCCGGCCTGCGCGTGGTCGCTGCGCAGGGTCACGCCCTGGCCGCCGCCCTGCCGGGGTCCCGGCACCGAGCCGTACAGGCCGTAGCAGACGGCGTCCAGGACGGAGGTCTTCCCGGCGCCGGTCGGGCCGTGCAGCAGGAAGAGCCCGGCGGCGGAGAGCTCGTCGAAGTCGATGTCCTGGGTGGTGCCGAAGGGACCGAAGGCGGTGATCCGGAGCCGGTGCAGCCTCATCGGGCGACCTCCCGCAGGGTGTCCTCGGTACGGACGGTGTCGAACGCCGCCTCCAGGACCGCCCGTTCGCGCACATCGGGCCCGGCGCCGCGCACATGGGTCACGAAGTCCTCCGCGATCTCCTGATCGCTGCGGCCCTTGAGGCGCTGGGCGTACGAGACGTCCGGGTCCTCCGGGGACCGTTCCGGGTCGAAGACGAGACTGAGCGTGTGCGGGAAGCGCTCGCAGAGGCGGGCCATGGGGTCGTCGGGCCGCACCGGGTCGGTGAGCGTCGCCTCGATCCAGGAATCCTCGTGGCGGGCGAGGTCCGGGTCGCCGAGCAGCACGTCGAGCCGTCCCCGGACGCGGGCGAGCGGCCGTGGCACCGGGCAGTCGATCCGCTCGGCGCCGATCTCCCCCGCCGCCCCCAGGTCGATGAGCCACATGGTCTTGCGGTGGGCGGACTCGGAGAACGAGTACGGCAGCGGGGAGCCCGAGTAGCGCACCCGCTCGCTGATCGCCTGGCTGCCGTGCAGATGGCCGAGGGCCACATAGTCGACGCCGTCGAAGACGCCCGACGGTACGGCGGCGACCCCGCCGACGGTGATGTCCCGCTCGCTGTCGCTTGCCTCGCCGCCGGTGACGAAGGCATGGGCGAGGACGACGGAACGGGTGCCCCGTGCGCGGGTGGCCAGGTCGGCCCGCACCCGGTCCATGGCGGCACCGATGACCGCCTCGTGCCCGGCGCGCGCCACCCCGAACTCGTCCTTGACCAGGGCCGGTTCAAGGTAGGGCAGGCCGTAGAACGCCACGTCCCCGTGGCCGTCGGCCAGAACCACCGGTTCACCGCAGGCGGCGGGCGCGGTCCGCAGATGGATGCCCGCACGGCCGATGAGACCGGCGCCGACACCGAGGCGGCGCGCCGAGTCGTGGTTCCCGGAGATCATCACGGTCGGTACGCCCAGGTCGGCGAGCCGGTGCAGCGCGTCGTCGAACAGCTCTACGGCGGCGAGCGGCGGCACCGCCCTGTCGTACACATCCCCGGACACGACCACGACGTCCACATCGCGCTCACGCACCGTGGCGACGAGGTGGCCGATGAAGTCGGCCTGGGCCCCGAGCATGTTCACCCGGTGGAACGCCCGGCCCAGATGCCAGTCGGACGTGTGCAGAACTCTCAAGACGCCGCTCCGGCCCGCAATGCTCTTCCCCTCCTACGCCGCCGGAGCCAGCACCGGCACAGGACGGGCCTCGCCGACAGCACCCACCACGCTAGCGCCTGATCGCACCCCTCCGATCACGAACCTCCATCCGTCACCGGAGCCGACTGTGCCGACTCCGGTTGCGGGGCGTCGGACTCGGGCGGCTGCACGGGTTCCGAAGGGGGCGGTGACACATCGGACGAGGGCGGGGTGACCGGCGGGGACGACGGGGCCGACGTCGACGGGCACGGACTGGCCGAGCCGTCGGGCGCGGGCGGACCGGTGCCGTCGGCGGGCGCCGAGACACAGGGCTTGGGACTCCCGGACTCGGACGGCGACAGGGACACGGACGCGGTCGGCGTCGGCTCGGTCTTCGGCGGCGTGGTCTTCTCGTCGCCTGCGCCCGTGTCGCCCTTGTCACGCTCGAACCATTCGCCGCTGTGCGGGTCGAAGATGATGAAGACGTTCACCACCTGGACGGCGGGCGCCACGACCACGACGTTCGACGACCGGTAGCCGGGCCACGTGTCGCCCGTCTGCTTCGGGGACTTCTGGGCGACCGGCGGCGTCAGCGGATTGCCGCAGGCGCAGCGCACGCGCGGTACGCCGCGGTCGTCGACGAGCACGGCGGTGCCTGCCTGCAGGACCGCCTGGTAGGCGGTCGGGGCGCCGTCGCGGTAGCCGTGGTTGGTCACGCGGGTGTCGACGCGCAGCTGTACGGGGGTGAGCGAGCGCAGGTAGGCGGGCACGGCGGACGGGTCGATGTCGAGGACCGAGGCGAACGCCTTGTTCTTCGCCGCGTCCTTCTGGAGTACGGAGACCTGCTTCTCCACATCGCAGCTGCTGACCTTGCGCGTGCCTCCGTAGAGACCGGGCGCCGATCCGTCGACGCCTCGCGTCACGTTGGCGGACGCCGTCGAGCTCGGCAGCGCGGTCGGGGACGGCGGCGTGTCGTCGTCACGGGCCGTCGACTCGGTGAAGGGATCAGGACCCTTCTTGGCCGCGGGCTGGAGGAGCACCTCGCCCGCGGTGTCCGACGTGCCGTCGGGGCGCGTGAGGACGACGGTCAGGACCACCGCGGCCACGATGGCGGCGGCGATGATCGCCACGCGCGGCGCCGACTTCCACCAGGGGCGCTCGGGCTTCTCTCCGGGGCCCTCGCCGGGACCGGTGGCTCCCCCGGCCGGCCCGCCGGGGCCGGAAGGACCGCCCGATCCGCCGCCCGATCCGCCGCCCGGCCCCCCGCCCTGGCCACCGCTTCCTGGCGGACTGTCAGGAGGGCCCGACGGCCGGTCTGCCGACGGGGTGGTCGCTCCGGGCCGGGTGGCGCCCGGCTGCGAGGGGCCCGAGAGCGGGCCGGACGGGGGCCCGGTGGGGCGGCCGGACGACGGCGGTTCGACGCTCACGATTTCTTCCCTGCGTAGGGGATCTGCGGGGCCTACAGAGAGTGCGCACGTACTCACACCCACTTGACCGTTATGCGCCCATTGTGTGCTCCGCTTCCCGGCGGCCCGCAAGCTGACGCGGTCGGCCCCTCCCGAGGGGCGGGCCGACGAAGCGCTGCTTAGCGTGACAACGTGAGCGACCAGGAACCGTCCAGGCGGGCCCCCCACGGATGGCTGCACGCCCTTGTGGCCGTGCTCGCCGCGCTGCTGGTCATGGCCGTCGTCGCCGCGCTCGGCCTGTGGGCCGCGGGCGCCGCCGATCTGCCGGGTGGCGCGTTCCCGAGCGTCGTCGCCGCCGTGGTCGTGATGGCGGTGGGCGGCTCCGTCAAGCTGTCCGGGGACGCCGGTGCGATCGCCGAGACGAACGCGGACCTCTCGGTGGTCCCCCTCTCCGTCGGCCTCGCCGGGGCGCTGGTGATCGCCGCCGGATTCCTCAGGCCGCTGCGGCACCGGGCGGTCGCGGGCGCGGGCGAGCTGGCCGACTGGGCCGGGCGGATCGCGGCGCTGTGGGTGCTGCTCCTGATCGGCCTCGGCCTCACGGCCGGCCACGAGTTCGCCGTCTCGCTCCCCGAAGGGCAGGTCTCCGACATCGGCGAGCTGCTCGACGCCTCGCCCAAGGTCGGCTTCGAGACGGAGGTGCCCCTCACCCTTGTCTTCGGTCTTCTGTGGCTGGCGGGCGTCCTCGCCGTGGCCCTGTTGGTCTCGCGCGGGGCGCCGCTCCCCGCCCGGCTGTTGCGGTTCCAGGAGTCGGTGCGGCCCGCGGCCTTCGCGATGGTGGTGCTTCTGCTCTCGTACGTCGTGCTGGGGCTTGTCATCGGCCTGGTCGTGGCGGCGACACAGGGGCATGCCGCCGAAACGCTCGCGGTGCTCCTGCTCGGGCTGCCCAATCTCGTCTGGCTCGCCTTCACGCTCGGGCTCGGCGCGTCCTGGGAAGGCCGCGTGGAGGGACCCTTCGGGCTGCCCATGCCACAGGTCCTCGACGACGTCCTGCGTACGCCGGAGAACTCGACGCTCAATCTGAGCACGCTGGCCGAGTACGACGGCCGGGTGTGGTGGCTGCTGGCCGTCGCCGCGGTCCTGGTGCTGTGGGCCGCGTTCCTGATGGCGGCGCGCTCGCCCGCGCGGATGCGGGCCTGGCAGCACGCCGTGCACATGGCGGTGGCGCTGATCCTTACGGTGCTCACGGTCTGTCTGCTGGCCCGCGTCTCGGCGCACTACGGCCTCTCGCTCCTGGGCATCGGAGACCTCGGCGGCGGCCTCTCCGGCGTGGTCCTGCTGACCCCCAAGCTGTGGACCGCCCTGGGCCTGGCCCTGGCGTGGGGCCTGGTCACGGGCTTCATCGGGAGCTTGCTGGCACGGCGGGTACGGAGGCATGGCGAGGTGGAGACGAATCCGGAGAATGGCTGACGGGGGGGGCGCCCCGAAGGGGCGCGGGGCTATGACATGTGCGGCTCCGCCGCGTGGGCGCGACCGGCCACGACGCACCCGCAGGTACGCACGGGCCCCACGCCCCCCTCAGCCCGACAGCCGCCGAAAGACCGCCCGCGCCCAACGGGGCGGCTCCGGCGGCGCCCCGGGGTCCGCCGGTGCCCCCTCGGCCGGGACGTCAACCCGTGTCGGCGCGTGCCCGGCGCCCCCGCCGGCCGCCGCCCGCAAGGCGGCCACAAACCCCAGACAGGACCGGTACCGATCCTCGGGACTCTTCGCCAGCGCCTTCGCCAAGACCTCGTCAAGGCCCCCGGCCAGATCCGGCCGCAGCTCGCTCAGGCGGGGCGGCTGGTCGTACTGATGGGCCCAGAGCAGGGCCATGTCGTCGTCGCGCTGGAACGGCGGGCCGCCGGCCATGGTCTCGTGCACGACGCAGGCGAGGCTGTAGACATCGCACCGGCCGTCCACCGGACGCCCCGAGATCTGCTCCGGGGCGACATAGTCGAGGGTCCCGACGAACTGGCCCACGGTCGTGAACCCGGTCAGCGAGAGCGACTTCTTCGTCAGCCCGAAGTCCGTCAGATAGACATGCTCCGGATGGTCGCTGTCCGTCCCCTTGGCGACGAGGATGTTGCCGGGTTTGACGTCGCGGTGGACCAGGCCGTGGTCGTGGGCCGCGTCGAGCGCGGAGGCGACCTGCACGGCGATGCGCAGCGCGGCCCCGACGGGGAGCGGCCCCGATGTGTCGAGCAGGTGACGCAGGTCGAGCCCGGGAACGTACCGCATGGCGATGTAGAGCACCCCGTCGGTCTCGCCCGCCTCGAAGACCGGCACGATGTGCGGGTGCTCGATGGACGCGGCCACGCGCGACTCGTGCGTGAAGCGCTTCCGGAAGGTGTCGTTGCGGGCGAGTTCGGGCGCGAGCAGCTTGAGCGCGACGGTGCGGTCGAGGCGCAGGTCCTTGGCCCGGTAGACGACGGCCATGCCACCGCGGCCGACCTCGCCCTCGATGCGGTAGCCGGCGATCTGCTTGCCGATCAGCTCCGACGGCCGCCCGGAGTGCACGCTCCGGCTCGTCTCGCGCGGTGCGGCTCCCATCAGGCGTCACCGGGCCGGGACGGCGGCGCGGGATCGACGGTCACGGGCGGGACCATCAGTGTGGGTTCTTCGCCGTCCGGGACGGCTTCGACGCCCCGCGTCGGCTGCGGGGCGTCCGCCGCGCCACGACGAGCACTCGGCCCGGACGCCGGTGCGGAATCGGCGGTCACCGGCGAGGCGATGCGGGTGGGTTCCTCGCCGTCCTGGACAGCTTCGACGACCCGCGTCGGCTCCGGTCCCACCGCGTCCGCCGCGCCGCGACGAGCACTCGGCCCGGACGGCGGTGCGGAATCGGCCGTCGCCGGCGAGGCCCTGCGGGTGGGTTCCTCGCCGTACGGAGCGTGACCGTGCGAGGCATCGCCGTACGAAGCTTCCCCCTGTGGGGCGGCCGCCGGACCGGCCTCCGGAACAGTCTCGACCACCTGCGTCGGCTCCGGCTCCGCAGCGGCACCATCCACGGGCGAACCGTCCGGAACTCCTCCCGGCGGGGCGTGCGCAGGAGCCCCACCCGGCCGCGCCGCCTCGACCACCCGCGTCGACTCCGGACCCGCCACGGCACCGTTCGCCGACCGCCCGTCCACCACGGCGCCGTTCGCGGGCGGGCTGCCGACCGCACCACCGCGGGCACTCGGCCCAGCCGGCGCACCGCCCCCGGCGTCCGGCCCAGCCGGCGCACCACCGCGGACACCCGGCTCAGCCGCCGGACCACCGCCGACACTTGGCCCGCCCTCCCCACCACCATGAACACTCGGCCCGCCCTCCGCCGCGAACGTGCTCAAGCGGGTGCCGTCGCAGTACACCCACCGCTCGTGCTCGGCGTCGTACAGCCAGACCGATTCGCCGTCCACGACCATGCCCACACGCAAGCCGTGGGTCCTGCCCCGGAAGGTCTCGCCGTCGCCGGCGCCGCTCGCGAGCTCCTCCGCCGCGCGTCGGTAGCGGCCCAGCGCGTCCTCCGCCCGTGCAAGGAGCGGGCGCGGGTCCGCCGTGCGGGTCAGGGCGTGGCCCGCGGCGGGCGGGGCGCTGGGGACGGAGACGAGGAGCCTGCCGTCGACCCAGGCCGACCAGCCGTTGGCGCAGACGATCTGCCCCCAGTCGCCGAGCCGGTCGACCAGCTGGACGGGAAGCAGCGCGTCCAGCGGGGTCGTGGGCCGGTTCACGTCCGGTGTCTCCCAGGCGGGCAGCCCGTCCTGGGGGACGACGTGGGTGGGGCGGAAGTCCACGGGGGCGGGCATCGGATGTACTCCTCCTACTTCCGCATGACGGCGGGTTCGTGCCGGCGCAGCAGCCTGGCGACCACAAAGCCGAAGACGACGGAGAGGACCACCAGCATCCCCATGTTGATCAGCCACATGCTCGCGGAGTGGCGGAACAGCGGATCGGTCGTCAAGTCACCCGGCACGATCCTGCCGAGGCCGATCGTGCCCGCCATCGCGCCGAGCGCCCAGCGCGACGGCACGAGCCACGCGAGCTGCTCGACCCCGGGCACGCCGTGCAGCTTCAGGAGTGCCCCGCAGAACACGACTTGGACGATGGCGAGGAGCACGAGCAGCGGCATCGTCACCTCCTCCTTGCGCACCAGCGCCGAGACGAGGAGCCCGAGCATCATGGCCGTGAACGACAACAGGGCGACGGCCAGGGTGATCTCGACAAGGGGTGGCATCAACACGCCTTCGCCACCGGGCGCGTTGAGGTCGACGCCGAGCAGGGCGACCAGGGTCAGCACGACGGCCTGCAGCACCGTGATCGTGCCGAGCACGACGACCTTGGACATCAGGTACGCCGATCTGGAGAGCCCGACGGCCCGTTCGCGCCGGTAGATGACGCGCTCCTTGACCAGTTCCCGCACCGCGTTGGCCGCGCCGGTCAGGACTCCGCCGACGCAGAGGATCAGCAGCGCGTTCATCGCCGTTTCCTGGGTCAGCTTGCCGCCAGCGAGCGCGCGGGCCATCGCGCCCATCACGAACGGCAGCGCGATCATGATCGCGAGGAACGTCCGGTCGGCGCCAAGGGCGGCCGCGTAGCGCCGCACCAGCGTACGCAGTTGAGAACCCCAGCTCTGCGCCTTGGGCGGCGCCGCGAAGGCGACACCCGGGGACTCGCCGCCCCGCGCCTGCTCCTGATACGGCTGCGCGGAGGAGTTGACGATGTACTGCTGATGGAACGGCGAACTGCGGTAGTCCCCGGCCCAGTCCCGTTCGTGATCCCCCTCGAAGGCCTCGAACGCCTCCGGCCACTCCTCGTAGCCGAAGAACGGCAGCGAGTCGCGGGGCGGCCCGTAGTAGGCGATCCGGCCGCCCGCGGCGAGCACGAGGAGCCGGTCGCACACGTCGAGGCTGAGCACGCTGTGCGTGACGACGATGACGGTACGGCCGTCGTCGGCGAGGCCGCGCAGCATGTGCATGACCGAGCGGTCCATGCCGGGGTCGAGCCCCGACGTCGGCTCGTCGAGGAAGAGCAGCGACGGTTTGGTGAGGAGTTCCAGCGCGACGCTCACCCGCTTGCGCTGCCCGCCGGAGAGGCTGTGAATGGGCTGGTCGACGCGCTCCTCGAGGCCCAGTTCACCGATGACCTCGTCGACCCTGGCCCGGCGTTCCGCCTTCTCGGTGTCCTGCGGGAAGCGCAGTTCGGCGGCGTAGCCAAGGGCGCGGCGCACGGTGAGCTGGGAGTGCAGGATGTCGTCCTGCGGCACGAGACCGATGCGCCTGCGCAGCTCGGCGTAGTCGCGGTAGAGGTCGCGGCCGTCGTAGAGGACGGTGCCCTCGTCGGCGGGGCGCAGGCCGGTGAGGGCGTTGAGCAGGGTGGACTTGCCCGCGCCGCTCGGGCCGACGACGCCGAGCAGGCACTTCTCGCCGACGGGGAACGAAATCTTGTCGAGCAGCCGCTTGCGGCCCTTGTCGACGACGACCGTCAGCTCCTGCACGTCGAGCGACACCTCGCCGGTGTCGACGAACTCCTGCAGCTCGTCGCCCATGAGGCAGTACGCGCTGTGGCCCACGCCGATGATGTCGCCCTGGACGACCGGGGCACGGGCGACCGGCTGGCCGTTGAGGTAGGTGCCGTTGTGGCTGCCGAGGTCGACGATCTCGTACGTACCGTCCGGCAGGACCCGCAGTTCCGCGTGCCGGCGCGAGACGATCAATTCGTCGATGACCAGGTCGTTGTCGTGGGCGCGGCCGATGCGGACGGTGCGGGCGGGCAGCGGGCGCACGGTGGTCGGCTGCCGGAAGGTGCCGGTGGCCGACGGCGTGCGGACGGCGGAGGGACGCTCGGGGGCCGCGGGAGCGGCCGGGGCGGGCGGCTCGCGGCCGACGAGGACCGCGCGCGGCCCGTCGGCGAGATTGCCGAAGCGGATGACGCTGCCGGGGCCGACGCCCCACTCGTGGATGCGATGCCCGTCGGCGTACGTACCGTTCGTGCTGTGCTCGTCCTCGATCGTCCAGTGGTCGCGCTCGGCGTGCAGGACCGCGTGGTGCCACGAGACGCGGGCGTCGTCGATGAAGATGTCGCTCAGCGGGTCGCGGCCCACGTGATAGTCCCGGCTCGGACTCATCACCGTGGAGCCGGTGTCGGTCTCTAGGACGAGTTCGGGCGCAGTCGGGGTGACGGACCGCTCTCCCATGCCCCGAATTCTACCTATTCGGACATGTTCACGCCTGTGCGCGGCCTGGAAGCCGGGCCCTCCACGGCCCCTCAGGCGTCGCCGTACGCCTCGCCCCCGAGCTCGAACGAAGCGCTGCCCGCGGTCGCGTCCGCGAGCCAGGCCCGGAAGGTCTCGACGTCGGATTCGGGGAGCCCGATCTCGATGGCCACCGCGTCGCCGTAGCGCACATCGCGCACGTCGCGTCCCGCCGACCGCAGATCGTTCTGGATCTTGCCCGCGCGCTGGTGGTCGACGGTGACGGTGGCGAGCCGGAAGCGTCTGCGGGTCAGCGTGCCGACCGCGTCGAGGGCCTCGCCCACCGCTCCGCCGTAGGCCCTGATCAGACCGCCGGCGCCGAGCTTGACCCCGCCGTAGTAGCGGGTCACGACCGCGACCACGTAGCGCATGTCGCGGCGCAGCAGCATCTGCAGCATCGGCACACCCGCCGTGCCGCCGGGCTCCCCGTCGTCGCTGGCCTTCTGCACCCCGGCGTCGGCCCCGATGACGTACGCGAAGCAGTTGTGGGACGCCGACGGGTGCTCCTTGCGGATCCGCGCGACGAAGGCCTGCGCCTGGGCCTCGGTGGCCGCGGGCGCGAGCGCGCACAGGAAGCGCGAGTGGTTGATCTCGGTCTCGTGCACGGCCTCGCGGGCCACTGTGCGGTACTCGTCCTGCATCGTGCCAGGGTAGGCGCTCGTCCCGGACGGGCCGACCGCGGATGCCGTGGCCGTCCGCCCCGGGAACCGCGCCCCCGTTCGGGCCGCGACCCCGGTACGGTGATCCGTTGTGACATCTTTTACCCAGAGCGTGCCCCAAGTCCCGAGCGGTATCGACGTGTTGGAGTCTCTGCTCGCGGCGGCGCCGGTCACCGTCGTGGAGACCCGCGAGGACCCCGCGGATCCGTTCCTCTTCCCCGAGGAGGCGGACGCCGTGGCGAAGGCCGTCGAGAAGCGGCGCCGCGAGTTCGCCACGGTCCGGCAGTGCGCCCGCACGGCGCTCGCCGGCCTCGGGGTGCCGCCCGTGCCGATCCTGCCGGGACCCAAGGGTGCGCCCGGCTGGCCCGACGGCATCGTCGGCAGCATGACGCACTGCGCGGGCTACCGCGCCGCCGTGGTGGCCCGCGCCGCAGAGGTCACATCGGTCGGCATCGACGCGGAGCCCGCCGCCCCGCTCGCCGACCCCGATGTGCTGAGGCTGGTCACCGACGAGACGGAGCGCGCGGCCCTTGCGGGTCTCGGTGTGCGGCATCCGGACGTGCCCTGGGACCGGCTCGTGTTCAGCGCCAAGGAGTCCGTCTACAAGACGTGGTTCCCGCTCACCGGACGCTGGCTCGGCTTCGAGGACGCCCGGGTGGAGCTCGCACCGGACGGCACGTTCAGCGCGGCGCTCCTCGTGCCGGGGCCGACGGTCGCGGGCGAGGAGGTCACCGGCTTCTCCGGGCGCTGGCTGATACGCGACGGGATCGCCGTCACCGCCATCGTCCTGCCCGTCACTCCTCCCCCGCCCGGTACGTAGCCGTCCCGGCGCCCGCCCGGTAGGTGGCCGTCCCCGCCAGCCAGGTGCCGAGCACCCGCACGTGCCGGATCGCCATCGGGTCGACGGTGCGCGGGTCCGCGGAGAGCAGGACCAGGTCCGCGGGCGCGCCGGGCTCCAGGGCGAGCCGGTCGTCTGCGCCCGCCTGGTGGGCGACGCCGCTGGTGGCCGCCGCGAGCGCCTGCTCGACGGTCAGCCGCTGGTGCGGGAGCCAGCCTTCCCGCGGCTCCCCGTCGAACGTCCGCCTGGTGACGGCGACTTGGATGCCCTCCAGGGGCTCGTGCGAACTCACGGGCCAGTCGCTGCCGAAGGAAAGACGCACGCCGTCGCGCGCCAACTGCCCCATCGGGAACTGCAGATCGGAGCGCTCGACGCCGATCCGGGGCAGCGAGAGCTCGGTCTGCAGCGGGTCGGGCTGCGCCCACAGGGGTTCGAAGTTGGCGATCACGCCGAGCGCGGCGAACCGCGGCAGATCGGCGGGGTCGACGACCTGGACGTGGGTGATCACGGGCCTGCGGTCCCGGGCGGGGTTGGCCCGGATCGCGGATTCCACCGCGTCGAGCGCGGCCCGTACACCCGCGTCCCCGATGGCGTGGATGTGCGTCTGGAAGCCGTCGGCGTCGAACTCCCGCACCGCTTCGGCGAGTTGCTTCGGCTCCCAGACGGGCATGCCGCAGCTGTGCGGCGCGTCCAGGTACGGGGTGAGCATGGCGGCCGTACCGCCCTCGATGACGCCGTCGCTGAAGAACTTGACCGTCCGCGCGGACAGCAGCGGGGCGCCTTCGGCCGCGACCCGCGCGCGTGCCGCGTCGAATGCCTTGAGCTGCTCGCGCCACCGGTCGGGGTCCGCGCGCTGGGCCAGGTCGGCCCGGAAGCCGAGCGCGCCGCGCCGGGCCGCGGCGAGATAGGCGTCCACCATGTCGGGTTCGACCCAGGCGTCCTGGACCCAGGTGATGCCCGCGCTCGCGTACACGCTGCCCGCTCGGCGCAGGGCTTCGACCAGTTCGTCCTCGTGACGTGACGGCACCTGGTCGAGCACCAGGTCGCAGGCGTGCCACTCGCGCAGGGTGCCCAGCGGGGAGCCGTCGGGCCGCCGGACGATCCAGCCGAGGCGGGGGTCCGGGGTCGTGTCGCGCACCCCGGCCCTGCGCAGCGCCTCCGTGTTGCACCACACCGTGTGGTAGTCGTCGGCGCGCAGCACGACGGGCCGTTCGGACACGGCGGCGTCCAGCCAGCGGGCGTCGAACTCCCCGTCGGGGGCGAGCGCCGGATCGTAGGAAGCGCCGACGATCCACTCCGCATCCGGGTGTTCGGCGGCCCACCGGCCGACCTCCGCGACGATCGCGTCGACCGATGCCAGGCCCTTGATCTGCGGCCCGAAGCTCTCCAGGCCGCCGAAGAGCGGGTGCGCGTGGCCGTCCCCGAAGGCGGGCAGCAGCAGCCCGTCCCCCAACTCGACGACCTCGTCGGCCACTTCGGCCAGCGCGCGGGCCTCGCCCCCGAGCGCGACGACACGGCCGTCGCGCACGGCGAGCGCCGTGGTGTCCCCGTAGGTCTCGCTCCCCGTGCGGACCGCCCCGAGGAAGACCCTCGTCGTCACTGCCTTCACCATGCGGTTGTTCTCCTCCGTCACACGCTTGTCCTTGTCCTGCCCCGTCACACGTTCTCCGCGTCCACCGTGGTCAGTCGTTCGTACGCCCGCGGATCGCGCCCTCTGATTCGCAGCGCGAGCACCGCGCCCGCCACGAACAGCACGGGCAGCGGCGCGATCAGCGCCACGTTCACGCCGCCCGAAGCCCCCGTCAGGAGGTCGAGGTTGGCACACACGAGCACGATCAGTACGGCAAGCCCCGCGCACGCGACGAGCGGTGCGGCGATCACCCGCCAGGCGGGCATGCCCCTGCGGTCGCGGCGGAAGAAGCCGTACACGGCGAGCGCGGCGAGCGCCTGCATCAGCATCACGCCGAGGATTCCGGAGCCGTTGCTCCACAGAAACGTGACCGTGTACGGATCGGCGCCGCTGACCATGGTCACGACGACCACGGCGAGCGCGAGTGCCGACTGGACCACGACCGCGGCGGCGGGTGCGCGCGTCTTCGCGGACACGGTGCCCAGGCGGCGCGGCAGCAGGCCTTCGCGGCCCAGGGCGTAGAAGTAGCGGGCGGCGCCGTTGTGGAAGGCGAGGGTTGCCGCGAAGGCGCTGGTGATGATCAGTACGTTCATGGAGTCGGCGGCCCAGGCCCCCGCGAACCGCTCGGTGGCCGTGAAGACCATGTCGGCGCCACCCTCGCCGTCGGCGACCGCCTGGGCCCGGTCGGAGCCGTACGCGTTGATGATCATCCAGACCGTGAAGGTGTAGAAGAGCGCGAGGAACGCGACAGCGATGTACGTGGCGCGCGGCACCGTGCGTTCCGGCTCCCGCGCCTCCTCGGCGTAGATCGCCGTCGCCTCGAATCCGACGAAGGCGCCGATGGCGAGCACGAACATGCCGCCCACGCCCGCCGCGCCCAGCTGCTCGGGCGAGAGCGTGCCGGGGTCGAGTCCTCGCGGACCGCCGCCGTGCGCGAGCACCCCCGCCTCGAAGACCAGCAGCACGAGGACTTCGAGCACGAGGGCCACGCCGAGGACCTTGGCGCTCAGCGTCACCTTCAGATATCCGAGCACGCCGATGGCGACGAGTCCCGCCAACGCCCATGTCCACCAGGCGACATGAATACCCGTCAGGTCCTCGAACCCCGACTCGGTGAACCAGCCGAAGGCGACGAGGAGTCCGACCTCGATGGCGTTGTACGAGAAGAGCGCGACGTACGCCGAACCGGCTCCCGTGGGGCGGCCGAGCCCCCGGCCGATGTAGGCGTAGAAGGCACCGGCGTTGCGCACGAAACGGCTCATCGCGGTGAAGCCGGCCGCGAAGACGATGAGCAGCAGCCCCGACATCAGATAGCCGAGCGGCGCCGCCTCGCCTGCCATGCCGATCGCCAGCGGGGCCACGCCCGCCATCACGGTCAGCGGCGCGGCGGCGGCCACGACGAAGAAGACCAGGTCACCGGTGCCGACGGCGCCGCCGCTCAGCCCCTTGACGGTGGGGTCGGACGACGGCGGCGCCGTGGACTTGGGGGTGGGTGCGGTCACGCGCGTACTCCCGAGTTCAGGTTTTCCCGAGTTCAGGTTCCGGAGAGACGTAAACTAAAGCCTTTAGTTGCGGCTGGGCAGGACCGTACTCTGCACACGGGCCACTGTGAAGACCTCATCCGCAGACGGGAGTCACCAGACCATGAGCAGAGGGCGACCTCGCATACCGGTGCTCAGCGCGGAACTCATCGCGCGGGAGGCCCTTGCCCTGATCGACGCGGAGGGCGCCGACGCGTTCAGCCTGCCCCGGCTCGCCGCGCGGCTCGGCGTGAAGACCGCCTCGCTCTACAACCATCTGGACGGCCGCGCCGAGGTCATCGAGGGCGTGCGCCGCCTGGTCGTCGAGGAGATGGACGTCTCCGCCTTCGACAGGCTGCCCTGGCCCGACGCCCTTGCGGCCTGGGCGCGTTCCTACCGCGACGCGTTCGCGCGCCATCCGAACTCGATCGACCTGCTCGCCACGACGACCATCAGCTCACCGGCCACTCTGACCATGTACGAGGCGGTGGTCACCGCCCTTGCCCGCGGCGGCTGGCCGCAGGATCGCCTCGTCGCGACGCTGACCAGCGTCGAGTCGTTCCTGCTCGGTTCCGCCCTGGACCTGGTCGCGCCCCCGCTGATGATCGACCCGGCCGGACACGCGCCCCGCGTCCCCGTCCTCGCGGCCGCGCTGGAGAGCGCCGTCGGCGGCAGCAAGGCGGGGCGGGCCGATGAGGCGTTCGCGTCGGGGCTCGACGCGCTGATCCGGGGGCTCGTGGCCCAACTCGCGGAGGTACGAGGGGAGTAGAGGTACGAGGGAGTAGTAGAGGTACGAGGGAGTAGGGGTCAGCGGCTGCGGTCCGGGGTGGCGAGCGTCTCCCAGAACATCGCCTCGTAGCGCTGGAGCAGCTTCCCTTGGCGCAGGGCCTGACCCGTCACCCCCGGGCCGCGGTCGAGGCCCTCCTGTACCGCCACGAGGGCCTGCCGTTCGAGTTCGGGTGCGGGCTCGGCGAAGAAGGCGAAGAACGCGCACGCCTCGTCGCTGAAGCCGTAGTGGGCCGGCAGCGCCCGGGCGAGGATGGCGCAATAGCCGCCCCAGGCGGTGAAGTTGGCGGTGAGGGCGAGGACCACGTCGACGGGTTCGCCGTTGAGGGCGAGCCAGGCGACGTACGCCGGATAGGCCTGGCAGCCGGCCTGCGGCTCATAGGCCTCCGCGGCGGCCTTGTCCACGCCGCAGGCCGTGACGAGCGCGCCGAGCCGGTCGAAGGCGAGCGTCTCGCCTTCGGTGAGGCCGCGGAAGAAGTCCGCGCACCCGGGTGCGCCCGCGGCGGCCGAGCGTGCGGCCAGATGCGCGAAGGAACGGCGGTCGGCGGGGATCACGGAGCGCTGCTCCAGAGCGAGAGCGGTGATCGCGGAAGGGTCGGCGTCGCCGTCGGCGAGCCTCGGCACGAGCGGGTTGGCCGACGGGTCCGGTGCGAGCTCCGCCCGTACGGCATCGAGCAGTTCCTGTGCTGTCCGCGTCATGGTCCGGCCTCCTGGGGGGTTCGGCGGAACTTCTCGGCACCTCTGTTAGTTTCTACATTGCTGTAGAAGTAAGCGAGGCGCCGGCCCCGGCACAGCGGGCCGGGACCTCGGGCACGTATGACAACGTAAGACAACGTATGGAGTTCTCATGGCCCTGTGGGACCGCGTCAAGGAATCCGCATCGACGATGCAGACCCAGCTCATGGCGAAGAAGAACGACCTGAAGAGCGGCGCCTTCCGTGACTCCAGCATGGCGATGTGCGCCCTGGTCGCGGCCGCCGACGGTTCCATCGACCCGTCCGAGCGGCAGCGGGTGGCCCAGCTCATCGCCACCAACGACGTACTGCAGAACTTCGACGCGGACGATCTGCGGCGCCGCTTCGACGAGAACATCGCCAAGCTGACGGCCGACTTCGCGTTCGGCAAGGTCAGTGTGTTGCAGGAGGTGGCCAAGGCGAAGAAGAAGCCCGCCGAGGCCCGTGCCGTGATCCAGATCGGCATCGTCATCGGCGGCGCCGACGGCGACTTCGACAAGACCGAGCAGGCCGTCGTGCGGGAGGCGTGCTTCGCGCTCGACCTGCCGCCGCACGAGTTCGACCTCTAGCGGGCGCTGCGGGCCCGGCCGGTCACAGCGGCGTGGCCGCCCGGAGGATCAGGACCATCGTGACCGCGGAGTTCGCCGATGACATCGCCGATACGACGGTCCCCACGGCGGCGCACGACAGCGCGAGCCCCACGCCGGTGAACCCGGTGACCCCCGTGAACATCGCGGGCCGGATCCGGGCGGTGGGCGCGGGCGCGAGGAGCGCGGCGACCCGCCGCGGCACGGGTCCCGGCGCGGCGAGCCCCGCGAGCGTCGGCGCCGGAGTCGCGCCCGCCCCGGATCCCGCCCCGGACGCCAGCGCCGCCTTGCCGATGGCGCGCGCGACGACCGTGCGGTCCCGCACGGCGCGGGCCGCGTCCTCGTCGGCCCACCGTTCGGTCGTGAAGGTCAGGGAGGTGCGCAGCGGGCGCAGGAACGGGTTGGCGCGCGCGGCCAGTTGGGCGGCCAGCAGGAAACGGTGGTGCCGGGCGGCAAGATGGGCCCGCTCATGGGCGAACAGGGCACGCCGCTCCGGCGGTTGAAGGCCTCCGAGAAGCCCCGTGCTGACCACGATCCGGCCGCCGCGCCGCCCGCCACGGAGCCCGCCGGGCAGGGCATAGGCGTACGGGACGTCGTCGTTCAGCACGGCCACCGACGAATCCGGCAGTCCGCCAAGCGCCCGCAGGCTCCGCCGGCGAACCCGGAAGTGACTCAGGATCGCCCGCGAGCAGGCCACGCCCACCACGATGAGCGCGGGAATCGCCGCCTTCCCCGCGAACTCGTCGTACGGCACGGCCGCCCGCACCTCGGGGTCCGACCAGCCGTCCGGCAGCGGGTTGCCCGGCAGTTGGGCGGTTCCCACGACCATCAGGAGGGCCAGGCACAGCGTGCTGCAGACGGCCATCACTCCGGCGACGGCGCCGAGCAGCCGGGTCGCGGTCCGCGGATGCAGATGCTGCTCGGCAAGCCGCGCTATCGGCCACGCGCTCAAGGGCAACACCAACGGCAGAAAAACAAAGACCCCCATCGCCGGTCAGCCCTCCACTCCACCCGAGCCCGCCCCGGCAGCGCCGGCGCCGCCCGGGCGGGCGGCACGGTCCGCATCCGGGCCCGGGGCATGGGCTGCACCCGGGCCCGCAGCCTGGTCCGCATCCGACCCTGCGGCGTGGACTGCACCCGGGCCCGCAGCCTGGTCCGCATCCGACCCTGCGGCGTGGACTGCATCCGGGGCCGCACCATCAGCCACATCCGCACCCGCGACAAGGTCCGCTTCCGCACCCGCGCCATGGACCGCGCCCAACCCCACAGAACGAGCCGCATCCCAGCCCGCACCATCAGCCACACCCGCACCCGCACCCGCGACATGGCCCGCTTCCGCACCCGCAGCACGCGCCACATCCACCCCCGCGACCCCCACAACCCCCGCCGCCCCCAGCAACCCCCGCAACACCTGCTCATCATCAGCCGACAGCGTGGTGACGAAGCTGGCGAGTACCGCCTCGCGGTCGGGTTCGCCGTCGAGGACCTTGCGCATGCGCAGTGCCGCCAGGCCCGCCTCGTCGGCCGCCGACGTCCACGTGAAGTGGCGGCCCGCGCGTTCGCGGGTCACCGCGTTCTTGGCGAGGAGGCGGGTCAGGATCGTCATCACCGTGGTGTACGCGAGGTCGCCGCCGATCCGCTCCTGGACCCAGGCCGCGCTCACGGGGCCCTGCGCACTGTGCAGCGCGGCAAGCACCTGCGCCTCCAACTCGCCCTGCGCGCGCCGCCGAAGACGCGGTCGCCGCTCCCCGCGCTCATGCTGCGCCATGCTCGTCTCCTCCTCGACGCCGGTTCCCGACGGCTCGGCCGACGGTTCTCTTGACGGCTCCTCACGGAGCGCCACATCGTAACGGGGCACGGAATCGGGACGCGGTATCGGGACGCGGCACCCCGCGAGCTTCTACAGTGCTGTAGATTTTACCCCTCCGGCCCTGACCACGGCCGGTCGGCACTACACCTCAGGACTCAGGAGGACATCGTGGGAGTTTCCCTGGCCAAGGGCGGCAACGTCTCGCTCAGCAAGGAGGCGCCGGGCCTCACCGCCGTCCTGGTCGGTCTCGGCTGGGACGTCCGCACGACCACCGGCACGGACTACGACCTGGATGCCAGCGCCCTGCTCTGCGACGAGTCGGGCAAGGTCGTCTCCGACCAGCACTTCATCTTCTACAACAACCTCACGAGCCCCGACGGTTCCGTCGAGCACACCGGTGACAACCTCACCGGTGAGGGCGAGGGCGACGACGAGGCCGTGAAGGTGAACCTCGCGCAGGTCCCCGCCACGATCACGAAGATCGTCTTCCCGGTGTCCATCCACGACGCCGAGAACCGCGGCCAGAGCTTCGGCCAGGTCCGCAACGCGTTCATCCGCGTGGTCAACCAGGCGGACAACGTGGAGATAGCCCGCTACGACCTCTCCGAGGACGCGTCCACGGAGACCGCCATGGTCTTCGGCGAGCTCTACCGCCACGGCCCGGAGTGGAAATTCCGCGCGGTCGGCCAGGGTTATGCCAGTGGGCTGCGCGGCATCGCGTCGGACTTCGGCGTCAATGTCTGACGTACGCATCCCGTAGTCACCCGGCCATCGGTGAAGGAGCAGGACGTGTACGGCGATCCGGCAACAGTGCGCAAGATACTGACGGAGCTCGGAGACACCTGGGCGGTCGTGGGCCTGTCCTCGAACCAGGAACGAGCGGCGTACGGAGTCGCCGGCGTGCTGCAGCGGTACGGCAAGCGCATCGTCCCCGTCCACCCGAAGGCCGAGACGGTGCACGGCGAGAAGGGCTACCCGTCCCTCTCCGCCGTGCCCTTCGAGATCGACGTCGTCGATGTGTTCCTCAACAGCGGGCTTGCCGGCAAGGCCGCCGACGAAGCCGTCGAGATCGGCGCGCGGGCGGTCTGGTTCCAGCTGGGCGTCATCGACGAGTCCGCGTACGAACGGACGCGGGCGGCGGGCCTGGAGATGGTCATGGACCGCTGCCCGGCGATCGAACTGCCCATGCTGCGCTAGGCCACGGGCCTCCCGGCCGCACCGCCGCTTCCGGTGGCGCCCGGGAGGCCCGCCCGTCCCCTACGGGATGTCCGCACGGAACTTCTTCGTCAGGTCCGCGCCGCGGATCACGCCGCCCGTGTGGTACTTGAGGCCCCAGGCGTCGATCACCGAGCCGTCGCCGAACATGCAGGCGGCGACGACCTTGCTTGCGTCGGTCTCGTCCTTCTCGGCCCAGCCGCCGCCGTCCGTCGCTTTCGGGCCGTACATGGCGGTGCCGTTGATGGACTTGCAGTAGCCGATGGACGGGTTGCCGGGGTGGCCGCCCGGGTCGGCAGGCTTGTGGACGTAGGCGAGTGCGGCCAGGGTCGGCTTGTCGGCGGCCAGGGTGTCGGCGCCGATCGTGATCTTCGTGCCGTCCTCGCCGGTGAAGACGCACATCTCGCGTTCGCCGCCGAGCTGGACGATCTGGGTCCCGGTCTTGGTGTAGTACGGGACCTGCTGCTGCGGGGAGCCGCCCTGCTCGGTGCACCAAGTGGCGTCGGCCGACGGGCGCTTGGCGGAGTGCCCGGCCGCGGGGGCGGCCGGGTCATCGGCCGCGTTGGCCGCCACGACACTGCCCGAGAGCAGCAACGCGACGCCCACGGCGAGGGCTTGGGAACGCTTCACGCTTCCTCCAGAGGGGACACGGGGATGGCGGCGGTGCTCGGCACCTATCTTCGGGAGGCCCTTTGCGCAGGTCAACGCGTTCTCCGGGGCTCCCTCCCGCCGGTGTGAAGTCGACGCGATCAGGCACGCGGCACTCGTCTGACGTGCCGCTACGAGGGGCGAGATCCGGCCAGTAATTCACCGGTAACAGGCCGGTGGGGGCAAGCGGTTACAGTGCTGCTCCCATGGGCGCTCCTCCAACACTCCGCATCAGGCTGCTCGGCGGATTCCGCACGGAACGGCCCACCGGGGTGCCGCCCGCCGAGCGGTGGCCGCGGCCGGGCGCCCGCACCCTGGTCAAACTCCTCGCCCTCGCCCCGGGGCACCAGTTGCACCGCGAGCACCTCATGGCGGAGTGCTGGCCGCATGCCGAACTGCCCGCCGCACAGCGCAACCTGCGGGTGGCGCTGCACGCCGCGCGCCACGCCCTGGAGCCCGAACTGACACCACGGGCCGCATCGTCCTACGTGGTGGCCGACGGGTCGCTGCTGCGCCTGGCGCCCGGCAGGGTCGTGGTCGACGCGGACCGGGCGGGGACCCTGGCGGAGCGTGCGCTCTCGGGCGGCGACACCGCCCAACTGGCCGCCGCCCTGGACGCGTTCACCGGAGACCTGCTCCCCGAGGACCGCTACGCGCCCTGGGCCGAGCCGCACCGCACCCGCCTGGCCGAGCTGCGGGTCCGGGTGGCCCTCGCCCTCGCGCGGGCCCGGCTCGACGCGGGCGACGCGGAGCGGGCGGCGGCCGTCGCACGCCTCGTCCTGGAGTCCGCACCCGCCGACGAGCGGGCCCACCGCGTGCTGATCGGGGCCTACCTGCGGCAAGGGATGCGGAGTGCGGCGGCCCGCCAGTACGAGCAGTGCGCGGCGGCCATGGACTTCGCCGACCTGGGGGCACGCCCCGCCCCGGAGACGACCCGCCTGTACCGCGCGGCGCTCGGCCACCCGCCGGAGCCCGAGCCGGAGGCGGACGCGGCGCGGGTCCGGGTGGCCCTGGCCCGCACCCTGGAGCGCTCGGGCCGCTACGCCGACGCGGTGCACGTACTGCGCGAAGCGCTGGCGTCGTACGAACTCCAACACAGCCCCGACGCCTGCACGTTGACGGCCGCGCGGCTCGCGGAAGTCCTGTCCCGCGCCACCACGCCCGACGAGGCGCGTGCCACCCTCGCGGGCCATCCACCGCGGCCGGACGCCGCACCGGACGTGCATGCCGCGCACCGTATGGCGGAGTCGGTGATCCTGTTCAACGACGGGGAGTACGAGGCCGGGCTCGCGGCGGCGCGGGGCGCGGAGGAGCTGCTGCGCGCGGACGGCCGGGAGGCGCTGCCCGCCCGTCCGGGGCCGCCGTGGGCGAGCGCACCGCCCGGGGCCGCTGACGCCGCGACCGCCGGACGCCTGGCGCAAGCCGCCGGGCAGCGGCGTCCGGACCGGCAGGCCGAACACGCCGCCCTCCTCGCCAGGTCCCTCGCCCAACAGGCCGCCTGCCACGGCCTGTTGGGGCGCAATGAGGAAGCGATCGCACCCGCCGAGCGGGCTCTCGCGCCGGCCGAGGAGTCCGGTGACCCGGCGCTGCTCGCCACGGTCCTCTCCGTGCTGCGCGAGAACGCCCGCCGCTCGGGGCGGCACCGCAAGGCGCTGGAGCACGGGCGGCGCGCCCTCACGCTCGCCGAGCAGGCAGGGCGGCCCACCGCCACCGCCTTCGAGCGCGCCAACCTCGCCGAGCTTCATCTGCTGCTCGGCGAGGCGGACGAGGCCGAGCAGTTGGCGGGCGCGGCCGTCGGGCTCGCCGAGCCGTTCGGCGGGACGGTGCTCGCCTTCGCACTCACGGCGCTGGCCCGCGTCCGCGCGGCCACCGATCCGGACTCGGCCCGCTCGCTTCTCGACCGGGCCGAGCGCTGTGCCCACGAGGGAGGGCACCGGCAGGCCGTGGACGAGGTTTGCGCGGCCCGCGCGGAGCTGGCCGGGCGCCGGCGGGGCTGAGGGCCGCCGGGCCCCCTCAGGCTGCGGTGTCCACGAGCCCCGGGGGCTCGGCCTCCCGCGGTCGCTCGATCAGCGAGAGCCGGGCGCGAGGGTGCCGTCGGTCGGCTGCGGCTGTGTCGTGGCTGGTCGCGCCCACGCGGCGGAGCCGCACATGTCGCAGCCCCGCGCCCCTTCGGGGGCGCCTACCCCACCCTCCGCATCGCCCGCTCCCGCCGCTCCGCCACGCTCGAGCCCGACTCCCTGCGGGCCATGCGACGCAGGACGACCGGTGCCACGAGCAGACCCGCCACGGCCCAGGCGCCGAGGACCCCCGCGGTCTCCCAGTGCCGCCAGGACTCCCCGATCTCCACGGCGGCCGCGCCGTCCGGAAGCAGGGCGGAGCGCATGCCGAGGCCGAGCCAGTAGATGGGGAACGACTGGGCGAGCCACTCCACCCACTGCGGCATCGCGGTCACCGGGTAGAAGATGCCGGAGACCGCGATCAGGCCGAGGACCGGCAGTTGGACAAGACCCTGGCTGCGCGCGCTGGTGAAGACCGAGCCGAGGACGGCGCCGATCGGCAGGGTCGCCACCATGCCGAGGACGAGCACCCAGGTCAGTGTCAGCCAGGCGCCCGCGCCGCCCACCGCGAGGCCGTCGATGAGAAGGACGCCCGGGATCAGCAGGATCGCGAGGTCGGCCAGGAGTCCGCCCGCCACCGAGATGACCTTCCCGATGAGGTGGCCCCGCATCCCGTTCGGCGTCGCCTTGGCCCGCAGCAGTGTCCCGTCCTCGCGTTCGGCGGTGAGCACCTGGCTCATGGTGACCATGCCCATCGCGGCGTTCATCCCCAGGATGCTGGGCAGCGCGAGGGTGCCGAGCAGGAGTCCGCTCGTACCGAAGGTCGTGTCCCGCAGGAAGAACAGCACGATCAGCATCAACACCGGCCAGAGCAGATGTGACAGCAGGTCGGCGCCGTTGGTGAACGACTGCCGCAGTTCGATCAGGCCGCGGGTCCAGCCGGCGCGCAGCGCCACGGCCGCCGGACCCGTCGCGCCCGCCGCCTTCGTCGCCATCGCGTGCGTGCCGCTCATCGGGCCGCCACCTCGCCCTCGCGCACCAGCGCCAGGTAGGTGTCCTCCAACGAGGCCCGGCGGACCTCCAGTTCACCGATCGCCTCGCCGTACCGCCCGAAGAGGCCGCGTACGAATGCCGTCGAGTCGGCCGTGGACGCGGCGCACCGCTGCCCGTCGTGCGTCCAGCGCACCTCGTCCTCGCCCGCGATCCGCCGGGCGAGATCGTCGGCCGTACCGTCCGCGACGATGCGCCCGCCGGACAGGATCATGATGCGGTCGGCGAGCTTCCCCGCCTCGTCGAGGTCGTGCGTGGTGAGCAGGACCGTCGTCTCGTGGTCGGCGGCGAGCCGGTGCACGAGGGTGTGGAACTCCTGGCGCGCCTGCGGGTCGAAGCCCGCGGTGGGCTCGTCGAGGAAGAGCAGTTCGGGGCGGCCCACGATGCCGATCGCCACGTCGAGCCTGCGCCGCTGCCCGCCGGACAGCGTCTTGATCTTCTTGCCCGCGTGGGCGGTGAGCCCGACCGCGGCCACGAGCTCGTCGGTGTCCCACGGGCGCCGGCGCGTGTCGGTGGAGTACGGGGCGTAGTACGTGCCCAGATGCGCGAGCAGCTCCCGCACCCGCCACTTGCCGTGGTCGCGCCAGGACTGCAGCACGACACCGATCCGGGCACGCCAGGCCTCGGAGGCGTCCGCCGGGTCCGTGCCGAGCACCGCGACCCGCCCCCGCGAGCGGAGGCGGAACCCTTCCAGGATCTCGATGGTGGTGGTCTTGCCCGCACCGTTCGGCCCGAGCAGGGCCACCACCTCTCCGTGGTGTGCCTGGAACGTCACATCGTGCAGGACGTCGGTCGCGCCGTACCGCATGCGCAGCCCTTCGACATCGAGCACGACGTCCTTGCCGGTCGTCGTCACGTCAGCTCCTCAAGTCATCGCCGGATCGCTTGATACAGCCGCGAAGCTACGTTGCGTTCAGTGGGTCATTAAAGAAGAAGCCGCCAAGTAAGCTGCCCCAACAAGGGATTTCACGGCATTCGTTGCAATAGCATTGCCGCAAAACGCAAGGAGGCGGTGCGCGTGCCCGGAGGCAGGCTCACCCACCAGGACCGCGGGGACATCGGCGCGGGCCTCGCCGACGGGCTCGGTTACGCCGAAATCGCGCGGCGGCTCGGCAGACCGACGTCCACCGTCAGCCGGGAGGTGGCCCGCAACGGCGGACCCGCCGCCTACCGCGTCGACCACGCCCATCTGGCCACCGAACGGCGCGCCCGGCGGCGCACGCCCCGCCCGCGCCTTGACCCCTCGGCGACGCCCGACGCCCACGGCCGCGACCCCGACGTCGTCGCCGGCTTCGCCGAGCAGCTCGCCGCGCTGATGGCCGGCACGGGGCTGCCGCGGATGCCGGCGCGGGTGCTCGCCCGCCTGATCACGGACGACTCCGGCAGTCTCACCGCCGCCGAACTCGTCCGGCGGCTGCGGGTCAGCGCCGCGTCGGTGTCCAAGGCCGTCGCCTATCTGGAGTCCCTCGGCGTGATCCGCCGGGTGCGCGAGCCCGGACGGCGGCGCGAGCGGTACGTCGTCGACGACGACGTGTGGCTGCGGGCCTGGACGACCAGCGCCCAGACGCACGCGCAGTGGGCGGACATCGCGCTGCGGGGCGTCGATCTCCTCGACCCGGCCACACCGGCGGGGGCGCGCCTGGCCCAGATGAGCGGATTCTTCGCGACGCTCAGCGACGACATGAGCGGCGGCCCCACGGCCGTCGACGACGCCCTGACCGTGCTCGCCGCCCTGCTCCACTCGACCGCGCCGCCCACCGCGGACCACTTGGCGGCGGCCCTGGACTGGCCCCCGTCACGCGTCGCCGAGGCCCTGCGGCAGGCCGGACCGGACCGCCTCACGCCGGCCCAGCGCGCGGCGCTCGGTTCTCAGCTCTGAGCCGTCAGCCCTCCAGCTCTCAGCTCTCGAAGCGGTACCCCATGCCCGGTTCCGTGATGAGGTGCCGCGGGCGGGACGGGTCCGCTTCGAGTTTGCGTCTCAACTGGGCCATGTAGACGCGGAGATAGTTGGTCTTGTCGCTGCGGGACGAGCCCCATACGTCCGCGAGGAGCTGGCGCTGGGTGATGAGCCGCCCGGGGTGGGAGATCAGTATTTCCAGGAGCTGCCATTCGGTCGGCGTCAGCCGTACGTCGTGTCCGTGCCTGCGCACCTTCTTGGCGGCCAGGTCGACGGTGAACTCGTCCGTCGTGACGACCACCGCGTCGCCGGTGACCGGCACGGCCCGGGTGCGGCGGACGGCGGCGCGAAGACGGGCCAGGAGTTCGTCCATGCTGAACGGCTTCGTGACGTAGTCGTCGGCTCCCGCGTCGAGCGCCGCGACCTTCTGCGGCGCGGCACGCCGCGCGGTGAGCACGAGGATCGGCGCCCGGGTCGAGGCTCGCAGACCCGTGAGTACGTCGATGCCGTCCATGTCCGGAAGGCCCAGGTCCAGGAGGATGACGTGGGGCCGCTGCGCCGCGGCGATCCGCAGGGCCGTCGCACCGTCGGGGGCGGTCTCGACCCCGTACCCGCGGGCCCGCAGGTTGATCACGAGCGCCCGGACCAGCTGGACGTCGTCCTCCACCACAAGCACCCGCGTCATCGGTGTACCCCCTTCCCTGCGGCCCCCGCGAACGGCAGCGAGAGGACCATCGTGAGTCCGCCGCCCGGGGTTTCCTCCGGGGTGAGCGTGCCGTCCATCGCTTCGGTGAGTCCTCGGGACAGGGCCAGCCCCAGGCCGAGGCCCGTGGTGTTGTCCGTGTCGCCGAGCCGCTGGAACGGCTCGAAGACCTGCTCCCGGTCGGCGGGCGGCACTCCGGGGCCCCGGTCGACGACGCGCAGTTCGACCCGGCCGCCGAGGGCGCTCGCGGAGACCAGGACCGGTGCGCCGGGCGGCGAGTGCCGGGCGGCGTTGCCCACGAGGTTGGCGATGACCCGTTCCAGGAGCGGCGGGTCGGCGAGCACCGCCGGGATCTCCTCCAGGCTCCGCACCTCGATGTCCGCCGTGTGCCCCGGAAGCGAGTCCAGGGCGAGCGGAAGGACCTCCTCCAGAGCTGTGGCGCGCGTCTTGAGGGTGAGTGCGCCCGCCTGAAGACGGCTCAGGTCCAGGAGGTTCTCCACCAGCCGGTCCAGCTTGGCCAGGGACTCCTCGGCGGAGGCGAGCAGTTCGTCGCGGTCCTCTGCGGAGAAGTCCACGTCACGGCTGCGCAGCGAACTGACGGCGGCCATGACCGCGGCGAGCGGAGTCCGCAGATCGTGGCCGACGGCCCTCAGCAGCGCCGTGCGCATCCGGTCGGCGGCCTTGACGGGTTCGACCTCGGCCGCCCGCTCGGCGAGCCGGGCCCGCTCCACGGCGGCGCCGACGTGCGCCGCGAACGCGGCAAGCACCCGGCGCTCGGACGACGGCAGCGTACGGCCGCGAAGGAGCAGCCAGTTGCCGGTGCCGACCGGCACGGACAGGGTGCCGCCCGTCCCCGACGCAGCTGCGCCCGGCGGTTCCTCCACGAGCTCGGCGGACTCCATGCCGAAGGTCTCCCGCGTACGTTCCAGGAGTGCCGGAATCGCCTCGTCGCCGCGGACGATGCTGCCCGCGAGCGAGGACATCGTCTCCGCCTCGGCCGTGGCGCGGGCCGAGCGCCGCGAAAGCCGCAGCGACCGGTCCACGACGGCCGCGACCGTCGCCGCGACGACGGCGAAGACACCCAGCGCGAGCATGCTGTTCGCGTCGGCCATGGTGAACTCGCCGACCGGCGGCATGAACCAGTAGTTGAGCAGCAGCGACGCGGTGAGCGATGCGACCACCGCCGACGCGACGCCCCCGATGCAGGCCACGCCCACCACGGCCAGGAGATACAGCAGCGCCTCGCTGGTGAGGTTCAGCGGACCGCGCAGACCGTCGAGCCCGAAGGTCAGCAGCACCGGCAGGACGAGACCGGCGATCGGGCCCGCGACCAGGCGCGAGGTCGGCAGCGTACGGCGGCGGGACGGCAGCAGCCTGCCGCGGCCCGCCCGCTCGTGGGTGACCATGTGGACGTCGATGTCCCGCGAGAGCGCGACCACTGTCTCGCCGATGCCGCTGCCGGTGAGGAACCGTTCGAGGCGGCCGCGCCGGCTGGTGCCGAGGACGAGCTGGGTGGCGTTCTCCGCGCGGGCGAACTCCACCAGGGCGGTGGGCACATCGTCCCCGACGACCGAGTGATAGCTGCCGCCGAGGCTCTCGACGAGGCGGCGCTGGCGGACCAGGGCGGAGTGCGAGGCCCCGGCGGCGAGCCCGTCGCTGCGCGTGACGTGCACGGCCAGCAGATCGCCGCGGGCCGGCGCGGTCTGCCCGGCCCGGACGAAGGTGAGCGCCCGGGGCAGGGCGCCGATGCGGGCGGCCCTGCGGATCAGGGTCTCCCCCTCGGAGCCGCCGGTGAGCGCGACGACGACGCGTTCGCGGGCCTCCCACACGCGGGCGATGCCCTGTTCGGAGCGGTGCCGCAGGAGGGCCACGTCGACCTGGCCCGCCACCCACTGGAGGGCGAGTTCGCGCAGCGCGGTGAGGTTGCCGGGGCGGAAGCAGTTGGCGAGGGCGGCGTCGACCTTGGCCGGGGCGTAGATGTTGCCGTGCGCCATGCGGCGGCGCAGGCCCTCGGGCGCCATGTCGACCAGCTCGATCTGCTGGGCGCGGCGGACCACGTCGTCGGGCACGGTCTCGCTCTGCGGCACGCCGGTGATCTTCTCGACGACGTCGTTGAGGGACTCCAGGTGCTGGATGTTGACGGTCGAGACGACGTCGATCCCGGCTGCGAGGAGCTCCTCGACGTCCTGCCAGCGTTTGGTGTTGCGGCCGCCGCCGGGGACGTTCGTGTGGGCGAGTTCATCGACGAGCGCCACCTGCGGGCGCCGGGCGAGGACGGCCTTCAGGTCCATCTCCGGGAATGTGCCGCCGCCCTGGTAGCCGCAGTCGAGGCGCTCGACGACCTCCAGGCCCGCCAGCATCGCCTCGGTCCGCGGGCGCCGGTGGCACTCCACGAAGCCCACCACCACGTCCGTGCCGCGGGCTGCGCGGCGGCGGCCCTCGTCGAGCATGCGGTAGGTCTTGCCGACGCCGGGGGCCGCCCCGAGGTAGACCTTTAACTGTCCGGGCCGTACGCCGCTCATGGGCTCGCGCTCAACTCCTGTTTCTCCCCTGGGTGATGGCTCGGGGCGCCTTCCGCGGGAGCGGGGGAAGTGCCCTCGGGGAGATTCCTCCACCGAACGCCCTCCCGGCGCCGTGGACACGGCCCTTGACGCGACTCTGGCGCCCGTCACGAGGACATTGATGCACCCCTGACAGGTAGGTCCTTCGGGTGCCGCGGCCGCCCGGCGTGACTGCCGGGCGGCCGCGGCGCGAACACGCGCGACCCGTCAGGCCGCCGCGCCCGCGAGCGCGGGGCGTTCGGCGTCCCGCAGCCGTTCCATCAGCGAGAGGCGGGCACGCGCCACCCGCGAACGGACCGTGCCCACCGGACAGCCGGTGAGCAGCGCGGCTTCCGCGTAGGGCAGCCCCAGGAGCTGGGTAAGGACAAAGGCCTCACGCCGCTCGTCGGGCAGCTCCGCGAGCAGATCGGCGAGGACCACGCCGTCGTCGAAGCCCGGAAGACCTATGGGCTGGGCGCGCTCCGCAGCGGCCTGCCAGTCGTCCGTGTCGCAAAGACGCGGCCGGGCGGCGGCGTGCCGGAGGCTGTCGATCACCGCGCGGCGGGCGATGGACAGCAGCCACGTACGGGCGGACGAGCGCCCCTCGAAACGGTGCAGGCTGCCGAGTGCCCGCAGAAATGTGTCCTGAGTCAGGTCGTCGGCGGCCTGCGGGTCGCCGCCCAGGTACGTCACGTACCGGCGGACGTCGCGGTGCAGCGCGCGCACGAACTGCTCGATGGCTTCCGGGTCGCCGCCGCGGGCGGCGAGCGCCCAGGCCGTTATCGACTCGTCGGGTGAGCCGGGCAAGGCAGGAATGATCACCTGGTGTCCTTCTCGGGAGTCCGGAGATCCGGGATTCCGTGCAGCGGACCGGCCGTGCGCGCGTCGGCGGGCACGGTGCCGGTCCGGTGCGGGTCCGGTGTTGGGGGTACAGCCGTACGGATGCGTACGGCCGATGCCCGAGCCGACCGGGGCGCGCGGCGCGGGGCGCGGCGCGCGGACGGCGTCGGGGAACCGGCTGTCAGGCGACAGCGGTTCCCGCGGGCGGACCCCGAGAAGTGATGGCGTGCACGAGGAGGAACTGCCGCGGTGTGCGCACCGAACGACTGCGGCGCGGGCGGACCCGCGGCCGGGGGGCCGGCACGAGAGCCGCGACGGGCAGCCGCAGCGGGGCGACGAGCCAGCCGGCGAAGGAACGTGCGATGCGGAAGACGGCACGCTCGCCGTGCGCGAGCCAGAGGCCGCACAGGAGCGCGGCCAGGAGGTGGGCGGCGAGCATCCCGGTGGGCGACATGCCGCCCATGTGGTGCATGTGCGCGGCGGCCTGCCCCGCATCGCCCATGTGCTGCATGGGCTCACCGTGTTGCATGTGCTGCATGTGCTGCATGCCGGTCATGGCGGACGACATCGCCGAGCCGTCACCCGTCCCCCGGCCCATGGAGCCCATGTTCATGGACCCCATGTCCGCCGACGGCAGGCACAGCACATTGCGCACCCACTGCCGGACGAGGGACGTGCCACCGGTCCGTGGCGTGGCGAGGGTCTGTGCCAGGGAGAACCCCGAGTGCAGTGCGGCCTGCGCCGCCACCGCGAGGGAGACGACGGCCGGCAGCCCTCGCTCACGCCCGGCCAGCGCCCACGCACCGCCGCCGGCGCCGACGGTTCCGGCGCCCAGCGCCCACCAGGACACCGGGCTTCCGGACATCATGACGTGCCCCAGGGCAGCGAGCAGTACACAGACGGCGGCGAACACCGCGGCCCGTCCCGCTCGACAACACCATCCAGCACTCATGGCGGCTCATCCTTACATCCGCGTCACTCTCTTCACGGAGGGGTACGCCCTTTCCACTCACCCCGCCCACACATCCCCTCTTGTGAGCCACACCACACCAGTTGGCGGGAACTGGACGGCGCATCGCCCCGACTACCTCACAAAGGCCAGGTTCTTACGGACCGGTGACATGAGGCCCCGACGCATCGATGAAGCGGTGGCGGCGGCCTAGCGTGGGCGGCATGCGTGTACTGGTCACCGGCGGCGCCGGGTTCATCGGGTCACAGATCGTCGACGCGCTCGCGGCGCGCGGACACGAACCCGTGGTGTTCGACGCGTTGCTCGCGTCGGCGCACTCCGGGACGGAGCGGCCACGCGTCGCCGGGGAGCTGATCGTCGGCGACGTACGCGATCCGGAAGCGGTGGACGGTGCGCTGCGCGGCGTCGACGCGGTGTGCCATCAGGCGGCGATGGTGGGCCTCGGCAAGGACTTCGCGGACGCGCCCGAGTACGTCGCCTGCAACGACCTGGGCACGGCGGTGCTGCTGGCCGCGATGGCCCGGGCGGGGGTGCAGGATCTGGTGCTCGCCGGCTCGATGGTGGTCTACGGGGAGGGCCGCTACACCTGTGCGGACCGGCACGGCGTGGTGCGCCCGGGGCCGCGCGCGCCGGCCGATCTGGCGGCGGGCCGCTTCGAGCCCCGCTGCCCCTCCTGCGGCGCCGAGCTGACGCCGGGCCTGGTCACGGAGGACGCCCCGGTCGATCCGCGCAATGTGTACGCGACGACGAAGCTCGCCCAGGAACATCTGGCGGCGGCCTGGGCACGGTCCACCGGCGGCCGCGCGGTGTCGCTGCGCTATCACAACGTCTACGGCCCGGGAATGCCGCGCGACACCCCGTACGCGGGCGTCGCGTCCTTCTTCCGCTCGTCCCTGGCCGCGGGCCGCGCCCCGCGCGTCTTCGAGGACGGCGGCCAGCGCCGGGACTTCGTCCACGTACGCGATGTGGCGGCGGCCAACGCCGTGACGCTGGAGGCGCTGCGGGACCGCGCCGACGGGGAGTTCACGGCCTACAACACGGGCAGCGGCGACCCCCACACGGTCGGCGAGATGGCCCGGACCCTGGCCGACGCGTGCGGCGGCCCGGCACCGGTCGTGACCGGCGAATACCGCCTGGGCGACGTCCGCCATGTGACAGCGGACTCCACCCGCCTGCGAACCGACCTGGACTGGAAGCCGGAGGTGGACTTCCAGTCGGGGATGCGGGAGTTCGCTGGGGCGGGGATGCGGGGGTAGGAGGGGCGGGCGACGTCCAGTACCGGGCCCATCTCGGGCGCACCCCAGCGCAGGGCCCGTCCCCGAGCGGTGCCCCTCGCGGGCACACCCCGCCGCAGGCCCCCCATCCCGTGCAGGGCGTCCCGTGCAAAGACACGGCGTCTGCCGGGCCCGTCACAGGCCCCGCCACGGGCGGCCCCCGTCGCAGGCACACCCCGAGCCGCCACAGACCCACCCGCCCCCCTGCCCCGTTACGCTCCCGCCTCCGGAAGCACCACCTCGAAGCAGCAGCCGCCCGTCACGTTGCGTACGTCCGCTCGGCCCTGGTGTGCCTCGACGATGCCGCGCACGATGGCCAGGCCCAGGCCCGCTCCCGCCGGGGGTGTGCGCGCGTGGGTGCCGCGCCAGCCCGTGTCGAAGACGCGGGGCAGGTCCTCTTCGGGGATGCCGCCGCAGCCGTCCGTGACGGACAGCACCACGCCGTCCGTCGAACGCCGGGCGGCTACGGCGACCGTGCCGTCGGCGGGGGTCCGGCGGATGGCGTTGATCAGCAGATTGCCGAGCACCCGGCTCATCTCCTTGCCGTCGACCTCGACCGGCACGGCGTCGATCCGGTCGCCCACGAGGCGTACGCCGTGTTCGCGGGCGAGCGGGTCCGCGCCCGCGATGGCGTCGCCGACCAGGTCGTACGCGGACATCCGCGACGGCGTGAGAGCGAGCGCGCCCGCGTGGATGCGGGACAGCTCGAAGAGGTCGCCGACCATGCCGTTCAGGCGCTCGACCTCGGTGCGGATCTGCCGCAGATAGCGATCGGGGTCGGCGGCCACCCCGTCCTCCAGGGCCTCGCTCATCGCGCGCAGGCCGGCCAGCGGGGTGCGCAGGTCGTGCGAGATCCAGGCGACGAGTTCGCGGCGCGATGTCTCCAGGGCGCGTTCCCGCTCCCGCGACTCCGCGAGCCTCGCGCTGGTGGACTCCAACTCGCGGGTGAGGGCGGCGAGTTCCGCGGTGGCGGGCACGCCGGGCGCCGCGAAGTCACCGCCGTCGCCGAAGGAACGGGCAGCGAGGGTGAGCGCCTTGCTGCGGGCCACCACCCAGCGCCCAAGGAGCAGCGCGGTGACCAGGGAGACGACCGCGGCCATGGCGACGACGGTGGTGACGACGCTCAGATCGTGCGGGGACAGGAACATCGCCCAAGCGACCACCAGCGTGCCGGCGAGCATCGCGGTCACCGCGACACAGGCGACCACGGCGAGCGACACGACGAGCGACCGCCGCCGCAGCACCCGCAGGAGCACCGCCCCGAGCAGCCCAGCGGCGGCGGCACCGAGGAAGGCGTAGAGCGCGATGAGGAGGGTGTCACGCATGCGGGGCCGCCGCCGTCTCGGGCCCTGCGGCCGCAGGTGCGGGGCCGCCTTCCGCTGCCGCGGCCTGCGGGGCGAACGTCGCTGGGGCAGCCGCCTCGGGAGCGGCCGTCTCCGGGGCAGCCGTCTCTGGGGCGCCCCTCCCTGGAACGGCCGCCTCTGGAACGGCCATCTCTGGAGCACCCCGCTCCGGGGCTCGCGTCTCCGCGTCGGCCGCCTCTCGGGCAACGGCCTCCGGCGCGACCGCCTCCAGGTCGGTGGCGCACGAGTCGGCGGTGTGCGAGGCGGTGGCGGCCGACGCTGTGGCCTCCGGGTCGGTGGCGGCCGGGGCGGTGGCATCCGATGCCACGCCGTCCGACACAGCCAAGCGATACCCCACCCCCCACACCGTCTGGATCAGCCGCGGCCGCGCCGGATCGTCCTCGATCTTGCCGCGGAGGCGCCGCACGTGGACCGTGACCGTCGACAGGTCGCCGAAGTCCCAGCCCCAGACCTCCCGCATCAGCTCCTCGCGGCCGAACGCGCGGCCCGGATGGCGCATGAAGAAGGCAAGCAGGTCGAACTCGCGGACGGTGAGGGCGAGTTCGGTGCCGTGTTTGGCCGCGCGGCGGGCCGGCGGGTCGACGGTCAGCCCCGCGGTGCTCAGCACCGCCCCCGCGCGGCCGCCCGCGGCGGAGCCCGTGCGGCGCAGCACCGACTCGACGCGCAGGACCAGTTCGCGGGGGCTGAACGGCTTGGTCACGTAGTCGTCCGCGCCTATCTCAAGGCCCAGGATCCGGTCGTCCTCGTCGCCCCGCGCCGTGAGCATGATGACCGGCACGGGACCCCGCGCGCGCAGCCTGCGGCAGACCTCGAGGCCGTCGATGCCGGGCAGCATCAGATCGAGGACGACCAGGTCGGGGCGGCAGGCCGCAGCACGCTCCAGCGCCGTGTGGCCGTCCTCGGCGCGGTCGACGGCGTACCCGGCACGTTCGAGGTAGCCGCTGACGACCTCGGCAACGGTGACGTCGTCGTCCACGACGAGTACGCGCGGCGCGCCGCCCTGCGGTGGTGTCTCCATGCCGCAAGCCTCGCACCGCGCTCGGGCGAGTGCCGCGTCCCGGCCCGCCGCACTGGCCGACGTCCCCGTTTCGTAAGAACCTGAAGTCTGATATGCCCCATTTCTCTCCGTAGGGTGAAGGGCGTGACGCACTCCTCCCACTCCCCCGAAGACCCGCCGGGCCCACCGGCCCCGCGGGCCGACATCGTGCTGCCCTGTCTCGACGAGGCCGCCGCCCTGCCCTGGGTGCTGCGGCGGATCCCCGCGGGCTGGCGCGCGATCGTCGTGGACAACGGCTCCACCGACGGCTCGGCGGAGATCGCCCGCTCGCTCGGCGCGACCGTCGTGCACGAGCCGCGCCGTGGCTTCGGCGCCGCCTGCCACGCCGGTCTCATGGCCGCCACCGCGGACGTCGTCTGCTTCTGCGACTGCGACGCCTCGCTCGATCCGGGCCTGCTCGAACCTTTCGTACGTCAAGTCGACGCGGGCCGCGCCGACTTGGTGCTTGGCAGGCGCCGCCCCCGGAGCCGGGGCGCATGGCCGCCGCACGCCCGTGTCGGCAACGCCGTACTGGCCCGGATGCTGCACCGGCGCACCGGAGTCCGCCTGCACGACCTTGGCCCGATGCGGGCGGCCCGGCGCGAGGCCCTCCTGGCCCTCGCCCTCACCGACCGCCGCAGCGGCTACCCGCTGCAGATGGTCGTACGGGCCGCCGACGCGGGCTGGCGGATCGAGGAGCGGGACGTGCCGTATCTGCCGCGCACCGGCAAGTCCAAGGTCACCGGCACCTGGCGCGGCACGTGGCACGCGGTCCGCGACATGCGGGGCGTGCTCGCCGAGCGTCCGGTGGCCGCTCCTCATCCGGGGACGGCGGCCGCGCACGGGACGGGGGACGCGCGATGAGGCATCACCCGAAGCGGCCGTCCGACCCCGGGCGGGGAACCACCACCCTCCTGGTCATCGCCAAGCAGCCCATCCCCGGCCGCGTGAAGACCCGCCTCACCCCGCCTTACACGCCCCAGGAAGCCGCCCGCCTCGCCGAGGCCGCGCTGTGCGACACCCTGGATGCCGTGCTCGCGGCGCCCGCACGGCGGCGCGTCCTGGTGCTTGCCGGGGACGCGGGGCCGTGGCTGCCGGGCGGGTTCGACGTCGTACCGCAGTGCGTGGGCGGCCTTGACGAGCGGCTCGCCGCGGCCTTCGCGGGGTGTGCCGGGCCCGCGCTCCTGATCGGCATGGACACCCCGCAGGTGACCCCCGCGCTGCTCGCCCCCGCCCTGGGCCCGGGCGCCTGGCGGGACACCGACGCCTGGTTCGGCCCGGCCGTGGACGGCGGCTTCTGGGCGCTCGGCCTGGCCGAGCCCGACCCGGAGCTGCTGCGCGGCGTCCCCATGTCGACGCCCACCACGGGCGCGGCCCAGCGGGACCGCCTCACCGCGGCCGGCCTGCGGGTGCGCGACCTGCCGGTGCTCCGTGACGTCGACACCGCAGAGGACGCTTCGCTGGTCGCCGCCGACGCGCCGGACAGCCGTTTCGCCGATGCCCTCGCCCGCCTCACTCCGGCCGGCCGCCGATGAGCACCGCGGTGGCGTGGAGCGCCGACCCGTACGCCGACGCCCTGCGCAACGGCCACGGCCCGCTGTTCCTGCGGCGCACCGACGGCTGGCTGCTGCCCCTCGAGGTCGAACGCTGGTGTGCGGCCGCCGACGCGGCGGACCTCTCCGCGCTGCGCCGCTGCACGGGCGCGGTGCTCGACATCGGCTGCGGGCCCGGCCGCCTGGTCGCCGCGCTGACCGCCCTCGGCCACCGCGCCCTCGGCATCGACATCAGCGAGGCGGCCGTCGCCCACACCCGCCGCCTCGGCGGCACGGCCCTGCGCCGCTCCGTCTTCGACTCCCTTCCGGACGAGGGGAGTTGGGGCACGGCTCTGCTCATCGACGGCAACGTCGGCATCGGCGGCGACCCCGGCGCGCTGCTCGCGAGGACCGCCCGGCTGCTCGCCCCCGGCGGGCTCCTCATCGCGGAGACCGCGCCGGTGGACGTCGACGAGCGGGTCCAGGTCCGCGTGGACGACGGCCGGGGCCGGAGCGCGGCCGGGGAGACCTTCCCCTGGGCCCGGCTCGGCACCCCGGCGCTGCTGCGCCACGCCCGCCCGACGGCCTTGCGCCCGGCAGATCAGTGGAGCGTCGGCGGCCGCTCCTTCGTCGCACTGCGCCGACGACGCGACGTACGCAGCGCCCGCAGCAGCAGCCAGAGCGCGGAACCCGCGAAGAGCGCCGCCGTCACCAGGAGCCAGCGGGTCAGGAACACCCCGGCCGGCAGGCCCGTGGCGGACTCGTAGCGCGGCACCGTCCGGGCGATCAGCGGGAACCACACCAGCAGGAGCAGTCCGGACAGCGCCGCGGGGACCCGGATGAAGTTGACCAGGTCCCGGCGGCGCCCGCCGAGCGCCCGCTGCACGGCCCGGTCGGCGATCGCGTACAGCGGAAGCAGCACCAGGTCGTGCAGGAGCGCCGCACCGACGAACCAGGCCGCGACCGCGAGCCAGTCGTCCGCGAGGAGCCGCACGCCCGCGTATCCCGCGAGGGCGAACGAGGCGAGCAGCAGGAGCAGTTGGAGCGGGCTCTCGCCGTACAAGCGGCGGAAGCGGTCCTGGAGCGTGGCGCCCGTCATCACAGCTCCCCGAAGGTCAGGCGTGCCACCCATTTGGTGTTCAGCACACCGGGCGCCGCCGGGACGATGATCCGTGCCGGATAGCCGTGGTCGGGCGACAGGTCCTCGCCGTTCACCCGGAGCGCGAGCAGCGAGCGCGGGTCGCGGACCTGGTTGTCGCGCAGGGCCGCCTGGCGGAACGCGCCGCGCCGCTGGAGCGAATCGACGAACACTCCGGGCACCGTCGCCCTGTCCTCGTACCCGACGAGCGCCGCCAGGTCCCGCAGCCGGACCCCGCGCCACCACTGGTCGGAGGTCGACCAGCCCTCCACGCACGCGATGGGCAGCGCCGCGCTGTGCTGGGCCATCGCCAGCAAGTCGTCCCGGTTCAGGCTCACTTCGCGACCGCGGCCGCTGACGACCAGGCGCCACGACAGCCCCGTGTCGGCCGATCTGATCCCCACCGCCGCGGCCGACTTGTTGATCTGGAAGCCGTTCGGCCCCGTCCCCGGTTCACCGCCCCCGTGCGGCGCAAGGAGCGCCGTGCGCCGCGCCGCGCCGTCGAAGTTCTGCCCCGCCGACGTCGCGAGCAGCAGCAGCGAACCCCCGCCGACCAGGCCGAGCGCACCCCGCCGGGACATCGTCGACGCCTCCGACGGCTTGTCGTGCGTACGCAGCTGCTCGCGCAGCCCGCGCTCCCGCAGCGTGCGCACCGCCCGCGGCAGCTTCAGCGCGGCGTGCGCCACGAAAGCGCCGAAGAACACCCAGGCGCCGTAGAAGTGCAGCGGATAGAAGGAACCCGGGAAGAGGTACTCCAACTGGACGTTGAGCACCCCGGTGGCGAACTCGAACAGCGCACCGCCCACCAGGAGCAGCAGCGAGAGCCGCTCGAGAGCGTGCCCGACCGACCGCACCGGCGGCAGCTCGAACAGCTTCGGGATCACCGACCACAGCTTGGCGAGCAGCACCGGGATGAGCGCGATGCCGACGGTGACGTGCAGACCCTGGTTGAGGCGGTAGAGCCAGTGCGGATCGGTCGGCCAGGAGAAGAGATAGAAGCCGAGCAGGCCCTTGTCCGGGGTCTTGTCGTTCACCGGCGACAGGTTCGGGTTGTACGCGGCGTACGAGAGCAGGCCGGTCACGAAGAGCAGCGGGATCCCGACGAGCAGGACGGCGCCCAGTACGGAGGTGAACCAGGTGCCCCGCAGCGGGCTGCGCCAGAAGCCCGGCGGTCCCGGGGATCCGGTGGGTGTCCTGGTCCGTGTCGTGTCGCCCATGATGCGTCCTCGGCGGTCATGAGCGGAGGCGGGATCCACCGCTCTGAGCCGACGGTAAGCCGCGCGACCTGCCCGGACGGGCCCGCGACTCATGACGAAACTCTGACGGCGCAAGGCAGCGGTGCAGCCCTGCGGTACCGCGGCGCAAGATCTGACAGATCGATGACACCGCCCCGTCCAGCGCCCCTGACCGGGGCATCCCGGCCTAGCGTGCAGAGGTGATCCCCCGAGAAAGACGCGCCACCCCGCCGCGCCGCGATCTGCTCACCGCCGGGGGCGGCGTACTGCTCGTCGCCCTGGCCGTCGCCGTCGGCACGTACATGGAAGACGAGTACGGCACCCTGCACGTCAACTGGCCCCCGCTGTACGCCAAATGGTCCCCGCACATCGGCCCGGGCACCCCGGCCGCGCTCGCGGTGGCCGCCGCGACCGTCGCCTACGGCCCTGCGCTCGCCGCACGCCTGCCGTGGCGTGCGCTGGTCCTCGGCAGCTGGGGCGCGTCCATGGCCTGGATCTGGTCCCTCGCACTCGTCGACGGCTGGCATCAGGGCATCGCCCGGCGGCTGACCACCAAGTACGAGTACCTCCAGGTGATCGACCGCTTCGACGACATCCCCGCCGCGCTGCGGGACTTCACCCGGCACATCCTGATCGACGCTCCGGACCACTGGCCCCCGCACACGGCGGGACATCCGCCCGGCGCCACGCTCACCTTCGTCGTCCTCGACCGCATCGGCCTGGGGGGCGGTGGTTGGGCAGGCGTCTGGTGCATCACGCTCGGCGCGTCCGTCGCGGCGGCCGTGCTGGTCACCGTGCGCGCCCTGACCGACGAGGCGAGCGCACGCCGGGCCGCGCCCTTCCTGGTCCTGGCACCGGCCGCGGTGTGGATGGGCACGTCGGCGGACGGCTACTTCGCCGCGGTCGCCGCGTGGACGATCGCCCTGCTCGCGCTCGCCGCGACCCGCACGGCCCGCTTCCCGGCGGCCGCCGCCCTCGGCTCGGGCCTGCTGTTCGGGCTGCTCTGCTACCTCAGCTACGGCCTGACGCTGTTCGCGGTGGTCGCCGCCGCGGTGCTGCTGCTCGCCAGGACCGCGCGCCCGCTGCCCCTGTTCCTGGCCGGGGCGGCGGTCGTGCCGCTGGTGTTCACCCTGCTGGGCTTCGACTGGTGGGAGGCGTACCGGCTGTTGGTGGAGCGCTACTACCAGGGAGCGGGCGGCATCCGTCCGTACGGCTACTGGGTCTGGGCCAACCTCGCCTGCACGGTCCTTGTCGTCGGCCTCGCCACGGTCGCGGGGCTCGGCAGGACCGTGACCCGGGCGCCGGGCGCCGTCCGCCGTCGGCTGCGTACGCGAGGGGACACGGCCATCGACCGGCTCGCCCTGCTCGTCGTCGCCGCGCTGCTCGCCCTTGCCGCCGCCGATCTCTCCGGGATGAGCAAGGCGGAGACGGAACGCATCTGGCTGCCGTTCGCGGCCTGGCTGCTCGCCGCGGCGGCGTTCCTGCCCGCGCGCACCCAGCGCTTCTGGCTGGCCGCACAGGCCCTGCTGGCCCTGCTGCTCAACCACCTGCTGCATACCGGGTGGTGACGGCTCACCCGTGGGCGGCCAACTCCCGGGCGTTGATGACTGCTTGCGCCTCGGTGGCCAGCGCGCGCCGATCGGTGCCGTGCAGCGGCGCGTGCCCGGTGATCCGCACGGTCAGGCCGCCCGCGCGGGCGACCCGGTGCAGCGAGGCCGCGAAGGTCTCGTCGCCGAGGAAGGCGGCGGCGGTGCTGGGGGTCCCGTCCTGTTCGTAGCGGATGGTGACAGGGCGTACGGGGGCGCCCGCGTCGGCGGCCGCCTGGAAGGTGGCCCGGCGGAACCGGCCGCCGGACACGGAGCACCAGGTCGTCGCCTGGGGAAAGACGGCGACCGAGCGTCCCGAGCGCAGGGTCGCCGCCAACTCGGCGACGGAGTGCGGCAGTTGACGCACGCCGTCACGGTCGATGAACTGCGTCCCGGCGCGCCGGGCGAGCGTGCCGACGACCGGCCACCGGCCCACCTCCCGCTTGGCGAGGACCGTCACCGGCTCCACGGCGAGCAGGGCGACGACGTCGAGCCAGGAGATGTGGTTGGCGACGATCAGGGTGCCGGTGGGGCCGCCGCCGACGGTCAGCCGGTCGAGGTCCGCCGCCGGCCGTACGCCGAGCGCGGCGAGCACGCCCCTGGCCCGCGCCCGCAGCGCGCCGGGCTCGGCGAGGCGGCCGCCCTGCGCCGCGCCCTTGCCGATCTCGTACGCCAACGCGGCGTACCGGCGGGCCACTTCGCCCGGCGGAACCGGCGGCACCGGCGGCGCCGACCGGGTGGCGCAGGCCGGGGTGCACAGACTCGCCGGGGCCCAGGAGCTCATGGCGTCTCCCTCAGGAAGTAGCGGCGGTGGCGGTCGCTGAGCCGTTCCATGTCGAGCAGGACGAAGAAGTCGGCGACATCGAACTCGGGGTCGTGCGTCGGCGCCCCGCACATCCAGGCGCCGAGCCGGAGGTAGCCCCGAAGCAGCGGGGGAAGGTCGGCGTAGGTGGGGCGCTCCACGGTCGGCTCGGCGGGTGTCCAGGGCCGCCGGGGGTGCACCCGGAGCTCGGGCGGCGACGCGTGCTTGGACGTGCCGAGCAGCCAGGCGCTGGAGGCGGCCTTCCCGCCGTCGGACAGCGGCACGGACGCGCAGCCGGCCAGATAGCGGTGACCGGAGAGCAGGACGTAGCGGGCGAGCGCGGACCACATCAGGTTGATCACCGCGCCGGAGCGGTGATCCGGGTGCACGCAGGAGCGCCCGGCCTCGATCGTGGACGAGCGGAGGTCCGCGAGTGCGCGCAGATCGAACTCGCCGTCGGAGTAGGACCGCTCGGACCGTCCGGGCGGCAGCAGGCGGTAGGTGCCGACCACCTCGTCCGTGGTGGTGTCGGTGACGATCAGGTGGTCGACGAGGTCGTCGTAGTCGTCCACGTCGTGGCCGGGCAGGGGTGTGTGGAGGGTGGCGCCCATCTCCTCGCCGAAGACGCGGTACCGCAGGCGCTGCGCGGCCCTTATCTGGCTCTCGGAGTCGGCGATGGAGGTGACGTACGAGCCGGTGACGGCGCCGGGGGCGGCGGGCGTCGAGGCGGCGGCCGAAGCAAGCGGTGTCGAGGGCATGCCCGCACGGTCCTTGCGCCGGCTGAACTGCGCACGATGGCCGCGAGGCCGGTGGTCAGGACCCTCATGAGCAACAGATGAACGACGCCCGCAAACCCCTGACCCGGTCTTTTCACACAATCGACCGTCGCGTTCAATGAACCGGCCGCCGGGCCACCGGCCGGTGTCGGGAACGTGACCGCGACCGTACAGACTCACCTACGCAGGCCCCCGCACGCGCCGAACGAGAGGCAGTCATGGCGACCGCACGACAGACACCCGGCCCGCTCCCCCTGGCGGGCATCACCGTGGTCAGCCTTGAGCAGGCCGTGGCCGCGCCCTTCGCCACCCGCCAGCTGGCCGATCTCGGCGCCCGCGTCATCAAGGTGGAGCGCCCCGGCGGCGGAGACTTCGCGCGCCGCTACGACACCACGGTGCACGGCCAGGCCAGCTATTTCGTCTGGCTCAACCGCTCCAAGGAGTCCCTCACCCTGGATCTCAAGTCCGACGAGGGCCTGGAGATCCTGCACGAGCTGCTCGCGGGCGCCGATGTGTTCGTGCAGAACCTCGCCCCGGGCGCGGCCGACCGGCTCGGGCTCGGCGCCGAAGAGCTCCAGGCCCGTTACCCGTCGCTGATCCCCTGCACGGTCAGCGGTTACGGCACGAGCGGCTCCTGGGCGGACCGCAAGGCGTACGACCTGCTCGTGCAGTGCCAGACGGGCCTGCTCTCGCTGACCGGCACGCCCGACGAGGCGGTGCGGGCCGGCATCTCGGTGGCCGACATCGCGGGCGGCATGTACGCCTACAGCGGTGTCCTGTCCGCGCTGTTCACCCGGGCGACGACAGGGCGCGCCCCGGCCGTCGAGGTCTCCCTCTTCGACGCACTGGCCGAGTGGATGAGCCAGCCCGCGTACTACACGCGCTACGGCGGCACGCAGCCGCCGCGGGTCGGCGCCCGGCACGCGACGGTCGCGCCGTACGGCCCCTTCACCGCGTCCGACGGCAAGGACGTACTGCTCTCCGTGCAGAACGAACGCGAGTGGGCGGCCCTGTGCGAGCGGGTCATCGGCCGCCCCGAGCTGACCGACGACCCCAGGTTCGCCACCGGCTCCGACCGTGTGGCGCACCGCGACGAGCTCGACGCGATCATCTCCGTACGCTTCGCCGAGCTCGGCAGCGAGGAGGCGATGGAGCTGCTCGACCAGGCCAGCATCGCGAATGCAGGAGTGAATTCAGTGACCGAGTTCCTGGACCACCCCGCCCTCGGCGAGCGCGACCGCTGGCGGGAGGTCGCCGTGCCCGGCACGTCCTCGCCCGTGCAGGCCCTGCTGCCGCCCGCGCATCTGAGCGGCGTGAGCCCGCGCATGGATCCCGTACCGGCAGCGGGCGAGCACACCGAGTCGATCCTCTCCGAGCTGGGCCGCGGCCCGGACGACATCGCCCGGCTGCGTGCAGCAGGTGTCTGCCCCTGAGCCGGGTCAGGCGACGCCGAGCCCTTCGAGGACGACCGCGTTCGGCAGCCCGACGAACACCTTGCCCGGCACGATGAGCTTGCCCCGGCGGCTGCCGCTGCCGATCAGGACGTACGGCAGGTCGACGACGGCCGCGTCCACCAGGAGCTGCCAGTGGGCGGGCAGGCCGATCGGGGTGATGCCGCCGTACTCCATGCCGGTCTCGCCGGTCGCCGTGTCCATCGGCGCGAACGAGGCCTTGCGGGCGCCGAGTTGGCGGCGCACGACGCCGTTCACGTCGACGCGGGTCGAGGAGAGGACGAGACAGGCGGCGAGCGTGGACTCGCCGCCGCGCTTGCCGGCGACGACCACGCAGTTCGCGGACTGCTCCAGGATGTCTTGGCCGTAGTGCTCCACGAAGGTGGCGGTGTCGGCCCACTGCGGGTCGGTGTCGACGTGGATCAGCTGCTCGGCGGGGACGTCCCCGCCCCAGCCGCGCACGGCGTCGGCGACGGGGGTCACCAGGAGGTCGAGGGCCTCGGCGGCCGGACGGACGGCGTCGAAATCTCCCATGGGTGCACGCATGCCCGCACGCTAACAGCGCCGCATACGCGGCGACTCGGCCGTCTCAGGGTGCGGGCACCGTCCCGCCGCGGCACTCAGTAGGAGGCGGCGTGCGCGGGCGGCACGGACACCGACATGGTCATCTCGACCGGCTCTGCGCCCTTGTTGTGGTAGCCGTGCGGGACGTTGGCCTCGAACGTCGCGGCCGACCCGGCGGCGACGGCATGCTCCGCCCCGTCCACGACGAGCGTCAGCTCGCCCGCCGAGACATGAAGCAGCTCGATGGTCCCCGGCGGATGCGCGTCGGAGTCGCTGCCCTCACCGGGCATCAGCTTCCAGGCCCACAGTTCGAAGGGGCCGCGCGCCTCCGTCCCGACGAGCAGCGTCGTGCTGCTGCCCGCCTCCGTGGACCACATCCGCACCGCCTGCTCCGGCGGCACGAGCCGCACGTGCGAGCCCTGTTCGTAGTCGAGGAGCGTGGTGATGCTGACGCCTAGGGCGTCGGCGAGCTTCACCGTGATGCCCACGCTGGGGTTGGTCCTTGCCTGCTCGATCTGGATGATCATGCCGCGACTGACGCCCGCGCGGGCCGCGAGCGCGTCGAGCGTGAAGCCGCGTTCGGTGCGCCAGCGCTTGAGGTTGCGGGCGAGCGACTGGGTGAGCTGGTCGAGGTCCGACACATTCCGTCCAATATATTGGATGACAGAGTTCACGATGCTGCACTACGGTGTGGTGCACCTAAGGGTTCACCACACTGTACTGCGAGGATCATCGATGACAGCACTGTTCGCCCTGGCCACCAGCCTCCTGTGGGGCCTCGCCGACTTCGGCGGCGGACTGCTGACCCGACGCATCCCCGCACTCACGGTCGTCGTCGCCTCGCAGGCCATCGCCGTGATCGTCCTCGGCGCGATCGTGATCGCGACCGGCGGCTTCACGGAGTGGGGCCCGCAACTGTGGTTCGCGGTGGGCGCGGGGCTCGTCGGCCCGGTCGCGATGCTCTCCTTCTACAAGGCGCTCGCCCTCGGCCCGATGGGCGTCGTCTCGCCGCTCGGCTCCCTGGGCGTCGTCGTACCGGTGGGCGTCGGGCTCTTCCTGGGCGAGCGGCCCGGGGTGCCGCAGTTCGCCGGGATCGCCGTCGCTGTCGTAGGCATCATGCTCGCGGGCGGGCCCGAGCTGCGCGGCGCGCCCGTACAGCGGCAGGCGGTCCTGCTGACCCTGCTCGCGGCCTTCGGATTCGGCGCGGTGATGGCCCTCATCTCCGAGGCGTCGAGCACCATGACCGGCCTGTTCCTCGCCCTGTTCGTGCAGCGCGTGACCAACGTGGCGGCGGGCGGCGCGGCCCTGTTCGTCTCGGTGAAGCGCGGCGGCGTCGCACTCCCCGAGGGCACAGGCATGGGCGTGATCTGGGCGTCGCTCCCGGCACTGGCCTTCGTCGGCCTGGCGGATGTGGCGGCCAACGGAACGTACTCGACAGCCGCCCAGAACGGCCCGATCACGGTGGCGGCGGTACTCTCCTCGATCTACCCGGTGATCACAGCACTGGCGGCACGCTCGGTCCTGAAGGAACGCCTGCGCGGAGTGCAAGCAGCAGGCGCAGGCCTGGCCTTGGTGGGCACGGTCCTACTGGCGAGCTGAAAGCGCCCCTGAAAGGGGCGCGGGGCTGTGACATTTGCGGCTCCGCCGCGTGGGCGCGACAAGCCCCAACGAACCCGCAGACGAGGGAAGCCGGAACTACCCCTCCCCCAATTCCCCCAGGGCAAGCAACTGTTCCGGCGTAACCCCATCCGGAATAGGAACCGGCGCAGGCGTACGCAACGGCGGCTGCCACCCCGCTTCGGGATCCCACGTCCGCACGACCCGCGCCGGCGCGCCGGCAACCACCGCATGGTCGGGGACGTCACCCCGGACAACGGCCCCCGCAGCCACCACAACATTCCGCCCGATCCGCGCCCCCGGCAGGATCACGGCATTCGTGCCGATCCAGCAGCCGGGCCCGATCTCGACCGGCTCCATACGGGGCCACTGCTTCCCGATGGGCGTGTGCGGATCGTCGTACGAGTGGTTCGTCGACGTCACGTACACGCTGGGCCCGAAGTAGCAGTCGTCGCCGATCGTCACCGCCGTGTCGGCGATGACATGGCTGCCGCGGCCGAGCACGACGCCGTTGCCGATGCGCAGGATCGGGTCGGGGCCGAGGTCCAGATCGGGCATCATCCCGGCGGTCAGCGTGACCTGCTCGCCGATGATGCAGTGGTCCCCGATGCGGATCCACGGCTCACCGAAGACGGTCCCCTGCGGGAAAGCGAGCTTCGTGTTCTCGCCGAGCGCGCCGAACCGCAGCCGCCCCGGCCGCCGCGCGGTGACCGCGCCTGTCCGCTGCACCCACGCCCAGCCCGCGTGAACGGCGCGCTGGGCCGCGCGGCGCCGCCAGTCGGCGACCGCGGATGAGAACGTGTTCCTGTTCTTCGGCACGGGCTCACGTTACTCAGCCACGGGCCCACGCGTGGGCCCGGACCCCTGTGATCTTCACCCCACACGGCGGCGCGCCCGCCGTCGTCCCGTACGGTTCCGCCAGGCGCGAGACACGTACGAATGGAGACATCCGATGGGCCACGAGGCACTCATCACCGGGATCGGCGGCAAGCACCCGAAGATCGATCAGGACGCCTTCACCGCGCCCACCTCCGTCGTCATCGGCGAGGTGACCCTGCACGCCGGTGCGAGCACCTGGTACGGGGCGGTGCTCCGCGCCGACGGCGGGCCGATCGTCGTCGGCGCCGACAGCAACATCCAGGACAACTGCAGCCTCCACGTCGACCTGGGCTTCCCGATGACCATCGGCGAGCGGGTCTCGGTCGGCCACAACGCCGTCCTGCACGGCTGCACCGTCGAGGACGACTGCCTCATCGGGATGGGCGCCACGGTCCTCAACGGCGCGGTGATCGGCGCCGGTTCACTGGTCGCGGCGCAGGCACTCGTCCCGCAGGGGATGGTCGTGCCGCCAGGCTCGCTCGTCGCGGGCGTGCCCGCCAAGGTGCGCAGGCCCCTCACCGACGAGGAGCGCGCGGGCATCACCCTCAACGGCACGATGTACGTCGAGCTGGCCAAGGCCCACAAGGACGCCCACGCGGGCTGACGTCAGTCGGCGGCCGGGACGGGCACCGGCTCGGCCGCCTGCACGCCACTCCCGGCCTCGGCCTCGGCGCGCTCCGCGGACTTCTTGGCGCGGCGCTTGACGAACAGCATGGAACCGACGCCGATCAGGACGGCGATGGCAAGGCCGAAGTACGAGAACCGCTTGAGCCAGTCCTCCGCGACCACGCCGATGTAGTAGATGACGGCGGTGGTGCCGCCCGCCCAGACGATGCCGCCCAGGACGTTGGCGACGAGAAACTTCCAGTACGGCATGCGCAGGACGCCCGCGAGCGGCCCGGCGAAGATCCTCAGCAGGGCGACGAAGCGGCCGAAGAAGACCGCCCACATGCCCCACTTCTGGAAGGACCGCTCGGCGGTGGCGATGTTCGCGGCGCCGAAGTGCTTGGGGAATTTCCCTTCGAGCCACGCGAGGAGTGGCCGGCCGCCCTTGCGGCCGATCGCGTATCCGATGGAGTCGCCGATGATCGCGCCCGCGGTGGCGCAGATCCCGAGGATCACCGGGTTGAGCTCGCCGTGCTGCGAGGAGAGCAGCGCTGCGGATACGAGGACGATCTCACCCGGCAGCGGGATGCCCAGGCTCTCCAGACCGATGATCACGCCCACCAGCGCGTAGATACTGACGGCCGGTACGGTCTCCAGCCATTCCTGGACGTGCAACGCCGGTTCCTCCTGTGCTGGTGTGCCTGTACCCGGCGTGCGCGGTCCCCCCTGGCTCGCGCACGCCGGGCAGCCTACCCGCTCACCCGGCGTCGGCCGGAGCGGAGTCCCACAGGTCACACCGGTGATCGTCGGCCAGTGTCGTGCTCACCGTGTTGCCGCCCGCGGAGGCGGTGCGCAGCGAGAGCACCTGGCCGGGCCGCGTGCGCTGATCGGGCGCTGCGGGCTGGCCGTCGGCGCTCGGCGGCCCGCCGTGGATGAAGGAGCCCCAGTACTGGACCATCTGCCGGGCCAGCGACTGCTGCTCGGCATTGAGCGGCGACGCGAGCCCGAAGTGCTTGAAGAGGTACTGCACTTCATTCACATGGGTCGCCCCGAAATCGAAGGTCTTGCCGGCCTCACGGATCGACGCGAAGGGCGGCGACGTGCGGTCCGCGAACTCATAGGCGTAGACGGGCCCGCGGTCCGCGAGCGCCTTGTTCATGCGCAGCGCGGTGCAGGCGAACATCCGGTCCCCGAGCGAGGCGGCGTAGGCGTGCGTCGGCGAGGCGTGCTCGGACACCGGATAGCGCTTGAGGACCTTGGCTCCCAGCTCTTCGCCGTACGCCTGGGTGAGCGCGCCGGGGTACTGCTCGGCGGTGAGCGGTCTGCCCTGCCCGTCGAACTGGGCGTAGGCGAAGAGCCGCCCTTCGTCGCTGTTGGCCCCGTTCAGCACGGGCACGTCCGACGCGCTCCCCCGCGCGTACGCCTCCTCCGGCTGCACCGGCAGGAAGTCGCCGCCGACGACCGGGCCCCAGTCGAAGCCGGCCTGCGCCGCGAGGATCTCCGCTGAGGACTTCTTCCGCAGACAGGCGAGGGCGGTCGCCGGGTCGGGGCAGCCCGCCTTCTTCGCGAACGCCGCGCCCTGCGCACCGGCTTCTTTCTGCTCACGGGCCGCGCAGTCGCCGTACGCGCCGCTCTCCACGATGCCCGCGCGGAAGAGGCCCTCTGCGGTGGGCGAGGCGAGCAGGGTGCAGACGGAGCGGCCGCCCGCGGACTCTCCCGCGATGGTGACGCGGTGCCGGTCGCCGCCGAACGAGCCGATGTTGGCGCGCACCCAGCGCAGGGCCGCCTGCTGGTCGAGCAGGCCGTAGTTGCCCGAGACGCGATCGGACGCCTCACCGTCGAGGCCCTCTCCGGCGAGGAAACCCATCGCTCCGAGGCGGTAGTTGACGGTCACGACCACGGTGCCGGTGCGCCGGGCGAAGGCGTCCGGGACGACGTCCTCGCCCGCTCCCGCGGTCAGCCCGCCGCCGTGCAGCCAGACCATGACGGGGCGTTGGCGCCGGTCGGCGCCATCGGGGGCGTAGACGTTCAGGTCGAGGCAGTCCTCGGTGTGACTGGGATTCTCATAGCCGGGATCCCAACTGGCGCTCTGCACACACCGGTTGCCGAAGGAGGTGGCGCCGCGCACGCCGTGCCAGGGCTTCACTGCCCGTGGCTCCTTCCACCGCAGCGCGCCGACCGGCTGGCGCGCGTACGGAATCCCGAGGAACTGGCGCCCCTCGGCGGTGGATTCACCGCGTAACCAGCCCGCGTCCGTTCGGACGAGCGTCGCGCCCTTCGTCGGCGGGTCGCTCCCCGCGGGCTGACCGGCCTGCGCGGCCTGCGGGGTGAGCACGGCCGCGGCGGTCGCGGCGACGGCGAGGAAGCCGGACACTGCGGCCCGCACCCGCCCCGGCCTGCCGCTGTCTCCGCCTCCGCCGCTACCGCTGCCTCTTCCCGCTGCCCTCGTTCTCCTCAAGCTCCTCATGCGGCGACTCCTCTGCAGATGTCGACCCACTGGCGGCGAGGAAACTACGACCGCTGATGACTCGTGTCAATGAGTTGAACGGGAAACGGCGTCGTACCGGCCGGCACCCCCGTGCCCGACCGGCGCGACGCCGTTCGCCCGACGAACGTACGTAAACGAACGCCCGGACGCGACTCAGTTATTGGGCCGCAGCGTCCAGACGACGGTCATCTCGCCGGTCACGGCGCCGTCCGCGCGCTGGATCTCGATCGCCACCGGGAACTCGGGCCGCTCCCCCGCGTCCAGCTCGGCGATCACATCGGCGGCGGGACGGCCGAGGGTCGCGGTGGCGGTCACCGGACCCATGGCGAGCTTCTTGTACGCGATGTCGGCGCGCACGGCGAGCGGCACGGCCCGCGAGAGCTGCTCCCCGAAGGCGGCGAGCACGATGGCACCGCTCGCCGACTCGCCCAGCGTGAACATGGCTCCGGCGTGCGGCCCGCCGACGTGGTTGTGGTAGTCGCCCTGGTCGGGCAGGGCGACCACGGCCTTCTCGGGCGTGGTCTCACGGAACTCGAGGTTCAGGGTCCGGGCCATCGGCACGGTGGCGGCGAGCATCTCGCCGATCGACATCTGGTCTGCGCTCATGGCAGCGATGTTACCCACGAGTAGCGTTCTTTGGCCAGGAACTGACTCGACGTGGATCACGGTCGCCTATCGTTGCTGCTCATGTGGCCAGGAGAGCAGCAGCCCGGGGGCGGGCCGAATCAGCAGCCGAATCCCTACCACCAGCCGGGATACCAGCAGCAAGGGCAGCAGCAGGGGCACCAGCAGCCGGCCTCCTGGAACGCGCCCACCGTCCCCGGCGGCCCGGCGCAGGCCCCGCACGACGACGGCGGCGGCAGCGGCCGGGGCGGCAACAGGACCAAGATCGTCGCCATCGTCGCGGCCGCCGCGGTCGTGGTGGCCGCGGGCGTCACCGCCTTTCTCGTCCTGGGCGGCGACAAGGACGACACGGCTAAGCCGGACCCGACGCGGTCCGCCTCCGCGTCCCCGAGTCCCGCCGCATCCGACAAGTCCGACCCACGCGGCAACGACCGCGGGCCCAAGCCGACGATCCCCGGCTGGCAGACGGTCGTGAACCCCGAGCGCGGCATCGCCTTCGACGCGCCCCCGGGGTGGGCACTCAAGTCGAAGGACTGGGTCGAAGCCGTCGGTGAGGCCGACGACCCCGACAGCATCCTGATCGGGATGGCGGCACCCGCCGTGCTCAAGGAGCAGTGGTGCGCGAGCGACCCCGACCGGGACGGCACCAAGGACTACAGGCCGCTCGCGGAGGCCGGGAGCAAGGGCAACCGCAGCGCGAAGAGCACCGAGCAGATCGCCAAGAAGGACTCGGCGACATGGGTGTACGGCGCGTACTCCCAGCCCGACCGGAAGAACATCCGGACCAGCGCGGTGGAGTCGTACACCACCAAGTCCGGCATCACGGGCAGCCTGGCCAGTTCCTCGGTCTCCGGCGTCAAGAAGGCCGACGACAAGTGCCGGACGAACGGCAAGGCGACCACCTTCGGATTCAAGGACTCCCAGGGGAAGTTGGTCTCATGGTCGTTCTTCGGCGCCCGGGGCGTGAGCGGTGAAGTGCCGGAGGCGACGGTCAAGAAGATGCTCAGTACGGTGCGCGAATACGACAATGGGCCCGAGTCCTGAGCAACCGCCCCGCCGCAGCCCCTCTCACCTGGGGTTGCCGTGCTGACCGCGCGTCAAGACCCGTATCGTTGCCCGCCATGTGGCCAGGACAGCAGCCGCCCGGGGGCGAGCAGAACCCGCAGAACCAGAATCCGTACCAGCAGCCGGGGTACCAGGCACCGAACCCGTATCAGCAGCCCGGGTATCAGCAGCAGGGCCAGCAACAGGGTCAGTGGAGCGCTCCGACCGCGCCGATGGGTGTCACGCAGCCGCCGCCCGGCGGCGGCGGTGGTGGCGGTGGCGGTGGCGGCAGCAACAAGACCAAGCTCGTGGCGATCGTCGCCGCCGTCGCGGTCGTGGTGGCCGCCGGTGTCACCGGCTTCCTGGTCCTTGGCGGCGACAAGGACGACGAGGCCGACTCGAAGCCGTCCAAGTCCCCCTCGAAGTCCGCGTCGAAGCCGAGCAGCGACCCGGCGAACGGCGGCGGCACCGAGCGCGGCACGGGCAACGGCCCGAAGCCGGTGGTCGAGGGCTGGCAGGTCGTGGTGAACCCCAAGTGGGGCACCGCGTTCGACGTCCCCGCCGACTGGGAGGTGCAGTCGCCGGACTCGGCGATCGCCTTCGAGGACGACAAGGGCAAGCCCCTCATCACCATGTCGGCGCCCGCCTACTACAAGTCGAAGTGGTGCTCCGACGACGAGGACAGGGACGGCAACTCTGACGACACCGCGCTCGGCGCCGTCGGCACCAAGGGGGCGAACGGCGCGAAGAACACCGACGAGGTCGCCGTGAACCAGGTGCCCTGGTGGGTCTTCGGCGGCTACACCCAGCCCGACAAGAAGAGCCTCAAGTTCGACGAGAAGGCGGAGCCCTTCACCACGAAGACGGGCATCAAGGGCAGCCTCGCCCGTGCCCATTCGGAGAACACGCCCCAGAAGGGCAAGTGCGCCTCCGACGGCAAGGCGATCACCTTCGGCTTCAAGAACTCCGCGGGCGAGTACGTCGCCTGGAACCTCTACAGCGCCAAGGGCGTCAAGGAGGAGATTCCGGAGGCGACGATCATGAAGATCCTCAATACGGTGCGACTGGCCGGCGATCCCACGGAGTCCTGAGCCGTTGTCCTGAGTCGTTTAGTACGCCACTGGGGCTTGTGCCCAGATGTGTCGGCCGCTCCGCGAGGGCAGCGATGACATCAGGCCACAAGCCCCTCTATGGTTACTGCCCATGTGGCCAGGACAGCAGCCGCCCGGGGGCGAGCAGAACCCGCAGGACCCGAATTCCAATCCGTACCAGCAGCCGGGGTACCAACAGCCGAACCCGTATCAGCAGCCCGGGTATCAGCAGCAGCAGCCGCAAGCGGGTGCCTACTCGCAGCCCGAGCAGCCGCAGCAGTGGGCCGCGCCCACTCCGCCGCCGATGCCGCCCCAGCAGGGCGGCGGCCAGGGCGGGGACGGGAACAAGACGAAGATCACCGCGATCGTCGCCGCCGTCGCGGTCGTGGTGGCCGCCGGTGTCACCGGCTTCCTGGTCCTCGGCGGCGACAAGGACGACGAGGCGGACGAGAAGCCGAAGAAGTCACCTTCCAAGTCCGCGTCCAAGAAGCCGAGCCCGACCGAAGAGGGCGGCACCGAGCGCGGCACGGGTAACGGCCCGAAGCCGACGATCAAGGGCTGGCAGGTCGTGGTGAACCCCAAGTGGGGCACGGCCTTTGACGTTCCCGCGGACTGGGCCGTCCAGACGCCTGACACCATGATCGGATTCGAGGACAGCGCGGGCGACGGCTTGAAGCCCCTCATCAGCATGTCGGCGCCCGCAATCTACAAAGAGAAGTGGTGCACGTCCGACGACGACAAGGACGGCTCGTCGGACGACACGTCCCTCGCCGCGGTCGGCACAAAGGGCCAGAATGGCGCCAAGAACACCGAGGACGTTGCGCGCAACGACTCCGCGTGGTGGGTCTTCGGCGGCTACACGGACCAGAAGAAGGCCGACAAGAAGAAGATCAAGATCGGCAAGATCGAGTCGTTCACCACAACCTCTGGCATCAAGGGCAGCGTCGCGACCTCCACGACCGCCGGCGTCGCCAAGAACGACAAGTGCGACTCGGACGGCAAGGCCACGACGTTCGCCTTCAAGAACTCCGAGGGCGAGTACGTGGCGTGGACCCTGTACGGCGCCAAGGGCGTCAAGGACGAGGTCCCGGACGCGACGGTGCAGAAGATCCTCAAGACGGTACGTCTGCACGGCGACCCCGAGGAGTCCTGAACCACCGGCTCCCGCGCTGAATCCGTTTGGCAAGTCGGTGTCCGGGCGGCGATAGTCCCCAGGTGACCGCTCCCGCCGCCGCACGCCGCCCCACCTGGGCAGGCCGCAACTACACCCTGCTGACCGCCGCCGCGATCGTGACCAACCTGGGCAGCCACGGCGCCCTGATCGCGGCGGCGTTCGCCGTTCTCGACGCGGGTGGGGACGGCGGGGACGTGGGTCTGGTGGCGGCGGCGCGCACGCTGCCGCTCATGCTGTTCCTGCTCATCGGCGGTGCCGTCGCCGACCGGCTGCCGCGCCACCAAGTGATGGTCGCGGCCAACGCCCTCAACTGCCTCTCCCAGGCCGTCTTCGCGGTCCTTGTCATCTCCGGCACTCCCCCGCTGTGGTCGATGATGCTGCTCACCGGGCTCGGCGGCGTCGGCCAGGCGTTCTTCGGCCCGGCCGCCGAGGGCATGCTGATATCGACGGTCAGCGGCGAGCAGGCGGGCCGTGCCTTCGCGCTGTACCGGATGGCGATGCAGGGCGCGGGGCTCGGCGGCGCCGCGCTCGGCGGTCTGATGGTGGCCGCGCTCGGGCCCGGCTGGGTGCTCGCGGTGGACGCGGCCGCGTTCGCGATCGCGGGCGCCATGCGGTCGTTCCTCGACGTGAGCCACATACCGGCGCGCGAGCCGGGCGGCGGGCTGCTCTCGGATCTGCGCGATGGCTGGCGCGAGTTCATCGGCCGGCCGTGGCTCTGGGCGATCGTCGCGCAGTTCTCCGTGGTGGTGGCGGTGGTCGGCGCGGCCGAGGCGGTGTTCGGACCGCTGGTGGCCCGCGACGAACTGGGCGGCGCCGGGCCCTGGGGCCTGGCGCTCGGCGCGTTCGGCGCGGGCACGGTCGGCGGCGCCCTCCTGATGATGCGGTGGAAGCCGCGCAGGATGCTGCTCGCCGGAACCCTCTGCGTCTTCCCGCTCGCCGCGCCTTCGGCAGCGCTCGCCGTGCCGCTGCCGGTGTGGGGTCTTGCGGCGGTGATGTTCGTCAGCGGTGTCGCGATCGAGGTGTTCGGCGTCTCCTGGATGACGACGATGCACCAGGAGATCCCCGAGGAGAAGCTGTCCCGCGTCGCCGCCTACGACTGGTTCGGCTCGATCGCAATGGTCCCGCTCGCCACGGCTCTCGCAGGGCCGGCCGAGGTCGCCTTCGGGCGTTCGGCATCGCTGTGGGGCTGCGCGGCGCTTGTGGTCGTGGTGACGGCGCTTGTCCTGCTCGTCCCCGACGTGCGGAACCTGACGCGGCGTACGCAGTCGAGGGAGGTGGCTGCTTCCCCGGCCGCTTCCCCGGCCGCGCGCTCAGCCGATGCTGAAGGCGCCGTCGGGCGGCTCGGGTGAGGCCACCGCGTCCTCGTCCCGCACCGGCCGCGCGTCGCCGATGAACCGCCGCAGGGCGGCCCCGTGCTCGACGCGTGCCGGGAAGACGTCGGCCGCCGCCCGCCGGGCGAGCGCCTGGACGTCGATGGCGTCGTGGGAGGCGACGAGCACCGCGTTGCCGAAGCGGCGGCCGCGCAGCACAGCCGGTTCGGCGATCAGCGCGAGCTCCGCGAACACCTCGGCGAAGCCCGCCAGTTGGGAGCGCAGGAACGTGAAGGGCGCGCCGTCGGCGAGGTTGGCCGCGTAGATCCCGCCCGTTCGCAGCACCCGCTCCGCGGCCCGCGCGTAGGCCACGGAGGTCAGATGGGCGGGCACCCGCGAGCCGCCGAACACATCGGCGACCAGTACGTCGGCGCTGTCGGGCGCCGCCGCTTCCAGCCACCGGCGGGCGTCGTCGCCGTGCACGGCGATCCCGCAGCCGTCCGGCACCGGCAAATGCTCCCCCACCAGGTCGAGCAGACCGCGGTCCGCCTCCACCACGTCCTGGCGTGAACCGGGCCGGGTGGCCGCGACGTAGCGGGGCAGGGTGAGCGCGCCACCGCCGAGGTGGAGCACATCGATGGGGCGCTCCGGCTCGGCCGCGATATCCAGGACGTGGGCGAGGCGCTGCGCGTACTCGAACTCCAGATGTGTGGGCGCGTCCAGGTCGACGTACGACTGCGGCGCCCCGTCGACCGTGAGCAGCCAGGCGCGCGGCCGGTCCACGTCCGGCATCAGCTTGGCGGTGCCGTGATCCACGTCCCTGATGACGGGTATGGCCTCGTCCGCGCGTTCGTCCTCAGTCACCGCTCCATTGTGCCCGCCTCCCGCAGCGGTGGATCCCCTGCGGGAGGCGGGCAGCTGCCGTCAGCCGACCTCGGTCACCGTGCCCGCGCCGACGGTGCGGCCGCCCTCGCGGATCGCGAAGCCTAGGCCCGTCTCCAGGGGCATGTCGCGGCCGAGCTCGACCGTCATGGTGACGGTGTCGCCGGGCCTGGCCACGGCGGCCTCACCGAGGTCGACGTCACCGACGACGTCCGCGGTGCGGAGGTAGAACTGCGGCCGGTAGCCGGTCGCGATCGGCGTCGACCGGCCGCCCTCCTTGGTCGAAAGGACGTACTCCAGGCCGCCGACGCCTGAGCACAGGGACCCGATCGAAGGATCAGCGCCGGCCATTGGCGCATCCGGTAGTACAGGTGCGGGAGCGGAAGGTGGCTGCGGTTCCCGGCTACGCGGGGTCCGGACCGCGCACTTTGCCTCGCCTGCCGGGCCGGTGGACTTCCATGAACTCGGGCAGCTGGGTGGGCGGCGCACAACGAGGGCGTCCTCGTGCTGAATAACCGTGAGGGGCATGCCCTGGCGGCGGGCGTCGCGGACGTTCTTCATCTGGAAGAAGGAGGGGCGGGCGACGAGTCTGCCCTCGCGGATGCCCGCGAGAAGGGCGACGTTGCGCTCGACCGGAGTCAGTCCGGCGGCTTCGGCAGCGGCGAGGACGGCGGAGGGCAGGTCGACCAGTTCCCCGCGCTCGCGCCAGGGGCGGGTGGTGATCACAGCATGTCCGCCGGGGCGCAACAGATGGCGGCACTGGATGAGGATGTCGGTGAAGGCGTCGAGGAGAGGTTCGAGGCCGACGTGGGCGAGGTTGGAGGGGTCGCGGCTGTAGCGGTAGTCCCGCTTGGTCACGCCGCGTTCGCCGCTTTCGCGGGTGGAGCGGACCTGGCCGTGAACGCTCGCGCCGTAGGGCGGGGAGGTGACGACGAGATCGGCCTTGCTGTGGTGGCGGACGTCGAAGAGCTGGGTGAGCTGGCGGGCGTCGCCGCAGGCAACGAGGCCGACACCGCCCTTGCTTGCCCCCATGGTGTGGATGACGTCGTCGCGGGCCAACTTGGCCCAGCGGGGCTCGTATTCCACGCCAAGGGCGTGACGGCCGAGGCGGAGGGCTTCGACGAGGGTGGTGCCGATGCCGCACATCGGGTCAAGGACCAGGTCGCCGGGCTTGGTGTAGGTGGCGGTCGCGTGGGCGGCCAAGGCGGGGAGCATTTTGGCGGGGTGTGCAGCGGAGCCAGGGACGTAGCGGTCGCCCCGTTGGACGGGGGTGGAGGTGGGGGCGGTGTTCCACACCGATTCCGGGGCTGCGATCACAGCGGACTCCTTCAGGCGTGCAGGACGAGAAGGTCGGAGTGGATGAGGCCGGGCGGCGCGTCGGCAGGTGGCGCGGGCACGATGCGGTCTTCGGCCGGGAAGCCGTGGACGATCACGATGTGCTGCAGGTAGCGGAAGCCGGCGGTGCGGGCGGTGGCGATGAGCAGTCCGAGCGGGTCCGTGAGCAATCCGGCGTCGCGGCGCTGACGGGTGGCGGGCAGCAGCAGGCCGTCGGAGCGCAAGAGGCGGTGGGTGCGGTGGAAGAAGCCGGGCCAGCAGTCGTCGATAGCGCCCTGCTCGTCGCTGCCGTAGTGCGTGCGCGGGGCGGTGACCGGGATTGTGTCTGGGTGGAGCTCCGCCAGGATCACCCGCGAGCCCGGCGCTTCGCCCGCTCCATCAGGGAACGCAGGGTCAGCCGTGCACGAAGTTCGAGCATCCATGCCGGGGCCGGTGTCAGCCACCGCGATCTGCAGCAGCGAAGCGGGGGCCCGCCCGGCTGGTTGGATGAACTCTGTGCGGATGTTTTCGATGGCCCAGGTGGGCAGGACGGCCGGGCAGCGGGCGGGAACGAGGTATCGGATGAGCGGGGAAGCCAGACGCTGATTGGCAGCGGCGCTGCCGTCGTGCGGGAGTTCGTCACGGGTGGGCGCGGTGCGCGGGCCGGACGGCGAGTGGTGCTGACATCAATCTAAGGAGACATTCAGCGGCGGATCGTGGCAGTTGACTCGAAGCGTTGACTCGGAGCGATGTCGTGTTCCTCGATCAGGGCAACCGAGATCATGCTTGCACCGAGACCGTCAGCGATCATGGCATCGAGCAGATGACGGATCGGCTCGGTGAATCTTGGGCAGATCTGGCGAGGGGAGGCCGGAGGGATGACGGACACTGCCGTGTGCACGCGTCACTCAGCCAACAGGAACCGGGGCACCTACCGTCGCGGGCGTCGATGGGGACAAGTCGGCTGCGGCGTGCTGCTCGCCATGCTGTGTGTCCTGCTTGTCGTACGGCTGGCAGGACTCGATGCGGGTACCCCGTTCGCCGTGCCTGTGGTCTTGTTCCCGTATGGCGCCGTACTCAGCGTGCTCGCCCTGACCGCCATCATCGCCGTCCCTGCTGTGCGCTCTCTCCGGCTGGTCATCGTCGCTGCACTTCTCGCAGCTTCCTACGTTGCGCCACTGATACCGAGGTTCGTACCGCACCACCAGCAGCACGTCCCGGCGCAGGCACCCGAGTTGCGTGTAGCCACCGTCAACACTCATGTCGGCAGGGCGGATGCGCGTGCGCTGGTAGAGCTGGTGAAGTCCGAACGGATAGATGTCTTGGCCGTGCAGGAGCTGCCGTCCGCTGGGATCGCCGCACTCACCGAAGCCGGCTTGGACAAAGTTCTGCCCTACCAGGAGCTTCATCCCGAGAACGACTCCTCTCTCTATTCACGGATTCCGCTGACGCACGGCGGCCCGCTGAAGGCGGACACCGCCTGGGCCCAGACCACTGCACAGGTGACAGTCGGCGGACGCCCCGTACGAATGGTGGCCGTTCACACGTACTACCCCCTTGGTGACGCCAATCGCTGGACCCGGGACATGACCGCCCTCACCTCCGTCGCCCACCGCAGCGGCCCGGACACGGTGTTCCTGGGCGATTTCAACGCCTCTCTCGACCACGCTCCGATGCGCGAACTGCTCACCTCCGGCGGGCTCGCGGACACTCATGCCGAACTCGGCAAGGGCTGGGCTCGCACCTGGCCTGCCAACAAGAGCCCGTTGCCACCCCTGGTACAGCTCGACCACGTTTTGCACGGCTCCGGCCTGGCGGGCATCTCGGTGAGCGAGCGGACCATTGCGGGCACAGACCACCGGGCAGTCATCGCCACGCTCGCGCTGCTGCCCACAAAGGAACGTGCTGGATAGGCCCGCCGCCCCGTACTCCACGTCGGGCTTCTCCACGGGGGTCCTCTCGGCCACTGTCAGGTTGCCGAGAAGCCCCAACAGTCGGCAAGTTGCCCCGGAACGCTGGGCATAGTGGGGCAGCTCAGCGGCGGTTGGTCTGCTGTCGTGCCAGGCGCCGGGCGCGCTCGCGTCGGGCCTTGGAGAGGGGATCCACAGTCGTACCGGCGCCGTGGCCGGCAGTGGCCTCGCCCCGGCGGAGTTTGCGGGCTACGTCGCGTACCTCTTGGTTGTCGGGTCCGCGGTCGATGTAGAAGAGGGATTCGTCCACCGGGTTGTCGTCGCCGCCCCATCGGACAAGGCCTTCGCAGTCGGCCACGATGTCGCGCACCACGAGCACCTGGAGCGGGAAGAGGCTGCCCTTGGCGGCGGCACCTGGGCGAATGCGGACCGCGGTGCCGGAGGCGAGGTTGGACTCGGGCAGGTCCGCGTTCAGCTTGTCGATTCTCTGCCAGCCGGCAAGGTCGCCGGGGTGCAGCTGCTCGACTTCGTAGTGGTAGCGGCGGATGACGTGGAGCAGGATTGCTTCCGCGTCGCCGATCCGGATGTCGAGCTTGAGGCCGGTTCCGGGCACCGGGCGGGTCCACACGGTGGAGACGTGGTTTGCCTCCTTCTCCAAGGACCAGCCGTTGGCGGATGTGGGCACCTTGGCCGGTGCGGTCTTCGGAGCCTTGACGGGCGCGGCCGTCGCCACGCTCGGCGTCAGAGAGGTCACAGCTGCTGCGGCCGTGATGATGCCCGCGTGCGCCAGCACGGTCCGTCTGGAAACACCTCGTATGTCACGCTGCACGTCTTCGTTTCCTTTCACGGTGAGTAGATGATGAGCGCCGTGCTCGGCAGGAACGTGGCCAGGACGCTGAGCAGCCAGTAGGTGCGTGGCGTAAGCGAACTCCGTTGCGCAAGGGGCCGGTTGACCGCGGACCAGAGCAGGGCGTAAAGGCCTACGACGATGGCCACGATCACCACCCACAGCCCCATACCGTCGTTCTCCTCCGGCTCGGGGCCTGTCACCCAGTTCGATGCGAGGAACCACAGCAGCCAGATGGGCACCACACCTGGGATCCCGAGAAGCAGATTGGCACCCAGAGCTGCAGGCCACCGTCTGGTCATCTCTACGGCCTTCTTTCATTCACCTGTGTTACTAGGCGCGAGACAATGCGTTGTACTTCTCCAAGACGTTGTACAGGCCCATCAGTTCCTGGCCGTACTTCTCTGCGGCTGAGCCCGTGCCGTTGTACCGGCCGAGTACGGCCTCGGTGAGGTGGGCCGAGCTGTTCAGGCCCGGTCGGTCGATACCCAGCAGCTCCGCGTTCCAGATCAATGTGTATGCGACGCTGCGGATGTTGTAGTCCTCGTCGTCGTGGAGTTTGTTCCACACGTCCCGCAGGTCGGTCTTGGAGTTGGGGTCCAGCCCTGCGCCGTTGATGATGCCTTCGCCGATGCAGTAGTTGCGGGCCTGGATCGCGGTCGCGGCGAAGATCTGCCCCCAGCCGGTGCTGCAGTCGTCCTTCGTACCCGCTTTGACCGCTGCGTCGGCGGCGAAGTCGAGAGGGTTGAGTTTGCGCAGTTCCCACAGGACCGAGGCCTGGATAGGTGCCTTGCGGACCCGCAGTGTTCGGGCCAGTGAGGTGAAGAGCCAGTCGGCGTCGACCACTGCGTTGCAGGCCTTGGTGGTGGAGATGCCACCGAGAGTGGCCCAGTCGTCGTCGGTCCATCCGTCTCCGCCGGTCTCGGGGACGCCGATCGATGTCAGGTAGTTCTGTACGTCCTTCAGCAGGGAGGCGCGATAGGCGTCCTTGTCCAGGTCGTCGTCCAGGCCGTCGAACGAGACACCGGCATCGAAGTCGGCCTGGCCGGTGTCGAGTCCGGAGGCGATGTTGTTGTCGATCTCGATCGAGCCGCTGCCCGAGCCGACCGTGATGGTGGATATCTGGTCGAAGGACCACTTGGTGGGCAGGGGGTAGCCGAGGTTTCCGGAGAAGCCGCTGGACATGTCGGAGACCATGCTCACGGACGCGTATCCGGCGTCGGTGACGCGCTGGCACACATTGCGCGCACCATAGATGCCCACGTTGTAGCGGGAGTTCTCGCTGATGGTCCGTGTGACGGCGCGGAAGTGCGGGATGACGTACTGGGTGGCTTCGCCGTCCATGGCGTCGTAGTCGACCGCGAAGTAGATGGTGGTGCCCGCTTTGAAGCCGTGGTATCGGGCCCAGTCGATGGCTTCGAAGGCGTCTCTGGTGCCTTGGCTGGTGCTGAAGTAGTCGGCGGACCGGCTCCACGTCTGGTAGATCGGGTAGCAGCGCAGCCCGGCTGCCTTGATCGTGGCCAGCTCGCCCGGCTGGATCTGCTTCTCGGGCAGATCCCCGTCAGGGAAGGGGTTGAAGAGGTAGCGGCCGATGTACTTGTAGCCGGCTGCCTTGAGTGCCGCGGCACGCTCGGGGGTGATCTTGGTGACGCCGTCGCAGGCCGTTCCCTTGCGGGACTGATCCCCGTAGGAGACGAGCAGCGAGGCCCAGGTCTGGAAGTCGCCGAGGCCGGTGACGGGGAGCTTACTGAAGGACTGGAAGGTCTCCACCTCGGTCTTCACGCCTTGAGTGAAGTTCCCGAAGGGGACGTTGCGCTTGTTGAGGATCATCGACCCGGTGAACAGCATCGCCCAGACACCTGTGGCGCCGATCGAGACCGTGTGGGACTTCAGTCCCGACTGCGTGCCGAGGCCGAAGAACCCGTTCGCGACACCGTCGGCCATGCCCAGCTCGTACTGGATCGCGAAGAGCATCGACTTGGCCACGTCACGGGAGTGGTGACCGTCGCAGGGGATGACGTAGAAGTCCTTGCGGAGGATGTACTTGCCGTTCAGCCACTGCTGGATGGAGCGGATGGAGTCCGAACCGCCGCTGACGGTGACGTAGGCGTCCATGTTGAACAAGCCCTTGACCACCTTCGGCCACAGGGCGCTGCCCGGATACGTGCCGTCGACGCCCATGTTCTGGTGGAGCTTCACGACGGCAGCTTTGACCCGGTCGTTGTACTTGCCGTCGATGTCGCCGCCGTCGTACCCCTTGCAGTACAGGGCGGACTGGATGATCCGGCAGAAGTTCGCCGACGGGATGGTCGTCTCGTCGAGCTTGCCGTACTTCTCGCCGATGGTCGCCAGCGTGGTCGGGCCGAACGCGTCCGACAGGGAGGTGATGCCCATCTCGTACTGAAGGGCTCGGGTGAGGGCGTACATGACCGGCCAGCCGGTCTGCCCGTTCTCCTCGAGCTTGGATATGCCGAGCGTTGCGCCGTTGCTATACGTCGTGTTGATGAACTTCTGGGCACGCTGGACCAGCTCGTCGGCCATGGGTTTCCTGTCATCAGTCGTGGCGAGGGACTCGACGGATCCACGGACGTGTGCCCGTACCCGCGGGTGTACGGGCAGAGGGGACACGCTCAGCGCGCCCGATCGAGCCTGGTCTTCGCTGGAAATGGGGCGAGGCGTAAAGCTTCGCGCTCGCCGGCTGGACGGCCAGGAGGGCTCTGGGTCACCCGTTGGCGAGGCCGGACAAGGCCATGCCGCAGGCACACGCGCGGTCCTGTACGGCGCGGATGCCATGCACAAGGCCGCGTGGCCAGTTGCGCGTTACGTGTCACACGAGGTTCTTCTTGGTCACCTTCAAAGTGACCTTGAGATCCTTGACGTGCTCTGTTCCGGCAGCAGTGACATCTGCTTGCGTAGGCCATGTCGTGTGCGGGAAGACATAGGGCGCCTTCACCGTCACGATCACGTCTGACGAAGCACCCTTGCCCTCAGCGATGACCTTGACGGTATAAGCCGCACGCTGTGACCCCAGGTTCTCGATGGTGAGGGGCACGACGACTTGGCCACCGTCCAACCGCGGGGCGTAGGCGATGACCTCTCCGTCCTGTGCTGTGGCTACTGCCGCGCCAAAGCCGTAGTCCTGAGGCCGGGGAATTTTGGTGTTCTTCGGGCCGACCGGGTCACCGGTCGCCGCGTTCCTCGCCCGCTCCTTCAGCTTCTCCTGTACGAGCTTTTCGTCCTGGCCGAGCGTGGTCCCGTCGCTGGGTTCCCTCTCGGGAGAGGGGGTTGCGGACTGCTTGGTAGCGGCTGATGTCTCGGGGCTGGCTTCGTCTCTCGCGCTCGGGCCGGTCTGCGTTCCGCATCCGGTCAGGGCAAGCGTCACGAGCGATGAGAGGAGCAGAGCACCGATCACTGTCCGGCTGCGGCCGGCTGCTGTATTAGCCACAGGGGAAGAGCCTGTCGTTCTTGTAGTTGATGTAGAGGCTCGTGGCGCTCGACCCCATCTTGGCGGTCACCGGTGCGCAGGCAAAGCTGCTGACGTAGACGGGTCCCGCATACTGGCTGAAGTTGCCCGGTCGGTGTCGCACCCCGTACCGCCGACCTTGCAAATCTTGAGGTACATGTACTCCGATTCACCAGTGTTGTTGTCGAAAATCGCGCAGCCCTTGCCTCCGTTCTCGTAGACGAACAGGGTCCCGAGGCGCGTGCTGTCGGGCAGGGCCACCGCGTTCCTGAACACGTACCCCGATCCGCACACCGTTGCCGCGGCGGCAACAGCCTCCGTGTTGTCCTTGGCGAACGCCTGGGCTGAGGCAGTTGCGTCGTTCGCGATTCGCAGCTCCGGCTTATCGGCAGCGACAGCCTGCGGCGCGGCCAGAACAGCCGCAGCCAAAACCGTGCTGGAGACAGCCGCACGTAGGGCGGCTATGGATCTGGGCATGACAGACGAACCCTTCTACAGGTGGAGTCGAGAAGTGCCAGCCCACGGTCGAACAGTGACTGTTCGGTCCCCCCTCGGCGATCAAGCGGGACGATGCCTCTGAGGTCAGGCTCGGTACCGGCTCGCTGATCGAAAGCACTGTAAGGCTCGGTCTATACCTATGGGGCCGCTTAGTTGAGCGCAACAGAGCTCGTGGCCGGAAAGGCCCTCTTCCCGGAATCCCGCCTTCCTTGCCTGCGGTCCTCAGGCTCCACGGACAAACGGTGCAGTATTCGTGAAGCGGAGGTGTGCATCCAGTGCCCTGGGTAGCTGGGATTGGCTAGTTCAGGCCTATGTGGTGCGCCATCGCGCCAGCGATCGACCTCATGGCCAAGAGCTGCCCTGCCGTCGCCCGCTCCGGCACGGCTATGTGTTCGGGGCGCTCTCGTCCGCGCGGCAGGCCAGGCAGAGTGGCTTGCCGTGTGGCCCGCACCAGATGGTGAGGAGCAACGCCTCTGCCTGGTCCGCGCTCTTCATGCCGCGGGCTGTCATCGGCGCGATCCCGCGGGGCAACAGCCGCGCGTAGGCGGAGGCCTCGCCCGAGCTGATGCTGGCGTTGATCGGGGGCAACTGGCTCTGCGACGAAGTACTTCAACTAGTTTCCGGACACACCTGGCATGCGCGAAAAGGCTGGTCAGCGCCAGTTCAGGCCGCAGCGCTCGCCCCGCCAGGGGAATCACGCGTCCGCGTAGCCGCCATCGAGGCCCGCACCGCGGCACGCATCGGCGACCACGAACGCGCCCGAACCGCCCTCGACCGCATGCAGCGCGCCATGGACGAGCCTCCGCTCGACGACGACCTCGGACAGTTCGGCGGCTTCCTGACCTTCCCGCGAGCCAAGCAGGACTACTACCTCGGCGGCACGTACACACTGCTCGGACAACACCAACAGGCCCGGCACCACGCCGCGACAGCCATAGAGGCCTACCGCATGGGCCGCAGGAGGAGCGTTCGTACGGCGACGAAGCCCTGGCCCAGCTGGACCTGATCACTATCGGCATCCACCAAGGCGACCTGGACGAAGCCGTGACCGCACTGGACCACGTCCTGAACTTGCCGCCCGAGATGCGCATTCGCCAACTCGGCAACGGGATGGAGCGACTCGGCGCCCTCGTACGCCGCCCCGAGCTGAAGCACAGCCGAGCAGCAGGCGAACTCGCCGACCTGATCCGCGGCTACCAAGTCATCGACGGAGAAACCGCGCCACCGTCGGGGCGATGACCACGACATCTCTCGCCCCCGAAGATGCCGCCCGGCAGGCCTGCGCAACGCTGAACCTGCCCACACGAGGCCTTACCCCTGTACGGGCCCACGCCACCTCCGCCTATGCCCTGCCCGCCGCCGAGGCGATCGTGCGAGTCAGCCGCGCCGACCAGCACGAACACATAACCCGAGCCGTGACTCTGACCCACTGGTTGGACGACCACGACATCCCGGTCACACAGCCTCTCGACGTCCCGCAGCCCGTCACCGTGCACGCCTACACGGTCAGCTTCTGGAACCACTACCCACAGCCGGACGACACCCCGGCTCCACACCCCGAACACCTGGCGGCGATCCTCCGCCGAGTGCACGACCTCCCGCCACCGCCCTGCGCACTGCCGACGTACGAGCCGCTGTCCTCCCTGCGGACCACGGTCCGCGCCAGCACATCGCTCTCCCCGGACGACCGGGCCTGGCTGCTGGACCGCGCCGAGACACTGCTGGCGACGTACGCCGAACTGGACTTCCCGCTGGGCCACGGCCTGATCCATGGGGACGCCTACCCCGGCAACACCCTGTGGGACGACAAGGGCTCACTGGTGCGCCTCGGCGACTGGGACGAGGTGGCCTACGGGCCGCGCGAGCTCGACCTCGCGAACACCTTCCAGGGGGTGCGCTTCGGCCGCACAGCTATTGAACTCCAGGCGTTCTCGACCGCGTACGGCTACGACCTCCGCCAGTGGCCGGGCGCCGCCACGCTCGTCGCGATCCGGGACCTGCACACTCTGGGGTCTTTCGTTCGCCGGGCCGATCGGGGAGATGTCGAGGCGTCAGCTCAACTTGCCTATCGGCTGCACACTTTGCGGATGGGAGATACGGCGGCGAGCTGGCGCTCTCATTGAGCGGCGTGCTGCCATCAAGGACGCCGGACGTACAACGGGCCCAGGGCCGGGCCCTCGACCGTGCCCGAAGTGAGTCGCGATTCCGGCCGCACTCTTGATCAGCCCGCACTGCGCCGGCACTAGGCGCCCGCAAGATGCGCAGATTCGGCCACGGCCCACGGGTTACGCAGCCATTGGCGATAGCACCGCCCTGGTCCTGCACCGAACGGCAGCATCCACCCAACGGCAACGCCACAGGAGCTAGGCCGCTGCACAGCGCGCTCCAGTAGCCAGCGGGCACCACGCCTCCCGATGGTGCGCCTCCTGCCCGCAGGCCACCCGCCATGGCGCAGATCACGCCACCTGCCCCTCAACCACGTTGCGCCTGCAACTCCCCATGGGAGAGGATGTTCGATAAGCTACGTGGCGTGAGTGACGCATGTGGTTTCTGTAATGAGGAACTGCCGCCGCGTACAACACAATTCGGGGTGGGGTCATGAAGTTCGACATGGGAGACACGACGCTCGCGGTGCTGGGGAAGAACACCGTGGGGTCCAGTGACGATCTCGGGACGCTGATCAGCCTGCTGGTCCAGGCGGCCGAGCCGCTGGAGGGCAAGTTCAACGGGGCGGGCAAGGCGACCTTCGACTCGTTCAAGTTGCGTGCGGACGAGATCACTTCGGATCTGAACGGGGCGCTGTCCTCGATCCTGGGCGGCCAGGCGGGCATGGACACCGCGTTCGGCTCCGGTGACCAGGAGCAGTCCGACAACGCCCACCAGAACATGGGCGCGGCGAACTTCGACGGCGCACGCTTCTCCGGCTGATCCGTCCGCTCAACCCACACACCAGACTTCTCGTACGCAGGGGGAACTTCGCCATGGCTGGAAACCAGGACCGCCGCTCCTACGACACCGGCGCCTCGTCCGACGTGCAGGGCGGCCTGCAGATCATCATCGGCCAGCTGGAGCGGGTGCTCGGCGACCGCGACCGCGCGGTGAAGGCCGCGATGGCCGACTACCAGGCCGACGGCGTGTCAGACGACTACCACGGCAAGGAAGTCCGCTGGAACAAGGCGGCCAACGAGGTACGGGAGATCATCCGCCTCGTGCGCACGACGCTGGAGCAGAACGACGGCACCGCCCAGTCGACGCTGGCGCGGGCACGGGCCGCGGTGGACAACATCGGCTGACAGGCCGGTAGCACGCACGGAGCAGCAGGGCTGAATTACGGGGATCAGTAGGGGGTTTGGCATGCCTGCGTGGGACATTTCGCCGTCCGGGGTGGACTCGGTGACGTCGCTGGTGGGGCTGGCGATGGACGACGTGGCCAAGGACGTCAAAGCGTATGGGACCGACGTCAAGAGTGCGGCCGCCTCGGCCGGCACGATCAGCTCGGGGTACTGCGGAGACGTGCCCGACGGTCCAATCGGCGTGGCACTGGCGCTGTTCGTGGACAAGACCGCAGGTGATGTGCTCTTCCTCGGTGCACGGGCCGCGAAGTCGGTGAACGGAGCGATCAAGGCGACCAACCACTATGTGGCCGGGGACCTGGAGCAGGCCGAGACCGCGCAGCGCAATGCGGAGAAGGCTCCTGACATGAAGGCGATCCTCGCCGACGCCCGCAAGAAGGGCGCCGACAAGTGAAGATGATCGAGCCTGGGGGCATACCGCAGTTCATCGGTGACTTCGAGCAGCTGGACAAGGACGTCTCCGGACTGCGCAGCGATGCCATCGGCATCCGTAACGGCGGGGCCGATGTGCACTCCCGCTTTCAGATGCTGGGGGCGTACTACACCGCGCCGGAGGCCGACGATCTGTTCGCCAGCACCCAGCCGGTGATGGACAGGGCCGACACCTTCGCCGCCGATCTGGAGACGGTGGCCGACGCTCTGGATACCTTCTCCAGCGAGGCGCGCCCACTCGCCAAGCGGCTGGAGCAGCTGAAGGCGGACGCCATCGCGTTCGTCGAGAGTGTCGAGGGCGACGACGACTGGCACTACGACGGCGACAAGACCGACCGTAACAACGAGCTCGTGGACGACGTCGTGGTCACCAAGACCGCCTTCGAGGCGGCCGAGCGTCGCGCCGCAACCAAGATCTCGGCGATCGTCGGCGGCCCGAAGTTCATCGAGGACGACGGCAGTCACAAGGCGACGAAGAAGACCGTCATGTACGGCTACGACGCCGACGCCCTCAAGCAGGCCAAGGAGCTACCCTGGGGCAGCCACGTCAGCGAGTCCATCCACGCGTGGGAGATCCACCGGCACGTCAAGCACTACGTCTGGGACGGCTTCATCGTCGGCGGCGGCGGTGCAGTACTTGAAGGCCTGGGCCACCTGGTCGGCATCGGCGGCTCGGCCAAGGACGCCTGGAGCGGTCTCGCCGACGTCGTCAGCGGCATCGGCCAGTACACGATGACTCCGGTCGACTGGGCCCTGGACCACACGATCGGTCCGGACGAGGAGAGCGCGACGGAGAAGCGGCAGAAGACGGCCGCCCGTGAGTTCGCCAAGTCCATGGTCGCCTGGGACCAGTGGGAAGAGCACCCGGTCCAGGCCGCGGGGACGACCACCTTCAACATCCTCACACTGGGCGCCGGCCCCCTGGGTGCCATCGCCAAGGGCGGCAAGGGCGGGGCGGCGGCCAAGGCCGCCGGAGTGGGAGCAAAGATCGGCACCTACGCCGACCCGCTTTCCGCCGGGCTCACGGTGGGCGGCAAGGCCTTCAGTAAACTGCCCAGCGTCGCCGACCTCACCGCCCGCGTCCGCACCGGCACCGACTCCACGCCCGAGCTGCAGCGCGTACACAGCGACCTCGAGTTCGACGGCTCCAGGGTCCGCGTCGAGGACGGCGAGTTCATCCGGGTGGACGCCGAGGGCAACCCGATCCATGACACGGCCCCGCGCGAGAAATCCGCCGACGAACGGGCAATCGCTAAGCAAGCGCCGCCCCAGCGCGAACCCGCTCTCGTGGGCGCTGGCGCCCGAGCGCCCGAAGGAACAGCTGCTGTGGGCGAGAACCTGCCCCCGCAAGCCAGTCATGATGCACCAGCAAATGGCGGCGGTGGCGACGCGCCACACGGCGCGGGTGGTGTGTCCGGCAGCAGCGGTCATTCCCACGAGCCGGCGGGGGGCTCCTCCGCCAGCCACGATCACTACGGCAGTTCCACCGACACTCGCACCGGAGGGTCACACAGTCCTCAGAATCCTGGAGGGGGGCTTGGGCACAACGGGCGAGCAGGCGGGGACACACCCGCGCAGGCCGGGGACCATGGCTCAGGTGCCGACAATCCCAGCAATCCGCCGAAGCGGGAGTTGACTTCCGCTGAGCTGAAGGCGATACAAGACGAGCACGTTCGGAAGGCCAACGAAGATCCCGCGTGGTTCAAGAAGCACTACGACTCCATCGGTCGCCGCAGGCCCAACATTGGCCTGGTAGACGGCGCCGAGCTTCCTCAGCTCGCGAAGAACGCCCAGGGACAGTGGGTCGCTAAACACAACTTGCCGAACGGTCCCTCCGAAACCCGGTTCGGATCAAAGCCGCTCGCACGAGACACCGCTCCCCAGGGCGTCCTGCCGGATCTCGACACCGCGGCAGCAAACCGTGAGGCATACAGGGACCTCATGAATGCACAGAAGGCGTATGAGGAAACGCCATCTGTCTCGAACCATAGAGATCTCACTGCGGCTCAAGATGCCTACACCCAACAACTTGGTGACGTACCACCTAACAGTAAGATCTCTGAGAAGTTCGGCGAGCAAGCCTCCCAGCTCCATGTGATCCCGCGCGAATTTGAAATCGTCGAGACAATTGAGCTCCCGAAGACACCCAATGGGGCCAACATGTTCGACGGAGCGTACAGACTCAAGGACGATGAGATCCTGATCGTCGAGGATAAGGCGCCAGGCAACGACCTTGACTGGCGTCAAGGACGCGCCGACCCCGAGGACCCCAATAAGCCTAGCGTCGGCGACAACGGCGGAGCGGCAGGCATGAGGGTCAAGCAGGGGACACGACACTATCTCAGGACCATCATGGCCGAGATGACGAAGCGCGGCGGCCGCGATGCTGAGCTTGCGCGGGAGTTCCGAGACGCTCTCAAGGCTGGAAAATTGAAGTACGTCCTGGTGAAGGCCAACGAGCCTAAGGACTCACGCTACGATGGCTCCGTAATGGAACATTTGAAGATCTACTGAGAAAGGGGGGCACATGGCCAGCAGCATTCCTCGCCACAACTTCCCCGTGGACAACGCCGTTGAAGCCATGGAACCGATCGTCAAGAGCGCTGAAGACGCGCTCTCCGAGATTGAGACTTCAGAGTTTGACCGCTTCGACGCTCTGGATCTTGCACTCACGGTCGCCAAGTGGTCTTGCCTGACCGATCCCACGGTTAAGGAATTCCCGACATGGGAGGCCTGGGTCACTGCCATGCAGGTCGGATCAAGCCTGTTCATCTCGGGCGTGGCGACCGATGGACCCGTCCCCTGCCGCGTCGGGAGCCACGGCGAGGTAAAGAATCTCCCCGCGACCGGGCCCCAGGAGTATCTGCACGCCGGAAACTGGCTCACCGCGTATTATCTGGCGGTAATCTGCCGCGAGAACGAGCGCCTCGACCAATTGGCCCGTGTGCCCGTCTCGTTCCTGCGTGCTTCAGGCATGGAGTTCGACGAGTACATCTACGCGTGGGTGGAAACGTTGCAGAATGCCTGGTTTGGACGCCAGGAAACCTGGGACACCTTGGTCACGGCCATCAATGGCACAGACCCTGCAGCCCCCCATATCGCCAGCGCTGAACTCATGCTTAAAGTCCTCTACCCGCCTTTGGAGATTTTCCATCGATACCAGAGGCAAGATCCAGAACCGTTTAATGAGGCACTCGCCAAAGCTCTCACCTGGCACAAGGAATTCTGGTCCGAAGACGAGACTCGATCCAAGAGCAGCGAGGGTCTGGTCGCTCTCGGCCCCCTGGCAATCGCATGCATGGCCTTTGATGCCGACATGCCGATCGAAGTAGAGTCCGAATACCTACCTAAGGCCCTCCTGCAGCGCAGCTGGGTAGGAGAATTCGACACCTGAGCACGGTGACGAGTGAGCGCCCGGGAACCGTGTTCCCATAATTCGCGCGATAGCGATCTGGAAGAAGAAGCGGATAACGGTGGCAGCCCAAGATTACGACAGCCAGTTGCTGGAGTCGGTGTCGGTTCGGCGTCGGCGTCTGCGTGATGCGTTGTTGTTCGGTGGGCAGCGGCAACGGCGGACCATCGATGAGCGGTTGGGGAAAGTGTTCGCCGGGGTGGTGATCGGGGCCGTGTTGTGTGCCGGGTGTGTGGGGTGGTCGTTCATTTCGCATCGGCTTATCGGGAAGAGTCCCTACAGCTCCTCCGTTCCCTCGTCCTCGCCGTCGGCACCGGGTTCCTCGCCCTCCCCTTCGTCCTCCAGCCCCCCTTCTTCTCGATGATAGGTTCGAACGCGTGATATCTGCGGGGCCGTTGAGCCGCACGAGCGGTACGAGTCGTACGGCCTTGAGCCGGGTCACCCTGGTCGGAGAGCGGCGGCGGGTGGACCTTGTCCTTCCCTCCCAGGAGCCGGTCGGGCTGCTGCTCCCTGAAGTGTTGCGGCTCCTCGATGACCAGGCCGCCGGCCGGCCCATGCTGCGGTATCTCGTCACCGCGGACGGTTCGGCCCTGGCGCACGACAGCACCCTCGAGTCCGCCGGGATAGCGGACGGCGCCGTGCTGCGGCTGGTGCGGGCCGACGACGCGCCCTCCGCGCCCGTCGTGCATGACGTCACCGATGAGGCCGCCGACGATCTGGATGTGCGGGCCTGGCGGTGGCGGCCCGCGGCCCGGCGGGCGGTCGCCGGGCTTGCCACCGTCCTCTGGGCTCTTGTCGCCGGGGTGTTGGCACGCGGCGAGTTCGCCCTGGGAGACGTGGGCAACGCCCTGGTGGGTGTGGCAACTCTGGCCGGCATCACCGGCATCGTGCTGGGGCGCATGAAGCGGCACGGGCTCTCTGCCACGCTGATTGTCACCGCCGGAGCCCTGGGGGCGCTCGGGGCCTGGACGTTGGCCGATGCCCATGGCTGGTCCGGTGCCGTGCGGCTGGCCGGGGTGGCCTTGGCCGCCGTGCTGGTGTTGCTCTTCCTGGGGTGGTTCTCCCCGTTGGGGCGGGGCGGGTTGATCGGGGCCGGGGCCACCCTCGGCTGTCTGGTGTTGTGGGAAGCGTCCGTCGCGCTGCAGGACGGGGCGCGGACCGCGGCCGAGCAGGCCCGGATGGGGGCTCTGCTCGTCCTCGTATCCGTCGTCGTGCTCGGGGTGTTGCCCCGGCTCGCGCTGATGGCGTCCGGTCTTTCGGGGCTCGACGACCGGCGTTCGGGCGGGGCTTCCGTGAGTCGGTATCGTGTGGGCACCGCGCTGACGGCCACCCATCGTGGACTGGCCGTCGCCACCGCTGCGTTGGCCCTCTCGGCGGCTGCCGCCGGCGTGATGGTGCTCAAGGCGCCAACCGTGTGGACCGTGCTCCTCGCCGTGGTCACCGCGGTGGTGCTCGCGCTGCGGGCGCGGGCCTTCCCGCTGGTCGCCGAGGTGGTCGCGTTGTTCGCCGCGGCCGCGGTCGTCGTGGTCGCGTTGGTCGGCGTGTGGCTTGAGCGGTCGGGCGGCGGTGGGCCGCTGGCCCTGCTGGGCGGGCTCGCAGTGGTTCCTCTCGTGGTGCTTGCGGTGCAGCCCGCCGAGCATGTGCGGGTGCGGCTTCGCCGCTTCGGTGACGTACTGGAGTCGGTCGGCGTGATCGCGCTGCTGCCGCTCGTCATCGGGGTGTTCGGTGTGTACGGGCGACTGCTCGACACCTTCGCGTAGGGGTGCGGCATGGCTCAGGAAGACGACTGGCAGCGGAACGTACTGAGGGATCTGGGCGCGGGCACCACCGGCCCTGCGGTCGAGCCGACCGCCGTGCTCCGCAGCGCGGAGAGTGAGGCCCCCGTGGATCCACGGCCGGTTCCTCAGCCGACGGCTCCCGGCCGTCCCGTACGCAGCAGCGCCCGTGATCCCCGCCTTCCGCTGCCCACCCCGGAGTCCGTGCCGACCGTCGATCCGCGCCTGGCCCGCGCTCTCGGCAGCCCGCAGCACGGCGACTCCGCGGTCCGCCGCACCGGACGCTCGCTGCGCAAGCTCACCGCCTCTGCCGGCCAGGAGGTCGCCGAGCAGACCCGGCTCGCCCGTGAGGTGCAGCAGCCGGTCACCACGGGGCGCGTGATCGCGGTGACTTCCATCCGGGGCGGAGTGGGCAAGTCCACCGTCTCCGCGCTCCTGGCACGGACGTTCAACCATTTCCGGCACGATCCCGTCCTCGCCCTGGAGGCCGACGCCGCGCTCGGCACCCTGCCGGTACGCCTCGGCGCCGAGTCCGTGCGCTGGGCCTGCGCGGATTTGGCTCCCATCCTCAGCCCGGCCATGCAGCTCACCGACGTCACCGGCTACCTGGTGCCGGTCACCGACGGCGGCTGGCTGCTGCCCGCGAGCCAAGGCAGGGTCGGCGCCCCGCTCGACGTACCCACCTACCGCACCGTCACCCTCGCCCTGCGCCGCTACTTCGCCGTCACCGTGGTCGACTGCGAGACGCTGCCCGGCGAGGTGGCCCGCACCGCGATGGACACCGCCCACGCCCGCGTGGTCGTCGCCCCGATGACCGCCGAAGGCGTCGGCGGCACGCGCGTCGTCCTGGACTGGCTGGCCCAGCTGCCGCACTCGGCCCTGGCCACCACCGTGGTCGCCCTCTCCGCCAACTCCCCCGACACGACGCTCGACCTGAAGACGGCCGCCGCGCACCTGCGCGAGACCGGGGTCGCCGTGGTGCCCCTCCCCTACGACCGTCATCTGGCCCAAGGAGGCCCCATCCACACCGGCATGCTCGGCCAGAACTCCCGCGACGCCGCCGTCCAGCTGGCCGCCGAGGCGATGGGGCGGGCGGTGCGGGTGCGATGACCCACCGCCTGATCCACCGCCCCGCCCGCTCCACCCGGCCCCTCTCGGCCGCCCCGGAGCGCACCATCGAGCCGCCGCCCAACCTGCCCGAGGGCAAGATGGGCAACGCCGCCACCGCACTGCTCCCCATGGCCGGCGTCATGGGCTCGGTCGTGATGATGACCGTCATCCGCAACAGCCAGTTCGCCGCCGTCGGCGCCATCGTCCTCGTCTTCGCCCTGCTCGGCGCGGTCGCCCTCTTCCTGTCCCAGCGCGGCAAAGCCCAGCGCACCCGGCGTACCCAGCGCGAGCGCTATCTCGAGTACGTCGAGGAACAGCGCGAGGAACTGAGCGCCGTCGAGCGGGAGTTGCGGCAACAGGCACGGGTCCTCAATCCGCCTCCGACAGCGCTGTACGACCTGGTGCGCGACCCGGCCCGGCTGTGGGAGCGGCGCCGCCTCGACGCGGACTTCCTGCGCGTGCGGCTCGGCACCGGCGACGTACCCGTCCAGACTCTCGCCATCGGGCAGAACTCGGGCAGCGGCGTACTGACCCCGCCCGACCCGTTCATGCTGAACGAAGCACGGGCCCTGCAGCACCGGTTCACCACCGCGACCGACTTCCCCCTCATGGCGCCGCTTGACCGCGCGGGCAACGTCAGCATCATCGGCGAGCGCGAGGACGTACTCCGGGCGGCCCGGGCTCTACTGATCCAGGCCGCCGTGACGCACGCCCCCGACGATGTCGCCATCGCGCTCGGCGTGCCCGGCGAACGCCTGGACGAGTGGGAGTGGGCCAAGTGGCTGCCCCACATCCTCGACCCCCAACAGGACGACGGACCGGTCGCCGCACGGCGGATCGCGCCGGACCTGGCCGCGCTCGCCCGGCAGTGCGCCCCGGACCTGCGCCGCCGCTCCTCCTACGCCGCCGAAGTCCGCCGCGGCCTGTCCGACAAGAACGCCCTGCGGATGAACGACCGGCTCCTCGTCGTCAGCGACTGCCACGGAAGCAACGCCACCGAACTCCCCCGTCCGGACACGGCCGTTGACCTCACCGGTATGGGTGTGACCGTGCTCCACCTGCTCGAACAGCAGGTCCACGAACCCGACCAGGTGAGCGTCCGGCTCACCGTCGACGGCGACCAGGTAAGTGTCGAAGACCTGCGTGCTCCCGACGCGCAGCCCGGGCACGGCACCGCGGACGCGATGAGCATCGCGGGCGCCGAGGGCCTGGCCCGTATGCTCGCCCCGCTGCGCCTGTCGGCCGAGTCCGCCACCGAGGGCACCCCGATCTCCGGGCCCGTCGACTTCCCCACCCTCCTGGGCATCGACGACCCCGCCGCCCTCGACCTCGAGCGACTGTGGGCGCCACGCGGCGAACGCGACTTCCTGCGCGTACCCATCGGTCTCAACGACCGCCACGAGCCAGTCCTGTTGGACCTCAAGGAGTCCTCCGAGCTGGGCATGGGCCCGCACGGACTGTGCGTCGGCGCAACCGGCTCCGGCAAGAGCGAACTCCTGCGCACCCTTGTCCTGGCCCTGACCGCCACCCACTCCCCCGAAGACCTGGCGCTCGTCCTGGTCGACTACAAGGGCGGCGCCACCTTCGCCCCCTTCACCGAACTCCCGCACGTCGCCGGGGTCATCACCAACCTGGAGAACCAGGCCGGACTCGTCGAGCGCGTCCACACCAGCCTGGCCGGCGAGGTCAAACGCCGCCAGCAGGTCCTCAAGGACGCCGGGAACGTCGCCGACATCGGCCACTACGCCGCCCTGCGCACCCAGCAGCCCGAACTCGGCCTGGAGGCGCTGCCCCACCTGTTCGTCGTCATCGACGAATTCGGCGAACTCCTCACCGCCAAGCCCGACTTCATCGACCTGTTCCTCTCCATCGGCCGCATCGGCCGCTCCATCGGCGTGCACCTGCTGCTGTCCAGCCAGCGCATCGAATCCGGCAAGCTCAAGGGCCTGGAGACCTACCTCTCCTACCGGCTCGGCCTGCGCACCTTCTCCGCCGACGAGTCCCGCACCGTCCTGGACACCACCGACGCCTTCCAACTGCCCCCGCTACCGGGCTTCGGCTATCTCAAGGTCGACACATCGACGTACGAACGCTTCAAGGCGGGCTACGTCTCCGGCGCCCACCGAGGCCCGGCCCTGACCGACCAGACCGAGGAAGAACCCCTCACCTGGCCCTACCCCACCTTCAACGCAGGGCACGACCCCCAGACGGGGACGCCGGAGGAACCCGGCATGCGCGAGCGCGAGACCGGCCCGACCGTCCTGACCACCATGGTCGACCAGCTGTGCACCGCCGCTCCCCCGGTGCGCCGCATCTGGCTGCCCCCGCTGCCCGACGCGCTCACCCTCGACCAGGCCGCCGGGCCCATCCAGGCCTCCGAGTACGGGCTGCACCTGGCCCAGCGCGGCAACGCGATGCGCGTACCGCTGGGCGTCCTCGACGACCCCGCCAAGCAGTGGCAGGAGCCCTGGTTCCTCGACCTGACCGTCGCCGGCGGGCACACCGCCGTCATCGGCGGCCCGCAGTCCGGCAAGACCACCCTGCTGCGCACCCTCGCCCTCTCCCTGGCCCTCACCCACACTCCCGCCGACGTCGCCGTGTACGGCCTTGACCTCGTCGGCGGCGGACTCTCGGCGCTCGCCGGTCTTCCACACGTCGGCGGCATCGCCGGACGCGCCGACCACGAACGCGCGGCCCGCACCGTGGCCGAGGTCCGCGCCCAACTCGCCCTGCGCGAAGAGCTCTTCCGCGAGTACGGGATCGACTCCGTCGACCAGCTCCGCGCCCTGCGCGACCAGGGCAAGCTGCCGGAGCTGGGCTCGACCGACATCGTGCTCCTCATCGACGGATTCGGCGCCCTGCGCGACGAGTTCGCCGACCTCGACGACACCGTCGCCGACCTCCTCAAGCGCGGCAGCGGCTACGGCATCCACATCGTGGCGGGCATGCTGCGCTGGAACGACGTACGCATCGCCACCCAGTCCATGTTCGGCACCCGCGTCGAACTACGCCTCAACGACCCCTCCGACTCCAGCATCGACCGCAAGCTCTCCGAGACGCTCTCCGCCGACACCCCCGGCCGCGTCCTGACCGACGCGAAACTCTTCGCCCAGGCGGCGCTCCCCCGTATCGACCAGCACCGCACCACCGGCGACCTCGGCCCCGCCCTGGAAAGCGCCGCGCGGACGGTACGAGCCAGCTGGCACGGCGAACTCGCCTCCCCCGTACGGGTGTTGCCCACCGCCCTGCCCGCCGCGAAACTGCCCTCACCCACCGCCGAGCCCGCGCGCATCCCGCTCGGCGTCGACCAGGACGCCCTCGCCCCGGCCCACCTCGACCTGTTCGGAGGCGACCAGCACCTGCTGATCCTGGGCGACAACGAATGCGGCAAGACCAACCTGCTCAAACTGATCACCCGGCAGCTCATCGACCGCCACGGCGACAAGGACCTCGTCTTCGGCGTCTTCGACCCGCGCCGCGGCCTGCGCGGCACCGTCCCCGAGCCCTACCGCGGCGGCTACGCCCACAACGCCAAACTCGCCGCCGCCCTCGCCACCGGCATCGCGGGCGAACTCGAAAAGCGCCTCCCCGAGACCGCCGACCCGGACACGATCACCGACGGGCCCACCTTCACCGGCCCCCGCATCGTCATCCTCGTCGACGACTACGACATCCTCACCACCGCTGGCCAACAGCCCTTGGCCCCCTTCCTGCCCTACATCTCCTCCGCCCAGGACATCGGCCTGCACTTCGTCATCACCCGCCGCGTCGCAGGATCCTCCCGCGCCCTGTACGAGCCCTTCCTCACCACCCTGCGTGAAACCGGCACCACCGCCCTCCTCATGACCGGCGACCGCACCGAGGGCCAACTCTTCCCCGGCCTCTACGCCTCCGCCCAACTCCCCGGCCGCGGCACCCTCATCCGCCGCGGACGGCGCCACCAGCTCATCCAGACCGCCCTCGCCGCAGAGACCGACGAGGCCGAAGAGACCGACACGGAGACCCAGCGACCGTGACCAAGGACGTCATCGCCCTCACCCCCAAGATGCCCGACATCAACACCCTGCTCGCCGGGCTCTTCGCGGGCGGTCCCGATCTGGGCGTCAGCAGTGTGCACGAGGGAGCCGTCGTGCAGCTCTGCGCTCCGAACGGCCGTCCGCTCGTCTCCGTCGAATCGCCCCTCCTGGTCCAGGTCCCCGGCGAGGTGCAGCGCCTACTCGGAGCCGAAGTCCCCGCCACCGACGGTTCGTTCTGGTGGACCGAGGCCCGGGCCTCCACCGCCGTCGAGGAGGGCGAGCGGCTCGCCGGCTCGTTCGCCGGACGCCTGGCCGCCGTGCTCGGCGGCACGGTCTGGCCACCGGACGCGGCCCACACCGACGTCGTCCCGCTCACCCCCGAAACCGCCACCGCCACACCGGCACCGGACTCGGCACCCCCCGCGGTCGACGTCCTCACCGACAAGGCTGCGGTCGTCATCCAGGACCGTCCCGTCGTGGCGATGACCAGCTGGCTGGCCGACGCCCTGCGGACCGCCGCCGCAGGCGACCTGGCCCTGCAGATCGTCACCCCACCCGGCACCAGGCTCACCCTGCCCACCCGCACCGCCTTGCACGGGCACCCCAACCGCTGGGTCGTCCAGGACCCCGACTGCGGGTACTACGACGGCCTCTCCGGCGCTCAACTCCACTGGCAGGACGGCCACTTCACGCCAGTGAAGTCCGCGGACGGAAACCCTCGGTTGGCGGAAGCCTTCAAGCCTCAGCCCGCCCCCGACTCCCCCGACGCTCCGGGCGCGCGCCAGCTGGGCCTCTCCCTGCAGACCACCCACCCCGCCGATGAACACCTCCTGCTCGGCGGCGCTCTGGAAGCCGCCTGGCAGGCCCTCACCGGCACTTCACCGGCCGGATGGTCCACCGCCGAACCCATCTGCCTGCCCTGGTCCCGACGCCAGCTGACCGAACTGGCCCGCACCCGCGCCCAGAAGTCCGCCCCCACCTGGCTGACCACCATCGGCACCCCGGACCGTCCGGCCATCGCCACCACCCGCATCACCCACACCACGGCAGGCGTCGAGGAACACATCATCCTCACCCTCGGATACGGAGCCGACGAAACCCCGCCCCTGGACTCCATCGCCACACTGGCCGAGACCCTCGCCACCGAGCACGGCCTGACCTCCATGCTCACCACACTCCGCACCGCCCGCCGGGACCTCACCGTCCCGCCCAGGTTCGAAGCGCCGCCCATCCCCCTCTCCTTCACCCTCGGCGCGGACGCCGTGAACGAGATCGGCCGCACACACGCCCAGCACCCACAGGCCGGCGCCCGCGCCGCCCAACTCGGCCCCGCGGCCCGGCCCGCACTCCACTACACCCTGGGCGACGGCACCGACCCGAACTCCTGGACCACACTCCAACAGCTCACCCAGCACCTCAAAGCCGCCCCGGAGTCGACCGGTTCACCTCGCTGAACCAGGACGAACCAAGAAGGCCAGCCGACCTCCGTCATTACCTTTAGGAGAGTCGCGCGTTCCGGAGAAATCCCCTCTGATCCAGAGCCTGCACACAGCCGTCACAGCGCACCCCGGCGGGAGCACACGGAGACGGCTGCCGCGCGCCAGCACGCACCGGGCAATCAGCTGGAACCGCGCAGGCGGGTGATCTGTCGGTGTTCTGGACGTAGAACCGCAGCTGCGGCCGGGCTTAGTCAGGCTTCCCGGTTTCGGCATAGGCGTGACCAGCATGGTAGGCGCAGTCCAGGACGAGGGGATCGTTCGGCGGCAGATGCTTGCGGTACCCGCGCCCCACTAGGTCGAACAGTGCGGCGGCGCGCGTGTATTCGCCTCCGCAGAACTGTGCAGCGGCCAGGAGGTGACGCAAGCGGAGCTGCAGGTAGGGGTCGTGGACAGTGCGGATCACGCCTTCTTCGAGGAGGCGGATCGCCTGGGAGGGCTGGTCGCTGTCCAGGAGCACCCGGACGTTTTCTGCAGGACTGCTGCTTCGACGTCGGTCAGGCGGCTTCGGGGGGCCGCCTGCTCCCGGGGTTTGGCCGTGGCCAGGAGAGGCCGGCGGAAGGGGCGGGTGGGATCTCGGTCGTCGCCTCTGTCTGATCCGTGTGGTCGAGGAGCGTTTCGAGGGTTGAGCCGCGCAGCAACTGCATGACGAGCCAGAGCTGCGCGCCGCCGTCGCCGCCGGTTTCCACGCCCGTGCCGTAGACCGCAGGGATGCCCGGATGTTCCAGCTGGGCGGTGGTGCGGATTTCACGCAGGAACCGTTTGCGGTCGCGCTCCATCTGGTCGAGGAGATCCGCGGAGTCTGGGCGGGGGCGACCTGTTCACCGTCACGGCACATGGGCAGCCGTGTGGTGTCTCCTTCGGGCAGGAGCAGGACAGGGTCGAGCACACTCCCACGGCGAAGGAACTGGCCGATGCCGAGCGGTACTCCTGGGTCAAGATCCCCGCGTACGACTGCACGCCCTCCGACCGCCTGGCCATCGCGCTGAACGGAGGAATCTCTCACCGCCAGTCGACTTGGAAGGATGCGACAGAGCGCTCCTTGGAAGACCAACTGCCCGAAATCCCGCAGGAAATGGGCCTACGAGGGCTGGCGGCTGAGCGGAAGCGGGCCGAGGAAGAGGAGCACGCCCGGATCAAACGCTACCGGTGGGAATCCGCAATGCGTCAGGCCCGCCTCGATTACGCCGAAGCATTCCGCGTCAGAACACTGCAACAGCAGGAAAGCGCATGGCGGCAGGCCGCACGCCTCGCCGACTACCTGGCCGCCGCCTCCGCGAGAACCGCGGTCCTGTCCGACGGTGCCGAGCGAAGCGCGGCCGAGGAGTGGCTGGTGTGGGCGACAAAGTACGTACGTTCCCTCGATCCCCTCACCCGACCGCTTCGTCTGCCCGAAATTCCCGAGCCCCGGCACAGCGACCCGGAACCCTTCCTGCACGGCTGGAGCCCGTATGGCCCCTACAACCGCTGATCAAGAGAGTCAGCGCGACGCTACGACGCACTTTGTGCGCTTCCTCCTGCATGCCGATGTGCTCTGAGTCGCCCTCCGGGCCCGCAACTTGATCGTCTAGGATCGCAGGAATGCCGGAGGTTGTTGGAGGGTCCGCAGGCGGCCCCTCGCTAGCAGAGGACCATCTGTGCCGAGCCACATACGCTCCTTTTGGGTTATATCCCCAGGGCGGGGTGAGATTCTGACCTCGAGCCTGCCCGCCTGCCCGCCTGCCCGCCTGCCCGCCTGCCCGCCTGCCCGCCTGCCCGCCTGGTGATGAGGCCCTAGTTCGGACTCTGTTCTCAGCCGTGAGCCGTGGCACGGAGTCGCTGGTATTCCATGGCAGGGTCCCCACCAGCCAGTTCGCGGCCATGCGCGCCCCTTTCCAGGAGGGCAACTTCCCCGGACCCGTCAAATACGGGTACCTCAATGTCGGGCGGGTAGAGGCTGGGCCGACGGAGCTGGTGGGCCGGACCGTGTTCAGCCTGTACCCGCACCAGACCCATTTCCGGGTCCCGGCCGGAGCTCTCACGCCGGTGCCCGACGCGGTACCGCCGGAGCGCGCAGTGCTGGCCGGCATCGTTGAGACCGCGCTCAACGCGTTGTGGGACGCGCCACCGCGGATCGGTGACCGGATCGCGGTGGTGGGCGCGGGCATGGTCGGTTGCTGCGTGGCCGCGCTCCTGGCCCGGTTCCCCGGAGTCCGGGTGCAGCTCGTCGACGTCGATCCGGCCCGCGCGGAGATCGCCGCGGCGCTCGGCGTTGCGTTTGCCGAACCAGCGCAGGCAAAAGATGACTGCGACGTCGTTTTTCATGCCAGCGCGACTCAGGCCGGGCTCCGTCGCTCCCTCGAACTGCTCGCTCCCGAGGGCTCCGTGGTCGATCTGAGCTGGTACGGGGACCGGTCGGTGACCCTGCCGCTGGGGGAGTTCTTCCACTCCCGGCGCCTGTTGCTGCGCAGTAGCCAGGTCGGCGCCGTGCCGCCGGAACGGCGCGGGCGGCACACGGCCGCCGATCGGCTCAGCCTGGCGCTCGACTTCCTGCGGGACCCGCTCTTCGATGTGCTGATCACTGGCGAGTCTGATTTCGACGAACTCCCGCGAGTCATGGCGGAGATCGCCACGGGCAAGCTGCCCGGCCTCTGCCACCGCATCCGATACAGCCCTTGCTGATGCTGAGCTGCACCTGCCCCGCCACCGCTGTCAACACCCTTCCGGAGAAGTCATGTTCACCGTTACCGTCCGCGATCACCTCATGATCGCCCATAGCCTCCGTGGCGAGGTCTTCGGTCCCGCGCAGCGCCTGCACGGAGCGACGTATCTGGTCGACGCGGCCTTCCAGCGTCCGGAGCTCGACGCCGACAACCTGGTCATCGACATGGACCTGGCCGCCAGGGAAGTGCGCGGGATCGTCGCAGCGCTCTCTTACCAGAACCTCGACGACGACCCGGACTTCGCCGGAACCAACACCACCACGGAGTTCCTGGCCAAGGTCATCGCAGACCGTCTCGCCGCCCGCATACATGACGGCGCTCTGGGCCCCGGCGCCCGCGGTCTGACGGGGCTCACCGTGCGGCTCCACGAATCACACATAGCGTGGGCCGACTACCAGCGCGCGCTCTGACCGCCCGGGCCATGGCCATTCGCCCGTACGTACTTCTGTCGGCGGCTGTCTCCGTGGACGGCCGTCTGGATGACACCGCCCGTGAGCGGCTCGTGCTTTCCAACCGCCGGGACCTCGACCGCGTCGACCGTGAACGAGCCGCGGCTGACGCCATTCTGGTCGGCGCCACCACCTTGCGCAGGGACAACCCGCGACTGCTGGTGACGAGCGCCGAACGGCGTGCCCGGCGCATCGCGTCGGGCAAGCCGGAGCATCCGCTCAAGGTCACGGTCACCGGGTCAGCCGAGTTGGACGCGAGGGGCGCGTTCTGGCACTGCGGGGGCGAGAAGCTGGTCTTCACGGTGGACGGCGCGGTGTCCCGGGTCCGTCGCATCCTGGGCACCCTCGCCGGCATCGTCAGTACCGGCCCCGCTCTCGACTGGCCCCTCCTCCTTGACGAACTCGGCCGGCGCGGGGTGGAAAGGCTCCTGGTGGAAGGCGGCGGGACGATCCACACCCAGCTCCTGGCGCAGAACCTGGCCGATGAACTCCACTTCGTCGTTGCGCCGCTCCTGGTGGGCGAGGCCGCCGCGCCGACGTTCCTGGCCCCGGCGCAGTATCCCGGTGGTTCCACAGCCCGTATGAAACTCCTTGAAGCACGCCCCATCGACGATGTCGTTCTGCTGCGCTACGCCCCGAAAATCCGCTCCTGAGGCGCCGGCGAGTTCGGAAGTCGGTCCGCCCGCCGTGCAGTTGACCATCCGTCGGTATGCTCGGCGGGCGCATGGTCGGTAGGTGTCGGGCGAGGAGAGGGCCGAGAGTGGACGACGCGGTGGAACTGGCGGACATGATCGCCCAGTTGCGGAGCGAGCTGAGCCGGGCCATGGCGGACGGGGAAGGCGAAGGGCTCCGGTTCCAGGCGGAGAAGCTCGAACTCGAACTCACCGTGGGCGTGGAACGGAGCCGGGAGCCGGGAGCGAAGGTGAGGTTCTGGGTGTTCGACGTCCACCATTCCGCGCGGTCCGCGCACGTGGCCACCCAGCGGGTCATGCTCACCCTTCAGCCGGTACGCGGCGACGCACCCGACCGGCCCGCGCTGATCTCGGGTGTCGAGCTGCCCCATGAGCGCTGAGCCTGCTGAGTCTCTTGAGCGCTCGGTGAGGCCCGATTCCCCGGCCGATGGGCCCGGGCTCGACCCGCACCGGATCGCCGAGGTCATTGCCGAAAACGGCAGCGGCAGGCGGCGTGGCTCCGGTTATCGGATCTCCGTCGATGTGATCCTCACGGCTGCCCATGTGGTCGCCGACGCGACCGGGGTCGTCGTGCGGTGCGACGCCGACCGGCCCGGAGAGTGGTCGGCTGCGGCGACCGTGACCTGGGCGGACGAGGGCAGCGACCTCGCCGTGCTGACCGTGGTGCCACCAGCAGCATCCGCGGTCATCGAACGGGCCCGTTTCGGGCGCATCGCTGACGACCGGCACGGCGTGATCGGCGTACACGCTGCCGGATTTCCGCTGTGGAAGCGGCGCCGCAGCCCCGACGGCGCGTACTTCCGCGAACTGCACCAGGCGGACGGCACCGTGGCAGCACTGTCCAACCTGCGTACCGGCACGCTGGAAATGAGCGTGATTCCGGCCGGAACCGATCCCGATCCGGGCGCGTCGCCGTGGGCGGGCATGTCCGGTGCCGCGGTGTGGGCCGGCAACCGGATCATCGGCGTGGTCGCCGAGCACCACCGCTCGGAGGGCGCGGGCCGACTCACCGCGGTCCGCCTCGACCGTGCGCTGCAGGCATGCGACGCCGCAGACCGGGCGGAACTCGCCCGTCTCCTTGCGCTCCCGGACACGGGGGCCCTGCCCCTCTCTGTCCCCGGAGAACCGCGCGACGCGTGGGCGCGTGGCGTGCGGGTGGTCGGGGTTCCCGTGGCGCACGGCATCGAGCTGTTCAAGAACCGCACCCATGAACGCGACGAGATCGCGCGCCACTTGAACGATCCTGCCGCCCGCATGGTGACCATCACCGGACCGCGCGGCATCGGCAAGAGCGCGCTCGCCGCGAAGGTCATGGACCTCCTCGACCGCGGCGAATGGCCTCGCCCCGCTGGGGGGCCACTCCCGTTCGGCCTGGTCAACCTCTCCACCCGCACCTCCGGGATCTCTCTGGAACGCCTCTACTTCGACTGCGCCCGCCTGCTCGGATCCGAGCAGGAAACGAATCTGCGCAAGGTCTGGGCCGCCGCCGGGACGATGCAGGACAGGCTCGACGAACTGCGCGCGGCCATGGGCGACCGGCTGATCGTCATCCTCATGGACAATCTGGAGGACCTGCTCCACGACGACGGCAGCATCGCAGACGAGGATCTTGCGGTCCTCCTCGACTGGCTGTTCAGGGTTCCCGCCACCCCACGTCTCCTCGTCACCAGCCAGGTACCGGTGCGCCTCGCGCCCGAACTGCGGCGTTTCGCCGCGCACGTGAAACTCTCCAAGGGCCTGGGCCCCGCCGAGGCGGTGGCGCTGCTGCGCGAACTCGACCGGGACGGCAGCCTCGGCATGGCCGACCTGTCCGACGAGGAACTGCTGGCCGCCGCGGTCCGTGTCCACGGCGTCCCACGCGCGCTGGAACTCCTGGTCGGTGTGCTCGCCGACGACGACACGGCGCTGTTGCCCAGCCTTCAGGACGTACTGCAGGACTTCACCCAACGCGACAGCGTCGTAGCCGAACTTGCCCAGGACCGCTACGGACGCCTCGACGAGCGGGCGCATGCCGTCCTCGGTGTCCTCGCCGCGCTGCGTACCCCCGCCGAGCAGAGCGCGGTCGTGGAGATCGTGGACGGACTCGATCCGGACCTGCCCGTGATCCCCGTTCTCATGTCCCTCATCCGCGTGCATCTGGTGTCCGTGGACCGGGCGCGCCGCACCTTCGCCCTTCACCCGCTGGACGCGGAGATCGCTTACGGACGGATGCCACAGCACGGACCTTTCAGGAGGCAGGCAGTGCAACGGCAGATCGCATCGTGGTACGCGCGCCAGGCCAAGCCGCGCGGCACATGGCGGACGCTGGAGGACATCGAACCGCACCGACGGCAGTTCGACCACCTCGTGCAAGCGGGCGACCACGACAGCGCCGCGCGGGTGCTGAACGAGATCAGCGAATGGCTCGTCTGGCACGGCTCGGTGCTCGCCGCCGTCTCGATGCACCTCGCCGTCGACGGGCACATCGGCGACGAGCGAGTGCGTCTCGCGCACACCGTCGCCTACGGGCACGCCCGGCTCAGCGCGGGACCGATGGAACAGGCGGCCCAGTTGTTCACCGAGGCGGCCGCCCTTGCCGAACGCCTCGGTGACAGGCCCGCACTGCAGAACGCGCTCTTCGGCCTCGGAGATGCCCACCGGCAACTCGGTGACCAGGGCGCCACCGTCGAACCCCTCGCCCGCGCCGCCGAGCTGGCGCACGAACTCGGCGACACCGAGCGCGAAGTGCACGCGAGGCTCTCCCTCAGCCTCGCCCACAGTTACCTCGGCGACGGCGAGAGCGCGCTGGACGGCGCTGAGCAGCTGCACGCGATAGCCGAGGCGAGCGGCGATCCGCTCACGGCCGCCCGTGCGGGCAACGCGCGCACCATCGCCCTGCTCACGCTGGGCCGCTGGCAGGAGACCGCCGACGCGGGCGCCGAGACGGCCCGCGCCTACCGCGCCGCCGGCAGTCAGGAGGCGATCGCCTACGCACTGAACGCGCAAGGCATCGCTCTCCTGGCCCTCGACGACCCGGAGCAAGCGGCCTCGGCCCTCGAAGAAGCCCGCCACGAAGCCTCCCTCATGGAGAACCCTCGGGCCGAGGGCGTCTGCCTGCTCAACCTCGCCTGGGCGCACTGGCGCGACGACCGCCTCACGGAGGCCGCCACCACAGCCGAACGCGCCTCGACCGCTCTCCAGATCGCCGGAGCAGCCCAGGCGGAAGCGGCCCGCTCCCTGGCCGAGGCTGCCCGCGCCCTCCCGACCGCTCGGCAGGCCGCCGCCGACGCTCTGACTCGCGCGGCTGCTGCCCTTGACGGAAACGCCGAGGTCATCGCCCCTGCCTGGCTCACCGATGACGCCCGCCGACTGGCGGACTGAATCCTTTCGGCGACGATCGTCTGGCTGGCCTGTCCGGTGCGATCCGGCGCGGATCACCCGACCCACTGGGTCACCAGCATGCTCCCCGGACGGTGAGGCCCAGGCCGCCGGCCGGCCCCTTGCGCTACCCCGGCGGAATTGGAGAGCCTCGACGCCGGTCAAAGCGGATGTGCTGTCCGGACGCTGGGGCCGCGTGGGCTGCCGACTCTGAGGAAGCACGCGGCCCGACGACGGACGGTGCCTGGTCTGCGTACGTACTGAAGCGCATGCAGACCAGGCACCGGCCCGGAGAACAGACGACCCCGGATCCTGACCGCCAGCTCCCTAGCCGAGCACCTCGGTCACGGTGCCCGCGCCGACGGTGCGGCCGCCCTCGCGGATCGCGAAGCCTAGGCCCGTCTCCAGGGGCATGTCGCGGCCGAGCTCGACCGTCATGGTGACGGTGTCGCCGGGCCGGGCGACGGCGGCCTCACCGAGGTCGACGTCACCGACGACGTCCGCGGTGCGGAGGTAGAACTGCGGCCGGTAGCCGGTCGCGATCGGCGTCGACCGGCCGCCCTCCTTGGTCGAAAGGACGTACACCTGAGCGGTGAAGCGACGCGCAGGTGTGACGCTGCCGGGCGCCGCCACGATGTGGCCGCGGCGCACCCCGTCGCGGGGAACCCCGCGCAGGAGCAGCGCGACGTTGTCGCCGGCCTGGGCGCTTTCCATCGGCTTCCCGAAGGTCTCGAGCCCGGTGACCACCGTCTCGGTGTCCGCGCCGAGACCGCCGAGGACGCTGACACGGTCGCCGACCTTGATGGTGCCGCGCTCGACGGCGCCGGTGACGACTGTTCCGCGACCAGTGATCGTGAAGGTGTTCTCCACCGGCAGCAGAAAGGGCGCGTCGACGTACCGCTCGGGCATGGGCACATAGGTGTCCACCGCGTCGAGCAGCGCCTCGATGGCGGCGGCCCATCGCGGGTCGCCCTCCAGCGCCTTCAGACCCGAGACCCGTACGACGGGGACGGAGTCGCCTCCGTACCCGTGCGCGTTCAGCAGCTCGCGCACCTCCAGCTCGACGAGGTCGGTGAGCTCCTCGTCACCGGCGTCGGCCTTGTTGAGGGCGACGACGATGTGGTCGACGCCGACCTGGCGGGCGAGCAGGACGTGCTCGGCGGTCTGCGGCATGATCCCGTCGAGCGCGGAGACGACGAGGATCGCCCCGTCGAGCTGGGCGGCGCCGGTGACCATGTTCTTGACGTAGTCGGCGTGGCCCGGCATGTCCACGTGCGCGTAGTGGCGGGTGTCGGTCTCGTACTCGACGTGCGCGATGTTGATGGTGATGCCGCGCTGCGCCTCCTCGGGGGCACGGTCGATGCGGTCGAAGGGCACGAACGTGCCGGTGCCGCGCTCGCTGAGGACCTTGGTGATGGCGGCGGTCAGGGTGGTCTTGCCGTGGTCGACATGGCCCATCGTGCCGATGTTGAGGTGCGGTTTGGTGCGGATGTAAGCCGTCTTGGACATGGCGGTTCCTTCTGGGGAACTCGAAGCTGAAGTCCTGGGCGCACGTCATCGCGTACGCGCTCGGGACGGGGACCCCGGGGCCGAACCGACCCTCCCCCTATGGGGTCCGCCGGAGTGTCCGGGGAGGGTCAGCGTCGGGCGCCGTCGACAGGAAGTGCGGCGCAGAGGAAGACGGCAGCCTTCGCAGCGACCGCGACTGCGGTCGAAGCTGCGGGAAAGGCGTGCCGGAACATGTCGCAGATCATCGTCGATCGGGCCGTGCAGGGCGAATGGTTTTCGGCGCGCGGCAGTTGGCGTGCCCGCCGGTCAGAGGTTCTTCAGCGCCTCGCGCACCGAGAGCGGCGCCAGACGGCCGCGTTCCCTCTCGACGAAGTCGCGCACGGCGTCCGGGTCGGTCTTGGCGTACTCGCGTAGGCACCAGCCGATGGCCTTGCGGATGAAGAAGTCGGGGTGTCCGGACTGACGTACGCAGTACGCGAAGAGGCGCTCGGTGTCGGTGGCGTCCTTGTACCGGAGCTGATGGAGGAGGGCGGTGCGGGCCACCCATAGGTTGTCGTCCTCGATCCAGCTGTCCATCTCGGACTTGAGGAGCCGCGGGTCGGCCGCGACCAGGCCGCCGACGACGTGCGCGGCGAGCGCGTCGACCGTGTCCCACCAGGAGACGGTGGTCACCAGATGACGGGCGACGGGCAGGAAGCCGGAGGAGAGGCGCTTGACGTGGCGGCGCAGATAGTCGACGGCGAAGTAGGCGTACTCGCGCTCCGGCAGCTCCCAGCAGCGCAGCGCGATCGCCGTGCACTCCGCCTCGTCGGGGCGCGGGGTCCCGGCGAGCACGGTGCGGGACAGCTCGCGACGCAGCGGCGTGGGCAGGCCCAGGAAGGGTGCGACGTCCTTCATGTACGCCTGTGCCTGCGCGGCCCGCTGCGGATCGGCCGCCTCCGGATAGGTCGCGGTGAGCCGCTCCATGACGGAGTCGGCCAGGCCGCTGCGCGGGACCGTGACGCCCGGGACTGTGACGCTCATGAGACGCACCCTACGGCGATCACACACATATGTCGGTTAGTCTCCCCGGATGCTCGACACCCCCGCTGCCGCCCGCCCGCAGGGCCTCGCCGTGCGCTGCGCGAGGGCCGTGCTCTCGCCGTGGTCGCGGCTGTCGTTGCTGGTGGTGCTGCTCGCGGCGGCCGGGGCGTGCGTGCTGGTCTTCGAGCCGCAGCGGCTGCTCTCCGACGGGTGGCCCCGGCAGCTGGGCGGCGCCGCCGCGGTGCTCGTGTTCGCTGCCGCGTACGGCCTGTGCACCGCGGCGTTCGTACCGCGCCCCCTGCTCAATCTGGCGGCCGGCGCCCTGTTCGGCTCGCAGGCGGGGCTCGGGGCGGCGATCGCGGGGACGGTCATCGGCGCCGGGATCGCCTTCGGCCTCGGGCGCATGCTGGGGCAGGACGCGCTGCGCCCGCTGCTCCGCGGGCGCTGGCTGAACGCGGCGGACGGGCAGCTGAGCAGACACGGGTTCCGCTCGATGCTGGCGGTGCGGCTGTTCCCCGGGGTGCCATTCGCGGCCGCCAACTACTGCGCGGCGGTGTCCCGCATGGGCTGGCTGCCGTTCCTGCTCGCCACGGCACTGGGCTCGATCCCGAACACCGCCGCGTACGTCGTCGCAGGCGCCCGCGCCTCGACACCCACCTCCCCCGCCTTCCTGATCGCGATGGGGTTCATCGCGGTGACGGGGTTGGCGGGCGCCTTGATCGCCTGGCGCAAGCGCCACCACCTCCGCCCGTAGGGGCGCGGGGAACTGCGCGACCAGCCCCCACGCACCTTCAGACGAAGTACCGCCCGCCAGCGGAGCTACAACGCTTCAAGAATGGTGGCGTTGGCAAGGCCCCCGGCCTCGCACATGGTCTGCAGCCCGTAGCGCGCGCCGCGCACCCGCATGGCATGCACCAGCGTCGTCATCAACCGCGTACCACTCGCACCCAAGGGATGCCCCAACGAAATCGCCCCACCGTGCACGTTCACCTTCTCCAGGCCGACGCCAGTCTCCTGCAGCCAAGCCAGCACCACACTCGCGAACGCCTCATTGACCTCGAAGAGATCGATGTCGTCGAGCCGCAACGAGGCATTGCGCAGCACCTTCTCGGTGGCGGGCAGGACACCGGTCAGCATGAGGAGCGGATCGGATCCGGTCACGGCGAAGCTGTGCAGCCGAGCCAACGGGCGCAGCCCGAGGCGTGCCGCATTCTCGCTGGTGGTGATGAGAACGGCGGACGCCCCGTCATTGATCGGGCTGGTGTTGCCCGCGGTGACGGACCAGTCGATCTGCGGGAAGCGCTCACCAAAAGCCGCGTCTTCGTAAGCCGGCTTCAGGCCGGCGAGGATCTCCGGAGTGGTGGCCGGACGTACCGACTCGTCGCGGGTGACGCCCTCGATCGGGGCGACCTCCGCGTCGAAGAGGCCGTCGTCCCAGGCCCGCGCGGCACGCTGGTGCGACGTCGTCGCGAAGGCGTCCATCCGCTCACGCCCGATCGACCACTTGGCGGCGATGAGTTCGGCGCTGATGCCCTGCGGGACGAGCCCTTCGGGGAAGCGCTCGGCGACGCCGGGTCCGAAGGGGTCGGCGCCCGCAGGGACGTTCGACCACATCGGTACGCGGCTCATCGACTCCACACCGCAGGCGACGGCCATGTCGTACGCACCTGAGATGACGCCCTGGGCGGCGAAGTGCACGGCCTGCTGGGAGGAACCGCACTGGCGGTCCACGGTGGTGGCGGGCACCGACTCCGGGAAGCCGGCGGACAGGACGGCGTACCGGGTGGTGTTCATGGCCTGCTCGGCGACCTGGTCGACGGAGCCGCCGATCACGTCGTCGATGCGGGCCGGGTCGACACCGCTGCGCTCCACGAGGCTGCGCAGGGTGTGGGCGAGGAGCTCGACCGGGTGGATGTGGGCGAGGGAGCCGTTGGGCTTGCCCTTGCCGACCGGGGTGCGTACGGCTTCGACGATGACGGCGTCACGCATGGTGCGGTCCTCCTAGGGCGCCGTGGAGGGGCACGGAGCGGCACTCCCCCAGGGCGATTACCAGTGAGTAGGAAATCTGAACTCACCATAGCCTTGTGAGTTGGAAATTCAAACCCTCTCCTTCGATCCCCCTAGACTGCCCGTCATGAAGGATGCGCGCCCCTGCTCGATCGCCGACGCCCTCGCCCTCGTCGGCGAGAAGTACTCCCTGCTCGTCCTGCGCGAGGTCTGCCTCGGCAATGGACGCTTCGACCAGCTGGTGCGCAATATCGGCGCCCCGCGCGACGTCCTCGCCACCCGCCTGCGCCGCCTGGTGGACGCGGGCGTCCTGGAGAAGATCCTCTACAGCGAGCGCCCGCAGCGCTTCCAGTACCGCCCCACGCAGGCCGGCCTGGAACTCGAACCGGTCCTGATGACCCTGATGGCCTGGGGCGACCGCCACCTGCGCAAGGACGACGACCGCCCCATGGTCATCGAGCACGTCTGCGGCCACGAGATGCTCCCGGTCGTGACCTGCCACGCCTGCGGCGACCGGGTCCGCCACGACGACCTCACCGCGCACCCGCAGGCGCCGGGCTGGACGACGAAGGGTCCGACGGAAGCCGCGTAACCAAGTGACGCTACGCTGCCCCACGGCAAGGGCTTGATCACCCCTCGCTCACGTACGGCCCGCATCCCCCTCGTCCCACGCACCTGACCGCACCCGCAGCCCATGATCAGTACTTGGACGGCGCAGTTTCCATGTCTTGGCTTGAATCCTTCATCCTCGGGCTCGTCCAGGGACTGACCGAGTTCCTCCCGATCTCGTCCAGCGCGCATCTGCGGCTGACCGCGGCGTTCGCGGGCTGGCACGATCCGGGGGCCGCGTTCACCGCGATCACCCAGATCGGCACCGAGGCCGCCGTACTGATCTACTTCCGCAAGGACATCGGCCGGATCATCACGGCGTGGTTCGGCTCCCTCTTCGGCAAGGTGCCGCGCTCCGACCACGACGCGCAGATGGGCTGGCTCGTCATCGTCGGCTCGATCCCGATCGGGGTACTCGGCGTCACGTTCAAGGACCAGATCGAGGGCCCCTTCCGTGATCTGCGCCTGATCGCCACGACCCTCATCGTCATGGGCATCGTCCTCGGCATCGCCGACCGCCTGGCGGCCCGCGGCGAGACCGGCGGCAAGCACCGCGCCGTGAGGGAACGCAAGAGCCTGAAGGAACTGGGCGTACGCGACGGCCTGATCTTCGGCGTCTGCCAGGCCATGGCCCTCATCCCCGGCGTCTCCCGCTCCGGCGCCACGATCAGCGGCGGCCTCCTGATGGGCTACACCCGCGAGGCCGCGGCCCGCTACTCGTTCCTGCTCGCCATCCCGGCCGTCCTGGCCTCCGGCGCCTTCGAGCTGAAGGACGCGGGCGAGGGCGGTCATGTGTCGTGGGGCCCGACGATCTTCGCGACGATCATCGCCTTCGTGGTGGGCTACGCGGTGATCGCGTGGTTCATGAAGTTCATCACGACCAAGTCCTTCATGCCGTTCGTCTACTACCGCATCCTGCTCGGCATCCTCCTGTTCATCCTCGTCGGCGCCGGCACGCTCAGCCCGCACGCGGGGGAATCGGCGGGGTGAGGCAGGGCCTCGGCAGTTCCTTCGTTGTGCTCGCCCGCATCAGCACCGCCTACGCGCCGCGCTTCGCGGAGTTCGCCTGCGCTCCGTGAACGGGTGGCGCGAGGCCGGCCACGCTGATCGCACAGTCGGCGCAGTTCGCGAGGGCCACGCCTCGCCGCAGACAGCTCCTCCGTTCAGCGATCCATTGAGCGATTCGTCACAACCTCCCCGCGCACCAGACCCAACACCAGCCCCTCGACGCTCACTTGGAGGATCTGCCCAGTAGCGGACAGTTCCGATTGTCGTAGCTATCCCCTAGGCTTGACCACATGCCCTTAAGCCCTCAGCCCTCTGGTTCCGTGCGGTCTGCCGCGGAGTTGAACGAGCGGATCCGCGGCCTGTGGCTGCGCGCCGACGGCCGTCTGTCGCCCGAACAGCGGCGGGAGTACGAGCAGTTGGTGACCGAGTGGGCGACGGCGGTGCGCGAAGAGGTCGTGAAAGCGGCGTAGGCGCCACGCCGGGCAGGTACTCGGGAACCAGCACGCCACCTGCGTCGATCAGTACGCTTCCGGCCTGCGGGCTCATGAGCAGTACCTTCGCTACCAGCGGGACGCGGCGCTCCTCGCCACGCTCGGCGGGCATCTCACCGACCAGGACAGCGCCCCCGTCGGCCGCTGCGCGCGGCAGCCGCACGTGCGGTGATGAATCCGCGGGCCGGTGGGGGCTGGTCGCGCCCCACGCGGCGGAGCCGCACATGTCACAGCCCCGCGCCCCTTACGGGGCTCGGTACCGCCTAGCCCTTGCCCTGTCGTTCCTTCTTCGCGATGCGGCGCTTCTGGCGGCCCGTCAATTCCTTGCGGCCGCTCTGCCGTTCGTATGCCGCGATGCGCTTCTCGTTGTTCACCGAACCTCCTCTGCCCGGATCCTCCGCGCGCCCCTGCGCAGTACTCCGCGCGGTCGACTGCCGTGCATCGTACGACGGGTGACACCGTGAACCCCAGGGTTCGTCCCTGCACGCCCCTTGGCTGCGCACCCCCGGTGCCCAACACTGAGCCGATGACGCAGCGTGTGGAACTCGCGGCCGTGCTCGACCGGTTGGCCATCGATGCCCTGATCACCGAGTACGCGGTCACCGTCGACGACGGCGACTGGGACGCCTACCGGAATCTCTTCGCTCCGGACGGCCGTGCGGACTACCGCTCGGCGGGCGGCATCGAGGGAGGCGCCGACGACATCGCAGGATGGCTTTCCGACACGATGCGGCTCTTCCCGATGCGCCAGCATCTGATCGTCAACCGCCGACTCCGGTTCGGGACCCTGGACCAGGACACCGGCGACACGGCCCACGTACAGGCCGACTATGTGAACCCCATGCGGTTCGCGCGGGACGACGGGGCGGCGTCCACGGCGCCGGACTTCGTGTGCGGCGGGCGGTACGCGTTCGCGGCACTGCGGACGCACGCCGGCTGGCGGCTGCGGCAGGTGGTCGTCGAGGAGAAGTGGCGGCAGAGCCCCGTACGGCACGACCAGAGCTCCGCCACCGGCTGAGTCGACGAAACGGCCGGCAGACGCGGGCCGGCCGACACGGCGGCGGCGCCCACACAGGCCCACTGTCCTAGATCGTCCCGGGCGCGCACACTGGGAGCACGACCGGGCGTCGAGGACCGAGGAGGCGCTGCATGGAGGCAGTCGGCGACGGCCGGAACGGGTGGCGGGCCCGCCTGACGCCCCCCGCGGGCAGGGAGCTGCTCGCTTCGGCCCGGTGGCGCGGCGCCGTCGCCGTGCTCGCCGGCGCACTGCCGGCCCTCGCCTTCCCCGCTCCCTCTCTGTGGTGGTTCGCCTACGTCGCGCTCGTGCCGTGGATGCTGCTCGCCCGCTCGGCGGGCACGGGCCGCCGGGCCGCGCTCGACGGCTGGCTCGGCGGCATCGGGTTCATGGTGGCCGTGCACCACTGGCTGCTGCCGAGCCTGCATGTGTTCACCCTCGTCATCGCCGCACTGCTGGGCCTGCTATGGGTGCCCTGGGCCTGTCTTGTGCGGCACTTCCTGGGCGGGGCCGTGTCGCCGGGGCGGACGGCGGCCGCGCTGCTCGTCCTGCCGTCCGGCTGGCTGATGGTCGAACTGGTCAGGTCCTGGGAGGGCCTGGGCGGCCCCTGGGGGCTGCTCGGCTCCAGCCAGTGGCAGGTCGACCCCGCGCTGCGCCTCGCGTCGGTGGGCGGGGTGTGGCTGGTCAGCGCCTTCATCGTGGCCGTCAACGTCGGTGTCGCCGTACTCGTCGTGGCGCAGGCAGGACGGGCCCCCGGGACGACCCGCATTCCGGCCGTCGCCGGGCTCGTGACGGTCGCCACGGTCACCACGTCCGCCTGGGCATGGGCTCCGCGCCCCGAGCCCGCGGGACGGATCCGAGTCGCCGTCGTCCAGCCCGGCGTGATCGACGGAGCCGGCAGCCCGGACAAGCGGCTCGCGCGCGAGGAGGCGCTGACCCGCTCCCTGACGGACCGGGACCTGGACCTCGTCGTCTGGGGCGAGAGCAGCGTCGGCCACGACCTGACGCAGCGCCCCGACGTCGCGCGCCGGATAGCGGCGCTGTCCCGCGAGACGGGCGCCGACATCCTGGTGAACGTGGACGCCCGCCGTTCCGACCGGCCCGGCATCTTCAAGAGCTCCGTCCTGGTGGGCCCGCAGGGACCGACCGGTGACCGCTACGACAAGATGCGGCTCGTCCCCTTCGGCGAGTACGTCCCCGCCCGCTCGCTGCTCGGCTGGGCGACGTCCGTGGGCAAGGCGGCGGGCGAGGACCGGATGCGCGGCGAACGTCCGGTCGTGATGAACGTCGGGGACGGCCTCAAGGTCGGGCCGCTTGTCTGCTTCGAATCGGCGTTTCCCGACATGAGCCGCCATCTGACGCGCGAGGGCGCCCAGTTGCTGCTCGCGCAGTCGTCGACCTCGACGTTCCAGTCCAGCTGGGCCCCCGAGCAGCACGCCTCGCTCGCGGCGGTGCGGGCCGCCGAGACGGGCCGCCCCATGGTGCACGCCACGCTGACCGGCGTCTCGGCGGTGTACGGCGCGGACGGCGAGCGCCTGGGGACCCCGCTCGGCACCTCGGCGAGCGCCACGGCGACGTACGAGATACCGCTGGCCAAGGGCGTCACGCCGTACGTGAGGTTCGGCGACTGGCCCGTGCACGCGGCCCTCGCGGTGCTCGCCGCCCTGTGCGCGACCGAGGGCGTGCGGTCGCTCAGGCGGCCTGCTCCTGAGCCGCGCGGACGACGCGCTCACACAGCTCATGGGTCGCCAGCGCATCCCGGGCACTGAGCACCTTGCCGGCGCGCACGGCGTCGAGGAAGGCGAGCACCACCTGCTCGATGCCGCGCTGCCTGGCCACCGGCACCCAGTCGCCGCGCCGCCGCACGGTGGGCTGGCCCTTGTGGTCGACGACCTCGGCGAGGTTGAGCACCTGCCGCTTGGTGTCCTGTCCCGAGACCTCGAGGATCTCCTCGGTGGAGCCGCTCATCCGGTTCATCACGCCGATCGCCGTGAACCCGTCGCCCGCGAGCTGCAGCACGATGTGCTCGAGGAGCCCGTCCGCGATCCGGGCCCGCACGCCGACGTGGTCGATCGGTCCCGGCACGAGGAAGCGCAGTGTGTCGACGACGTGGATGAAGTCGTCGAGGACGAGGGTGCGCACGTCCTCGGGCAGGCCGATGCGGTTCTTCTGCATCAGGATCAGCTCGCGCGGGTGGTCCAGGCACTGCGCGTAGCCGGGTGCGAGGCGGCGGTTGAAGCCGACGGCGAGGCTGGTCCCGCGCTCCTCGGCGAGCCGCACGAGCCGCTCGGAGTCGGCGAGTTCGTACGCGAGGGGCTTGTCGACGTAGACGGGCACGCCCGCTTCGAGCAGCCGCGTCACGATCTCGGGGTGCGCGGCGGTCGACGCGTGCACGAACGCGGCGGCCAGGTCCTCGGCGAGCAGCGTGTCCAGGTCGGTGTGGCAGCGCTCGTCGGGGATGTGGTGGACGCCCGCGATCCGGGCGAGGGTCGCGGGTGTGCGCGTCTGCAGGTGCAGTTCGACTCCCGGCAGGGTGGTGAGCACGGGCAGATATGCCTTCTGCGCGATGTCACCGAGTCCGATGCAGCCGACCTTCACCACTGTCTCCTCTACCGCTGTACGACGCGCTGCTCCTGCTGTGCGCGTTCCGTTCCCGCAGCATACGGCGGCTGCGGCGGGCGCCAGTCGGCGATCGAGGCGAAGCCGCGCAGGATCAGGCCGGGGCCGATGCGGGCCACCGCGCCGACGAGGGTGTTGCGTACGGCGATGAGCGGGGCGCCCGTCAGATGGGTCAGCCGGGCGGTGCGTGCCGCCTGCCGGACGATCGCGGTGGTGCGCGGCACCCGCACCGCGCTGTAGGCGGCGAGCCCGGCGGACAGGTCGCCGCCGGGTGCCGCGTGGTGGGCGAGGACCACGGCGTCCTCGATGGCCTGGTTGCCGCCCTGGCCGAGGCAGGGCGTCATGGCGTGCGCGGCGTCGCCGATGAGGGCGGTGCGGCCGCGGTGGTAGGCGGGGAGCGGTGTGGTCAGGTGGCGTACGTCGTTGCGCAGGATGTCCTCGGGGCGTGCGGCGTCGATGATCGCGGGGATCGGGTCGTGCCAGTCGGCGAAGCGGCGGGCCAGCCCGGCCTGCTCGCCGTCGGGGCTGCGGCCGCCCTCGGGCACGGTGGCGGTGCCGTACGCGTAGATCCTGCCGTCCTTGAGCGGGTGCGTGCCCCAGACTCCGCCGCGCCCCCAGGTCTCGTACGGCTCGAAGGGGCGGTCGGGGGCGGGGACGACGAGGCGCCAGGCGGTGAATCCGGCGTACGCAGGCTGCGGATGCGCCGGGAAGAGGGCGCTGCGCACAGCCGAGTTGATGCCGTCGGCGCCGATCACGAGGTCGGCCTCGATGTCGCCTTCGCGGGTGGTGACGACGGCCCTGCGGTCGGCCGCGCCGGAGTCGGCCGGCTCCGCGCGCACCCCGGTGCGCAGGGCGTCCGCGGGCAGGGCGGAGACGAGAAGGTCGACGAGGGTCGCGCGGTGCAGCATCACGAGCGAGCCGCCGAACTCCCGTGAGGCCCCCGTGGCGCCGGCCCGCACGAGCCAACGCCCGTTCTGCGCGCGCATCCCGCCGCCGCCCTCCCAGGCCGCGAGCTCGCGGACCCGCTCACCGAGGCCGAGGACGTCCAGGGCCCGCTGGGCGTTGCGGGCGAGCCCGATGCCGGCGCCGACGGGCTCCAGCGTGGCCGCCCGCTCCAGGACGGTGACCCGCCAGCCCGACAGGTGCAGGCCGATGGCGGCGGTGAGGCCGCCGATGCCGGCGCCGATGACGACCGCGTACGGCCGCTCGCCCTGCTGCGGACGCCGTGCTCGCTGTCCCTGTGCCATGGCTCCTCCTCCACCCCCGACCCACTACACCTGTAGTGGGCGATGACCCGACCGTACTACACCTGTAGTGGCCGGCGGTATGGTTGCCCCCATGTCCGTACGCAGCGCGGGGACGCCGCGCGCCGAACTGATCGCCGACACGGCGCTCGCCCTGCTCACCGAGCGCGGCATGCGCGGCCTGACACACCGGGCCGTGGACGAGGCGGCGGGGCTGCCGCAGGGCTCTACGTCGAACCACGCACGCACCCGCCTCGCGCTCCTGGAGACCGTGGTGCGCCGGCAGGCGGAGCGTGAGGCGGAGGTGCTCGATCCCGACGAGCTGCCGGACCCCACAGGCGGCCGCGAGGCACTGGTCGCCTCGCTCGCCCTGGCGCTGCACCGCTACCTCTCCGGCGGCTTCCGCCAACTCCTCGTCTCCCGCTACGAGCTGGCCCTGGAGGCGACCCGCCGACCGGAGCTGCGGTCCTACTACGACGCGGCGGGGGCGCAGTTCAGGGAGCCGCTGACGGCCATGCTGCGGGCCGCGGGATCGACGGACCCCGAGCGGCACACGCTGGCCCTTGTGGCGTGGACCGACGGCCTGCTGTTCTCGTGCGTGGCGGGCACGTACCACGCCACGGTGCCGAGCGAGGACGAACTGCGCGCCGGCTTCCGGGAGTTGCTGCGGGGGATGCTGGGGTAATCAGGCGGCACTCCCGAGCACCGGGCACACCGGGGCACCCCTCCCCGGCTCCCCCTAGCGGACGCGCCCCTTCACCCATGCGGGGCATTCTGGCCTGCCACCCTTCCCGCAGGGCGGGACCACACAGCAGAGTTGCCCGAATGCACCGCACCACGACCACCGCGACCCTCCTGGTATCCGTGGCGGTCACCGCCGTCTCCGGGTGTGTGAGCGTCGAGCGGAAGCCCGCGCAAGGACCGGCCCCCGTGTCCGCCCCACCCCCACCCCCGGCGCCGCGCCCGGACGGCAGCGCCCGCGCCCGGATCGTGGAGGCCCCCGCACGGGAGGCGCTCGAGCTCATCGAGCCGCCCCGCCGGCCGGCCCCCAGCACCACCGGCACCGCGGCGACGGTCCCCGCCCCACCGCCCCGCACGCCCCGCGCCGAGCAGCCCGAACGCTCCGGCGATTCCCCGCACCGCCGCAGCGACCGCGCCCGAATCCCTGCCCCGCCCGCGCTTCCCTCCGCCGCGCCCAGCGTCCTGGACGTCTGCGCCCTGGGCGAGGAGTACGGCAGCTGGCAGCCGGGCAGCCCCGAGGCCGTCATCTGCGAGGGCGTCTACGGACGTTGACCCCCAGCCGCGCCCGGCCCCCGCCGTGCCCGCCCCGGCTCACTCCACCTCGCCCCCCTCCCCCAACCGTAGCTCCAGCCTGCCGATGGCCGCCCGGATCCCGTCCCCGTACCCGTCGTCCCCCAGCGTGCCCACGGCCGCCCGCGCCCGGCGGATATGGCTGCGGGCCGCCTCGGGGCGCTCCAGCTTCACGTAGTCGGCCGCCAGGTTGAGGTGCAGGGAGGGATAGAAGCCGCGGACCGCGACCGACTGGTGGTGCTGGTGCAGCCGCTCGTCCGTCAGCTCGTCGGCCGCGGACAACGCCCGCAGGTCCCAGGCCAGTTCGTCCGTGGGGTCCTCCTGCGTGTCCGCCATGTAGTGCGCGAGCGTGCAGCGGTGCAGCGGGTCGCCCTCCTCGCCGATCTCCGACCACAGGTCGAGGAAGCGGCCCTGCGCCTCCTCCCGGTCGCCCCCGTGGTGCAGCATGACCGCCTGCCCGATCCGCGTCATCATGGCGTCTTCCGCCGCCTGCTCCTGCTGCTCCGCCACCGGATCCTCCACACTCGTACGCCCATCGTCCAAACCGATCCCGACGCTAACGGCACGCACTGACAATCACGGTCAGGCGCGATCGGGGGTGGGGCGCTCACGCGTACCGCTGGGCCAGCCCGGTGACGGTTCTCGCCAGTTCGGCGCGGAGTTCGGGCGGTCCGAGCACCTCGGCTTCGAGGCCGAGCCTGAGCAGGTCACTGACGGCGACGGGCAGCGCCTCGACGTCGAGGTCGACCACCCGCCGGCCGTCCGCGTCCGGCTCGCCCGCCGCCTCCACGGCCCGCGTCCCGGCCGCCCCGAACAGCGCGGGCAGCAGCCCAAGGCCCGCCGGGGAGACCCGCACCCGCGCCGTGCCCCGCAGCACCCGGGCCTGCAGGTCCTGGGATGCCGCCTGCCAGTACGCGGCCAGGTCGAACCCGGCGGGGCGCTCGGACGGCTCGTCCCCGTCCTCCGCCGTCACGTCCAGGAAGCGCGAGACGCGGTACGTGCGGACGGTGCCGTCGGCGGCCGCCACCAGGTACCAGTTGCCCGCCTTGAGGACGAGACCCAGGGGGTGCAGTTCGCGGTGCACCTCGCCGCCCCAGCGTCGGTAGTGCGCCCGCAGGACCCTGCGTCGCCACACGGCGTCGGCGACGACGGGCAGCAGCGGCGCGGGGTCGGCCGCCCGGAACCAGCCCTCGGCGTCGAGCAGGAAGCGCTCCTGGATCCGCCGGGACCGCTCACCGAGCCCGGCGGGCAGTGCGGCGCCCAACTTGAGCTGGGCGGTGACCAGTTCGGCGCCCAGGCCGAGATCGGCGGCGGCCGCCGGCATGCCCGCGAGGGCCAGCGAGTCCGCCTCGTCGTCGGTGAGGCCGGTCAGCCGGGTGCGATAGCCGTCCATCAGCCGGAAGCCGCCCGCCGGGCCGCGCTCGGCGTACACGGGCACTCCGGACGCGGCCAGCGCATCCACGTCCCGGTAGACGGTGCGGACCGACACCTCCAGCTCGTCGGCGAGTTCGGGCGCGGTCATCCGCCCACGGTTCTGGAGCAGCAGAAGCAGGGCGAGAAGCCGGTCGGCGCGCATGCGATCAAGTCTGCACCGGTACCTGACAGAAGGTGTCAGGTACCGGTGACAGGCTCATCTCATGACGACCAACACCACAGCCGACGACACGACGACGACCACCACCGGCGCCTTCACGTTCACCAACTGGGACGAGAAGCCGGTCGCAGGCAGCGACGGCGGCGCACGCATCGCGCGCGCCGCCGTCACCAACGACTTCACCGGCGCCATCGAGGCCACCGGCACGTCGTGCGAGTACGCCCTCGTGTACACCGGCGAGGCCACCGGCGCCTTCGTCGGCTACGAGTTCATCGAAGGGACCGTCGACGGCCGCGAGGGCTCCTTCGTCCTGGAGCAGCGCGGCACCTTCAGCGCCGACGGCATCACCTGCACCGTCACCGTCCACCCCGGCTCGGGCTCGGGCGAGTTGGCGGGCCTGGCCGGCACCGGCTCGTTCACCGCGCGGCACGGCGACTCCACCGTGCCGTACACCTTCACCTACGACATCGGCTGAGCTCAGCCGATGTCCGGGATGCGCCAGTCGATCGGCTCGTGCCCCTGCGCCGCCACCGCCTTGTCGATCTGGGTGAAGGGGTGCGAGCCGAAGAACTTCTTCGCCGAGAGCGGCGAGGGGTGTGCGCCCTTCACCACGACGTGCCGCTCCTCGTCGATGAGCGGGAGCTTCTTCTGGGCGTAGTTGCCCCACAGGACGAAGACGGCAGGGTCGGGGCGTTCGGCCACCGCGCGGATCACCGCGTCCGTGAACTTCTCCCAGCCCTTGCCCTTGTGGGAGTTGGCCTCGCCGGCGCGGACCGTGAGCACCGCGTTCAGGAGCAGGACGCCCTGCTTGGCCCACGGCATCAGATAGCCGTTGTCCGGCACCGGGTGGCCGAGCTCTTCCTTCATTTCCTTGTAGATGTTCCGCAGCGAGGGCGGGGTCTTCACGCCGGGCCGCACGGAGAAGCAGAGGCCGTGGCCCTGCCCTTCGCCGTGGTACGGGTCCTGGCCGAGAACGAGCACCTTGACATCCTCGTACGGCGTCGCGTCCAGGGCGGCGAAGACCTCGTCTCGCGGAGGGTAGACGGGACCCTTCTCCCGCTCTTCCTCGACGAACTCGGTGAGCTCCTTGAAGTAGGGCTTCTGCAGCTCCTCGCCGAGGACTCCGCGCCAGGACGCGGGCAGCATGGCGATGTCGGTCACGTCAACAACCTCCGGTGTGCGGTCACTTCTCACCACAGAACCTACCGGCGACCACTGACAATCGATCCGTTCACCCTGCTGCCCGCCGCCCTGACCAAGTGGCCTCGCGCCTACCAGCTGGTCTTGCGCTGCAGCTCCCACATCATCATGATCGCCGACGGGTCGAGGGCGCGCTCGCCGCCCGCGATCTCCTCGCTGGCCATGATGTACTGCTTGCCCTGCCACAGCGGCAGCAGCCGCGCGTCGTCGACGAGGAGCTGCTGCGCCCGCTCGAAGTCGTCGGCCACGGCACCGCGGTCGGCCTCACGGCGTGAGTGCGGCAGGACCTCGTCGGTGATCTCCGGCACCGGGTAAGGCGTGTTGAGCACGTTCTTCTCGCCGATGAACGGCGCGATGAAGTTCTCCGCGTCGGGGAAGTCGGGGAACCAGCCACGGCCGAAGACCGGGTACTCGCCCTTCTTGGTGCCCGCGTCGAACTCGGTCCAGGGACGGCTCTTGAGCGTGATCTTGAACAGGCCCGACGCCTCGAGCTGCCGCTTGATCTCGGCGAACTCGGGTCCGGTGGCCGAGCCGTAGCGGTCGGTCGTGTACCAGAGCGTGAGCGGCACCGGCGCGCTGATGCCCGCCTTCTGGAGGATCTGCTTCGCCTTGGCCGTGCTGGGGTCTCCGTAGTCGTCGAAGAAGCCGGTGCCGTGCCCGGTCAGGCCCTGGGGGACCATCGAGTACAGCGGTTCGACGGTGTCCTGGTAGATCTTGTGGGCGATCGCCCCGCGGTCGATGACCTGGGCGAAGGCCTGGCGTACGGGCTTCTTCCTGGCCCAGGGGTCGTCGGGGTTGAACACCAGGTAGCGGATCTCGGTGCCCGCGCCCTCGACCAGCTGGATGCCCTCGCGCCGGTGCTTGCCCTGCATCTCGACGATGTCCTTGGAGGCGAGGCCACGGAAGGTCACGTCGATCTGCTTGTTCTTGAGGGCCGAGACCATGGCGGTCGACTTCTTGAAGTAGCGGATCGTGACGGCGTCGTTCTTGCGGTCCGCCGAGCCCTTGTACTCGGTGTTCTTGACCAGCTCCGCACGGTCGCCGGGCTTGTACGACTCCAGGGCGTACGGTCCCGACCCGGAGATCTCGTTGCCCTCACGGACCTTGTCGGCCGGGTACTCATTGGGGTCGACGATCGACATGGCCGGCGTCGAGAGCACGAACGGGAAGGTGGCGTCCGACTTCTTGAGCCGGAATACGACCGTCCGGTCACCCTTCGTCTCGACCTTGTCGAGCGATCCGAGCAGACCCGCGGGCCCGCCCTTCACGTCGATGCGCCGCATGCGGTCGAAGGTGTACTTGACGGCCTTCGCGTCGAGCTCGTGACCGTCGGAGAACTTCAGGCCCTCGCGCAGTTCGCAGGTGAAAACCGTGTTGGTCGCATCGGCGAACTTGCAGGACTCGGCCGCGTCCGGCTCGGGCGTCGCGGCCCCGGTCGGGAAGCTCAGCAGCGTCTGGAAGACGTTCCGGTACAGCTCCCAGGAGCTGTCCCAGGCGGCCGCCGGGTCGAGAGTGCTGGGGGCACTCATGGTGCCGACGGTGATCTGCTGCTCCTCGTCCTCACCGTCGGACGAGATCACTCCGCACCCTGCGAGCAGGGATATCGACAGCAGTCCCGCGGCCGGCCGCAGGCCCCGGCGGGACAGTCCGGCAGGGCCTCGAAGACCCGCCGCCACCACCGGGCGAACTTCACTGAACACGCGCACGCTCCTCGATCGGCCATGCCATGGGTCGGGAGACAATATCGCAATGCCCCGCCGGGCCAACTTGCGGCGCCGACGGGGCACTTGATGCGTATGTACGTCCCTTTAAGCGGCGTACGCGGCGATTGTGGGGGCTTTGTCAGCCGACGCCCGCATTGAGGAAGATGCCGCCATCGACCACGAGTGTCTGCCCCGTGATCCAGTCGGACTGGTTCGACGTGAGGAACGCGGCGGCGCCGCCGATGTCCTCGGGCACACCGAGCCGCCCCAGCGGGTACGCGGCGGCGGCCTCCGCCTCACGGCCCTCGTAGAGCGCCTGGGCGAACTTGGTCTTGACCACGGCGGGCGCGATCGAATTGACCCGGACCTTCGGCGCGAACTCGTGCGCGAGCTGGAGGGTGAGGTTGACCATGGCGGCCTTGCTCATGCCGTACGCGCCGATGAACGGCGACGCGGAGACGCCGGCGACGGAGGCGATGTTGACGATCGCGCCGCCGTTCTCGCTCTGCCAGGCCTTCCAGGTCTGCTGGGCGAAGCCGAGAGCCGAGATCACATTGGTCTCGAAGACCTTGCGCGCCACATTGAGGTCGAGCTCCGCGATCGGCCCGAACACCGGGTTCGTACCGGCGTTGTTGACCAGGAAGTCGACCCGCCCGAAGGCCTCCATGGCGCGCTCGACGGCGAACGCCTGGTGGGCCTCGTCGTGGGCCTTGCCCGCGACGCCGATCACCCGGTCGGCGCCCAGCTTCTCGACGGCCTCCTTGAGGGCGTCCTCGTTGCGTCCGGTGATGCAGACGCGGTCGCCGCGGGCGACGAGCGCCTCGGCGATGCCGTAGCCGATGCCGCGGCTCGCGCCCGTGACGAGCGCGGCCTTTCCACTGTCCTGCAATGCCATCTCGAAATCCCTCCGGGCTAGTTGAGCGGGCCGCCGGCCACGTACATGACCTGGCCGGAGACGAAGCCCGCCGCGTCGCCGGTGAAGAAGGCGATGGCGTTGGCGATGTCCTCGGGGCGGCCCACGCGCTGCACCGGGATCTGGCTGGCGGCCGCGGCCTGGAAGTCCTCGAAGCCCATGCCGACGCGGTCGGCGGTGGCCTTGGTCATCTCGGTGACGATGAAGCCGGGGGCGACCGAGTTGGCGGTGACGCCGAACTTGCCGAGCTCCTTGGCGAGGGTCTTGGTCAAGCCCTGCAGACCGGCCTTGGCCGCCGCGTAGTTGGCCTGGCCGCGGTTGCCGAGGGCGGAGGACGAGGAGAGGTTCACGATCCGGCCGAACTTGGCGTCCACCATGTGCTTCTGGATCGCGCGGGACATCAGGAACGCGCCGCGCAGGTGCACGTTCATGACCGTGTCCCAGTCGCCCGCGCTCATCTTGAAGAGCAGGTTGTCGCGGAGCACACCGGCGTTGTTCACGAGGATCGTGGGCGCGCCGAGCTCCTGGGCGATGCGCTCGATGGCGGCCTCGACCTGGGCCTCGTCGGACACGTCGCAGCCGACGGCGAGGGCCTTGCCACCGGCGTCGGTGATCTGCGCGACGGTGTCCTTGCAGGCGGCCTCGTCGAGGTCGATCACCGCGACGGCACGGCCCTCGGCGGCCAGGCGCACGGCGGTGGCCGCGCCGATGCCTCGCGCTGCTCCGGTCACGACCGCGACGCGCTGCTCAGTGGTGGACATGCTGGTTCTCCTCGCCCTTGGGATGCGGCTCTACGGTACGCCCCGGTGGTGAGCGACCGCTTAGTACCTTCAGCTGAACGAGACGCTAGAAGCCCTGGCACCCGGTGTCAACGGCACACCTGGGCCTGTGATTCTTTACCTCACGAGGATCACCTCACGAGGAGGTCGAGCAGTCGGTCGAGCTCCGCGGCGGGATCCGCGGTGAGTCCCGTGTGCACCGGGCCCGGCTGGACGACGGTCGAGCGCGGCGCGATCAGCCACCGAAAGCGCCGCCCGGCATCGTCCCGCTCGGCCTGCCCCGCGCCTTCGCCGCCCGCACAGATCCGCTCGACGGCACCAAGGGCGGCCTGTACGCCACCCACGTCGGCCTGCGGGTCGAGGGCCCGCAGCTTGTCCTCGTCCAGATGCGTACGGGCGGCCACGAAGGATTTGGCGCGGCAGTAGACCACGACCCCCGCGTTGAACTGCTCGCCGCGCTCCACGCGCGGCACGACGCGCACCAGGGCGTACTCGAAGACGTCCCGCTCGATCGACGGCTGCTCGGTCACTGGGTGGCGCCCTTCCGCTGCGGCTCGGGCAGCTGGATCCGTTCATGAATGGTCTTGGCGCGCGGCAGCAGCGCCGCCACATACGCGCGGCGCACGGCGTCGGGGTCCTCGAAGCCCGGCTCGCCCACCAGCCACTCGTCGGGTACGTCGGCGGCGGCCGACGCGAGGATTTCCTCGGTGACCAGCGGCGCGAGCTCGGCGGCGGCCGCTGCGACATCGGGCCGGAAGGGAGCGAGGGCGTGGTCGGAGGCGTCGTACGGCTTGGCGGCCGCGGTATCTGCGGTGCGCCAGTTGTGGTGCCAGATCATGCTCGCGCCGTGGTCGATGAGCCAGAGATCGCCGTGCTTGACCAGCATGTTCGGGTTGCGCCAGGAACGGTCGACGTTGTTGATCAGCGCGTCGAACCACACGACACGGCCGGCCTCGGCGGGGTCGACGGGGTACGCGAGCGGATCGAAGCCGAGCGCTCCCGAGAGGAAGTCCATGCCCAGGTTCAGCCCGCCGCTCGCCTTGAGCAGCGCCTGCACCTGCTGGTCCGGTTCGCCCAGGCCGATCACGGGGTCGAGCCGGATCCCGGTCAGACGCGGCACCCGCAGGCCGAGGGCGCGCGCGAGCTGCCCGCAGATCACCTCGGCGACGAGTGTCTTGCGGCCCTGTCCGGCGCCGGTGAACTTCATGACGTACGCGGCGTACGTTCCCTGGTCGTCGACCGCCTCGACGAGGCCGGGGAGCGATCCGCCCTCCCGCAGGGGCGTCGCGTAGCGGACCGCGGTTACTTCGGTGAGCATCGCCCCAGGTTAATGCCGGTGCTCGGGGCGGGTGCGAACGCGGCCCGAGCAAGAAGTGCAGACGCGTTTGAACACGGCGCGGCGCGGCCTCGTACCACCTGGCATGACCGCTTCCAAGAATTCCCTGCCCGCACCCTCCCGCCGTTCCGTCGTCGCCGCCGCGGGTGTCGTCAGTCTTGCCGCCGCCCTCACCGCATGCAGCGACGGCGACGACAGTTCCGACCAGTACGGCGCGGACGACTCCGCACCGGCCGAGAAGAAGTCCCCGGACGGTGCGGGATCGTCCGGTGGCGCCGGCGGTGCGGTGCTCGCCAAGACGTCGGAGATCCCGGTGGGCGGCGGCAAGATCTTCAAGGCCGAGGGGGTGGTGGTGACCCAGCCGACGAAGGGCGAGTTCAAGGCCTTCTCCAACCGCTGCACACACAAGCAGTGCCCGGTGACGAGCGTCGAGGGCGGCACCATCAACTGCCCTTGTCACGGCAGCAAGTTCGACATCACCGACGGCAGCGTGAAGGCCTCACCCGCCCCCGCCCCGCTGCCCGCCACCGAGATCAGCGTGGACGGGGACTCCATCAAGCTGGCCTAGGAGGCGGGCGGCGCCGGCGGCCACGGGATGTCGGCGAGGAGCGGCAGCACGATCCCTTCCTCGTAGTCGAGATGGGCCAGCAACTCCTTGGACATCATGGCCAGTTCGTCCCGGAAGCGCTCGGGGTCGGCCGTCCCGACGTCGGCGAGCAGGGCGACCAGATCGTCCTGGATGCGCGCCACCGTGCGGTGTTCCTCCTGGATGCGGTCCATGGCTTCCCGAAGATGCGGATGGTGGTGTGCGACCACGGGGAAGACATGGCCGTCCTCGCTGGTGTGGTGGAACTCCAGGGTCTGGCAGAACGCCAGGCAGTGCTGCCGGATCTGCAGCCCGAGTCCGGGCGCGGGCGGCTCGCCGGGCCCCTGGTGGGCCGCCCGCGCGGCGAAGTGGGCGTCGGTCTCGGCGCTCACGTGCCGCAGCTGATGGCGCAGCCAGGTGTGGATCTCCAGGATCTTGTCGGCGAGGCTTGTGACCTCGCGGGGCCCTTCGCCCGGGGCGGGTTCGGACCGCTCCAGGGCCACCACCGGCAGGACCCTGGTGGTCCGCTCCTGGTAGTCGGCGTATCCGGGCACGGCTTCGACGACGCGCCGGAACAGCCGGTCACGGCGCGCCCCTTCGGCGGGGACGGCGATCGCTTCGAACTCGTCGCCGCCGATCTCCACGCCGACCGCGGGGTGTGCCAGCAGGTCGTGGTACCAGGCGGGGTGGCGGGGCGAACCGAGGTTGGACCCGACGACCAGCAGCAGGTCGTCGACGCGCACATAGCCGAGGGGGACGGTGGTCCGCTGCCCCGACTTGGCGCCGGTGGTGGTGAGCAGGAGGAGATCGCCGCCTTCGAAGGGGCCGCCGACCTTCCCCGCGTTGGCTCGGAACTCTTCGATGACGGACTGGTTGAACGACGTGGGCATGCTGAGGTGACTCTCCAGGCAAGAAGGTGCGTCCGCGCGGGACGGCAGGACATGCGTCCGCGCAGGACGAGGAAAGGGAGGGAACGCCGAGCGCCATGCGCTCGCGTCAGTACGTCAGTTACGGGATGCGGAGTACGAACTCATGACACGTCCCTGAGTGAAGGTGCTCGCCCGGCATCCGGCCTGCCCACTGCTCTTTGGCCGGTGCCACGCGGCACGCGCTCCATTACAGACTCGTGGCCGTCACCTGTCAAACGCCGGGCCGCGAACGCCGCTTCCACACGCCGAGGACGTCATCGGTGGTGGTGACGGTGGCGACCAGGGCGAGCGTGTTGCGGACCATCGCGGGGGTGTAGTCGGCGGGGACGCCCGCGATGGCGTCCGCGGGCACGACGGCGGTGTATCCGAGGTTCACGGCGTCGAAGACGGCGTTGGGGATCGCCACGTTCGCCGAGACTCCGGTCACCAGGAGCGTACGGCACCCCAGGTTGCGCAGCAGCGGGTCGACATCCGTGCCCGCGATCGGCGACAGACCGTGCAACCGCCGCACGATGAAGTCCTCTTCGGACACCTCGATGGGCGGCGCGATGCGTACGGCCCTGGTCCCGGAGAGCTGCTGCACGGGCAGCCGGCCCGCGGCGCGGAAGAGCCGCGCGTTGTGGTTGGCGCCCCGCCCGTCGGGGCGCCGCTCGGCGACGGCGTGCAGGACCTGGGTCCCGGCCTGGCGGGCCGCGGAGACGAGCCGCGCGACATTGCCGAGGGCACCCGACTCCCTTGCCTCCTTGGCGAGTTCGGGCAGCGCGCTCTCGGTCCCCACGACGCCCTGCTGGCACTCGACGGTCATCAGCACGGTGGTGGCGGGGTCGAGGAGTTCCCTGAGCTGTTCGTACGACGGCATGGCTCCCCCTGTCGCTGTCGCGGCCGCTCTCGCTGTCTGTGTCACGGTCCGGGATGCGCGGAGGCTAGCGGCCATTGCGTCACGACGGAAGAGGCCGCATTCTTCCTTCCTGACGCACCATCAGCTCTGAGATGCCATCAGCTACGGATATACGGAGGACGCATGGCCGTCACACAGCGCCGGGGCCGCAGGATCATGATGTCGCCGGGCGAGCTCGACGAGTTCCTCTCCACGGAACGCACCTGCCGGGTCGCGACCGTGTCCGGCGGCGGCGCCCCGCACGTCAGCGCCCTGTGGTTCGTGTGGGACGGCACGTCCCTGTGGCTGTTCTCGATCACCCGCAGCAAGCGCTGGGCGGATCTGCGGCGCGATCAGCGGATCGCCGTGGTGATCGACACGGGCGTGGAGTACGCGGAGCTGCGGGGCGCGGAGCTTTCCGGCACGGCGGCCTTCGTCGGCCAGGCACCGCGGACGGGCGAGCCGTGCCCCGAACTCGACGTCCCCGAGCGGCTGTTCGCCCAGAAGTACTTCGCGATGGACTCGATGCCGTACGACGGAAAGCATGCGTGGATCCGGCTTACGCCGGATGCGGTCTCCTCCTGGGACTTCCGGAAGCTGGCGCAGCTGTAGCGCTGTTCCGTCTCTGCGGGTTCCGCCCGAAGTTCTGTGCGTCGCCTGCGGGTACGTCGTGGCTGGTCGCGCCCACGCGGCGGAGCCGCACATGTCACAGCCCCGCGCCCCTTACGGGGCGCTAAGCGCCGCCCCCGCCCCCTGCAACGCCTCCACCGCCGCCCTGATGGACGGTCGCCGGTCCGCGTCCGCGCGCCACACCACGTACACATGACGCCGTACGCGATGGCGCACCGGGACCGTCCTGACGCCGGCCGGCATCGGGTCGCGGCCCAACTGGGGTGCCACGCAGACGCCGAGGCCCGCGGCCACCAGGGCGAGCTGGGTGTGATGCTCCTCCGCGCGGTGCGTGATGCGCGGCTCGATGCCCTTGGCCCGCAGGGTGAACATCAGCCACTCGTGACAGAACTCCCCCTCCGCCCAGGTGATCCACTCGTCGTCCGCGAACTCGTCGAGGTCCACTTCGGCGCGGTCGGCGAGGGGATGCGCGGCCGGCATCGCGACATCGGCGGGGTCATCGAGGAGGGACGCCTTGACCAGGCCTTCGGGCATCGGCAGCGGCTTGTTGTACCAGTCGAGGACGACCGCCATGTCGATGTCGCCGCGCACCACGGCGGCCACGCCGGGCTGCGGCTCCAGCTCCTGGGAGCTGACGCGCAGGCCCGGGTGATCGGTGCGCAGCACGGAGAGCGTGGCGGGCAGCAGTCCGCGCATCGCCGTGGGGAACGCGGCGATGCGCAGCTCGCCGACGGCCTTGCCGCGCTGCTCCTCCAGATCGGCCTTGGCGAGCTCGACCTGGGAGAGGATGCGCGCGGCGTGGTCGGCGAGCAGCCGTCCGGCGTCGGTGAGGCGCACGCCCCGGCCGTTCTTGGCGAGCAGCTGCTGGCCCACCTCGCGCTCCAGCTTGGTCATCTGCTGCGAGACCGCCGACGTCGTGACGTGCAGCCCCGCCGCGGCCCCGCTGACCGAGCCATGCCGGGCGAGTGCGTCGAGGGTGCGCAGGCGCTCCAGGTTCAACATGTAAGCAATGCTACGCGATACCCCGCATTTTATTTCGCTTGTGCTACGAGATGGACTGCTCCATCGTGGCGTGCATGAGCGTCACCACCACTCCCGTCCCGGCCGCACCGTCGGCCCACTCCACCGCCCCGCCCCGGCGCCGCCGCGCCCTCGGCTGGCAGGTGCGCTTCGGCGTCCTCTCGCTGATCTGGGGCTTCAGCTTCCTGCTCATCAAGGTCGGCACGGAGGGGTACGCGCCTTTCCAAGTCACCCTGGGGCGGCTCGTGTTCGGCACTGCCGTCGTGGCGGCGGTGCTCGTGGTGAAGCGCGAGCGGCTGCCGCGCGGGGCACGGACGTGGGGGCATCTGACGGTCTCGGCATTGCTGCTCAACGCCCTGCCGTTCTCGCTGTTCGCGTACGCGGAGCTGACCATCCCGTCCACGCTGGCCGGGATCTGCAACGCGACGTCGCCGCTGTGGGGCATGGCGCTCTCCCTGGTCGCGCTCTCCGAGGACCGCCCGACGCGGCGCAGGGTCGCGGGCCTTGGCATCGGCTTCATCGGCGTACTGACGGTGCTCGGCGCCTGGCAGGGCTTCAGCGGCCTGGACTTCGGCGGCACGGCGATGGCGCTGCTCGCCTCGCTGAGCTACCCGATCGGCTGGATCTACGTGCGGCGCACGCTGGCCGGTTCGGGCCACTCCAACCTCTCCCTGTCCGGCGCGCAGTTGCTGGTCGCGACCGTCGAACTGGCCGTGGTGACCCCGCTGTTCACGTCCCTTCCCACGCACTTCCCCGTCGTGCCGCTCCTGGCCATCGTGGCTCTGGGCGCGCTGGGCACCGGGCTCGCCTTCCTGATCCAGTACGGCCTGGTCTCCGAAGTCGGGCCGACGACCGCTCAGATGGTCACCTACTTCATCCCCGTCATCGCCACCGCCGCAGGTGTCGCCGTGCTCGGCGAGTCGCTGAGCTGGTCGACGCCGGTCGGCGCGGTGATCGTCCTGGCGGGCGCGGCCCTCACCCAGTCCCGGCCGAGGGACCGACGGCCGGATCACTCATAGCGCCGCGCGGGGGCGGGCCCGACGGCGGATGCGACGGCGTCCGCCACGGCCTCGATGTCGTCGTCGCCGAGCGTCGACACCGTGATCCGCACCCCGGGCCGCGCGCTCATCCGGAACCGCGCCCCCGGGGCAACGGCCCACCCCGCGTGCAGCAGCCTGGCGACCGCACCGGTCTCGTCCGGCACGGGCACCCATACGTTCATGCCGCTGCGCCCGTGCGCCACGACACCCCGGGCCGCGAGCCCGGCGATCAGCGCGTCACGCCGCCTCCCGTACGACGCCGCCACCTCGGCGGCGTCCACCGCCCCGCCCTCCCACAGCCGCACCACGGCCCGCTGCGACAGATGGCTCACCCACCCGGGGCCGAGCCGCTGCCGCCCCTGGACGCGGTCTAGGGTCACGGGATCCCCTGTCAGCAGGGCGAGGCGCAGGTCGGGACCGTACGCCTTGGCCGCCGAGCGGACGAACGCCCAGCTGCGTGTCACGCCCGCCAGCGGGTGCAGCGGCAGATCGACGATGCCGTGACCGTGGTCGTCCTCGATGAGCAGCACCTCCTGGTGCGCGGCCAGCACTTTTCGCAGGGCACGCGCGCGTGGGGCGGTGATCGCGGCACCCGTCGGGTTCTGGGCGCGGTCGGTGACGATGAGCGCGCGGGCACCACCGCGCAGCGCCTGCTCCACATCGGCAGGGAGCGGCCCCTCGTCGTCCACCCCCACGGGGACCGTGCGCAGCCCGAGCACCGGCACCAGATCCAGCAGGCTGCCCCACCCCGGGTCCTCGACCGCCACCGCGTCGCCGGGCTTGAGGTGGGCCGCGAGCACCCGCTCGATGGCGTCGAGCGATCCGGAGGTGACGGCGACGGGACCGCCGGGAACCCCGTCCTCGGCGAAGGCCACGCGCGCGTGGCGCTCCATCTCCGGGTCCACGGCCGTCTCGCCGTAGAGCACAGGACGCCGGTCGCCCTCCGCCGCGGCGGCCGCGAACACCTCGGCGAGCGGGGGCAGCAGCTCCGTGTCGGGGTTGCCGTTGGAGACGTCCCGCACGCCGGGCGGCACGTCCACGCGGATCAGCTCGCGCACCGTCGTCGCGGGCTTGGACCGTACGCGGCTGCCGCGGCGCCCCGCCGTCTCGATGACGCCCCGTTCCCGCAGCGTGCGGTAGGCGGCCGCCACCGTATTGGGATTCACCCCGAGCCGCTCGGCCAACTCCCTCATCGGCGGAAGCAGTTGACCCGGCTCCAGGCCGCCGTCACCCACCGCACGCTCCACGCTGGCCGCGATCTCGGCTGCGCGCCGTCCTTCGATCCGATACTCTCCTAGCACAAACCAAAGTATGCACTAGTGCAATGGAGTAGGCAACATGAGCGTCGCATCCGAGCCCGGCATCGAGACCGCCACCGACACCGCCTCGTACGCGCCGACCGACCGCACCGTCCCCACCCGCGCCCGGGAGCGTGCCGCGTACGACCACGCCTCGGTGCACGCGATACTCGACGAGGCCTACGTCTGCCACCTCGGCTTCGTGCGCGACGGCGCCCCCGTGGTCCTGCCGACGCTGTACGGCCGGGTGGGCGAGACCCTGTACGTGCACGGTTCGACGGGTTCGCGGCCGCTGCGGATGGCCGGTGCCGCGCCGCAGGACGACCCGGGGCTCCAGGTGTGCCTGACGGTCACCCACGTCGACGGCCTCGTGCTGGCCCGCTCGGCCTTCCACCACTCGATCAACTACCGCTCCGTGGTGGTCCACGGCACCGCGTACCAGGTCACGGACCCCGAGGAGAAGCGCACCGCGCTCGACGCCCTCGTCGACCATGTCGTGCCGGGCCGCTCGGCCGACTCCCGCCCCGCGAACACCAAGGAGCTCGCGGCCACCGCCGTGCTCCGCCTCGACCTCACCGAGGTGTCCGCCAAGGTCCGCACCGGCGGCCCCAACGACGAGCCGGAGGACCTCGACCTCCCGTACTGGACGGGCGTAGTCCCCCTGCGCAAGGGCCACGACCCGCTCATCCCCGCCGACGACCTGGCCCCCGGCATCGCGGTCCCCGACTACCTGATCGAACTGTGATGCTGATCCACCCCTGGGACGCGCCGCGCTCCGACGCCGAATGGCAACAGTGGCTCGCCGCCCACGACTTCGGGCAGCTCGCCGTGAACGGCCTGCCAGGAGAGCCCCCGCACGTCCAGCCGACTCATTTCGCGTACGACCCCGAACACGGCCCGCACGGCCGGGTGCTCCTCCACCTGGCGCGCCCCAACCCGCTGTGGCCCGCGCTCGAAGCCGACCCCGATGTGCTGCTCAGCGTGGTGGACGACTATGTGTACGTGCCCCGGCCCGTGGCAGGCGCCCCCGGACACCTCGCCCGAGCACGGCGTGCCGACCAGCTTCTACGCCGCCGTCCAGCTGCGCTGCACCGCCCGTGTCGTGGACGACCCCGAGGAGAAGGCCGATCTGCTCAACCTCCAGGTCGGCCACTTCCAGCCGGAGGGCGGATCGGCCCCCGCGGCCGTGGGCAAGGCACCGTACGGCCGCATGCTCTCCGGCATCCGGGGCATCTGCCTCGAAGTCACCGACGTACGGGCGAAGTTCAAGTACGCCAGTCACAAGCCGGCGGAGGTCCAGGAGCGGATCGCCGCGGGCCTCGCCGGGCGCGGCGGGACCCATGACACGGAGGCGCACGCCCACCAGCTGCGCCGACGCTGAAGACCCCGAGGGGCGCGGCCACACCGGCCGCGCCCCTCGCCGCGCTCAGACCGGGTCCGGCGCGAGCCCCGTCTCCCGCCGAGCCGCCACCACCCCCCGCGTCTCTGCAACCGCGAGCCCGGTCACCGCACCCAGCATCAGCAGCGTCCCGACGACGGTGGACACGGTCAGCTCCTCGCCCAGCAGAACAACGGCGATCACCGCGGCGCTCAACGGCTCGAGCAGCGTGATCACAGAGACGGTCGCGGACCGCACGACCGCGGCACCCGCGAAGTACAGCGCATAGGCGACCGCCGTCGGGATCGCGGCGATGTACAGCAGATAGAGACCCATGCGCGCCGGTTCGGCGGTGTGCGGCACAAGACCCTCCACCGCGGCGAGCGGCAGCAGACAGACGGCCACCACGGCGAACGACCAGACGGTCGTGCCGGACGAGTCGGTGCCGCCGCCCCGCCCCCACCACCGCGTCAGGAGCGTCATCGCGGCGTACGCGGCCGCCGAGACAAGCCCCCACAAGACACCCGGCATCCGCACACTGGCGCCGCCACCGCCCAACACAAGCACCAGCAGACCGATCAGCGCCCCGGCCACGGCGACGACCCCGCCGCGCCCGAGCCGCTCGCCCAAGGCGACCCGCGCCCCCAGTGCGATGAGCACGGGACCCGACCCCATCGCGACGACCGTGCCGACCGCGAGTCCCGTCGATTCGACGGACGCGAAGTAGGCGGTCTGGAAAACGGCGAGGGCCACCCCAGTCACCACGATCCGGGGCGCCCTGCGGCGCAGCGGCACACTGCCCGAAGCCGAGAGGGACCGTCGGCGCGACCCCACGAGACGCGCCGCGGACATCAGGGCGAAACCGCCCACGCAACGCCAGAAGGACAGGCTCACCGGCCCCATGTCACTGGCGTCGAAGACCAGCGCGGCGGCGGCACCCGCGGTGCCCCACGCCGTACCGGCGACGATCAGATAGAACAGGCCACGTCCGACGGACAGGCCACAGACAGCATTCGACACGTCGAGTTCTCCGCAGAAAGAAGAAAGAAGGGAGGTCCTGATCTCCGTCTGCGGGCAGCGTCGCTCCACCCGGCGACCGGCCGGGTGTGATCCAGGAGGTGCCCGCGTCTAAGCGGCGGGCGGCGGAAGAACGAGCGCGTTCGAATGCATGATCACAAGCTAGGTGGCGCTGCCGGTCGACGACAACCGCGTTTCGGAGTCCGGAACTCCGCCCGCGGCAGGCTCCGGCCGGGGCTTGGCCGGCGTGGACGACTGGGCGATGAACGCCCCGGCGAGCACCACCGCACCGCCGATGATCTGCGGCGCCGAAAGATGCTCGCCCAGCATGACCCAGGCGAGGACGGTCGCGATGACCGCCTCCAGGCAGGCCACGACCCCGGCCACCTGCGGGGAGAGCCGGCGCACCGACAGCACCCCGGTGACGTACGCGATGACGGTCGCGACGAGCACGATCCAGCCGATCAGGGCCCACGCGGGGACCGAAGAGCCGTCCATGTCGGCGCTGCCCCCGAGCACCGACCAGTCCATGCCCCACGGGCGGGCCACGACGGTGAGCACGGCGGCGCCGATGAGCAGTCCGTACGCGATGACGCCGAGCGGATCGGGCGCCTCGTCCCCGGCGTCGCTGCCCTGGTCGGACAGGACGAAGTAGCCGACCTGGCAGCACGCGGCGCCGAGGGCGAGCAGCAGGCCCACGGCGTCGAAGCTCAGCCCGGCCCACACCTCGACGACACAGGCGAGCCCGCCGACCGCGAGCACCACGCCGACCGCGGCCGCGCGCGTCACGGGCCGCCGCTGCACGAACCGCACCCAGCCGAGGACGAGCGCGGGCGCCAGGTATTCGACCAGGAGCGCGACGCCGACGGGGATGCGGGAGATCGCCGCGAAGTAGCAGGCCTGGACGCCGGCCACGGCGAGCAGGCCGAAGCCGAGGAGCAGCGCGGGCCTGCGCAGGACCAGCGCGCGGTGGCGCCATGCCACGGGCAGCATCACCAGGGCGGCGCCGGCCACCCGCAGCCACACCACATGGAGCGGGTCGAGGCCGGCCTCGATCAGCGGCTTGGCCGCGACGCCCGATCCGCCGAAGGCGATCGCCGAGCCGAGGGCGAGCCCCAGACCGACGCCCCTTCCCTGGCCCGCTCGTGAGCCTGTCTGATTCCCCTGAGACGCTTGCACCGGCACATCATGGCAGGACGAGTCATGAGCGTCACCCCCAATAGCCCCTGTCTCAATCGGCGGACGACTCGGCGGGCATCTCCGCAGATATCTGTGCAGGCATCTCGGCAGACATCTCGGCGGACTCCTCCACGGACTTCTCCCCGTACGGATCCAGGAACCCGTCCCCCGGCACACCGCCGACCCCGGCCGCCTCGATCCGCCGCAGCAGCGCCTTCGCATCGGCGCCGGCCCGCCCCAGGACCTCGACCGCGCGGCAGTCGGGATCGGCGACGAGCGCCGCCATGAGGTCCACGCCGACGGCACGCGGCTCGCCGCGCAGGTCCGCCCGCGCGATGGCCGCCTCCATGGCGGCGGCCGCCGACGGCGACAGGACCGTCTCCTTGGCGGGGGTCACCACCGGCACGGCCCCGGAGTCCTCCACCGTGCCCTGCCACTGCAGTCCGTACCCGATGCTGCGCTGCACGAGATAGCCGAGGAGCCGCACCACCTGGGCGCCGTCGCCGATGACCGCCCGCACATCGGGGTCGGCCTCCAGAAGCGAGTGCAGCAGGTGCGCGGTGTCGATCTGCCGGTCCCCGTCACGCACCGCGCGCCGGCGCGCACCGGCCACCACCGACGACAGCGCGACGCTGAGCCGGGATTCGATGTCTGCGCGGGTCGGGCCGGGCTCGGCGCCCTGCGATGTACGGCTTTGCACATCTCCCACCCCATCAGTCCCCGGCGGCGGAGTCATCGGCGGCGGGAAGCATCTTCGCGTCCGACACAGGTTGGGTACGACTGGGCAGGTTCTCCTCCTTACGGATGAGATCTGGCCGTTCTTCCGCCGAGGGGCGCGCGCCGCCTTGATGTGCGCCGCAACCATCGCGCCCCCGCCGATCGTCTTTCGGGCATGGAGAGCGGGTGCTGGATGGTCGCTCTGCCGGCGATCGACGGCAGGCAGTACGTGTACCGGGTGTACGCCCCGGACGACGCACTGCCCGCCGACCTGTTCTGGGAAGCCTGGCACTGCCACGACGAGAGCCGACTCCCCCGGGCCTGCGACCTGTTCGACGCCGCGGTGATCCGCAAGGTCGGCTGAGCGCGGGCCGCGCGCCTTGGCTACGCCTGCCGGGTTCCGATGATGACAGTCGCGTACAGCTCGTCGTCGCTCACCGACCGCGGCACGAGACCGCCGTCGGCGACCGCTTCGAGCGCGTACGGAACCTGCCGCTCGCTCGTCTCGAACAGCAGCCGGCCGCCGGGGGCCAGCCAGCGCGCGGCGTCCGCGGTCACCCGGCGCAGCACGTCGAGCCCGTCGGCGCCGCCGTCGAGCGCCACCCGTGCCTCGTGGATCCGGGCTTCCGGCGGGAGCAGGCCGACCTCTTCGGTGGGTACGTAGGGGACGTTGGCCAGCAGGATGTCGACGCGGCCGCGGAGTGCCGGGGGCAGCGGTGCGTAGAGATCGCCCTCGTAGACCTCCGCACCTATGCCGGCGACGTTGCGCCGTGCACACCGCACCGCGGCAGGGTCGATGTCGGCGGCGTACAGCTCGACTTTCTCGACGACCGCGCCCAACGCGGCCCCCAGCGCGCCCGATCCGCAGCACAGATCGACGACGACAGCTCCGGGCCGCGCCGACTCGGCGGCCTGCCGTACGAGGAACTCGGTGCGCCGCCGCGGCACGAAGACCCCGGCGTCCACGGCGATCCGCAGTCCGTAGAACTCCGCCCAGCCCAGGACGTGTTCGAGGGGCAGGCCGGAGACGCGCCGGTCGACCATGGCGGCGAGTTCGGCGGGGTCATGGGCCGTGGAGATGAGCAACTCCGCCTCGTCCTCGGCGAAGACACAGCCGGCGGCGCGCAGCGCGGCGACGACGGCGGCCATGGTGGGCGAGAACAGGGACGGTGACGCGGGTGATGACGGTGAAGCCGACATGAAAAAACCTTTCGGGATGCCTGTGGGGCTCCCTCGGTCACCTATGCCGGGTGAACCGCGCGGTCGCGAGAGGAGAGCACCCGACCTGCTACTGCGGTAATGGGTCTCACCTCCTCGTTCCGTCTCCACTGCGTCGTTCGCAGGAGACGGCCACAGTACCCGACCCGCATCCCGGCGGCATCGGCGGACCTCACCATGGATCTGACGGTTCATCAGTATTGAATGTTCGAGGCCCTGCGGCTACGTTCCGCGACACCGCAGCTGCGCCCCGCCGCAGCGCCCAACGAGAAGGGGTCGTCGCATGGCCGAAGTCAGCGCGGAAGCACGGATCGAGGCGCCCGCCGAGAAGGTCTGGGCCCAACTCACCGACTTCTCCTCGTACGGCGAATGGAACGCCACCCACACCAGCTTCCCCAAGGGCGGCCCCACCACGCTGGAGGTCGGCGGCACCTTCGCGGAGAACATGAAACTGATGGGCTTCCCGGCCGAGGTCGCATGGACGATCGAGGAGTTGGAGAGCTCCCGCACCCTGGCGATCCGGGGCAAGGGCCCGATGGGCGTGAACGTCGGCACCCGCTACAGCCTCACGCCCGACGGGGACGCGACGACGGTGCGCATCGACGGGGAGTTCACGGGCGCGGCGGTCTCCCTGATGGCGGGCAAGCTCAAGGACTCGGCGACGGCGGCACTGACGGAATCACTGCGCAAACTGGGCGGCCTGGTGACCTGAACCCCGCCCGGCACACGCAGAGAGGCGCCCCGCACTTGATGTGCGGGGCGAGATCGAAAAGCACACCTCAGAACAACAATAACCAATACACAAAACACGGTATGCGGAAGATGCGGTAGAAAT
>NZ_JBFACK010000010.1:0-330097 GCF_040640795.1 Streptomyces sp. NPDC021622
GCTCGGCGCGGGGGCGACCAAGGAGCTGACCGGCACCGACCACCTCTCACTGCCCCCGCACCGGCCCCCTGCAGGGGGCCGGTGCGGGCCTCAGCGGGGCTTGCGGCCCGTGACGCGGCCGACGCGCTCGCCCACGCCCCACGCCGTGACGCGCCAGAGCGCCTCGGCGACGATGTCCTGGCTCATCTTGCTGTCGCCGTGTTCGCGCTCGATGAACGTGATCGGCACCTCGACGACGTGGTACCCGGCCTTGATGGCCCGGCGGGCCAGGTCGACCTGGAAGCAGTAGCCCTGCGAGGCGACCTCGTCGAGGCCGATGCCTTCGAGGGTCTCGCGGCGGAACGCGCGATAGCCGCCGGTGATGTCGCGCAGCGGCACGTCGAGCATCAGCCGGGAGTAGGTGCTGCCGCCGCGGGAGATGAACTCGCGGTACTTGGGCCAGTTGACGATCCGGCCGCCCGGCACCCAGCGCGAGCCGAGGACGAGGTCGGCGCCCTTGAGGGCGGTGAGCAGCCGGGGCAGCTCCTCGGGCTGGTGGGAGCCGTCGGCGTCCATCTCGATGATCACGCCGTAGTCGTGGTCGAGACCCCACCGGAAGCCCGCGAGGTAGGCGGCTCCGAGGCCTTCCTTGCCCTTGCGGTGCAGTACGTGCACCTGGTCGTCGTCGGCCGCGAGCTCGTCGGCGATCTTGCCGGTGCCGTCGGGGCTGTTGTCGTCGGCGACGAGGATGTGCACATCGGGCACGGCGGCCCGGACACGGCCGACGATGGACTGGATGTTCTCCGCCTCGTTGTAGGTCGGAATGATCACCAAGGCCATGCCGAGCGGGCCGAACTGCCTCCCCTGGTCACCGGTTTCGGAGACCCCACCGCCGTCGTTCACTACTGCCCCTTCGTTCGTACGCAGAGGACCACCATAGTGGCCGCGTCCTGAGTGGCCACGGCGGCACGGGCAGATGAACGGAGTACTGCGGATCGGGGCCCGGCACCCTTCGGGCCGACCTGGGGCCCGCTGGCTGCGGGTCGACCGAGAGCCGTTGTCTACTGAGCGTCCGGGCCCCACCCGGGTCACACCCGCCGACTCGGTGGAACGTTCCCTCGCGTCCGCGGCGCAGGCGCTGGACCTGGCTCCCAGTGGTGGTGCGCCGGTGCGGCACACCTCCCATGGCCCAGCGGCGTTCGACGGCTGCGTGGAGGTTCCCCGGTCGGACGTCCTGTGGTGGACCCGGCCGAACCTACCGGCCGACGGCTGCGTTCTGTCAATAGCCGTTTGACCTGGGCCGTTTGGAGAGACAGCCAGGTCAGTGCGGCGGATGCGCAGGTCGCGGGAGGCGGCGAAGGACCGCGATCGGCCGTACACACCGCCGGGACATCACTCGTCCGGCCGCACGAAGACCGGCTGCCCGAACACGACCGTGCGCAGGCAGACGGGCAGCTCGGCCCCCGGCGTCAGATCGGGCAGTCCCGGCGTTCCGGAGCGCGGGTCGGTGGACCAGCGGGCGACGCGGTCGTCGGGCGCCTGGACGACCAGGTCGTCGGTGCGCCACACGGCGTAGTCGGCGGGTGCGCCCGGCACCAGGACGCCCGCGTCGTCCCGGCCGATGGCCCGCCAGCCGCCGCGGGTGTGGGCGGTGAACGCGGCACGTACGGAGACGCGGTGTTCGAGGGTGCGGTGGAAGGCGGCGGCGCGGACGGTGCCCCAGGGGTCGAGCGGGGTGACGGGGCTGTCCGAGCCGAAGGCGAGCGGGACGCCGGTGCGCAGCAGGGCGGCGTACGGGTTGAGGGTGCGGGCCCGCTCGGCGCCGAGGCGCTGGACGTACATGCCGTCGTCACCGCCCCACAAGGCGTCGAAGGCGGGCTGCACGGAGGCGGTGAGGCCCAGTTCGGCGAAGGCGGCGATCGTCTCGGGGGTGAGCATCTCGGCGTGTTCGACGCGGTGCCTGGCGGCGCGGACGCGGGGCAGGCCGACCTTCTCGGATGCGGCGCGGATGCCCTCGACGACGGCGGTCATCGCGGCGTCGCCGATGGCGTGGAAGCCGGCCTGGACGCCGGCCTCGGTGCAGGCGATGACGTGCGCGGCGACGGCGGCGGCGTCCAGGTAGGCGGTGCCGGTGTGGGCGGCGTCGGCGTACGGCTCGTGCAGGCAGGCGGTGTGCGAGCCGAGGGCGCCGTCGACGAAGAGGTCGCCCGCGGCGCCGACCGCACCCAGTTCCTTTGCACGGGCGATGCCTTCCGCGCCCTGCTCGGCCCAGTAGCCGACGACGCGCGGCCCGGCCTCGCCCGCGGCCAGGCGGAGCAGTCCGGTCAGGTCGTCCTCGCCGGAGATGTCGGGTCCCGCGCACTCGTGCACGGAGCCGATGCCGAGCGAGGCGGCGCGCCGCAGGGCCGCACGCTGGGCATCGGTGCGCTGCTGCGGGGTGAGCGCGCCGAGGGCGGCGGCGCGCACCGCGTGGTGGGCGTCGGCGGTCAGCGGGGCGTCCGCCTGGAAGCCGGTTCGCCCGGTGACGCCGGGGACGAGGTCGAGCAGCGCGGTGGTGACGACCGCCGAGTGGACGTCGATGCGGGAGAGATAGAGGGGGCGGCCGCCGGTCGCCTCGTCGAGCTCCGCGCGGGTGGGCGGGCGGCCGCCGGGCCAGCGGGCGGCGTCCCAGCCGTGGCCGAGCAGGACGCGGTCGTGCGGGCGCGCGGCGGTGTGTCCGCGGACGAGGGCGAGCGCCTCGTCGAGGGAGCGCGCACCCGTCAGGTCGAGTCCCGTCAGGGCGAGGCCGGTTGCGGTCGTGTGCACATGCGCATCGGTGAACGCCGGGGTGACGAGGGCTCCCTCCAGGTCGACGATCTCGTCCACGCCGTCGGCGAACGCGTCGGCTGCCCCTTCGGATCCCACCCAGGCGACGTGCCCGCGTTCGACGACCATCGCCGTGGCGAACGGGTCGGCGGGGCTGTGGACGTCTCCGCCGCGCAGCAGCACGGTGCGGTGACCCTGAGGGGGGTTCTGGGGGGCGGTGCTCTCCATCATGGGACCAGTCTGGCCCCTGCCGGTGCGCGCCCCGCACAGGGGGCGCCCGCGGCCTTCTCGGACTGCGCCCGCGGCTGTCTCAGACCTGCGGGGGCCGTGCCTCGTACGGGGTGGAGAGCACGACCGTCGTCCGCGTCGAGACGCCGGCCAGGGCGCGCAGCCGGCTCAGCAGGTGCTCCAGCTCCAGGGGCGTCGCCACGCGCACCTTGAGGATGTAGTTCTCGTCGCCCGCCACGCTGTGGCACGCCTCGATCTCCGGGACGCCGGCGAGGCGTTCGGCGATGTCGTCGGGCGCGCTGGGGTCGAAGGGCTTCACCGAGATGAAGGCCGTCAGCGGCAGCCCGACCGCTTCGGGGTCCACGACCGCGGCGTAGCCACGGATGACACCGCGCTGCTCCAGGCGGCGTACCCGCTGGTGCACGGCCGATGTGGACAGGCCCGTGGCCTTGCCCAAGTCGGTGTAGCTCATCCGCCCGTCCTTGACGAGCAGCTGCACGATCTGTCGGTCCAGCTCCTCCATGCGCCGAACCTACAGGGCTCTTGATCCCTCCGGATACCTGAGAGCCGAGGTCGGACACCTTCTTCCGGCATGTGACGAACGCCACATGCCTGTGACTGTGTCCAAAGGGATGCCACGATTACCTCTACGACGGGACGGGAAGTGCTTGCTGTGGTCGAGGCCGCAGCGCCTTCTCGGCCCACCCAAGGGGGAGATTCCCATGCAGAACTTGAAGCGCCCCGGTCGCTCTGCCCGCAGCAAGCAGCAGCGCTCCGACGAATCCGCGTCCGCCCTCGCATCGGAGGGCGTCGAACCGGGTTCCGAACCGGCCGAGCACGGCGCGGACTTCGACGCGTACGACACCTTCGAGATGTACCGCGTGACCTGCCCGGACTGCGCGCAGCCGATCGCGCTCCTGGCCGACGAGGACGTACTGCCCGAGCACGCGCTGTGCCCCACTCCGTGGAACCCGTTCGGGCTCACGGTCTGCGCGGGCACGGGCCGCGCGGCGGCCGACGCTGCGCCCGCCGACGAGTCGATGGATGCTCAGGAGCAGGACACCGCCCTGCTGTTGACGCTCCCTCAGGGACTCGACTGGCGGACGCAGCCCTTCTCGCACGTCGGCGGCCAGGGCTCGCGCCCGCTGAGCGTGCCCCGGCAGATCCGGCGCTCGGCCGCCTGAGCGTTCACCAGTAGCTGCCCTGCACCATGGCCGCCAGGCTGGCGTGGTGCAGGATCAGCATGTCCGGATCCTCGGGGACCGCGGCCTCGCCGAAGTGCACCTGGCGGTAGGCGACACGGAGCATCACGATGGCGTGCCGCAGCGCCGCGTACAGCGTGTGGAAGTCCATGGACCGCGGTGTGTGGCCCGTCAGTTGGGCGTAGCGCTCCTCGATGCGGTCCCGGCGCAGGAAGTCGGGCAGGCCGTCCTGCCCGAAGCTCACCGTCAGGTCCTGGAAGAAGCGGTGCAGATAGACCAGCCAGCCGAGGTCGACCTCGCGGGGTGCGAGCGCCGCCATCTCCCAGTCGAGTACGGCCGCGGGTTCGAAGCCGTCGTAGATGACGTTGCCGATGCGCGCGTCACCCCAGTTGAGGACGGCGTCGCCCTCTTCGTCGGGCCACATTTCATCGAGCCGGTCGAAGGCGCTCTCGATGAGCGGTGAGCGCGGCAGGCCGTCGACCACCCAGGCGTAGTAGGCGCGTTGGGCGGCGACGTGCCGGCGCAGCGGGCTGCCCTCGCCCGGCAGTGCGAGGAACTGGGCCTCCTCGACCGGCACTTGGTCGTGCAGGCGGGCGACCAGGCCGATCGACGCCTCCTCCAGGTGAGCGCGTTCGGCGTCGCTCGCCGCGTGCAGCCAATTCCCCTCGTACGTATAGGGCATGACGTCCGGCGGCACGCGGCCCTCGACCCGCTCCATGACGAAGAAGGGTGCGCCCAGCGGCCCCGGGTCCTCCTCCAGCCAGAGCACGCGCGGCACCGGCAGATCGGTGCGCTCGGCGACCAGGCGCATCGTGCGGTGCTGGCGCGGCAGGTCGTAGACCGGGAAGATCGTGTACGCGGCCGGGTCCGCTGCCACGCGCAACGCGCAGGCCCGCAGCGGCGGTTCGGGGTGCTCGATGTCGAAGAGCAGGGTCTCGCTCGACATGCCGTTGGACTCGGGGACCCGAACGCCGGTGGCCTTGGCGCCGGGCAGCCGCGTGGCGAGCCAGGCGGTGAGGCGGCGGGCCAGCTCCTCGGGGTCGCGGGTGGTGGTACGGGGGCGGGGTGCTGTGGCCATCGCGGAGCTCCTCTCCTTGGCTGCGGATCTCAGGGGGCGACGGAGTCGAAGCCGGTGAAGCCGCTCGGGTCGTGGCGGCCGAAGCTGCCGTGCTCGAAAATGCCGTACCCCGTCTGCCCGTTGAGGGTGAAACGGGCGGCATGGTCGATGACTCCGTACGCGGCCATGGGGTGCGCGGCGGGGTCCGACAGGTCGTAGGCGCGCCGGTCGCTCCAGCCGCGCCCCTGCCAGGTGCCGTGCTGCCAGTCGTCCGCCGGCGGATAGCCGGCGCCCACGGCGAGCGGCAGGGAGGCGAGGACCTCGACGCCGAGCTCCAGGGGCTTGCGGCCGTCGGGGTCGGTCAGGTGGATGACGGCGCGCTCGGGGTGGCGGGTGCCGGGGCGGTAGGTGATGTCGGCCTGGGGCCAGCCGAGTTGGCGGTCGCGGTGGCCTTCGCGGACGAGTGTCGCCTCGTTGAGGGTGCGGTGGCCGTCCGCGTCCTCCTGGGTGATGACCATGAGGAAACGGTCGTCGAAGCGCACCGGGCTCCAGATCCAGTGGAAGCCCTCGGTGCCGAACTCCTCCTCCAGACGCCCGCGTTCCTCGCCGGGTATCGGCCGCACGCCCCAGCTCCGGTCTCGGGTCGCGGTCCACTCCCCCGCCGTCACCGCGATCTCCTTGCCCCCGATGCGGATCTGCCCGGAGCAGCCGCCCGCCTGGACGAAGCGGCGCCCTTCGAGGGAGAGCCGGTCGCCGCGCCGCTGGATGTGGTGGGGCTCCCACAGGGCGGGGAAGCTCGCGGACCAAGTGATGTCGTACGAAAGGGAGTCGGGGTCACCGGGATCGGCGGCGCACCTCAGGCGCAGGCGTCGCAGCGGCTCCTCGACGGTGATGCCGAGCGGGCCGACGGAGAGGTTCATCCGGTCGTCGCCGAGCGCGTCCGATGCGCGTACGGCGTGCAGCGTATCCCCGGTGCGCAGGGTGGCGTAGGCGTCGATCACCCCGACGTTCGGGTAGACGCCGAGCCCGAGGATGAGGAGCGCGCGGCCCTTGTGGTCGAAGAGGTGGAAGATACAGCGGTCGTAGGCGTTGCGGTCGCCGGTCGCGACGTGCTTCATCGAGAGCGGGACCTGGTGGATCGGGTACTCGTCGAGCGGAACGGGACGGTCCTCTGCCACGGCAAACCTCCCTGGGCGCACGGCAGTTGCGAGTGCGCGGGGCAGGTCAACGGCCCCCGGCGCGGAGTTGACGGTACGTCAGACCGCGTGACGGAGCCAGACACGTGTCAGCCCGCGTTCACCGGGCCGCCCGCTCCGTGCGCCCGCACATCACCGCACACGGGCATGTCGCGAACTGAGGCTCGATTCCACCGGCGGTGACCTGTCCGGCTCGGTGCGCGTTGGCCCGGTATGACCACCCCCACCCCGATGCCCGCCACCCTCCCGCCGACCGGCCGCCGCAGGCGCCCCCTCCTTACGGCCCCCGCACCCCCCGCAGAATCGGTTCCCCGATACTCCCAGCGCCCCCAGTCACCGCAGCACCCTCAGCCGCCCCACCGCACCCAATCCCCCCAGCCGCCACAGCCACCCCAGCCGCAGCTGCCGGACCCGCCCATCTACCGCGCCATGGTCCGGAACTGGGCCGAGCGCGGCAAGACGCTGCCGGGGCGCCACGACCCGGAGTGGGTCCGGCTCGCGGCGCCGCCGGTCAGGCGGGGGCAGTTCAGCGCGAGTCGGGACCCGCGAGGTGACGGGCGATGACCATCCGCTGGATCTGATTGGTGCCCTCGACGATCTGCAGCACCTTGGCCTCGCGCATGAAGCGCTCCACCGGGAAGTCGGCGGTGTAGCCATAGCCGCCGAGCACCTGCACGGCGTCCGTCGTGACCTTCATCGCGGCGTCCGTGCACAGCAGCTTGGCCATGGCCGCCTGCTTGGAGAACGGCCTGCCCGCGTCGCGCAGCCTGGCGGCGGCGAGATAGAGCGCCCGGCCCGCCTCGATCTGCGTCGCCATGTCCGCGAGCATGAACCGAAGGCCCTGGAAGTCCGCGATCGGCCGGCCGAACTGCCGCCGCTCGGTGGCGTACGACAGCGCCGCGTCCAGCGCCGCCTGGGCCACGCCGACGGCACAGGCCGCGATGCCGAGCCGCCCCGAGTCGAGCGCGGACAGCGCGATCGCGAAGCCCTGGCCCTCCTCGCCGATGCGGCGGGCGTCGGACACCCGTACCCCGTCGAAGTTGATCTGGGCGGTGGGCGAGCCCTTCATGCCCATCTTCTTCTCCGGCACCGCCGCGTTCAGGCCCTCGGCGTCGCCCGGCACCAGGAACGCGGAGATGCCGCGCGCCCCCTCGCCGCCGGTGCGGGCCAGGACGGTGTAGAAGTCGGCGACCCCGCCGTGCGTGATCCACGCCTTCGTTCCGGTGAGCACCCAGTCGTCGCCTTCGCGCACGGCCTTGGTCCGCAGGGAAGCCGCGTCCGAACCCGACGCGGGCTCGGAGAGGCAGTACGCCCCGAGCAGTCCGCCGCCGAGCATCGCGGGCAGGTGCTCGCTCTGCTGCTCCTTGGTGCCGTAGCCGGCGAGCGCGTGGCAGGACAGGGAGTGGACGCTGACGCCGAGGCCGACGGTGAGCCTGGCCGCGGCGAGCTCCTCGAGGACCTGCAGATACACCTCGTACGGCTGGTCGCCGCCGCCGAATTCCGAGTCGTACGGAAGACCGAGCAGTCCGGAATCGGACAGGAGGGTGAAGACCTCGCGCGGGAAGTGCCCGGCGTCCTCTTCCTCGGCCGCGTCCGGGGCGATCTCGCGCTGGGCGATGTCCCGGACCAGTGAGAGCAGATCCCTGGCCTCATCCGTGGGCAGCTGACGGTCCACCGGCTGCGGGGCGTGGTCGGGCATGACGCTCTCCTCCCTGTCGGGCGCTGCGGCGGGCGCCACCAGGGTGAGGCGACGCCGCCGGGAAACGATGCCGGGCCGGGGTCTCCTTCCGGGTCACGGAAGCGGCTGACCAGCGGCTGTGGCGCGTTGAGTATGCCCGATCGGCGGCAGCCAGTCACTGGTTAACGACCGCTTACTCAAAAGATAGCCGAAGATCACAGGCGATCACGGACGATCGCGGGCGATCACCGGATTGGTACGAACCATTGACCGCACTGGTCTAGTCCTCCTACTGTTCCCCCGAGCGTCTTAACGCGTTCATGCCAAGACGCCCACGCAGGTCCACAGCACCACTTCCCCCCTCCCTGTTTCCCCCCCACGAGGAGACACGATGCTCAGACCGCACACCCCCCGCGCCCGGTTCAAGGCGCTCATCGCCACCACTTGTTGCGCCGTACTCGGCGCGGGTCTGCTGGCCGGCGCGGGCACGGCCGCCGCCGGACAGGACAAGGACTCCGCGACGGAGGCGACGAAGGCCGCCGCCGGTTCCAAGGTCGTCGGATACTTCACCGAATGGGGTGTCTACGACCGGAACTACCACGTCAAGAACGTCAAGACGTCCGGCTCGGCCGCCAAGCTCACGCACATCAACTACGCCTTCGGCAATGTCCAGGGCGGCAAGTGCACCATGGGCGACGCCTATGCGGCGACCGACAAGGCGTACACCGCCGACCAGTCGGTGGACGGCGTCGCCGACACCTGGGACCAGGAGCTGCGCGGCAACTTCAACCAGCTGCGCAAGCTGAAGAAGGAGAACCCGAACCTGAAGGTCCTCTGGTCCTTCGGCGGCTGGACCTGGTCGGGCGGCTTCACCGAGGCCGCGAAGAACCCCGAGGCCTTCGCCCAGTCCTGCTACGACCTGGTCGAGAACTCCAAGTGGGCCGATGTCTTCGACGGCATCGACATCGACTGGGAGTACCCCAACGCCTGCGGTCTGACCTGTGACACCAGCGGGCGCGAGGCGTACAAGAACCTGATGTCCGCGGTCCGTTCGAAGTTCGGCAGCGGCAATCTCGTGACCGCGGCCATCCCGGCGGACGCGTCGGACGGCGGCAAGATCGACGCCGCCGACTACGCGGGCGCGGCCCAGTACGTCGACTGGTACAACCCGATGACGTACGACTTCTTCGGCGCCTGGGACGCGCAGGGCCCGACCGCCCCGCACTCGCCGCTCACCTCGTACAGCGGCATCCCCAAGGAGTCCTGGAACTCCGACGCCACGATCAAGAAGCTGAAGGCGCTCGGCGTCCCGTCCGAGAAGCTGCTTCTCGGGATCGGCTTCTACGGCCGCGGCTGGACGGGCGTCACGCAGAAGGAGCCCGGCGGCACCGCGACCGGACCGGCGGCGGGCAAGTACGAGCAGGGCATCGACGACTACAAGGAACTCAAAGCCAAGTGCCCGGCCAACGGCACGGTCGGCGGGACCGCGTACGCGCACTGCGGCACCAACTGGTGGAGCTACGACACCCCGGCGACCATCGCGGGGAAGATGGACTACAAGAACCAGCAGGGCCTCGGCGGCACGTTCTTCTGGGAGCTCAGCGGAGACACGTCCGACGGTGAGTTGATCAAGTCCATCAACTGACCGTTCGCACGGGGGATTCGGGGCGGGAGCCGGTCGGCGGCTCCCGCCCCGTCCTCATGGCCGCGCCGGCGCCGGAAACGCCGGCTCGAAGTCCTCGATGACGCGCAGTGTGTCACCGAGGGTGCGGACGAGCAGGTCGCAGACCGTCTCGCGGGCCAGCTCCCGGTGGCCGATCCAGTCGAGCGTGATGCCCTCGGCGCTGCACAGCCAGCCGAGCAGCGCGGTGCGCGCGAGCCGCGGGATGTCGCTGCGGCCGTACGCCCCTGCGGCGATCGTGGCGATCAGCGCCTCGCGCACACCGTCCCGTATGGCGTGCACCTCGGCGTCGAAGCCGACGCCGCCACTGATGATGGTGCGGTAGGCGGCCTGGTGGTGCTCGGCGTAGCGCAGATAGCCGTCGATGGTGCGCTGCACCCGGTCGACGGGCGGCAGGTCGTCGTGGCGTCCGGCGCGCGCGACCAGGTCGGCGACGGAGTCCTCGATGATCGCGAGGTAGTACCCGCGCTTGGACTTGAAGTAGTAGTAGATCAGCCCTTTGGCGACGCCCGCCTGCTTCGCGATGTCGTCCATCGACAGGGCGTCATAGGACGTGTCGGCAAACAACTTCCGGCCGATGGTGATGAGTTCGGCGCGGCGCGCCACGGAGCGGTCGGTGCCACGCTGTTGACTATTATTCAATTTCGGCCCTAGTCTCCAACTGCCTCGGGATGTCCGCAGTATGGCAGAACCGTGCCACCTGCCGGTTCGGCTCCCGACGGCGCTTCACGCACTCCCCTTACGCACGCCTGTGCACGCGGAACGACGTACGGGAGGAAGACAGTGGGCGCAGCACGCAGCGCGGTACGCGAAGGCAGAACTTCCTGGAAGAAGACGGCCGTTGTGGCCCTGCCGGCCGTCCTGGCCGTCGGCGCGATGGCCTCCGTGATGGCCGAGGGCGCGCTCGCCGCGTCCTTCGCCGTCTCGGGCACCAGCTTCCAGGTCTCGTCGGGGAAACTCACCAGCCAGGGCCTTTCCTCCTACGTACAGACCGACCGGGACATCGACGGCAAGGGGCACCCGGTGGCGCTCCTCGGGATCGGTGACGCGACGCTGTCCGACATCTGCCAGGCCGCCGAGGTCAAGACCCCGGTGGGCACGGTGGTGTTCAAGCTGACCGCGGGCGGCGATGCGGGCCAGGTCACGGCGAGCAATCTGGTGATCGACGGCGAGGACCTGGAGGGCGACGCCCGCTTCGGCACGGCCCAGATCGGCCGGGACGCCTCCACGCTCGACGAGGTGCCCGGGGTCAAGGGCGAGAAGGGGAAGTTCGGCCTGCAGGCCGGAGACATCACCGTGTCCGGCGTGAAGTCGCACGCCTGGTCGGCGACCGGCGGGAACTTCCGGCTCAAGGGCATGAAGCTCGACGTCAGCGTCGGCGGCAAGAAGTGCTTCTGACCGGCGGCCGAAGAGCCGGGGTCAAGGCGTTCACGCGGGACGGCGGCGGCTGGCTCGATCAGCGGCTTCCGCTGCGGGAGCCGCGCCGGGTGCTGCGCCGCTGGCGGCGGACCCGCCCCTTCTGGGGCGGTCTGCTGCTGATCCTGGGCGGCGCCGAGCTGCTGCTCGTGCCGCTCTCGCCGCTGACCGTCCTGGTCAGCCTGGGGCTCGGCGGGCTCGCCGCGATCGGCATCGGGCTCGCGCTCATCGCGGCTGGGATCTTTCTGTGGCTGCTTCCGCACGCCCACCACTATGTGAGCGTCAACGCCCTGATTCTGTCGGTGCTTTCGTTCGCGGCCACCAATCTCGGCGGGTTCCTGGTGGGCATGGTGCTCGGCATCGCCGGCAGCGCCATGGGCTTCGGCTGGACGCCGGTCCCGGAGGGCGACGAGGAGTCGCCCGAGGTGCCGAAGGTGCGGGACGGGCAGGGCACGCGGACGCTCGCCGTGCTCCTTCCCGTGCTGATCCTCGCCGGGATCACGAGCGGGAGCCCGGCCAAGGCGGCTCCCGGGGACGCGATCGTGGCGCCGAGCACGCCGCCGACCGTCACCACGACGCTCTTCGCACCACAGGGCTTCACCTTGGCCGGCGTACGCGAGATCCCCACGGCCGAGGGCCCGTTGAAGGTCATGGTGCTGCGGATGAAGGCCGCCTCGCTCACCGACTACCGGCTGAAGACCCGTGACGGGAACCGTGAACTCGCCCTGGGCGCCGACACCTTGGACCTCAGCGGCTCGGTCACGCTCTATCTGACCAAGTTCAAGGGCTGCCTGGAGGGGCTGCTCTGTCTGACCTTCACGCCCGACAAGCTGCCGGTGCCGCCCGTCGTGCCGCCGTTCGTCTTCATGACGGACGTGAGCGCCGAACAGGCCCTGGTCACATCGGACTTGATCGTCACGGACGGGCTCACCTTGAAGGCGAGCCCATGACGGCGGAGGCCCGCGCATGATCCAGATCCAGGCCGCCCTGTTCTGGGCGTACGCGATCGGCGCGACGTTCGCGATGTCCGCGGGGCGGCAGTTGCAGGTGTGGGAGCGGATCAACGCGGGCGAGGGCCCGCGGACCCGCAGCCGCGCCGCCAATCCGTATCTGGCGCTCACGGTGCTCTTCTCGGCGGTGCTGCTTGTCCCGACGGGGCTCTTCCTGCTGTGGCAGAACCCGGCGTGGGCGACCATGCACGTCGCGGACGGGCACGAGGGGGTGTGGGCGGGGTTCGTGCTCTTCTACGCGGGCGGGATCCCCGTGGCCGCCGTCCTCGGGTTCCTGGTGGCGCAGGCGCTCGTGCTTGTGGGGGCCGGCTACTGGGCGTATCTCCAGTGCGTGGGCGGCTACTTCCTGCTCTTCGGGACGCTGGTGCACGGCTGGGACGGCCGGGGGTACGAGCGGTTCCTCGCGCCCGGCGCACGGGACTTCGCGCGGTGGCGGCAGGACAGTGTGGTCAACCACGTACTGGATTTCCTGACGTCCGGCACCTTCCTCGCGCTGCTGATCTTCGGCGCGGCGGTGATCGGCACGATGCTGCTCACCGAGATCGGCTGGCTGATGGAGGGCTGGTCGCTGCCGGGCGCGGACGAGGACCGCAAGGTGCACAGGGTCCTGGCGATCGCCATCGCGGCGGCCGGGGTCTACGGCCTGCCCTTCATCGGCGCGCTGATCGCGAGCGTCCTGGTGCGCCTCGTCGGCGGGTGGATCGGGCTTCCGCTCTTCGCCGTGCTCGCGGGCGTGACCCTGCTGGCGCGGCGCTCGCCCGTGCGGTGGCTGTACGGCCTGGTGGGCGTGCCACACCGGCACTGGCGGGCGGATCTGGACCGCACCACGGAGAGCTACGAGACCGAGGTCACATCAGCCCGGTCTGCGTGACCAGCATCGCGAGGACGACGACAAGGGTCCAGCCGAGCACATGCTCGAGGATCTTCGGGCCGTCTTCCTTGGGGCCGCCGGTGCGGGTGACCGCACGGGGCGCGGTGGCGGTGGCTGTGCTCGCAGTCATGGCAACTCTCGCTACATCGGTCGGCAGTGGCATCCCCCCACTGACCCGTCCACCATGCCACCGGATTCCGCCGCCGCGGGCGAGAGCTTGGTCACGCGCCGCCGGGCCCGCGCGGGACGCGGTCGGCCAGGGTCACGGGACGCGGGAGCCCATGGTCGGGGGACGCGGGAGCTCACGGTCACGGGACGCGGGAGCCCATGGTCGCGGCGCCCGGTACAACCGGGGCCGTCGGCCGTGCGTCTCACTACGAACGGCGGGGCATCTTCCCGCCGGCTCGTCCGCGCAACCATCCGACCGAAAGGTTTCCGATGAGCACGTACCGGACGCCCAGCCGCAGAGCACGGCTCGCCCTCGCGGCGGCCGTCACCGTGACGGCCGCCCTCACAGGAACGGTCTCGCAGGCCGCGCCGTCCGCCCCGGCCGCCCCGTCACCCGGAGCGCCGGGCCTGGGCGACCCGATGTTCCCGCTGGACGGCAACGGCGGATACCGGGTCGACCGCTACACCCTCGACTTCGACTGGCAGGCCCCGAAGACGCCGTTCGAGGCGACGGCGACGATCAGGGCCACCGCCACGCAGTCGCTGTCCCGCTTCAACCTGGACTTCGGCGGCAACACCCTGCACGGCGTCAAGGTCAACGGCTCGGCGGCGGGCACATCCCGCGACGGCGACGAGCTGACCGTCACGCCCAAGTCCCCGTTACCCAAGGGGAGTTCGTTCACCGCGAAGGTGACGTACACCGCCGACCCGACCCAGACGCGGCACCGCGACGATGCCATCGAGGACTACGGCTGGATACCCACGGCCGACGGCACGGTGGTCTATCCGCAGCCGAACGGGGCCCGGCTGATCTTCCCGGCGAACGACCACCCCAGCCAGCGGGCGCCGATAACCTTCCGCATCACCACGCCGAAGGACCGCACGGCGGTCGCCAACGGCAGGCTGGTCGACCGCACCGAGCGCCCCGGTGACCGGGTGCGCTGGACGTACGACTCCGAGCAGCCGCTGTCCACGCAGCTCGTCCAGATGGCGGTCGGCAAGTTCAAGCTGATCGACTCCAAGGGGCCCGGCGGCCTTCCGCTGCGGGACGTCGTCCCCGACGCCCTGGTCGAGCCGACGGCGGAGTACCGCAAGCTCACGCCGGATCATCTGACGTGGCTTCAGGAGAGGCTGGGCCCCTACCCGTTCAACCGGTACGGCCTCCTGGTCGGCGACACGGACCTGGCCGTCGCCCTGGAGACCCAGACGCTCTCGCTGATCCCGAAGGCCGACCTCCTGGGCACGAAGGTCGACGCCGAGCGGAACATGGTGCACGAGCTGACCCACCAGTGGTTCGGCGACAGCGTCGCCCTGGCGAGCTGGTCCGACCTGTGGGTGAGCGAGGGCCACGCCCGCTTCTACGAACGGATGTACTCCGAGGAGCACGGCGGCGACAGCTTCGAGGCCGCGATGAAGACCGCGTACCAAGCTCATGACCAGTGGCGCCGCGACTTCGGCGCCCCCGCCGAGCCGACCGAGCCGAACCTCTTCAAGCGCATGCGCTACGACGGCTCGGCCCTGGTCCTGTACGCGCTGCGCGAGCAGGTCGGCGACGCGACGTTCCAGAAGATCGAGCGGGCGTGGATCAGCACCTACCGGGGGAAGACGGCGAGCACGCAGCAGTACATCGACCTGGCGTCGAAGGTCGCGGGCGAGGACCTCGAAGGCTTCCTGCGGCCCTGGCTCTACGGCTCGAAGACACCGCCGATGCCGGGGCACCCGGACTGGGTGGTGGATCCGGCGAAGTGACGTCCTTGTGACGTACTCCGCGGGGCCGGACGAAGCGGATGATCTCGTTCGGCTCCGCGGCGTCATGTCCGTCCATATGCTCACAGTTGATCTCCAGGGGGGAGATCAGTGTGTATGAGGAGGGGACCATGACCGGAGTATCCAGACGTGCCCTACTGGGCTATTCGGGCAGCGCGGCGGCGGGTGCCGCCCTGGCGGGAGCCGGGTCGGCGCGCGCCGCCGAGGGCGAGCCGGCCGCGGCGGCCCAGGCGGACGCCGCCCAGTCGTCGGACGCCAACGTCGCGAACGGAACCGAGTTCGCGGGCGACGTCAGCATCGGCGACATCGACGCGATGATGCAATTCTCGTTCAAGCTCAACGTCGAGAACGCGCCCGCCGCGAAGCAGATCACCCCGATGGAGATCGTGGACGCCTTCAACGAGATCGCCATGTCCCGCGGCTGGCCCAAGATGACGTTCTACTACGCCACTTCGGCGCCGCTGAACTGATCCCGCGCACGAGGGGGCCCCACCCGGCTTCGGGTGGGGCCCCCTCGTCACGCCGTCAGCGGATGCCCACGGCCGCAAGCGCGGACTTCTGGGCGGCGGAGAGCTTCGTCGGGAAGTACAGATAGCAGACGCCTCCCGTGCCGGAGACGACCTTGCCGGTGGCGTTGTAGCGCTTGGTCCTGAGCCAGATGTTCTCCCACTCACGCCGCTTGTAGATCCGGCGCACCGCCGGATTGGTCGGTGACGCCGGGTCGTTGGCGATCACGTCGCCGTCCGCCGTGAAGCCGATCACCGTCATGAGGTGACCCGCCGTGCCGTAACCGGCGCCGGTCAGCTCCTCCCTGAGGAACGACTGGGACGTTATGACCGGGATGCCCGCGGCGATCAGCGACTCCAGTTCGGTGAGCGAGTCGAGGCGCGTGACGACGCCCTGGAGGTCCTTGTACGTCGACGCGTAGGCCGCGTTGAAGGGCCAGTTGCCGCAGCCCGCGTACTGGTAGTCGAAGGTGTAGCGGGCCGCGTGGCACACCTGCGGGTCGGCGTAGGAGGGGTCGACCCAGGCGAGGTCGTCCGCGGTCGGCTTGCGGCCCCAGAACTCTATGATCATCTGCGATGAGGTGGGGCTGCACCAGGCCTCGCCGCCGTTGTCGTACTCCGGGTACTGCCCGACGTGGATCTCCTGCGAGTAGCGCGGGACCGTCAGCTCCTTGGCCAGGCCCGGCTTCGACGCCGGCACCGTGAAGCGGTCGGGGACGGCGGACGCCATCGCGCCGAGCCGCCACACGGCGGGCGTCACCGTGGCGCCCGGCTTGCGGTACAGCGTCAGCCGCAGCCGGTAGGAGGCGAGCCGCAGGCCCGTCGTCGTGTCGTCGATGGAGAAGGTGTCCGTCCAGATGCTGGACTTGCCGTCGCTCTGGTCGTCGACCGAGGTGCGGCGGATGTCCTTCTTGTCGTCGTCACCCGAGGTCCAGCGCCCCAGGACGTACCAAGGGGTCTTCTTGCCGTCCGAGTACGTTCCCTGCAGCTCCACCTGGAGCCAGGTGCCGACGGGCGTACGGGCGTTCCAGGAGGCGACGACCTCCGTGGCGGGGACGGTGGGACGGTGCACCGGCGAGGTCCACTGGGCGTACTCCCAGGTGGCGGTCGTGCCGGTGTGCGGATCGGCGTAGTCGGTGCGGCCCGCGGCCTTGGCGATCTCCACGGCGGGACGGGCCCCGGCGACGGCACGGGTGCCCTTCGCGGTGCCGGCGCTCCAGTCCGCGTACGACGTCCAGAAGCGGTTGCTCACCGGCCGCTGCGCCCGCGGCGCCGCGGGCGTGCCGCCCGCGGCCAGCGCGGTGCCGGTGCCTGCGGTGACGGCGGCCAGTGCGGCGGCCGCGGCGAGGACGGTTCTGCGGGACATGTCATCAGCTCGGTCCATGGCGGGACCCCCAGTCGACGTGGGTTCCGGACGGATCCGGAAGGGGCAGGTCAGGTACACGCGGTAGGCCAACTATGGCTGCTGCACGCCGACTTCTGCCAGCGCTTCGGGGACCACCGCTGCCACCAATATTGGCCTCGACCACTGGCGTGAGCAGGCACGGCGCGCGGAGCGGAACATTCCGTGCCCGCCGATCAGCGAGCTCCGCCCCCGTACGCTGGTGAGCGATGACCGCACACGCCACACCCCTGTCCCAGGTCGCCGACACCCTGCGGCGCCTGCCGCCCTCCTGCGGCCCCGTCCGCCTCGTCGGCGTCGACGGACACGCCGGCTCCGGCAAGTCGACCTTCGCCCTGCGCCTGGCCGAAGCGCTGGACGGCGCCCCCGTGGTGCGCCTGGACGACATAGCGAGCCACGACGAGCTCTTCGGGTGGACGGAGCGGCTGCGGCGGCAGGTGATCGTGCCGCTCTCGCGCGGTGAGCACGCGCGCTACGAGACGTACGACTGGCACGCGCGCCGCTTCGGCCCCGAGACCCGCACCCTGCCGCCCGCGCCCGTGGTCATCCTCGAAGGTGTCGGCGCGGGCAGGCGCGCGCTGCGCCCGTTCCTGGCGAGGCTCCTGTGGATGGAGCTGCCCCGGGAAGAGGCGTGGGAACGGGGGCGCCACCGTGACGGAGCGGAGCAGAGTGACTTCTGGGACGGGTGGGAACCCGCGGAGCGCCGGCACTTCTCCGAAGACCCCTCAAGGCCCTTCGCGCACTCTTTGGTACGACAGTGCCGCGAGGGATATGAGGTGCTCACGGGGCCCGATGAGACCGCAGTGCAGAGCCAAATCGTCACGCACGGTGAAGGGCCGTCCGCGGTGCACTGAACCTCCGGAAAGTCACTTCCGGAAGTTCGGCCGAGTTTCCATGAGTGCCTCAACTCCGCTTGACCGAGGGCCCTTACAGGACTTACGTTCTGAATGTGCGGCCTTTCGGGGCCGCCCGCAGACGCGAAGCCCCCGGTTGTTCCCCCGTGATCGGGGGCTTCGTTCTGCCCCCTCGCCTGGATTCCGGGCGCTCCGAGCCGCCATTCGCTCACACTCGGTGACGGCCGCGTGCCGCCTCACCCGGCCCGACCTGGCTGATCCCGCGCTGCGGCACCCTACGGCCGAGCACTCCCCCGCAGGTACGATGCCTTTCGGTGCGGCTTACGGACGGCTGCTCCGCGCACCGAGACAACTCCCGTCCGCAGCACGGCGGTTCAGCGAAGTTGCCGACGGGCACCGGCCTGGCGGTAAACGGGGGCACGGTTTGTGGGGGACGTGATGGACTTCGGCACGCAGGGCTCACCCGCCCCGGCCGACCTCGCCTGGATCAGGGGCGTCGACGCCTACACGATGGGCGCCTACCCACAGGCGGAGGAGGAGTTCCGGGCAGCGGTGCGCATGGATCCGGGGATGGCCGACGGCTGGCTCGGACTGCACGCGCTGCGCATCGACACGACGACGGCATTACTACGGATGTTCCAGCACCGGGACCGGTTCGGTGAGCAGCGCGCCCGGCACGGGCGCACGCTCAACTCCTGGTACTGGCTCGGCTGGTGGGTGCAGCCCGTCCTGGAGAGCACACGCGATCTACTCCTCGCGCACGCCTCGCACTGGCTCGACGGGCGCCATGTCCCGGAACTGGACCGGGCGTTGGCGGGCCTGCCACCGGTCGACGCCGATCCGCAGGTGCGCTTTCTGCACGCCTGCCGGTCCTATCTGGTCAAGGACTGGGAGCAGTTGGTCCGGCACACGGACTCGCTCATCGACGACGCCATGCTGGGCATCGAGGCCGGCCTCTTCGGCGGAATGGCCCGCGTACGCCTGGAGATGTACGGGCAGGCCGAGCCGCTCCTGTCCGCCGCCCTGATGCGCTGCCGCAGCGAGCAGCCGCAGCGCAAGGAGCTGCGCTACTGGCTGGCCCGCGCCCACGAGGGCACCGGCCGCTCGGCGGCGGCGCTGCCGCTGTACCGGGCGGTGCACCGGGTGGACCCGGCGTTCATGGACACCTCGGCGCGGCTCGCGGCGATCGCCGAGGGCGACGGGTACGACGAGGTCACCGACCTGGCGTCGATCGCCCTTTCCGGCTTCGGGCAGGACGTGATGGACGCCCCGGACGGCATCGATCCGCTCTTCGTCGGCACGGAAGGCCGCGACCTGAAGGTCACCGAGCCCGAACTGCCGCCCGGCGGCGGCCCGTCCGAGACCGACGCGGTGCGCGAGAAGGCCGTGATCCCGGTCCAGCCGGGGCTGCCACAGCTGCCGCCGGGCCCGACGGACCCCGCGCTCCTGGAGGCGGCCCTCGCCGAGCTGGAGCGGATGGTCGGCCTGGAGCCGGTGAAGCGCCAGGTCAAAGCGCTGTCGGCGCAGCTGAACATGGCGCGCCTGCGGGCCGCACAGGGGCTGCCCGTACAGCCGCCGAAACGACACTTCGTCTTCTCGGGCCCCTCGGGCACCGGCAAGACCACGGTGGCCCGCATTCTGGGGAGGGCGTTCTACGCGCTCGGGCTGCTCGGCGGCGACCACCTGGTGGAGGCGCAGCGCGCGGACCTGGTCGGCGAGTATCTGGGCCAGACCGCCGTGAAGGCCAACGAACTGATCGACTCGGCGATCGGCGGCGTCCTCTTCGTGGACGAGGCGTACTCGCTCTCCAACTCGGGCTACGGCAAGGGCGACGCGTACGGCGACGAGGCCCTGCAGGTCCTCCTCAAGCGCGCCGAGGACAACCGCGACCACCTGGTCGTGATCCTGGCCGGCTACCCGGAGGGCATGGACCGACTGCTCGCCGCCAACCCCGGCCTCTCGTCCCGCTTCACGACGCGGGTCGACTTCCCCTCGTACCGCCCTCTGGAGCTCACCGCCATCGGCGAGGTCCTCGCCGCCGACAACGGCGACGTGTGGGACGAGGAGGCCTTGGACGAGCTGCGCTCCATCAGCGGCCATGTCGTCGACCAGTCCTGGATCGACGAGCTGGGCAACGGCCGCTTCCTGCGCACGCTCTACGAGAAGAGCTGCGCCTACCGCGACCTGCGGCTGTCCGGCTATCCCGGAGAACCGGACCGTGACGACTTGTCGACACTGCGCCTTCCGGACCTCATGCAGGCGTACGGAGAGGTGCTTTCGGGGCGGGGGCCGCAGGATCCGCCCCGAATGTGACCACGAGGCTCAGCCGACCAGGGCGCCGTCCCGCACCTCCTGGGGCCTGCGGGGCACCGACACCCGGTGCGCCGGGTCACGGACCTCGCCGACCAGGAGCTCGAGCACATCCTCCAGTGCGACAAGGCCGAGCACCTTGCCCGACGCGTCGGCCACCTGCGCCAGATGTGTGGCGGCGCGGCGCATCACCGTCAGGGCGTCGTCCAGCGGGAGTTCGGCGCGCAGGGTCGTCATGGGGCGCCAGACCTGCTGAGGCACCGCCCGGTCCGTCTCCGCGCCGTCCGTCAGATCCAGTACGTCCTTCACGTGCAGGTAACCCATGAAGGCGCCGTTCTCCGCGCAGACCGGGAAGCGGGAGTAGCCGGTGCGCCCGGTGAGCTCGATGACCTGGCTCGGGGTGACCGAGGCGCCCACGGTGACCAGGGACGCCCGGTCGAGCAGGACGTCCGTCACCGGGCGCGAGCCAAGCTCCAGGGCGTCCTCGAGGCGCTCCTGCTCCTCGGGTTCGAGCAGTCCGGCCTGGCCGGAGTCGCCGACGAGCCGGTTGAGCTGCTCGCTGGTGAAGACCGCCTCGACCTCGTCCTTGGGCTCGACCCGGAAGAGCTTCAGTACGAGCCTGGCGCACGCCCCGAGTGCCACCGTGACCGGCCGGCACAGCCGGGCGAAGGCGACAAGGCCGGGGCTGAACCACAGGGCGGTCTTCTCCGGGGCCGCCATCGCGAGGTTCTTCGGGACCATCTCGCCGATGACGAGGTGGAGGAAGACGACGACGGCGAGCGCGATGGCGTACCCGAGCGGATGGATGATCCCCTCGGGGATGTGCGCCGCTTCGAAGACGGGCTCCAGGAGATGCGCGACGGTCGGTTCGGCGACCGCGCCGAGCGTCAGCGAGCAGACGGTGATGCCGAACTGCGCGGCGGCCATCATCTGCGGCAGATGTTCGAGGCCGTAGAGGACCTGGCGGGCCCGCTTGGTGTTCAGCGGCTCGATCTGGCTGCGGCGTACGGAGACGAGCGCGAACTCGGCCCCCACGAAGAAGCCGTTCGCGAGCACCAGGAGCAGGGCGAACAGGAGTTGGAGCACGCTCATCGGACGGCCTCCGCGACCTGTGCCTGTGGGGTACCGCTGATGTCCCCGGTCCGTACGAGGCGTACCCGCTCCGCGCGGTAGTGATCGACCTGGCGCACCGCGAGCCGCCAGCCGGGAAGTTCGGCCCGGTCTCCGGGGGCGGGGATGCGGCCGAGCAGATCGGCGACGAGGCCGGCCACGGTCTCGTACGGCCCCTCGGGGACGTCGAGCCCTATCCGCTGGAGCGTGTCGACGCGGCAGCTGCCGTCGGCGTCCCAGGCGGGACGGCCGTCCTCCGCCGGTGCCGCCGCGAGTTCGGGCAGATCGTGCACGTCGTGCTCGTCGCGGACCTCGCCGACGAGCTCCTCGACGATGTCCTCCAGGGTGACCACACCGGCCGTGCCGCCGTACTCGTCGACGACGACGGCTATCGGCTGCTCACTGCGCAGCTGCTCGAGAAGCTGCTGCACGGGCAGCGTCTCCGGGACCTGGAGCGGTACCTGCGCGATACGGCCCGCGGGCGTCCGCAGCCGCTCGTGCGCCGGGACCGCGAGGGCGTCCTTGAGATGCACCATGCCGACGATCTCGTCGATCCGCTCGCGGTAGACGGGGAAGCGCGAGAGTCCCGTGGCGCGGGTCAGGTTCACCACGTCCTGGGCGGTCGCCGACGTCTGCAGCGCGCAGACCTTCACGCGCGGCGTCATCACGTGCTGCGCGGTCAGCTCGCCGAGGGAGAGGGTCCGTACGAACAGGTCCGCGGTGTCCTGTTCGAGGGTGCCCGCCTGCGCCGAGTGCCGGGCCAGGGAGACCAGCTCGCCGGGGGTGCGGGCCGAGGCCAGCTCGTCGGCGGGCTCCACGCCGAACACCCGCACGATCCGGTTGGCGACGGCGTTCAGGAGGGAGATCACGGGCCTGAAGAGCCGCGCGAAGACATGCTGCGGGCCCGCGACGAAGCGCGCGACCTGCAGCGGCCGCGACACCGCCCAGTTCTTCGGGACGAGCTCGCCGATCACCATCTGCACGGCGGACGCGAGCAGCATGCCGACCACTACGGAGACGCCCGGTACGGCGCCTTCCGGAAGGCCGGTCGCCGTGAACGGACCCGCGAACAGATGCGCGAGCGCCGGCTCGGCGAGCATGCCGACCACGAGCGAGGTGATGGTGATGCCGAGCTGGGTGCCGGAGAGCTGGAAGGACAGCTCCTTGAGGGCGGCGACGACCGTACGGGCCCGTCGGTCGCCGTCGGCGGCGGCCTTCTCCGCGTCCGGGCGCTCGACGGTGACGAGCCCGAACTCGGCGGCCACGAAGAAGCCGTTGGCGAGAATCAGCAGAAATGCCGCCCCGAGGAGCAGCAGGGAAGTCGTCATGCCGCCGCCTCCCTGGTCAGACCAGTCCCGGTATGTCGGGAGGGGGCGGCGCATGTACTACAGGACGAACCGTCCATCGCCGGAGGGAGTCACTCCTCGGGTAGCAGGAGCCCCTGGGGGCCGGGCGGGCCCGTCAGGGGCGGGGCGGCACACCGGGCGTGCCCCGCCACCAGATTAATCAAGACCCGGCCCGAAGCGTCAGCCCTGCGGGGTGCGTGCGTCGGCGAGGGCGCGCAGGGCACGGGCGTCGGCGATGGCCTGTGCCTTGGCGATGCCGGGCTGGATGCCCATCGCGGGCAGGCTCGTGCCGTCGCTGAGGTTGAGGAACACCCACGGGTCGCCGGGCCGCAGGTTGACCTGGACGATCTCGGCCCAGGCGAGGCGCCTGCTGGTGGCGATGTTGACGACGGTCACGCCCGACTCGTCGGCGACGACCTTCGGCCTGCTCAGGAGCGCGAGCACGCCGAAGAGCAGGGCGCCGGTGAAGATGAAGCTGGTCCGCTCCCCCGGGCTGAGGCCCGGGATGAGCAGGGCGATCACCGTGAGGACCACGAGGATCGCGGCTCCCGCACTGAGCAGGACGGCCCGCGTCCGGCCGGGCCGGAAGGTGACGGGAAGGGCGGGAAGGTCGGTCTGGTCGGGCATGGCCGGGGTCTCCTGCCGGGTCATCAGAGGCGGCAGGCGTGGATGGCCGTGGTCAGGATCGCGCGCGCCCCGAGGGCGTACAGGTCGTCCATGACACGCTGCGCCTCCTTGGCCGGGACCATGGAGCGCACGGCCACCCAGCCCTCGTTGTGCAGCGGCGAGACCGTCGGCGACTCAAGACCGGGGGTGAGGGCGACGGCCCGCTCCAGGTGCTCGGCGCGGCAGTCGTAGTCCATCATCACGTACGACCTGGCGACCAGGACGCCCTGCAGGCGGCGCAGGAACTGCTGCACCTTCGGGTCGTCGCCGTCCGCGCCGGTGCGCCGGATGACGACCGCCTCGGACTTCATGATCGGCTCGCCGAAGACCTCGAGGCCCGCGTTCCGCAGCGAGGTGCCGGTCTCCACGACGTCCGCGATGACCTGGGCGACGCCCAGTTCGATCGCGGTCTCGACGGCGCCGTCCAGGTGCACGACGGAGGCGGCCACGCCGCTGTCCGCGAGGTGCTTGGCGACGATTCCCTCGTACGAGGTCGCGACGGTCTTGCCGGCGAGGTCCTCGATGACGGTCGCCGTGCCCGGCTTCGCGGCGAACCGGAAGGTGGAGCGGGCGAAGCCGAGCGGCAGGATCGGCTCGGCGTCGGCACCGGAGTCGACCAGGAGGTCCTGGCCGGTGATGCCGATGTCGAGCCTGCCGGTCGCGACGTAGATCGCGATGTCCTTGGGCCGCAGGTAGAAGAACTCGACCTCGTTCTCGGGGTCGACGAGGACGAGCTCCTTGGACTCCTTGCGCTGCTGGTATCCGGCCTCATGGAGCATCGCCGACGCAGGTCCGGACAGTGAACCCTTGTTGGGGACGGCGATGCGCAGCATGAGGCGGTATTCCTTTGCGTTAAGGGGAGTCGGGTCGGGCTTGGGCGTACGGCTCAGAGATGGGCGTACACGTCGTCGAGCGAGATGCCGCGGGCGACCATCATCACCTGCACGTGGTACAGGAGCTGCGAGATCTCCTCGGCGGCGGCTTCCTTGCCCTCGTGCTCGGCGGCCATCCAGACTTCGGCGGCCTCCTCGACGACCTTCTTGCCGATGGCATGGACGCCCTTGTCGACCAGCTCGGCGGTGCGGGAGGTTGCGGGGTCGCCGTTGGCGGCCTTGTGCTGGAGCTCGGCGAAGAGCTCCTCGAAAGTCTTCTTGGACATGATGTCGCTTACTTTACGCGGCTCCTCGGCCCGTTCACCGCCAGGGCTCGGAGACGGAACGCAGCGTCGTCGCCGTGGCGACGGCCGCGGTGACCGCTTCGTGCCCCTTGTCCTCGCGGGAGCCCTCGATGCCCGCGCGGTCCAGGGCCTGCTCCTCGGTGTCACAGGTCAGCACGCCGAAGCCGACGGGCACCCCGGTGTCGATGCTGACCTGGGTCAGGCCCTGGGTGACGCCCTGGCACACATACTCGAAGTGCGGGGTGCCGCCGCGGATGACGACGCCGAGCGCCACGATCGCGTCGTAGCCGCGGCCCGCGAGGACCTTGGCGACGACCGGCAGCTCGAAGCTGCCGGGCACGCGCAGGACGGTCGGCTCGTCGATGCCGAGCTCGTGCAGGGCGCGCAGCGCGCCGTCGACGAGGCCGTCCATGACCTTCTCGTGCCACTGCGCGGCGATCACCGCGACCCGCAGGTCGCCGCAGTTCTTCACGCTCAGTTCGGGTGCACCCTTGCCGCTCACGCGCTTCTCCTGGTTCTTGTACGGGGTTTCTTGCGTCAGTACTTACTGGTTGCCGCAGGCCGACACCTCGGGCGTGTCGAGCCCGGGCAGGTCGTGCCCCATCCGGTCCCGCTTGGTGCGCAGGTAGCGGAGGTTGTGCTCGCCCGCGTGGACCGCCATGGGCTCGCGTCCGGTGACCTTCAGGCCGTGCCGGACGACCGCGTCGGTCTTGTCGGGGTTGTTGGTCATCAGGCGCAGGCTGCGGACGCCGAGGTCGTCGAGGATGCGGGCGCCGGCGCCGTAGTCCCTGGCGTCGGCGGGCAGGCCGAGCTCCAGGTTGGCGTCCAGGGTGTCGCTGCCGCGCTCCTGGAGTTCGTACGCGCGCAGCTTGGAGAGCAGACCGATGCCGCGCCCCTCGTGGCCGCGGAGATAGACCACGACGCCGCGTCCCTCCTCCGTGATGCGCCGCATGGACGCCTCCAGCTGGGGGCCGCAGTCGCAGCGCAGCGAGTGGAAGACGTCGCCGGTCAGGCACTCGGAGTGGATGCGGACCAGGACGTCGTCGCCCTTGCCGATGTCGCCGTGCACCAGGGCGACGTGCTCCACGCCGTCGACGGTGGAGCGGTAGCCGTACGCCGTGAACTCGCCGAACGCGGTGGGCAGGTGGACCTCGGCCTCGCGGCGGACCGTCGGCTCGGAGGAGCGGCGGTAGGCGATCAGGTCCTCGATGGAGATGATCGTCAGGCCGTGCTTGCGGGCGAACGGGATCAGCTCCGGCAGGCGGAGCATCGTGCCGTCCTCGCCCGCGATCTCGACGATGGCCCCGGCGGGGCGCAGGCCCGCGAGCCGGGCCAGGTCGACCGCGGCCTCGGTGTGGCCGTTGCGCGCCAGGACGCCGCCGGACTTGGCGCGCAGCGGGAAGATGTGGCCGGGGCGCACGAAGTCGGTGGGCTCGAAGGCGCCGGCCGCGAGCATCTGGAGCGTGGTGGCGCGGTCGGCGGCGGAGATGCCGGTGGTGACGCCGTGCGCGGCGCCGGCGTCGACGGAGACGGTGAAGGCCGTCCGCATCGACTCGGTGTTGTTCTCGACCATCTGCGGGAGCTGGAGACGGTCCAGCTCGTCGCCCTCCATGGGCGCGCAGATCAGGCCGCGGCACTCGCTCATCATGAAGGCGATGATCTCGGGGGTCGCCTTCTCGGCGGCGATGACGAGGTCGCCCTCGTTCTCCCGGTCCTCGTCGTCGACGACCACGACGGGCCGTCCGGCGGCGATGTCGCGGATGGCCGCCTCTACGGGGTCGAGGGCGAGGTCCGAGGCGTCTTCCTCGTGACCCGTGCTGTACCAAACAGGTGCCGCAGTCATGCCGGGGCTCCTTCCATGACGGGCTGCGAGGACTCCGAGGACACAGTGCGCGACCGCAGCCACCAGTCGCGCAGGCCCCACAGGACGAGGGCGAGGTAGATGACGTACACAAGGCCGGAGAAGGCGAGGCCGCTGCTGAACGCGAGCGGCACGCCGACCACGTCGACCAGCAGCCAGGCGAACCAGAACTCGACGAGACCGCGCGCCTGGGCGACCATCGCGGCGAGCGTGCCGACGAAGATGTAGGCGTCGGGCCAGGGGTTCCAGGACAGATCGGGTACGGCGGAGAACAGGGCGCCGACCGCGAGGGTGCCGGCGGCGGTGCCGCCGAGCAGCACGCCGCGCTCCTTCCAGGTCGCGAACCGGACGGCGATGGAGCCGTCCTGCGCCTGCTGCTTGCCGTTGGTCCACAGCCGCCAGCCCCACAGGGCGACGCCGATGACGAGCAGTTGCTTGCCGACGCCGCCGGAGAGCTGCGCGGACGCGTACGCGGCGACGAGGATGACGCCGGACAGGAACTGGGCGGGCCAGGTCCATATGGAGCGCCGCCAGCCGAGGGCGAGGGCGATCAGGCCGACGGTGTTGCCCACCATGTCGGACCAGATCACATGCTGCCCGAAGGCCGTGAAGGCTTCGGAGTTGAGCCAGTTCACTGCGTGGCCTCCTGAGCGGGAGCCGGAGCGGCGGCGCGGTCGCCGAGCATCCGCTCGACGTACTTCGCGATGACGTCGACCTCGAGGTTGACCGGGTCGCCGGGCTGCTTGATGCCGAGCGTGGTCAGCGCGAGGGTGGTGGGGATGAGGCTGATGGTGAAGTAGTCGGGTCCCGCGTCGACGACGGTCAGGCTCACGCCGTCCACCGTGATGGAGCCCTTCTCCACCACGTAGCGGGCGAGTCCTGCGGGGAGCGAGACCTTGACGATCTCCCAGTTCTCGGACGGCTTGCGCTCGACGATCTCGCCTGTGCCGTCCACATGCCCCTGCACGATGTGCCCGCCGAGGCGGTCGCCGACGGCCGTGGGCCGCTCCAGGTTGACCCGCGAGCCGACCGCGAGCGCGCCGAGGCTGGAGCGGTCGAGCGTCTCGGCCATCACATCGGCGGTGAACTCGTCGCCCTCGTGCTCCACGACCGTCAGACAGACGCCGTTGACCGCGATGGAGTCGCCGTGCTTCGCGCCTTCGGTGACGACGGGGCCACGGAGGCGGAAGCGCGAGGCGTCGGCCAGCTTCTCGACGGCGGTGATCTCGCCCAGCTCTTCGACGATTCCGGTGAACACTCAGTGCTCCTTCGCTGCAAGGGTGGCGGTGATGCGCAGATCGGGGCCGATGCGGACGCTCTCGCTCACGTCGAGGCGCAACGCATCGGTGATGGTCGTGATTCCGCCGCCGGCCAGGACGGCGGGGCCCGCGCCGAGCAGCACGGGGGCGAGATAGCCGACGACGCGGTCGACGGCGCCCGCGGCGACGAACGCTCCGGCGAGCGTCGGCCCGCCTTCGAGGAGTACGGATCGCACCCCGCGCGCGTGGAGCTCGGCGAGGAGGGTTTGGATGTCCAACCCGCCCTCCGCGCGCGGGAGTCGCACCGTTTCGGCTTCAAGTGCTTCCAGTTCGGTGGCCGCGTCATCGGCGACCGCGACGAGCGTGGGCGCGGCGTCGTCCAGGACGCGGGCTCCGGGCGTGACAGCGGTGGCGTTGGTGTCGACGACGACGCGCAGCGGCTGCACCGCGCCCTCGACGCCCCGTACGGCGAGGTGCGGGTCGTCGGCGCGCTGGGTGCCGGAGCCGACCACGACCGCGTCGCACTCGGCGCGCAGCCGGTGCACGTCGGCGCGGGCCTCGGCGGAGGTGATCCAGCGGCTCGTGCCGTCGGCGGCGGCGATGCGGCCGTCGAGTGTCGCGGCGTACTTCCAGGTGACGTAGGGGCGGCCGAGCCGCACAGAAGTCAGCCAGGCGGCGTTCCCCGCGGCGGCCTCGTCCTCCAACAGGCCCGATTCCACGTCGATTCCGGCGCTGCGCAGTCGCTGCGCGCCGCCGGTCGCGGTGGGGTTCGGGTCGCCGACCGCGTAGACGACGCGGGCGATCCCGGCGTCGATGAGCGCCTGGGCGCAGGGCCCTGTGCGTCCGGTGTGGTTGCAGGGTTCGAGGGTGACCAGGGCGGTCGCGCCGCGGGCCTTCTCACCGGCCGCGCGCAGGGCGTGGACCTCGGCGTGCGGGCCGCCCGCGCGCTGGTGATGGCCCTCGCCGACGGTCCGGCCCGAGGCGTTGATGATGACGCAGCCGACGACCGGATTGGGGCTGGTGGAACCGAGTCCGAGAGCGGCGAGCGCGATCGCGCGGCGCATGGCGATGCGCTCGTGGTCGTTCGCTGCGGCTGCGGTGGCCACCGGGTCCTCCTGCCTCATAGGGCACGGACTCCGGGGCCTGTCGATGACGACAGAACGTACGGACTGCGGCATCGGGAGCGACGCCGGAAAACGAGACTTCTCCCTGGGGAACCCGCAAGAAACGGGTATCCCAAAAACAAGCCACTCGGCGACGTGCACGAATGCCCGCCCGCCGCGCACTGCCTCCCATCCGGACTTTCACCGTCGGTCCAGGAATTTCACCTGGTCAACCGGTCGCTGGAGGCGACCGGGTCGCGGACTATAACCGCCGGTTCGGAATTACACCGACCCCGGAGTGCGCTGCTTTTGGTACGAGGCCAGTCTGCCACGCCTGATCGACGCCCATACGGGCGAACCCCTGTGGCCTGGCTCACAGGAGCCGCTCGTACCGCTTTGACCGGCGGCGATGCGCCGCGCTCTGGCACGCTGAGCGCGTGACGACAGCATCACTCGCCGAAGAGTTCGAGTCCCACCGCCCGCGGATGTTCTCCCTCGCCTACCGCATGCTCGGCTCCGCGCAGGAGGCCGAGGACACCGTCCAGGACGCGTATCTGCGGTGGAGCGGCGCCCGGCGCGCGGACATCGGCCAGCCGGCTGCCTGGCTGGCCAAGGTCGTCACCAACCTCTGTCTGAACAGGCTGACCTCGGCGCGGGCCCGGCGTGAGCAGTACGTGGGGCCCTGGCTGCCGGAGCCGGTGATCACGTCCGGCGGTGCGCTCGGCCCCCTGGAGTCGGCGGAGCAGCGGGACGCGGTGTCGATGGCGCTGCTGATCCTGCTCGAGCGGCTCACGCCGGTGGAGCGCGCGGTGTTCGTGCTGCGGGAGGCGTTCGCGTACAGCCACCGGGAGATCGCCTCAGTGCTCGACATCGGCGAGGCCAACTGCCGCCAGCTGTACCGCAGGGCCACGCGGGCGGTGACCGAAGAGCAGGCGCGGTTCGAGGCCGCGGCCGAGCGGCGCCAGGAGTTCGTGGAGTCGTTCATCGCGGCGGCCCGTGACGGCGATCTGGCGGGCCTGGAGAAGGTGCTCGCTGCGGACGTGACGTGGTGGGGCGACGGCGGCGGCAAGGTCACCGCCGCGCGCAGGCCGATCGTCGGGCGCGAGAAGGTGCTGCGCTTCCTGGTGGGCGGCATGGAGAACTTCGCCCGGGCCATGGATCTCGCGTACGCCGAGGTCAACGGCGGGCCCGCGATCGTGGCGACGGTGGGAGGCACGGTGGTGGGCGTCGCGACGTTCGACTTCCGGGATGACGGCCTGGTCAGCGCCCTGCGGGCGGTGGTCAATCCCGACAAGCTCGGCTTCGTGGCCGGGCAGCTGTCACATTCCTGATCACTGCCCGGTTCTCAGCTGGTGACGGACGCCGGTGCGGCGTCCCGGACAGCGAAGGAGCCTTGCGATGACCACGATCCTGGTGACCGGCGGCACGGGAACCCTCGGCCGCCCCGTGGTGGAGCGGCTGCGCGCGGACAGCCACGACGTACGCGTCCTGAGCCGCCGTTCCCCGTCGTACGCCGTCGATCTGCGCAAGGGCACGGGGCTCGACGCGGCCATGGCGGGCGCGGACGTGATCGTGCACTGTGCGAGCAGCCCGCGCGGGGGCGACGAGCAGGCCGCACGCCATCTGATCGAGGCCGCGCGGCGGGCCGGCGTCGGGCACCTCGTCTACATCTCGATCGTCGGCGTCGACCGGGTACCGCTCGGCTACTACAAGACGAAGCTCGCCGTGGAGCGGCTGATCGAGGATTCGGGGCTCGGCTGGACGGTGCTGCGGACCACGCAGTTCCACGATCTCGTCCTGCAGGTCTTGGAGAGTTCGGCGAAGCTGCCGGTGATGCTGCTGCCGTCGGGGGTCGGCGACCAGCCGGTCGAGGTCGGCGAAGTGGCGGCCCGCCTTGCCGAGTTGGCGGTGGCGCCGCCCGCCGGGCGGGTCGAGGACATGGGCGGACCCGAGGTACGCACGTTCCCGGACCTCGCCCGCGCCTATCTGCGGGCGAGCGGCAAGCGGCGCCCGCTGGTGCCGCTGCGGCTCGCGGGCAAGACGTACCGGGCGTTCCGCGCGGGCGGTCATTTGGCGCCCGAACAGGCCGTGGGGAAGGGGACGTTCGAGGAGTTCTTGGCGGCCCGGTTCGGGGGGCAATAGTCAGCCCGTCCGGCGTTTGAGGACGAACTCGGCGAAGCCGGTGACAGACGGTGCGTCCAACGCGGGGCCCCAACCGCCCCGCTCAGCGCCCCGGCCCGAACAACTCCTCCTGCGCCGCCTCCCTGGCGGCAAGCAGCGCCCCCCGCAGCACGGCGGAGCCGCCCAGCGTGCTCGCCCTGACCTCGGTACGCAGGGGGGACATGGCGGTGACGCGCTCCCCGACGCGGGCGGCGAGCGCGTCGCCGCCGGCCCGGCCCAGCTCGCCGCCGAGGACGACGCAGCCGGGGTCGAGGATGGCGGCCATCGCGGCGGCGCCGACGGCGATCCGGTCGGCGGCCGCGTCGAGGTAGCCGCCGTGGCCGGTCGCGACGGCGCGGCTCAGCACGTCGGCGGCGCTCTCCCCCGGCTCCAGGAGCCCGTGCTCGGCGCCGAGTTCGCGCAGCGCGGCCGCGCAGGCCAGCGAGTGGAAGCCGCCGTCGCAGCCGGTGGCGGACGGCAGCGACGCGGTGCCGGGCACGGGCAGGAAGCCGATCTCCCCGGTGCCGCCCGAGGCGCCGCGGCGCAGCGCCCCGTCGAGGACGACGGCGGCACCGACGCCCTCGCCGAGCCAGAGCAGGACGAAGGTGTCGCGGTCCCTGGCGGCGCCTTCGCGCTGTTCGGCGCGGGCGGCGAGGTTGGTCTCGTTCTCGACGAGGACACGGGCCGGCAGCCGCTCCTGGAGCGCGCCCGCGAGCCTGCGGTGCCAGGCGGGCAGCGAGGTGGTGTCGCGCAGTTCGCCGGATGCGGGGTCGATGAGGCCGGGCGCGCCGATGCCCACGGTGTGCAGCCGCCGGGCGCCGCCCTCGTGGGCGGTGCGTTCGACGAGGGCGACGGCGCGCTCCACGGCGGGCTCGGTTCCGGTGTCGCCGCCGATGGGCAGCGATGCCTCGGCGAGCACCGCGCCGAGCAGATCGGTGACCACCACGGAGAGGCCTCCGGTGCGTACGTCGAGGGCCGCGAGGTGGGCCCGGTCGGCGACGATCCCGTACAGCCTGGCGTTGGGGCCCCGGCGCTGCGCGCCCGCCTCCCCCACCACCGTGATCAGCCCCGAGCCCTGCAGGCGCTCGACGAGATCGGCGACCGACGGCCGCGACAGGCCGGTCAGCTGCTTCAACTGGTTGGCCGTCAGCGGCCCTTCGCGCTGCAGGAGCCCCAGGGCGAGCCGGTCGTTGATGGCCCGGGCGGTGCTCGGTGATGCGGGCATGCCGGGGATCCTTCCATAAAGCTGCTATTTATCAGGCAGGATTCCTGATAGTTTACGTCGCCGTAGCGGGGCGGTACCTGTCGCCGTAGCGGGGCAGACGCTGGGAGGGGCGAAGCACCGATGAGTGAAGTGGTCTACGAAGCACGGCAGTTGAAGCGGGCGCGGCACGCCGTGGCCGCTGTCTTCTGTGTGCACGGCGCCGTCACGGGCTCCTTCGCCACCCGCGTCCCCTGGATCCAGGAGCACGCCGACCTCAGCGCGGGCCTCCTCGGCCTGGCCCTGGCCTTCCCCGCGATCGGCGCGTCGGTGGCGATGCCGCTTGCCGGCTGGGTCAGCCACCGCTTCGGCGCCCGCACGGCGCTGCGCGGCCTTCTCGCCCTGTGGACGATGGCGCTGATCCTGCCCTCGCTCGCGCCGAACCTGCTCACGCTCTGCGTGGCCCTGTTCGTGTACGGCGCCACGGCGGGCATGTCGGACGTGGCGATGAACGCGCTCGGCGTCGAGATCGAGACCCGCATGAAGAAGTCGATCATGTCGGGCCTGCACGGCATGTGGAGCGTCGGCGCCCTGATCGGCTCCGCGGCCGGCACGGTCGCCGCCCACCTCGGCTCGGACGCCCGGCTGCACCACGCCTTGGCGGCCGTGGCTCTCACGGCCATCGGGCTCATCGCCTGCCAGGGCGTGCTCGACCTGCAGGCGGCCCCCGAGGAGGAAGCGCCGCCGCGCTTCTCGCTGCCGCCCAAGTCGGCCCTGCTCATCGGCGCGGTCGGCTTCTGCGCGGTCTTCGCGGAGGGCGCGAGCCTGGACTGGTCGGCGGTCTATCTGCGGGACGTCCTGGACAGCTCGGCCGGTCTTGCCGCGGCCTGCACCACCGGGTTCACGCTCACCATGGCCATCGCACGGCTCGCGGGCGACGCGGTGGTCGACCGGTTCGGGGCGGTGCGCACCGTGCGGGTCGGCGGCGTGGTCGCGGCACTCGGCGGGGTGCTCGTGGTGGCCGCGCCGCATCCGGCCATGGCCATGGGCGGGTTCGCCCTGATGGGACTCGGCATCGCGGTCGTGGTGCCGCTCGCCTTCGCCGCGGCCGGGCGCAGCGGCCCGAACCCGAGCCAGGCCATCGCGGGCGTCGCGACCATCACGTACACATCGGGTCTGATCGCCCCGTCGGCGATCGGCACGCTCGCCGACGCGACGAGCCTGGTCGTCTCCTTCGGCCTGGTGACGGTGCTGGCCTGCGGGCTCGCGGTGTTCGCGGGCGTCCTGCGCACGGACGGCCGCGACGCCACCCCGGTCGCCGCGGCGGACGCGACGGCACCGGGCCCGAAGGCCTGAACCCGCCGTCGCCTGCCTGGACCGGCCGTCGCCTGAAACACCTGCCGAACATTCGCGGACCTTACGCCCGTTTAACATTGCGCTGACTCATTCAGGTCTTGACAACAGGTCGGGCGCACAGAAGGCGGAACAGAACCATGGATCTCGGCGTGCGCTGGAGACTGCACGGCGACGGGCGCACCCCCGCGCCCGGAGCCGTCGTCCGACCCGACGAGCGGCTCTCGTGGCCGCGGACCTTCGGGCTCGGCGCCCAGCACGTCGTCGCCATGTTCGGTGCGTCGTTCGTGGCGCCCGTCCTGATGGGCCTCGACCCGAACCTGGCGATCATGATGTCGGGCGTCGCGACCGCCATCTTCCTGCTCGCCACGCGCGGCCGGGTGCCCAGCTACCTGGGCTGTTCACTCTCCTTCGTGGGCGTGGCCGCGGTCATCCGCGCGCAGGGCGGCTCCTCCGCCACCGTCACGGGCGCGGTCTTCGTGGTCGGCGCCGCACTGTTCCTGGTGGGCCTCGCCGTCCAGAAGTTCGGTGCGCGGATCATCCATGCGGCGATGCCCCCGATCGTCACCGGCGCCGTCGTCATGCTCATCGGCTTCAACCTGGCACCGGTCACCGCGTCCACGTACTGGCCGCAGGACCAGTGGACGGCCCTCCTGGTGATGCTGTTCACCGGCCTGGCCGTGGTGTGCCTGCGCGGATTCTGGTCACGCATCGCGATCTTCCTGGGGCTGCTCTTCGGGTACGCCCTGTCCTGGGCCCTTGACCTGGTCTTCGGCAAGATCCACTCGGCGGACGGCTCCGGCAAGGTCGTCGACCACTGGCGCCTGGACCTCTCCGCCGTCGGCAACGCCGACTGGATCGGCCTGCCGTCCTTCCACGCCCCGAGCTTCGAGTGGTCGGCGATCCTCGTCGCGCTGCCCGTCGTGATCGCCCTTGTCGCCGAGAACGCGGGCCACGTCAAGGCCGTCGGCGAGATGACCGGCGACGACCTGGACGACAAGCTCGGCACCGCGATCTCCGCCGACGGCGCCGCGTCCATGCTCTCCACGGCGGTCGGCGGCCCGCCCAACACGACGTACTCCGAGAACATCGGCGTGATGGCCGCGACCCGCGTCTACTCCACCGCCGCGTACTGGGCGGCCGCCTGCTTCGCCCTGCTCTTCGGCCTCTGCCCCAAGTTCGGCGCGGTCGTGGCGGCCATCCCGGGCGGCGTGCTCGGCGGCATCACCGTCATCCTCTACGGCATGATCGGCCTGCTCGGCGCCCAGATCTGGATCAACGCCAAGGTGGATCTGCGCAATCCGCTGAACCTGGTCCCGGCCGCCGCGGGCATCATCATCGGCGTCGGCGGCGTCTCCCTGAAGATCACCGACAACTTCGAGCTGAGCGGCATCGCGCTCGGCACGATCGTCGTGATCACGGGCTATCACGTCCTGCGGGCCTTCGCGCCCCCGCACCTCAAGACGCAGGAGCCCCTGCTCGACGAGGGCACGTCCTCGTACGACGAGACGGACCCGGAAACGGGCGCCGACGACGCTCAGCCACGCGCCAAGTCGTAGGCGTACCCGGGTGTGAAGGTCCCCGGCGTGCCCTTGCAGCCGTCGGACTCGCCCGGCAGCTTGATCCACAGATAGGCGTCGATACGGGCCTGGCCGGTGCGCAGCGTCGGGCTCTGCCCGAGCTTGCGGCCCGCCGGGTCGCACCACTCGCCGTCGGCCGGGGCGCCGTTGCCGTTGCGGCTGGTGTCGATGACGGCGCCGAGGCCCGACGGGCCGCCGAGCGCGGAGAGCACCTCGCGGGCGTAGGCGGCCTCTTCGGTGGTGCGGTGGAAGTTCGATACGTTCGTGAAGATCCCGTCGGACGAGGCCGCCGACGCCGCGCCCGCCGCGCGCAGCCTTCCGGCCTGCTTCGTGGCGGCGTTCCAGCCCGAGTGCCCCGCGTCGTAGTAGACCCGGGCCTTGGGGTTGGCGGCCTTGAGGGTGCGGCCCGCGCGGGCCAGCGAGGCGTACCGGTCGGCCCGTTCGCCCGCCGACAGGCACTCGGAGAGCGCGATCGCGTCCGGTTCGAGGATGACGATGACCTCGCCGGAGCCGAGCCCCGCGGCGAACTTCTCGATCCACGCGTCGTACGCGGCGAGATCCGGCGCCCCGCCTTCCGATGCGCCCCCGCAGTCCCGGTCCGGTATCGCGTACGGGACGACGACGGGGACCCGGCCTCCGGCGCCCGACGTCACGGCCCGCACGCGTGACGTGATGGTCCCCGGCGAGTAGTCGGCGAACCACACGGCGGCCGGCTGGTCGGCGATCCTCGACTCTATGAGCGGCCGCCGCGGGTCACCGCGGTTGGCCCTGACCCAGTCGAGCACCTGCGAATCGCCGTACCGGTAGAGGGAGTTGGCGGCCGGCTTCTCCGGGCGCCGCGTCGACGGCTTCGGTTTCGGCTCAGGCTTCGGCTTCGGCTTCGGCTTCGCGGAGGACTTGGCGGGGGACGGCTTCGCCGAGGACTCGGAAGCGGACGGCGTCGGCACCGCGGGCAGCGGTTCGAGCGTCGGCGACTTCGTCACCTTCGGGCGCGCCTGGTCCTTGCCGCCGCCCTCGTCGAGCGCGGACACCATGCCCGTGACGGTGCCGACGGCGGCCACCACCGAGGCCGCCGCCACCATGACTCCATGGCGGGCGGCACTCCTGCGCTCGGCCCGTCGTGCGGCGCGATGTCGTGCGCGATTGCCTGACACGGTGCTGCTCCTCCCCCTCCTCCGTGTCCCCCCGGACACGGTGTACAGCTCCCCTCCCCAGGGGCACACACGGACGCCGTTCCCCCGTTCTGGGGAAGCGCCCGGTGCGGTGACACTCGGGCCAGCCTATGACTGGGACCCTGCCACCATGGCGCAGTTGGAGCGGTTTGCGGAGTTCACAGGCCCGGCACAGGGGGTTGACGGGGTGGTGACGCGGATGCGCGCTCTCGGTGCGGACCTCCCCTCGGGCGACGGGGTCGGCGTCTTCAACGAGGTCTATCTCTCGGTCACCGAAGAGGTCGACCGGCACCTGGACAGCGGCCGGTTCGCCGACTCCGGGACCGCGATCACGCTGGACGTGCTGTTCGCCGAGCGCTATCTGCGGGCCGTCGACGCGGCGGCCGACCAGCACAGGTCGCCGGCGTGCTGGCGGCCCCTGCTGCAGTTCCGCCGCCATCCCGGTGTACGTCCGCTGCAGTTCGCGCTCGCGGGCATCAACGCGCACATCGGGCACGATCTGCCGCTGGCCGTCGTGGACACCTGTCGTACGCTCGGCTGCGAACCGGCGGACGTCGAGGACGAGTTCGATCGCGTGGGCGACATCCTCGTCTCGCTGGAGGAGCGCATCCGCGAAGATCTGATGCCGGGCCCCGATCTCTTCCAGATCGCCGATCCACTGACCCATCTGGTCGGTTCCTGGAGCCTGGAGCGGGCCAGGGACGGAGCGTGGGCGGCGGCGCGCGCGCTGTGGGCGCTGCGGGGACTCCCTGCCGTGGCCGAGGAGTTGCGCATCCGCCTGGACGGCGCGGCGGGCCTGGTGGGCCGCATGCTGCTCACCCCGCTGCCGGACTGATCCGGCCAGTCATCGCGCTCCTCTGCGGAACTCCCCGTTGATCGCTGTACGTTGACGCGTGGGACCCCGGATGCGAAGGAGCACCACCATGGCCACTCGACTCGGACTGAGCCTCCCGCAGGGCCGGCAGTACGACATGGGACGAGACGTCCCCGCTGTCGCCCGAGCCGCCGAGGAGATCGGGTACGAGAGCCTGTGGGTGTACGAACGCATCCTGTTCCCCGAGCCCGCCACCCAGGGGCTCTACGGCATCGAGGGCCTGCCCTGGCCCGACACCTACCGCTCGGTGCCCGACCCGCTGATCACCCTGACGCTGGCCGCGGCCGCCACGGAGCGGGCCCGCCTGGGCACCAGCGTCCTGGTCGCCCCGCTGCACGTGCCGTTCCAGCTGGCGCGCTCCCTGGCCAGTCTGGACGCGGCGAGCGGCGGCCGGGTCGTCGCGGGCCTCGGCACGGGCTGGTCGCTCGACGAGTACGCGGCGGCGAGCATGGCCCCCTTCAAGAAGCGCGGCAAGGTCCTCGACGAACTCATCGACGTCTGCCACGCGGTCTGGGGCCCGGACCCGGTGTCGTACGAGGGCGAGCTGACGACCATCACGTCGGCCGTGGTCGGTCCGAAGCCGGCCCGCCCCATCCCGATCCTGCTGCCCGCCAACAGCCCGCGCGCGCTGCGCAGGCTCGTCACACGTGCGGACGGCTGGATGCCGATCGGCATGGGCGCCGACGGGCTCGCCGAACAGTGGCAGCAGGTCCAGGAGGCCGCCGCCGAGCAGGGGCGCAAGGAGCCGATCCAGAGCGTCCTGCGGGTCAACACGCGGTGCAGCGCCAAGGCGTACGAGGGCGAGGGCCGCGCCCCCTTCCAGGGGAACGTCGCCCAGATCGTCGAGGACCTGGCGGCACACGCCGCGGTGGGCGCGGTGGAGGAGATCCTCATCGAACTGCAGGGCAGCGCAAGGGACGGCGAGGAACTGAAGGACTTGGCGGCAGAGGTGTACGAGGCGGCACGAGCAGCCGGGGTCTGAGCCCTAAAGGGGCGCGGGGAACTGCGCGACCAGCCACAACGGCCCGCCAGATTCCCACGCGCCCCAGGTAAAACGGCGCTCCTGAATCAGATCAGTCCTCAGGCAACTCGACGGGAGCGATCTCGTCGTACACATCCCCGGGCCCGGGGTTGGTCGCGTCCGTCCCACCGCCGAAGTGGTTCATCACGCCCCACACGGCGTTCAGCGCAGTCGTCACGGCACCCTCGGCCCATCCCGCCGTCCAGGAAATGTCATCCCCCGCGAGGAAGATCCCCCGCTTGTCCGCCGGCAGGCGATCCTGCATGAAGTGCGTGAACAGGCGCCGCTGGTAGCGGTAGTGCCCCGGCAGGTTCGCCTTGAAGGCGCCCATGAAGTAGGGCTCGTTCTCCCAGGACACGGTCACCGGGTTACCGATGATGTGCTTCCTGATGTCGACCTTCGGGTAAATCTCGCCGAGCGACTTCAGCATGACCTCCATGCGCTCGTTCGCCGAAAGCGGCAGCCACTTCAGGCTGTCGTCGCACCACGTGTACGAGAGGCAGATGACGGCGGGCTTGTCCGGCCCGTCGTCGAGCAGGTAAGTGCCCCGGGTCATGCGGTCCGTCAGCGTCATCGACATGACGTCACGCCCGGTCTCCTCGTCCTTGTCCAGCCAGAAAGGACGGTCCACCGGCACGAAGAGCTTGGAGGACTCCATGTAGTGGGTCCGCTCCATCGCCGTCCAGTGGTCGATGGGGAAGAGCGAGTCGTCGCACGCGATCTTGGAGAGCAGCATCCAGGACTGGGCGGTGAAGATCGCCGCAGGGTACGTGCGGATGTCGCCCGAGGCGTCGGTGACGGTGACCCGGTTGCCCGCGGTGCGGTCGAGCCGCGTCACGGCGGGCTTGGGCTCGCCGCCCTCGTGCAGCGACTTCAGGGACGTACCGAGATCCCAGTGCACGATCTTCTGCGGCTCGCGCTCCCACAGGCGAAGCGGCAGCTGCTGGCTGCCGCCGACGATGCCGCGGTGGTGGTCGTCGGCCTCGGTGTAGACGACGCGCAGGATCTCCAGGATGGAGTTGGGGAAGTCGGTGTCCCAGCCGCCGGTGCCGAAGCCGACCTGGCCGAAGATCTCGCGGTGCCGGAAGGACTTGAAGGCCTCGGACTCGCAGAGGAAGCCGTAGAAGGTCTGGTTGTCGAGCTTCTCGACGAGCTTGGACCAGATCTCGCGGATCTTGGGTACGTCGCGCTCGCGCAGGGCGCGGTTCATGTCGGAGAAGTCCGCGCCCTCCTCCAGACAGGCGTTCCAGGCGTTCATCACGTCGCGGTAGACCTGCGGCAGGTCGTCGACGGACGTCGCGTAGTGGGACTCGCCCTTGAGGTCGACGACCGTCGAAGGGGTCGACTCCGCGAGGGGGTTGGGGAACGCCTTGGTCTTCAGGCCGACCAGGTCGATGTAGTGCTGCAGCGCCGTCGAGGACGGCGGGAAGCGCATCGCGCCCATCTCGGCGGTGAGCGAGTCGTCGCAGCCCTCGAAGCCGACGGTGCGAAGGCGGCCGCCGATCTGGTCGGCCTCGTAGACGACGGGCTTGAGGCCCATCTTCATCAGCTCGTACGCGGCGATGATGCCGGAGAGGCCGCCGCCGATGACGGCGACCTCGGTGCCGTGCTCGGTCGCCGGTATCTGGCCCAGGCCCGCCGGGTGCGCGAGGAAGTCGTCGTACGCGTAGGGGAAGTCGGGACCGAACATGGTGATCGGCGGCTGCGCGTCGGTGTGCTGGACGGCATTGGGCACCGTGGACGTCATGGGGTACGGACTCCTTGCGGGAACGGCAGAACAGAAGAAGGGGAAGCTCGGGAGGTGGTCAGATCAGCGACGCGTACAGACCCGGGCGGCGATCGCGCAGATAGGGGTTGTTCTCGCGCGACGCGGCCAGGAACTCCGGGTCGGCGTCGCCGAACACCAGCTGCTCGTCCCGTCCGGCGCGGGCGCGGGCGACGCCGTCGGGACCGGCGAGCGTGGAGAGCCCGACGAACTCGAACTCCCCTTCCTTGCCGACCCGGTTGACGTACGCCACGTACATCTGGTTCTCGAAGGCCCGCACCGGCACGACGGAGTCGGCGACGAACTGGAAGGGGTGCATCTGGGCCGTGGGCACGAGCAGCAGGTCGGTGCCGGCCAGGGCGTGCGCGCGGACGTTCTCCGGGAACTCCACGTCGTAGCAGATCATCAGGCCGATCCGCAGACCGCCGAGCTCGGCCTGGACGACGGCCTGCTCGCCGGGGGTGAAGTGGTCGCGCTCGAAGCAGCCGAAGAGGTGGGTCTTGCGGTAGTTCGCCAGGCGCGCGCCGTCGGGGCCGATCAGCTGGACGGCGTTGAAGACCTTCCCCCGCTCTCGGCTTCGCTCGAGCGGGAGGTGCCCCCCTCCGTCGCGCTCGGGGTAGCCATAAGCGACGGCGACACCATGGCGTACGGCGATCTCGGCGATGGCGGCGGCCGAGGGACCGTCGGCGGGCTCGGCCAGGCGCGGGATGTCGTCGCCGATCGCGTAGCCGGTCAGGAAGAGCTCGGGCGCCACGAGCAGCCCCGCCCCCGCGGCGGCGGCGCGGCCCGCCGCGTCGTCGAGCCCCTTCAGGTTCTCGGCGACGGATCCGAGCTGCCCTGAGCTCTGGAGCAGGGCGGTGCGCAGCGCAGGCATGGCGGATCCTCATGGCGTACGAAGGGGATGGTGGGGTCCGTTAGACGGTACGGTCGGCGGCCTTGCCCGGACAAGGCGCGAGCGTTGCGGGCTGCCGCGCGATCTGTTGCGCAGGGTGGGCCCGGAGCGGCGATTCGTTGCGCGGCGCCGTGCGCCCCGGGTATCGGGGGTGTCCTCCTCCGGGTGCAGGGGTCCGCCACAGGTCCCCGCCGCGCGGCGGAAGCGGAGTCCCGCCCGTGGCCGGACGTGCCGGACCCCCCTTCCGCGAGAGCGTGATCTCACCCGGAAACGCCGGGTGAACGGCCTCGCAGACGGAGGACTTCCATGAGCCGCACGACCGCGCCTAGCACCCGCAACTACCCCCGCGTCATCGCCGTGGGCGCCGCGCTCCTCATGACGGCGGGCGCGGCGGGTGTGGCCGTCGCTTCCGGCGACGAGTCGGCGCGCGCCGCGTCACATGCCGAACACCAGGCCAAGCCTCGTGAGGCCGCCGCGCTCACCGGCTCGGCGAAGATGTACCGCAAGACCACCGAGGACGTGACGTTCACCTTCGACGCGCATCTGGCGGCGAGGGACAACGGCGACCCGTCGAAGGCCACCGGCACCTTCCGCTTCGTCCACCTGGACAAGCCGGGCGGCAAGGGCGGCTGGGCGAAGGGCCGCATCGACTGCCTGATGACGGGCGGCAAGGTGGCCACCGCGACCGGCATCATCACCGACTCCAACCTCAAGGACATCAAGGGCGGCCGCGTCGGCTTCACCGTCCACGACCAGGGCAAGAAGGACCGCGTGGGCTACAGCTGGGCGGCCGTGGGCCGTCCCGACGGCACCAAGAAGCTGCCCAAGTGCACCAGCTCCGCGCCGCACGAGAAGGTCAGGCAGGGCACCGGCGACTTCCGGGTCGTGCCGTGGAAGGTGCCGTACCCGACGAACTGACCGGCGCGACCACGGACGAGGAGCCGCCCGGACGGGGGTCTGGCGGCTCCTCCCCGGGGAGGGCCCGGGCAGCCGGCGTCCCCGCCGCGCGGCGGAGGCGATCACCGCCTCGCGTGCGATGCGCGGGGCGCCGGCGCACGGGAGCGTTGATCCCGCCCGGAGCTACCGGGCGAAGCCACCGCAGACGGAGGACCCCTCATGACCTTGACCCGTACCCGTGTCGCCGCAGCCTTGGGAGTCCTGGTCGTGCTCGCCACCGGCGTTGCGGTACCGGCCGTCGCGTCGGACGCGCAGCACCGAGAGGCGGCCGCACTGACCGGCACCGCGATGATCGACCGCCCGAAGGGCGACGAGATCACGTTCGCCTTCGACGCGCGTCTGGACGAGAAGGACAAGGCCGACCCGGGCAAGGCCCACGGCACGATCAAGTTCAGCCACTACATGGAGAACCCCAAGTGGGGCGGCTCGGCCGAGGCACGGGTGGACTGCCTGCTGACCGGCGGAAAGGTCGCCACGGTCTCGGCGGTCGTCACCAAGGCGGACGGCGGCTTGAAGGAGTCCGTCGGCAAGCGGGTCGGCCTGACGGTCCACGACAAGGGCAAGCAGGACGGCTTCGGCTACAGCTGGGCGATGGTGGGCATCCCGAACGACCTGCCGGACGACATGCCCAAGTGCGTGAGCGCGGCCCCGTTCGAGAAGACGAGGCCGGGGAGCGGCACGTTCCACGTGCGGTAGCGCCCCGTCAGGGGCGCGGGGAACTGCGCGACAAGCCACGACGGGCCCGCAGTGGAAGAACTAGGCAGGCGACCCCGAGGAGAACCGCCGCATCAGCGGCGACAGGACAAGAACGGACCGGGTCCGCTCAACAAACGGCTCCCCCGCAATACGCTCAAGCACCCGCTCAAAATGCCGCATATCCGCAGCAAAAACCTGAACGATCGCGTCCGCGTCCCCGGTAACGGTGGACGCGGACGCGATCTCCGGATACCGCTCAAGCCCCCGCTTGATCGCCTCCGGCGAGGTATTACGGCGACAGTAGATCTCGATGAACCCCTCGGTCTCCCACCCCAGGGCCGCGGGGTCCACCCGCACGGTGAACCCCGTGATGGCCCCGGTCGCCCGCAGCCGGTCCACACGCCGCTTCACGGCAGGCGCGGAGAGTCCGACCAGCTGGCCGATGTCGGCGTAGGAACGGCGGGCGTCCTCGGCGAGGGCGTGCACAATGCGTTCGTCGAGATCGTTCAGTCGCACTGGGGGTGGATCACTTCTCTGCTGTGGCCAATCGGGAGCGGCTCATGCCGTACAGGAAGTAGAACACGAGGCCGACGGCCATCCAGACACCGAAGACCGTCCAGGTGATGGAGTCGAGGCTGAACATGTTGTACGCGCAGAAGCCGAAGCCGAGCACCGGGAAGAGCCAGCCGAGCGGCACGCGGAAGGTGCGCGGCATGTCGGGGCGGGTCCGGCGCAGCACGATCACGGCGATGTTGACCAGGCCGAAGGCGAAGAGCGTACCGATGCTGGTGGCGTCGACGAGCTTGCCGAGCGGGATCACCGAGGCGAGGGCGGCGCAGAACAGCGACACGATGACGGTGTTCACACGGGGCGTGCCCGTCTTCTTGCTGACCTTGCCGAACACCTTGGGGACCAGGCCGTCGCGGGACATGGCGAACAGGACGCGGGTCTGGCCGTAGAGGACGGTCAGGACGACGGACGCGATGGAGATGACCGCGCCGGCGGCGAGCAGCGTGCCCCAGAAGCTCTGGCCGCTGACGTCGTTCATGATCGCGGCGAGCGTGGCCTCGGAGCCCTCGAAGTCCTTCCAGTTCCATGCGCCGACGGCGACGGCGGCGACCAGGACGTAGAGCGCGGTGACGATGATCAGCGAGAGCATGATCGCGCGGGGCAGGTCGCGCTGCGGGTTCTTCGCTTCCTCACCGGCGGTCGATGCGGCGTCGAAGCCGATGTACGAGAAGAAGAGGCTCGCGGCGGCGGCGCTGACACCGGCCGTGCCGAGCGGCATGAAGTCGGAGTAGTTGCCGGACTTGAAGCCCATGAAGCCGATGGTGCAGAAGAGGATCAGCGCGGCGATCTTCACGATGACCATGATCGTGTTGGCGAGCGCCGACTCCTTGGCGCCGCCGAGCAGGAACACCATGGCGAGCAGCACGACGATCAGGCCGGGCAGGTTGATGATCGCGCCGTCGACCTCGCCGGGCGCCGCGGAGAGCGCGTCCGGGATGGTGACACCGATGGTGCCGTCGAGCAGCTCGTTGAGGTACTCGCCCCAGCCGACGGCCACGGCCGCCACGGACACGCCGTACTCCAGGACCAGGCACCAGCCGCAGACCCAGGCGATGAGTTCGCCCATCGTTGCGTACGCGTACGAGTAGGAGGAGCCCGCGACCGGTATGGAGCCGGCCAGCTCGGCGTACGAGAGGGCCGAGAAGAGGGCGGTGAGTCCGGCGATCACGAAGGAGATGGTGACGGCGGGTCCGGCCTTGGGGACGCTCTCGCCGAGGACGACGAAGATGCCGGTGCCGAGCGTGGCACCGATGCTGATCATGGTCAGCTGCCACATGCCGAGCGAGCGGCGGAGCGAGCCACCCTCACCCTGGCCACCCTCGGCGACCAGGGCTTCCACCGGCTTGCGCCGCATGAGACGGCTGCCGAGTCCGGCGGCTCCCGGGGGGCTTGGGCGGTTCTGCGGGGGTGCGCCTTGGTCGAGCACGCGCTGGCTCCTTCATCGCTGCCGGTCAGGGCGGCGGGACCGGTGGCAGCACCCATGCATGGATGGGGACCGCCGAGCAGGCGGTCCCCGCCACACCACGTTCAGCGGATGACTCTATGAGTCAGGCTTCACTCACGTAATGCAGCAACCTTGCGCAGCGGCGGATGATCGTTGCGTACTTCCGATTCCTGCGGGTCTTCGTTGCGCGGTCCGTTTCGTCCGTTGCGTTCCAGGTCTCAGGGGAAGTGGTTGACACTTCGTCAGATCTCCCCCATCGTGCACCCCGGTCGAGAGGGAGGCAGCAGGCCATGGACCTCGATGTGCTGTACGAGATCGACGTACCGAAGCCCTGGAACGGACCCCATCCGCACGGCCAGCGCACCGCCGAACAGCGCGCCTACCGCGAGGCCGTGGAGCAGATCCGGCTCGCGGACCGCGTCGGCTTCCGCACGGTGTGGGCTGTCGAGCACCACTTCCGCGAGGGCCGCTCGCACTGCCCCGCGCCGGAAGTCCTGCTCGGCCACCTCGCGGCGCTGACCGAACGCATCCGCCTCGGTTTCGGCGTCACGCTCACCCCCTTCGGCTTCACCCCGCCGCAGCGGATCGCCGAGAAGGTCGCGGCGGTGGACGTGCTCTCGGACGGCCGTGTGGAGTGGGGCACCGGCCGCTCAACTCCCATGGAGCAGACGGCATTCGGCGTCGACCGGGAGCAGTCGCGCTCCGACTGGCGCGAGGCCATCGAGATCGTGACGGGCATGTGGCGCGAGGAGTATTTCGCGTACGAGTCGCAGCGCTTCACCTTCCCCCGCCGCATGGTGACCCCGAAGCCGGTCCAGGACCCGCACCCACCGTGCTGGATGGCGGCCACGTCCCCCGGCTCGGCGGAGGTCGCGGGCGCGGCGGGCCTCTGCCTGCTCTCCTTCTCGATCATGCAGCCGCTCGAGGCGATGGCCCGGCAGGTGACGGCCTACCGCGAGGCGGGCCGCACCCCGGCACCGATCACGGACGTCACGACGAACCGCGTCAGCGCGTACACCCTGGTACACGCGACGGACCGCCCCTCGCAGCGGGTCTGGGACTCCGTCGCCTGGTGGTATCGCAATCTCGCCCAGTTCACGCTCGACTGGGAACTGCCGCACTTGAACGCCGAGGAGCGCGAGCGGACCTTCCCGCTCCTCACCCCGATCATCGAAGGCAGCGTCCCCGTCCAGGAGTTCAACGACGGCGACATGATCCTCATCGGCGACGCGGAGACCATCGTCCGCAAGGCCAAGCACTACGCCGACCTCGGCATCGACCAGCTCATCTGTTACGTCCAGTGGGGCTATCTGGAGCATCAGGAGATCCTGCGGACGATAGAGATCCTGGGCAAGGAAGTCATCCCGGAACTGGCGTCGTACCGGCCCCGCAAGGCGGCCCGATGACCGGCAGCCTCGACACCTCCCCCATCCCCGACTACGCCTCCCTGCACCGCCTGGACGGCCGCCTCCTCGTCCTGCTCGGCGCGGGCAACGGCATCGGCCGCCAGACCGCGCACGCCCTCACGGCGGCGGGGGCACGGCTGCTCTGCGTGGACGTCGACAAGGACCGCGCGGAGGCGGTCGCCGCCGAGACGGACTCCGTCGCGTACGTCGCGGACGTGACGCACCGCGAGGAGGTGCGGGAGCTTTTCACCTACACCCAAAGGGAGTTGGGCGCGATCCGCGGCGTCGTCGACATCGTCGGCATGGCCCGCTACACACCCTTGGCGGAGCTGGACGACGAATCCTGGGACTGGCACTTCTCGATGGTCCTGCGGCACGCCTGGCTGGCCGTCCAGTACGGCGGCGAGGCGCTCGCCGAAGCGGGCGGCGGCCCGCTGGTCTTCGTGGCGTCGGTGTCGGGCCTCACGGCGGCACCCCTGCACGCGGCGTACGGCGCGGCCAAGGCGGGCCTGGTCTCGCTGGTCCGCTCGGCGGCGGTGGAGTACGGCCCGCGCGGGGTGCGGGTCAACGCGGTGGCACCCGGCGTCGTGTGGACCCCGCGGGTGGCGGCCCTGATCGGCGAAGAGGGCCGCGAGCGCAACGCCCGCAACGCGCCGCTGAACCGCGTCGCCGAGACCTCCGACATCGCGTCCGCCCTGCTCTTCTTCGCCTCGCCGCTGTCCTCGTACGTCACCGGGCAGACGCTGGTCGTGGACGGCGGGGTCGGCGTGAAGTTCCCCTACCCGACGATCGGGGGCGCGCGGTGAGGGAGTTCGTGCGGGGCGTGTCGTGGTGGGCACACGATGGCCGCCCGATGCGCACCGATCCCGCCGACACCCGGGAGCGGGCGGGCTTCCCGGCCGGGGTGCGGCTTGAGTTCACCGCGGGCGGTGCGCGGGGCGCCGCATGGTGGCCACCGGACGGCCGTGCGCTGCGTGCCGACCCCGCCGACCAGGACCGGCTACCGGCCGACACCTGGGAACGGACAGGCCTCCCGGCCGGGGCGCCTCGAATTCAGCGCGCGCGGTGCACGATGAAGGAGTTCACACGGGGCGCCGCATCGTGGCCACCGAACGGCGGCGCGCTGCGCGCCAACCCAACCGACCGGGACCGACTGCCCGCCAACACCCGCGAACAGGCCGGCCTCCCGGCCGGAACACGCCTCGAATTCACCACGCACGGTGCACGGTGAAGGAGTTCACGCGGGGCGCCACATGGTGGTCACCGGACGGCCGTGCGCTGCGCGCCGACCCCGCCGACCGGGACCGGCTACCGGCCGACACCTGGGAACGGGCGGGCCTCCCGGCCGGAGTGCGGCTTGAGTTCAGCGCGTGCGGGGTGCGGGCGGTGGAGGTGACGTACGTCGCCTCGCCTCCCTCGGATACGGACTCCTACCGCAACGCACCGCCCGTCTTCACGCTGCTCGCGGACTCCGGCGAGGAGGCGGACACCCCCGCCCCCGCGCGACGGGGCAGCGGCACGGAAGCCGTCGGCACGCCTTCACAGGAGGACGCGCCCGCGCGAGCCCAAGCCTTCGACACCCCCGCGGCACCGGGCTCGCACGTCGCGCGGATCGAACTCCCGTACCCCGACGGTGACTTCACCCTTCACTTGCCGGAGACACTGCGCCCCGCCCTCACCGGCCTGCGCCCCGTCGGCGGTGGCACGATCGAGCCCGCCGCACGGCGACCGCGCTGGCTCGTCTACGGCGACTCCATCGCGGAGGGCTGGTCGGCGTCGCGCCCCCATCTGGCATGGCCCGCGCTCGCCGGACGGGCGCTCGGCCTGGACACGGTGAACCTCGGGTACGCGGGAGCGGCGCGCGGCGAACTCGCGTCCGCGCAGCAACTCGCTTCCCTGCAGGCCGACTTGATCACCGTCGCGTTCGGCACGAACTGCTGGTCCCGTACGCCGCATTCCGCGGGGCTGCTCCACGAGACGACACGGGCGTTCCTGACCCTGGTGCGCCAGGGCCACCCGGGGGTTCCCCTCCTGGTCCTCTCCCCCGTGCTGCGCCCGGACGCCGAGTCGGTGCCGAACGCCCTGGGCGCCACGCTCGGCGAACTGCGCTCTGCGGTGGAGCGGGCGGCCGGGGACGCGGGGGCCGCACTGCTCCCCGGCGGCGGTCTCCTTGAATCCCGGCATCTGGTGGACGGCGTACATCCGGGGGACGCGGGCCACTGCCTGCTCGCGGACGCGGTGACGGCGGCCCTGCGCCGCGGTCAGCCCTGGACCGCGTCGTAGGACTCGCGGGCGGCGGCGATCGCCGGGCGGTGGTCGATGGACCAGTCGGAGAGCGCCTTGACGAGGTGGGTGAGGCTGTGGCCCATCTCGGTCAGCTCGTACTCGACCTGCGGCGGAATCGTCGGGTAGACCGTGCGCTTGACCAGGCCGTCGCGCTCCAGACGGCGCACGGTGAGGGTGAGCATCCGCTGCGATATGCCGCCGTGGATCCGGCGCTGCAGCTCCTTGAACCGCAGGACGCCCGAGGCGAGTTCGACCACCACGTACACGGACCACTTGTCGCCGAGCCGGTCCAGGACGTCCCGCACCCCGCACTCGTCCTGCGGGGTCGCACAACTGATCACCGGCTCGACGACCGCCTCAGGAGCCGGCGGGGTGGTTACCGCGGTGTGCCCTGCTGACATGAAAGTGCCTCCTTACGCGGCCGCGCGCCGCCGATCACCATGGTCACAGGCCCGGCCACCGGGCCGGATACCAGCGCAACCACTCACCACGGGGGAACGATCCCATGTTCATGATCACCGGCGCCACGGGCGCCCTCGGCAAGCTCGCCACAGCCCGCCTCGCGGGCCGCGACGACGTCGTCATCGGCAGCCGCCACCCCGCTCCCGGCGGCCGCCGCGCCGACTTCGACGATCCGGCGTCCCTGGACTTCGGCGGCGTGGACACGCTCCTGGTCATCTCCGCCGGGGCCGCCGAGGACGACGTGGTCGTCGCCCGCCACGAGGCCGCGATCTCGGCCGCGGAGAAGGCGGGCGTGCGGCACCTCGTCTACACCAGCCTCAGCGGCGACGGCGACCATCTGACGTACGCGCTCGCGCACCGCTGGACGGAACGCAGACTGCGCCGCTCCTCGATGGACTGGACGATCCTGCGCAACGGCCTGTACGCGGAGTTCCTTGCCGCCATCGCGGCACCGGGCCCCGACGGCACCATCGCCGCGCCCCTGGGCGATGGCCGGCTCGCGGCCGTGGCCCGCGACGACCTGGCCGAGGCCGCGGTACGAGTGGCGACGGATCCGTCCCCGCACGCGGGCCGCACCTACGAACTCGTCGGCGAACAGCCCCTGGGCGGCGAGGAGTTGGCCGCGGCACTCAACGGCTCGTACGAACCCGGCACCCTCGCCGCGACCCGCGAGGCGATCACCGCGGCAGGCCAGGCACTGCCCTTCCAGGTGCCGATGCTCATGAGCACGTACTCGGCGATAGCCGGTGGTTTCCTGGACGGCACGGCCATCGAGGACCGCGGCGCACTGCGCACCCTGCTGGGCAGGCAGCCCCGCCCGCCGATCGAGGCGTACAGGGCCGCACTGCAGGGTTCCTGAGGGGCGCGGGGAACTGCGCGACCGGCCACGGCCGACCCGCAGTCGAACAAGCGCAGTTCCCCCGGAGCACCTAGCTCCAGCTGGCGTGGAGGGGCTTGCCCTCCGCGTAACCGGCAGCGCTCTGCACACCCACGGTCGCCCGCTCGGCAAACTCCTCGAGCGAGCCCGCACCGGCGTACGTGCAGGAGGAACGAACACCCGCGATGATCGAGTCGATCAGATCCTCGACACCGGGACGCTCCGGGTCGAGGAACATCCGGGAGGTCGAGATCCCCTCCTCGAACAGCGCCTTGCGGGCACGGTCGTACGCCGACTCCTCGCTGGTGCGGTTCTTCACCGCACGCGCCGAGGCCATGCCGAACGACTCCTTGTAGAGGCGGCCGTTGGCGTCCTGCTGCAGGTCGCCCGGGGACTCGTACGTACCCGCGAACCACGAACCGATCATGACGTTCGACGCACCGGCGGCCAGCGCCATCGCGACGTCACGCGGGTGACGGACACCGCCGTCGGCCCACACGTGCTTGCCGAACTTCTTGGCCTCGGCGGCGCATTCCAGCACCGCGGAGAACTGCGGCCGGCCGACGCCGGTCATCATGCGCGTGGTGCACATGGCGCCGGGACCGACACCCACCTTGATGATGTCGGCACCGGCCTCGATGAGATCCCGGACGCCCTCGGCGGCGACGATGTTGCCCGCGACGATCGGCACCTGCGGGTCGAGCCCGCGCACGGCCTTGACCGCGGCGATCATCGACTCCTGGTGGCCGTGCGCGGTGTCGACGACGATCGTGTCGGCGCCCGCGTCGAGGAGCTGCTTGGCCTTGGCCGCGACGTCGCCGTTGATGCCGACGGCGGCGGCGATGCGCAGCTTGCCGTTGGCGTCGAGGGCGGGCGAGTAGAGGGTCGCGCGCAGGGCGCCGGTGCGGGTCAGGATGCCGGCCAGGCGGCCGTCCTTGTCCACGGCGGGCGCATAGCGGCGGTTCGCGTGGTCCAGCTTGTTGAAGGCGTCGCGCGGGTCGATGTCCGCGTCGAGCAGCACGAGGTCCCTGGACATGACCTCGGAGAGCTGGGTGAAGCGGTCCACGCCGTTCAGGTCCGTGTCGGTGACGACGCCGACCGGCTTCTGGTCCTCGTCCACGACGACACCGGCGTTGTGCGCGCGCTTGGGCAGCAGGGCCAGCGCGTCCGCGACGGTCTGGTGGGGGGCCAGCACGATCGGGGTGTCCAGGACGTGGTGGCGCGTCTTGACCCAGGCGATGACGTCGGTGACGACCTCGATCGGAATGTCCTGCGGGATCACGACGAGACCACCGCGGCGGGCGACGGTCTCGGCCATGCGGCGGCCGGCGATCGCGGTCATGTTGGCGACGACCAGCGGGATCGTGGTCCCGGTGCCGTCCGGCGACGAAAGGTCTACGCCCTGACGCGAGCCGACGGCGGAGCGCCTCGGCACCATGAAGACGTCGTCGTACGTCAGGTCGTACGCAGGCTGGATGTCATTGAGGAAGCGCACGTGCTGCTCATCCCAGTCGATCAGAGGTGGCCCCCGGACAGTTAGCCGGGGGAAAAGCACGTACTTCAGTGTCCCATGCCGTGGGGGTCGAACCGCCTGGGATGATCACCCAGGCAGGTCACGGGACCTCTGGTCGGATCGTCCAAGCGACCCCCAGAAGCGGAACGCTCGGCTCACGCCCCGCCACGCTCCGTGGCGGCCGCGGGCCCGAACGCGAGAATGATCTCCAGGCCGGTGCTCCGCTCACGCGCGTACGCCACCGCGTCGGTGAACACCTCCTGGGCGACGATCCACTCCTGGGGCGCGGCCTGCGCGTATGCCTGCCAGCCGGAGACGACCAGCAGGAGGCCGGGCCCGGACGGCACCCGGGGCAGGTCGGTGAGGCAGTCGGCGAGCGCGTCCCAGTTGTGCCCGAACCAGTCGGGCAGATCGAGCGCGCGGGCACAGCGGTCCATGAAACCGCGCTTGTCGCTCACACCGCTCAGATCGAGCGAGACGGTGCTCAGACCGACGCCGCGGGCGGCGTCGAGCAGGGGCACGAGGGGTTCGGACGTCATCTCAGTACCGCCTTGAAGGACGCGTAGTGGTCGTCGGTGCAGCGCCCTGAAGGGGCGCGGGGCTGTGACATGTGCGGCTCCGCCGCGTGGGCGCGACAAGCCCCCACAACCCGCAGCTAAATCAACTACCGTCCGGATCCGCCCGATCCAACGCAGGATGCGGCGTCGGCCCCATGACCAACAACTGATCGGCGGCAGCGGTATCCGTGACGAGGCTGGTCACGAGCCCCGAACGCAGCACCGCGTCAATGGCAGCAGCCTTCCGCTGCCCACCCGCAATGGCGACAACCTCAGGAATCCGCCGAAGCCGGTCCGCCTCGACGGTGATGCACCGCTCCCCCAGGTCCCGCCCCACCCGACGCCCCTCGGCGTCGAAAAGGTGCGCGGACATCTCCGCGGCCACACCCAGCGAGGCGTAATGCGCACGCTCCTCGTCGGACAGCATGTCGTGCACCGTCGAGATACCGGGCTCCCAGGAGCCGATGGAGACGGCGGCGACGGTGACCTTGTCGAAGTACTCAAACGCCCGCGCGATCCCGGTCTGGTTCCGCAGCGCGGCGGCCGTGGCCGGGTCGGGAAGCAGCATCGGCGCGTAGATCGGGTGGGCCTCGCCGCCGGAGACCTGCGCGGCCCGCCGCACGGCCTCGACCGAACCGCGCTCGGCGGTCCCTGCGTCGTACACACCCGTCAACTGCACGACCGTGCACGGCGGCAGCTGATCGAGCGCGGCCGCCATGTGGATGGTCGAGCGGCCCCACGCGAGGCCGAGCACATCGCCCTCGGTGACCAGCTCGCCGAGCAGATCGGCCGCGACCTCGCCGAGGTTCTCGGGGTCGGGGGAATCGTCGATCTCCTCGGTGGGAGCCGGCGACTCCACGACGACCGCGTGCCGCAGGCCGTAGCGGGCGCGCAGCGCGTCCGAGCGCTCCGCGTCCAGCTCCGCGGGCACACGGATCTCGATCCGTACGAGATCACGCTCGAGCGCGGTCTCCAGGACCCGGGCCACCTTGAAGCGGCTTACGCCGAACTCCTCCGCGATCTGGATCTTGGACTTGCCCTCGAGATAGAAGCGGCGGGCCATGGCCGCCGCCTGCACCAGCTCCGCGGGTCCCATCCGCATGGCTGACCGGCCGCCCGTCGACACGACGATCTCCTCACTGTCATTCACTCAATTGTCGTTCACACATTCACACGCATTTCTGCGGCTTCACGAGTGTTGCTGCGGTTTCGAGCGCGTTGCCGCAGCGCAACCTGGGTTCGCCGTTCATCCTTGCAGATCCGGCGTGCTTGATCAGCCCTGAAGGACTGCGTTCACGTTCCCGTGGCTCAGTGGCCGCATGCCCATGCGGCCGCCGCGGACGCGTCCGCCGCTTGGCTGCGCAATGCACGTACCGCCGCTGCCGGGTCCTTCGCGCCGTAGACGGCCGAACCGGCGACGAAGACGTCGGCTCCCGCGTCGGCGCAGCGCTCGATCGTCGCGGCCGAGACGCCGCCGTCCACCTGGAGCCAGAGCTCGAGACCGTGCTTGCTGATCAACTCGCGGGTCCGGCGAATCTTCGGCAGCATGATGTCGAGGAACGCCTGACCACCGAAACCCGGCTCGACCGTCATGATCAGCAACATGTCGAGTTCGGGGAGCAGATCCTCGTACGGCTCGATGGGCGTCGCGGGCTTCAGCGCCATGGAGGCGCGGGCGCCCTTGGCGCGGATCTCACGGGCCAGGCGGACGGGCGCGGCAGCCGCCTCCGCGTGAAAGGTGACGGATCCGGCGCCCGCTTCGACGTACTGGGGAGCCCAGCGATCGGGGTCCTCGATCATCAGATGGCAGTCCAGCGGCGTGTCCGTCGCACGGGCCAAAGACTCTACGACCGGCACCCCCAGGGTGAGGTTAGGGACGAAGTGGTTGTCCATGACGTCGACATGGAGCCAGTCGGCACCTTCGACCGCCTTTGCCTCCTCGGCAAGACGGGCGAAATCCGCGGACAGGATGCTGGGGTTGATCTGCACGGCCATGCCCCAAGCCTGCCATGCCCGGCGCCCGTTGCTCACCGCCGTCCGTAGCGTGGGCCGAGAGACCCTCTTGACCAAGGACCGCGTGCCATGCTGGGCGGTCCACCGGCACGACGTGGGGCAGCGGGGGTAGCCATGCCGGACGAGCGGACGGACAAGCAGCCGGGAGTACAGCCGGAAGGACAGCGCCAGGCAGGCCGCGGTGTGGCCTGGCTGGTGTGCGGGAAGCGCACCAAGTGGCTTGTGGTGCTGTTCTGGCTGGTGGTGATCGTCGTCGCGGCACCTCTCGCCCAGAAGCTCACGGACGCCCAGGACAACCAGGCCTCGTCCTGGCTGCCCGGCTCCGCCGAGTCCACCCAAGTCCTGGAAATCTCCGAGGACTTCAGGCCGGAGCAGATTCCCGCGGTCGTCGTGTACGCCCGTGAGGGCGGCCTGACCGCGCAGGACCGCGCGCAGATCGCCAAGGACGTCAGCGAGCTCAAGCAGCTGAGCGACCACGGCATCCGCGGCGCGGAGACCCGCGGCCCCGTCTTCGACACCAAGGACCCGAACAGCGCCGAGGCGGCCCAGATCTTCGTACCCATCACGATGGACGAGAAGGGCTGGGAGCGGATCGGGCCCGCCGTCGACTCCATCCGCGAGGACGTGGGCGAGGGTTCGGACGGGCTCGCGGTGCACATCACCGGGCCGGGCGGTACGTCGGCGGACTTCTCCGAGGCGTTCGAGGGCATCGACTCGACCCTGCTGCTCGCGGCGGGCGCCGTCGTCATCGTGATCCTGCTGGTCACCTACCGCAGTCCGATCCTGCTCCTCGTGCCACTGATCTCCGTGATCGTCTCGCTGTTCGCCGCGCAGGCGCTGATCTACCTCCTGGCGGAGTACGGCGGCCTGACGGTCAACGGCCAGAGCGCCGGCATCCTCACCGTGCTCGTCTTCGGCGCGGGGACGGACTATGCCCTGCTCCTGGTCGCCCGGTACCGCGAGGAGCTGCGCCGCCACGACGACCGGCACGAGGCGATGCAGCTCGCGCTGCACCGGGCGGGGCCCGCGGTCATCGCGTCGGGCGCCACGGTCGTCCTGAGCATGCTTGTCCTGCTGACCGCCGACATGAACTCGACGCGAGGCCTCGGCCCCGTCGCGGCCATCGGCGTCGCGGTCGCCCTGCTCGCGATGCTGTCGCTCTTCCCCGCCCTTCTGGTGGTCTGCGGCCGGTGGCTGTTCTGGCCGCTGATCCCGCACGTGGGCTCGGACGAACCCACCGAGCACGGCGTCTGGGCCCGCACGGGCCGCCGTATCGCCCACCGGCCGCGGCTGACCTGGACGGTCACGGCGGTGGCCCTGGCGGCGATGGCGTTCGGTCTGACGCAGCTGCGGGCCGAGGGGCTCAGCAACGCGGACTCGTTCACGGAGAAGCCCGACTCGATCGTGGGCCAGGAGGTGCAGGCCGAGTACTTCCCCGCGGGCAGCGGCGACCCACTGGTGATCGTGGCGAACACCGGCCAGGGCGAGGAGGTGGGCCGCGCCGTAGCAGCGACCCGCGGCGTCGACCCGGCGAGCATCGGCGTGCCACCGGGGTCGAAGGCGGAGGCCGAAGGCCGGGTCCTGTTCGAGGCGACCCCGACCGACCCGGCCGACAGCGAGGCCGCCAAGCAGACCGTGGAGCGGGTCCGCGACGCGGTGCACGCGGTGCCCGACGCGGACGCGATGGTGGGCGGCGGCACGGCCGCCCTGCTCGACATGGACACCGCGACCACCCACGACAACAAGCTGGTCATCCCGCTCGTCCTGGTGGTCGTCCTGATGATCCTCTGCGTGCTGCTGCGGGCCCTTGTCGCCCCGCTGCTGCTGATCGGGACGGTCGTGCTGTCCTTCTCCGCCGCGCTGGGCCTCAGTGCGCTCGCCTTCCGGTACATCTTCGACTACGCGGGCGAGTCGACGGACTTCCCGCTCTTCGTCTTCGTGTTCCTGGTGGCGCTCGGCATCGACTACAACATCTTCCTGTCGACCCGTATCCGTGAGGAAGCGGGACGCCAGGGCAACCGTGCGGGCGTGCTGACGGGCCTCGCCGCGACCGGCGCGGTGATCACATCGGCCGGCCTCGTCCTCGCGGGCACCTTCGCCGCGCTCGGCACGCTCCCGATGGTGGCGTTCGCCGAGATCGGCTTCGCGGTCGCACTCGGCGTCCTGCTCGACACCTTCGTCGTGCGGTCCGTCCTGGTCACCGCGTTGTTCCTGGACGTGGGCCCGAAGGTGTGGTGGCCGCATCCGCTGAGCAAGGACCCGGCGGCCCCTGCTCAGGCGGCGGAAGCAGGCTCAGGCGGTGCGCCGGATCAGCGCTAGGTACATCGCGTCCGTGCCGTGCAGATGCGGCCACAGCTGGATGTCGGGCCCGTCGCCCAGCGCCGGGACGCCGGGCAACAGCGGGCGCGCGTCGATGAGTTCGGCACCCGCGGCACCCTCAAGGTGCTTCAGTACGTCGTCCACGACGGCACGCGTCTCCGCCAGATGCGGTGAACAGGTCGCGTAGCCGACGACGCCGCCGACGCGCACGGACTCCAACGCCGTGCGCAGCAGCCCCCGTTGCAGCGGTGCGAAGCCGTCGAGGTCCTCTGGGCGGCGCCGCCAGCGTGCTTCAGGGCGGCGGCGCAGGGCGCCGAGTCCGGTGCAGGGCACGTCCATCAGGACCCGATCGAAGGTGCCGGGCTGCCACGGCGGCCGGGTGCCGTCGGCGGCGATGACCTGATACGGGCCAGGGTTGCCGCGCAGCGCCTGCGCGACGAGGCGGGCCCGGTGCGGCTGCTTCTCGGCGGCGAGCAGGGCCGCACCGCGCTGCGTGGCGAGACCGGCGAGCATGGCGGCCTTGCCGCCGGGACCGGCACAGCCGTCAAGCCACTTCTCGTCGCGCCCCTCCAGCGGAGCGTTCGCAAGTGCGATGGCGACCAGCTGGCTGCCCTCGTCCTGGACGCCCGCGTTCCCCTCGCGCACGGCCCCGATCGCGCCGGGCTCGCCGCCCTCGCTGAGCCGCACGGCATACGGCGACCAGCGGCCCGGCAGCGCGGACTCCTCGCCGACGGAGTCGAGCAGTTCGTCGGCGGTGGAGCGGCCGGGGCGGGCCACGAGCGTCACCTCGGGCCGTTCATTGTCGGCCTCGAGCAGGTCCTCGATCCCGGCGCGCCCGCCGCCCAGCGAGTCCCAGAGCGCCGAGACGACCCAGCGGGGGTGCGAGTGGACGACGGCGAGATGGTCCTCGGCGTCCTCGTCGTAGGGCGGCGCGACCTTCTCCAGCCACCCGTCGAGATCGTCGGCGGCGACCTTGCGAAGCACCGCGTTGACGAACTTGGCCCGCCCGTCGCCGAGGACGACGCGCGCGAGCTCGACGGAGGCGGAGACCGCGGCGTGCGTCGGGATACGCGTCCCGAGCAGCTGATGCACCCCCATGTTCAGCACATCAAGGACCGGCGGGTCGACCTCCCGCAGCGGCCGGTCGATGCAGGCCGCCACGATCGCGTCGTACGTTCCCTGCCTGCGCAGCGTGCCGTAGACCAACTCGGTGGCGAGCGCCGCGTCACGCGCGTCGAAGTCACCCTTGTCCCGTGCCTTGCGCAGCAGCGGCGGCAGGACAAGATTCGCGTACGCATCGCGTTCGTCCACGGCCCGCAGCGCCTCGAAGGCGAGGAATCGGACGGGGTCCTTCTTGGGACGGCGATGGGGCTTGCCGGGCTTCCCCTGCTTACGGGGAGGCCGGCCTGGCTGGTCGTTCAAAGGTGCTCCGCTGATGGTGATGAGGCGTATTCGTTCAGCCTACGTCGGTGGCGCCGACCCGCTCGCCCGGGGCGATCCGCACCCCGCGCGCCCAGTCCGCGCCGCGCATCGGCTTCTTGCCCTGCGGCTGGACCCAGAGCAGCTCCACGGCGTGCGAACCGGAGCCGACGTACACGTTGTTCTTGGCGGCGAAGAGCTCACCGGGCGCCAGGTCGGTGCGGTCCGGGGCGAGCGCGGCCTGGATGATCTTCAGCCGCTCCTCGCGGAAGACGGTCCAGGCGCCGGGCGCGGGCGTGCAGCCGCGCACCACGCGGTCGACGCGCAGAGCCGGGGCCGCCCAGTCCACCTCGGCGTCCTCGACGGTGATCTTCGGCGCGAGGGTGACGCCCTCGGCGGGCTGCGGCACGGCCTTCAGGGTGCCGTCCTCGATGCCGTCCATGGTGGCGGCGAGCAGCCCCGCGCCCGCGAAGGCGAGGCGGGTGAGCAGGTCACCGCTGGTGTCGGTGGGCCGGACGACCTCGGTGACGGTCCCGTACACCGGCCCGGAGTCGAGCCCCTTCTCGATCAGGAAGGTGGAAGCACCCGTGATCTCGTCCCCCGCCATCAGCGCCTGCTGCACGGGCGCGGCGCCGCGCCAGGCGGGCAGCAGCGAGAAGTGCAGATTGACCCAGCCGCGGGCCGGCACGTCCAGGGCCACCTGGGGCAGCAGCGCGCCGTACGCCACCACGGGGCAGCAGTCGGGCGCGATCTCCCGCAACCGCGCCAGAAACGCTTCGTCACGCGGCTTCACGGGCTTGAGGACCTCGATGCCGGCTTCCTCCGCGCGCTGCGCGACCGGGCTCGCGACGAGCCTGCGGCCGCGGCCCGCCGGGGCGTCGGGGCGCGTGACGACGGCGGCCACCTCGTGCCGGCCGGAGGCGATCAGGGCGTCCAGGGCGGGGACGGCGACTTCGGGGGTGCCTGCGAAGACGAGCTTCATCGGTGGCTGTCGGCCTCTCGGGCGGGAACGTGACGGGAGCGCACCAGTCTATGAGCCGCGCTCCCTGGCCGCTCGCCTCGGGGCGCCCGCCCGGGCCTGGCCGTTCCCCTCCCGGGGGCGTACGCATGGACGCGCGCCCTGTGCATATGCGCATACGCCCCTGCACCGTGACCCCACACGAGCTAGCGCGTTGGTCAAGAAAGAGTTGACCACAGTGGGCCGCGGATGCGGCCCGAATCCTTTTCAACGCCGGTTCGAGAGGCTTGTTCATGGCCGACCACGCAACCCACGACGCCCAGGCACGGGCCAGCCTGCACCTCCTGGTGCGGGACATCGAGCGGGTCCGCCGGCAGGTGGACGCACTGCGTACCCTCACCGCCCAGCTCGGCAACGTCTACCGCCCGCGCCGCTCCAGCCCGTCCGCGGGCTTCGTCGTGTACGGGCGGGCCCCCGCCCCGACCGTCCGCCTCGCCCAGGAACTGCGGGACAGCGTCGAGACGCTGGTCACCGCGGCAGTGGACTTCGACCGCTCGCTGGGCTTCTCGTGGGACGCGGTGGGCTCGGCCCTCGGGGTCACCAAGCAGGCGGTGCACCGCCGTTACGGAGCTCGCAGGGCCACGACGCAGGCGGCGGCCGAGGCGGAGCGCGCTACCGAGGCAGCACCGTCAACCGCGGCGGCGGCTGCGGCCGCGACCGCCCGGCCACCGGTCCCGGTCGGCGCACCGCTTCCCTCGGTGCCTTCGGTCCCCGCGGCCCGCGCGATGCCGACCCAGCCGACGGCAGGCAGCCCCGCCCTCCGAGAAGACCCCCGCCCCCCAGCCTTCCCCAGCCCCCGCAACGGCTAGCCCGTACCTGACACTTAGCTGCCTCCCCCCCTTCCAAGGGCGGGGGGCAGCGCTATGCGGGACCTCTACCGCGCCTGGCACAACGCCGCTACGCACGCACCCGGCGCCTCTTGCTGCGCCCCCGACCAACTGGCCGCCCCGTTGCGGCCAGCCGGTTCCGCACACCCAGGGCAACCGGCCGCCCCCATTGCGGGCAGGCGCTCCGCACACCCAGGCCGACCGGCTGCCCCCGTGGTGGGCAGCCGTTCCGCACACCACCCCCACCCTCAACAATTCCGCCGCCCTCGTTGTGGGCAGGCGTTCCGCACGGCGGGTGGGGTCTCCCCTGCTCGAGCGAAGCCGAGAGCTTGGGGAAGGGTGAGCACAACGCACAACCGCCGGGCCCCAACACAACAAGGCGGCAAGCACCGGCACAACACCGCGCACCCCACGCCGGAGGCGAGGCCCGCCGCAGGCGAGACGACCGCGGCGAGGACAGCAGGGCCTAGCCGATATCCAACGGGTCCACCCGAATCCGCACAGGCTCCGCCGCCCCGCGGGCCATCCGCCCCGCCTGCGCCACCTTCAGCGAAGCGGCAAGCGCGGCCCCACTCCCCGGCGGCACCCGAATCAACACCCGCTCCCAAGCCTCCCCCACAGGCGCACCCCCAGCCCGACGCCCACCCCCCGGCACCGCCTCACGCACCGGAACAGGCCCCAACACAACCGCATCCGCCGGAAGTTCAACCCCCGCGAGAAAGGCGGAAAGCACCTCCGGCGCCCCGGACACCGCAGCCATCCGTGACACCGGCGGAAACCCCAGCTCCGCCCGCTCCGCAAGCTCCCGCACCGCATGCCCCACGGGATCCCACCGCACCAACGCCTGCACAGGCCGCAGCGTCGGCTCGGCGACGACCACCACCGTGCCGCCCGCGCCCTGCGGACGCACGAGGGCCGATGCCCCGATCCACCGGCGCAGCGCCTCCTCCCCCGCCCGGAGATCGGGCCGCCCGAGCATGGCCCACCCGTCGAGCAGCAGAGCGGCGGCGTAACCGCCCTCGGCAACGGGCTCGGCCCCCGGAGTACTCACCACGAGCGCCGGCGCCCCCGGCACCGTATCGAGCACCTGCTCACGCCCCGACGTCCGCACCGGCACGGCCGGGAACGCCCGGCCCAACTCCTCGGCGGTCCGCCGCGCCCCCACGACCTGCGCCCGCAGCCGGAACCCGCCGCACGAGGAACAGTGCCAATGCCCCTCCTCACGCCCGCACCACCCGCACGCGAGGACTCCGGTCGCCTCCCGTGCCTCCAACGGCCCGGCACACTGCCGGCAGCGGGCGGGCTCCCGACACCGCTGGCAGGCGAGGCGCGGGACATAGCCACGCCGCGGCACCTGCACGAGCACGGGGCCGTCGCGCAGCGCGGTGCGTGCGATCTCCCAGGCGAGACTGGGCAGCCGAGCGGCCCTCGCCGCCTCGTCCCGGGCCAGATCATGATCACCGACGGTCCGTACGAGCGGAGCGACCCGCCGCACTTCCTCCCGTGGTGCGGCCAGCGCAGCGGCCCACCCGCTGCGCACCAGCTGCGCGGCTTCGACAGTGCACGTCCAATTCCCTGACAGGAAGGCGCACTTGTCCCGGGAGGTCCGCAACTCCAGCACCTCCCTGACATGCGGGAAAGGAGCGTTGTCGTCACTGTGATGGGCGTCCCCGTCGTCCCAGATGACGACAAGACCCAGATTCCGTACGGGAGCGAACATCGCGGCCCGCGTCCCCACCACCGCTCGCACGGCACCGCGCCGCACCGCGAGCCACTCCTGGTAGCGGCTCTGCTGACCTGCGTCGGCGGTCAGCAGCGCATGCTGCCCCGGGCCCAACAGGTCCCGCAGCGCCTGATCGACTCTCGCCGCCAACCGCACCGTCGGCACCACGACCAGGGCCCCCCGCCCCGACGCCAGCGTCGCCTGCACGGCCCGCCCGATCTCCGCGGCCCACTCGGGTCCCGGCAACGCCGTCCACACGGCACGTGGCGCACCGCCCGAAGCCAACGCGGCGAGGAAGTCAGGACCCCGCTCGTACCGCCTCCACGAACCAGGGTCGGGGGCCGCGGGCGGCGCCGGCGGCTCCGGAAACTCCCGCGCCTCGGCCTTCGCGTGCCGCGGCGGTATCGCCAGCTGCAGCACATCCGCAAGGCTCCCCGCGTACCGATCGGCTACAGCCCGAGCAAGCCCCAACAACTCCGCATCGAGCACAGGCTCAGGCGAAACGACCTGCGCCAGGGCGGCCAAAGGCCCGGAGTAATCCGACTCGGCAACCCGCTCCACAAGAAACCCGTCGATCAACCCCCCACCCTCACGCCGCCCGCCCCGCACATTGCGCGCCCCGGCCCCGAACCGCACCCGCACCCGCACCCCGGGCTGCGCCTGCTCATCCAATTCCTCGGGCACGGCATAGTCGAAGTACCGATCGAGATGCAGCACCCCTTTGTCGACGAGAACCCGCGCCACGGGCAACTCCTTGGCCACCGCGGCCCCCCGCCACGTCCGCGGCTTGGCCCGCGGCACCTTGGCCTTGCGCACACTGTCCCGAATCAACGCAAGCTGCTCGGGCTCAGGCACCCCACCTTCGGCACCCTCACCCACACCCGACCCGTTCTCCCTGCTCACAGCTGCATTCCTACCAGACCGCACTGACACCGCCGGGCGCCCGAGATCAAGCCGGCCGCGGATCACGAACGCCACCAAGGGCGCTTCTGCCATCGCCCACTCGGCCATACCGATCGAAGACCGGCAGCAGGATTCGAACCTGCGAGGGAGTCATCTCCCGGAAGTACCCGCAACCATCGCACCGGGCGCCTCGACAGTCAGTTCTCCCAGGACTGGGAGAGCACCACCCTACGAAGCACCGAACCGGCCGCGCCAACCCATTCCCTCCGCGCCGGGCCCACCACCGGGTACCCGCCGACGACGAAGGCCCGGCCCTCCCGAAGGAGAGCCGGGCCCAGAGCCTTGAAGCGCGAGCCTTACAGCCCCGCAGCCTTCCGCAACGCCTCGACCCGGTCCGTCCGCTCCCACGTGAAGTCGGGAATCGCGCGGCCGAAGTGGCCGTACGCCGCGGTCTGGGCGTAGATCGGGCGGAGCAGGTCCAGGTCGCGGATGATCGCGGCCGGGCGGAGGTCGAAGACCTCGGCGATGGCGGCCTCGATCTTGTCGGTGTCGACCGTGGCCGTGCCGAAGGTCTCCACGAACAGGCCCACCGGCTCGGCCTTGCCGATCGCGTAGGCGACCTGGACCTCACAGCGGGCCGCGAGGCCGGCCGCGACGACGTTCTTGGCGACCCAGCGCATCGCGTACGCCGCCGAACGGTCCACCTTCGACGGGTCCTTGCCGGAGAAGGCGCCGCCGCCGTGACGGGCCATGCCGCCGTACGTATCGATGATGATCTTGCGGCCGGTGAGGCCGGCGTCGCCCATCGGGCCGCCGATCTCGAAGCGTCCTGTCGGGTTGACCAGGAGGCGGTAGCCCTCGGTCTCCAGCTTGATGCCGTCCTCGAGGAGGGCCTTCAGCTCGGGCTCGACCACGAACTCGCGGATGTCGGGGGCCAGGAGGGAGTCCAGGTCGATGTCCGAGGCGTGCTGGGACGAGACGACCACCGTGTCCAGGCGGACCGCCTTGTCGCCGTCGTACTCGATGGTGACCTGGGTCTTGCCGTCCGGCCGGAGGTAAGGGATCGTGCCGTTCTTGCGGACCTCGGACAGGCGGCGCGACAGGCGGTGCGCGAGGTGGATCGGGAGCGGCATCAGCTCCGGCGTCTCGTCGCACGCGTAGCCGAACATCAGGCCCTGGTCGCCCGCGCCCTGCTTGTCGAGCTCGTCCTCATCGCCCTCGACGCGCTTCTCGTACGCCGTGTCGACGCCCTGCGCGATGTCGGGGGACTGCGAACCGATGGACACCGAGACGCCACAGGAGGCGCCGTCGAAGCCCTTCTTCGAGGAGTCGTAACCGATCTCGAGGATCTTCTCGCGCACGAGCTGGGCGATCGGCGCGTAGGCCTTGGTGGTCACCTCGCCGGCGACGTGCACGAGGCCGGTGGTGATCAGCGTCTCCACGGCGACCCGGGACTTCGGGTCCTCCCGCAGAAGCGCGTCGAGAATGGTGTCGCTGATCTGGTCAGCGATCTTGTCGGGGTGACCCTCGGTCACAGACTCCGAGGTGAAGAGACGGCGGGACACATCGCTCCCTGTGGTTGCAGCGGCTGCTGGCTGATCATTGGTGGACGGGCCGAGAGCTGCGCTCGACGTCGTCCGAGACCAGTTTATCGGTCGTACTGGGCCGCCGGACCACGTGTCTCGCCACTTGGGAGCGCTGTGACCTGCGGCACTGCATTGTGCGGTACGACGATCGGTCTCCACCAGAGGGCCTCGCGCCCGAATTTCCCGGGTTTGACGCGCCCAGTGGGGCGAATGTGACATCCGACCTCGGGGTTTGCGCCCCTTGGTCGGAAAGCCGATCCTCTACTGCTTTCTCGAGGTTACGCCCCGACTTCACCAGACGTTCAACGATCACTTCCATCACTGAACGTTCAGCGACTACTTCGTCAGGCGTTCCGCCACCAGATCCCAGACGGTGTCCGCCAGAGCTTCCTTCGGGCCGTACGGCACCGGCGTCTCACTGCCGTCCGCGCCGAGCACGACCGCCTCGTTCTCCTCGGAGCCGAACGTCTTGCGTTCGCCGACCTCGTTGACGACCAGCAGATCGCAGCCCTTGCGCGCCAGCTTGGCGCGGCCGTTGGCGAGGACGTCGTCGGTCTCGGCGGCGAAGCCGACGACCACCTGGCCGGGGCGCGGCCGGTCGCCCGCGATCTCGGCCAGGATGTCGGGGTTGCGGACCAGGGCGATCGGGGCCGGCTCCTGGCCGTCCTTCTTCTTGATCTTCCCGGTCGCGTACGTCTCGGGCCGGAAGTCGGCCACGGCGGCGGCCATCACCACCGCGTCGGCGTCCGCCGCGGCCTTGAGGACCGCCTCGCGGAGCTGGACGGCCGTGCCGACGGGCACGACGTCCACGCCCGCCGGGTCCGGCAGCGCGGCGTTCGCCGAGAGCAGCGTGACCCTGGCTCCCCGGGCGGCCGCGCTGCGCGCGAGCGCGTAGCCCTGCTTGCCGGAAGAGCGGTTGCCGAGGAAGCGGACCGGGTCGAGCGGTTCGCGCGTACCGCCCGCGCTGACCACCACGTGCCGTCCCGTGAGGTCGCGGGCCAGGTCGCCGCGTGCGAGGACACGGCGTACGACCTCGAAGAGCTCGGCGGGCTCGGGGAAGCGGCCCTTGCCCGTGTCCACGCCGGTGAGGCGGCCGACGGCAGGCTCGATGACGAGGGCGCCGCGGCGGCGGAGCGTGGCGACGTTCTCCTGGGTGGCGGGGTGCTCCCACATCTCCGTGTGCATCGCGGGTGCGAAGATCACCGGACAGCGGGCGGTCAGGAGCGTGTTCGTCAGGAGGTCGTCGGCGAGGCCGTGGGCCGCCTTCGCCATCATGTCGGCGGTCGCCGGGGCGACGATGACGACGTCGGCCGCCTGACCGATCCGGACGTGCGGCACCTCGTGGACGGAGTCCCACACCTCGGTCGAGACCGGGTTGCCGGACAGCGCCGACCAGGTCGCGGCCCCCACGAAGTGCAGCGCCGAATCGGTCGGCACGACGCGTACGTCGTGGCCCGACTCGGTCAGCCGCCGCAGCAGCTCACAGGCCTTGTACGCGGCGATCCCGCCACTGACCCCCAGAACGACCTTGGGCTTGCCCACGGTGCCTCCCCGCACTCGGATCCCCGCACTCGGGAACGTACGACTCCATGACACACCACAGGCCCGACAGTCGCGCTGCCGGGCCTGTGGCCAAAGAAATGCTCAGAGAAAACTGATGCCTACTGAGCCGGGCCCTCGATGGCCTCGGACGTCAGCAGACCCGCGTTGATCTCGCGGAGCGCGATCGAGAGCGGCTTCTCGTGGACGTGCGTGTCCACCAGGGGGCCGACGTACTCCAGCAGGCCCTCACCGAGCTGCGAGTAGTACGCGTTGATCTGGCGCGCGCGCTTGGCGGCGTAGATCACGAGGCTGTACTTCGAGTCGGTAGCTTCGAGCAGCTCATCAATCGGCGGGTTGATGATGCCCTCGGGCGCGGTGATGGAAGAGGACACGCTCTGCCTTCCGATGGGGAAATGAAGATCAAACTGTGGTCGAGCCATGATGGTCGAACCGTGGTGAAGATCAAACAACTTTCATCAAGGCTAGCAGCTCACGGGCCACGTCCTCGACGGAGGTATTGACCAGGGTCGTATCGAACTCTTCCTCGGCGGCGAGTTCGGTCTTCGCGGCCTCGAGCCTGCGCTCGATGACCTCGGGCGCCTCGGTCCCGCGGCCGGTGAGCCGGCGGACCAGCTCGTCCCAGCTCGGCGGAGCGAGGAAGACCAGCTGCGCCTCGGGCATCGACTCGCGCACCAGGCGCGCGCCCTGCAGATCGATTTCCAGGAGAACGGGCTCGCCCGCCTCCAGGCGCTCGATCACCGCGGCCCGCGGTGTGCCATAGCGGTTTCCCGCGAACTCGGCCCATTCGAGCAGCTCGCCATTGGCGATCAGCTTGTCCATTTCCTCGTCGGAGACGAAGAAATACTGGACGCCGTGCTTTTCGCCGGGCCGCGGCTTGCGGGTCGTGGCCGAGACCGAGAGCCAGACCTCGGGGTGTTCCTTGCGCATATGAGCGACGACCGTGCTCTTGCCGACCCCGGAGGGGCCGGAGAGCACGGTCAGCCGCGGACGTACGTCCGGGGGCACGGGGGTCGTCCCCCGGGATGTTGCAGCCATGCAGCGATTATCCAGGTTCTCAGGAGTGCCTGAGAACATCAGCCAGCGGCACTGCCGCCGAACTCACGCTCCAGTGATGCGATCTGATTCGAGCCGAGACCGCGCACGCGGCGACTCTCGGAGATGCCAAGACGCTCCATGATCTGCTTGGCGCGGACCTTGCCCACGCCGGGCAGTGACTCCAGGAGGGCGGAGACCTTCATCTTGCCGATGACATCGTTCTCCTGACCCTGCTTGATGACCTCGTGAAGCGAGGCGCCGGAGTGCTTGAGTCGATTCTTGACCTCGGCCCGCTCCCGGCGAGCCGCGGCGGCCTTTTCGAGCGCGGCTGCGCGCTGTTCAGGGGTAAGGGGCGGAAGAGCCACGCCTACGTCACCTCGGATGTCGAACTGTCGGATACGGACCGGTGAGGAACCTAGTCGCCCCACACCTGGTGAGCAACGTGCAACGCGCTTGCCCGTTCGCTCTCGTCGGAGACTAGCGGCCATGGCCGCCAGAGTCAGCGAGAACAGACGAAAAGTCCTGGTCAGCCTCTGTCGAGCCGTACATATCAGGCATTTCGCCCCGGATTTGGCCTGGTGAGCCATCAAGGAAACGCATGCGCCCGTCCCCAGGCGTCCTCCGAGGGCGTAAAAACAGCTCCGCCCCGGCTCCGGAAGTCCGGAACGGGGCGGAGAGAGCGATCTCAGGCAGAAGCGACGGCCGCACGGATCTCGTCCGCGAAACGGGCGGCCGCGTCACGCAGCCCCGCCACGTCGGGACCGTACCGCAGGACCCCGCGGCTGACGCTCGGCACGACATTGCGTACGGACGCCCCGAAGACACCCGGCAGATCCGCGGGCGTGGCCCCCTGAGCCCCGATCCCGGGGGCGAGCAGCGGGCCGTTGATCGCGAGGTCGTAGGAGGACAGGTCCCCCAGGGTCGCCCCGACGACCGCGCCGAAGGACCCCAGCGGCTGCGCGTCGGCGTTCTCGGCGGCCAGGTGCCCCAGCATCGTCGCGCCGACCGTGCGGCCGTCCTCACGCACCGCGTGCTGCACCTCGGCGCCCTCGGGGTTCGAGGTGAGGGCGAGCACGAAGAGGCCCGTGCCGTTCTCACGCGCGAGGTCGACAGCCGGCTTCAGCGAGCCGTAGCCCAGGTAGGGCGAGACGGTGAGGGCGTCGCTGAACAGCGGCGAGTCCTTGTGCAGGAAGGTCTCGGCGTACGCGGCCATCGTCGAGCCGATGTCGCCGCGCTTGGCGTCCATGACCACCAGGGCACCGGCCGCGCGCAGCTCCTGGACCGCCTTCTCCAGTACGGCGATGCCGCGCGACCCGAAGCGCTCGAAGAACGCGCTCTGCGGCTTGAAGACGGCGACGGTCCCGGCGAGCGCCTCGACGACCGTCCCGGTGAACCGCTCCAGGCCCGCGATGTCGTCGTTCAGACCCCATGCGGACAGCAGGGACGCGTGCGGGTCGATGCCGACGCAGAGCGGGCCGCGCTCGTCCATGGCGTGGCGAAGACGCGTACCGAAGGGTTCAAGGACGCTCATGCTGGTCATTCGGGCTTCCTCACGTCGGCGCCGACGGCGTCGGCGAGGGTGGCGTACGGGCTCGCCCCAAGGCGCGCGGCGAGGCCCTTGTGGATCGCGCGGCCCCAGAAAGGCCCTTCGTAGATGAACGCGCTGTAGCCCTGCACCAGGGTGGCGCCGGCGAGGATCCGCTGCCAGGCGTCCTCGGCGTTCTCGATGCCGCCGACGCCCACGAGCGTGATGCGGTCGCCCACGCGCGCGTAGAGGCGGCGCAGGACTTCGAGGGAGCGCTCCTTGAGCGGAGCTCCGGAGAGGCCGCCCGTCTCTCCGTAGAGCGAAGGTTCGGATTGCAAACCGAGTCCTTCGCGGGCGATGGTCGTGTTCGTGGCGATGATGCCGTCCAGGCCGAGCTCGACGGCCAGGTCCGCCACCGCGTCGATGTCCTCGTCCGCCAAGTCGGGGGCGATCTTCACGAGGAGCGGCACGCGCCGCCCGGTGACGCTGCGGTCGGCCGCCTCGCGTACGGCGGTCAGGAGCGGGCGCAGCGACTCCGTGGCCTGGAGGTTGCGCAGGCCGGGGGTGTTCGGGGACGACACGTTGACCACGAGGTAGTCGGCGTGGGCGGCGAGCCGCTCGGTCGACTTCACGTAGTCGCCGGCGGCCTCCTCCTCGGGCACGACCTTGGTCTTGCCGATGTTGACGCCCACGACCGTCTTGAAGACGGCATTGCGGGCGCCCAGGCGCTCGGCCACGGCCGCCGAGCCCTCGTTGTTGAAGCCCATGCGGTTGATCAGCGCCCGGTCCTTGACGAGGCGGAAAAGACGCTTCTTGGGGTTGCCCGGCTGCGGCTCGCCCGTGACCGTGCCGATCTCGATGTGGTCGAAGCCCAGCATCGACATGCCGTCGATCGCGACGGCGTTCTTGTCGAAGCCCGCCGCGAGCCCGAAGGGACCGTGCATCCGCAGCCCGAAGGCCTCGGTGCGCAGCTCCTTGTGGCGCGGCGCGAGGACGGCCGCGACGAAGGTGCGCAGCACGGGGATGCGGGCCGCGAGCCGGATCCAACGGAAGGCCATGTAGTGGGCCTGCTCCGGGTCCATGCGCTTGAAGACGAGGTTGAAGAAGAGTTTGTACATGGAGATGTCCTCACCAGAAGGGGGACACCGGATCGGTGTCCCCCTAGTGGGCTGCTAGTCGCGGGCCGCGGTCAGATGCTCCGCGTGTTCCTGGAGTGAACGGACGCCCACGTCCCCGTGGTTGAGCGCGTCGATGCCCTGGACGGCGGCGGCGAGCGCCTGGACCGTCGTGAGGCACGGCACGGAGCGGGACACGGCGGCCGTACGGATGTCGTAGCCGTCGAGGCGGCCGCCGGTGCCGTACGGGGTGTTGACGATGAGGTCGACGCCGCCGTCGTGGATCAGCTGGACGATCGTCTTCTCGCCGTTCGGGCCCTCGCCCTCGGACTGCTTGCGCACGACGGTGGCGTTGATGCCGTTGCGCTTGAGCACCTCGGCCGTGCCGGACGTGGCGAGCAACTCGAAGCCGTGCGCGACCAGTTCGCGCGCCGGGAAGATCATCGAGCGCTTGTCGCGGTTGGCGACGGAGATGAACGCGCGGCCCTTGGTCGGCAGCGGGCCGTAGGCGCCCGCCTGCGACTTGGCGTACGCGGTGCCGAACACCGAGTCGATGCCCATGACTTCACCGGTGGAGCGCATCTCCGGGCCGAGGACCGTGTCGACGCCACGCCCGTGGATGTCGCGGAAGCGGCTCCACGGCATGACGGCTTCCTTCACCGAGATCGGCGCGTCCATCGGCAGCGTGCCGCCGTCGCCGGTCGCGGGCAGCATGCCCTCGGCACGCAGCTCGGCGATGGTCGCGCCGAGCGAGATGCGCGCGGCGGCCTTGGCCAGCGGCACCGCGGTCGCCTTCGAGGTGAAGGGGACGGTGCGCGAGGCACGCGGGTTGGCTTCGAGGACGTACAGAATGTCGCCGGCCATCGCGAACTGGATGTTGATGAGCCCGCGGACGCCGACGCCCTTGGCGATGCCCTCCGTGGAGGCGCGAAGCCGCTTGATGTCGAAGCCGCCGAGCGTAATCGGGGGCAGCGCGCACGCCGAGTCGCCGGAGTGGATGCCGGCCTCCTCGATGTGCTCCATGACGCCGCCGAGGTACAGCTCGGTGCCGTCGTAGAGCGCGTCCACGTCGATCTCGATCGCGTCGTCCAGGAAGCGGTCGACGAGGACCGGCCGCGAGGGGCTGATCTCGGTCGACTCCTCGATGTACGAGGAGAGGCGGGCCTCGTCGTACACGATCTCCATGCCGCGGCCGCCGAGCACGTACGACGGGCGGACGAGGACGGGGTAGCCGATCTCGTCGGCGATGGCCTTGGCCTCGGCGAAGGTGGTGGCGGTGCCGTGCTTGGGCGCGGGCAGGCCGGCCTCGGCGAGCACGCGGCCGAAGGCGCCGCGGTCCTCGGCGGCGTGGATGGCCTCGGGCGAGGTGCCCACGACCGGCACGCCGTTGTCCTTCAGGGCCTGCGAGAGGCCCAGCGGGGTCTGGCCGCCGAGCTGGACGATGACGCCCGCGATGGGGCCTGCCTGCGCCTCGGCGTTGACGATCTCCAGGACGTCCTCAAGCGTGAGCGGCTCGAAGTACAGCCGGTCGGAGGTGTCGTAGTCCGTGGAGACGGTCTCGGGGTTGCAGTTGACCATCACGGTCTCGTAGCCCGCGTCGCTCAGGGCGAAGGAGGCGTGGACGCAGGAGTAGTCGAACTCGATGCCCTGTCCGATGCGGTTGGGGCCCGAGCCCAGGATGATGACCGCGGGCTTGTCGCGCTTGGCGACCTCGTTCTCCTCGTCGTACGAGGAGTAGAAGTACGGCGTCTTCGCGGCGAACTCGGCGGCGCAGGTGTCGACCGTCTTGTAGACCGGGCGGACACCGAGGGCGTGCCGCACCTCGCGGACGACGTCCTCGCGCAGGCCGCGGATCTCGGCGATCTGCGCGTCGGAGAAGCCGTGCCGCTTGGCCTCGGCGAGGAGGTCGGCGTCCAGGCGCTCGGCGGCGGTCAGCTCGTCCGCGATCTCCTTGATCAGGAAGAGCTGGTCGACGAACCACGGGTCGATCTTCGTGGACTCGAAGACCTCCTCCGGGGTGGCGCCGGCGCGGATGGCCTGCATGACGGAGTTGATGCGCCCGTCGGTCGGCCGCACGGCCTCCGCCAGGAGCTCCGCCTTGTCGCCGGGCTCGCCCACGAAGGTGAACTGCGAGCCCTTCTTCTCCAGCGACCGCAGCGCCTTCTGCAGCGCCTCGGTGAAATTGCGGCCGATCGCCATGGCCTCGCCGACCGACTTCATGGTGGTCGTCAGCGTCGAGTCCGCCGACGGGAACTTCTCGAAGGCGAAACGCGGCGCCTTGACCACGACGTAGTCGAGGGTCGGCTCGAAGGAGGCCGGGGTCTTCTCGGTGATGTCGTTCGGGATCTCGTCCAGCGTGTAGCCGACGGCCAGCTTTGCGGCGATCTTCGCGATCGGGAAGCCGGTGGCCTTCGACGCGAGCGCGGAGGACCGCGAGACGCGCGGGTTCATCTCGATGACGATGACCCGGCCGTCCTTCGGGTCGATCGCGAACTGGATGTTGCAGCCGCCGGTGTCGACGCCGACCTCGCGGATGATCGCGATGCCGACGTCACGCAGGATCTGGTACTCGCGGTCGGTCAGCGTCATCGCGGGCGCGACGGTGATCGAGTCGCCGGTGTGCACGCCCATCGGGTCGAAGTTCTCGATGGAGCAGACGACCACCACGTTGTCGTGCTTGTCGCGCATCAGCTCGAGCTCGTACTCCTTCCAGCCGAGGATGGACTCCTCAAGGAGCACCTCGGTGGTCGGCGAGAGCGTGAGGCCCTGTCCGGCGATGCGGCGCAGCTCCTCCTCGTCGTGCGCGAAGCCGGAGCCGGCGCCGCCCATGGTGAAGGACGGGCGGACGACCACGGGGTAGCCGCCGAGCTCGTCGACGCCCTTGAGGACGTCGTCCATGGAGTGGCAGATGTACGAGCGGGCGGACTCGCCGTGCCCGATCTTCTTGTTGACCTCTTCGACGACGCCCTTGAAGAGGTCGCGGTCCTCGCCCTTGTTGATCGCCTCGACGTTGGCGCCGATGAGCTCGACGCCGTACTTCTCGAGCACACCCTGCTCGTGCATCGAGATCGCCGTGTTGAGGGCCGTCTGGCCGCCCAGCGTCGGAAGCAGCGCGTCGGGGCGCTCCTTGGCGATGATCTTCTCGACGAACTCGGGGGTGATCGGCTCGACGTACGTGGCGTCGGCGATCTCCGGGTCGGTCATGATCGTCGCCGGGTTGGAGTTGACCAGGATGACGCGCAGGCCCTCGGCCTTGAGCACGCGGCAGGCCTGGGTGCCGGAGTAGTCGAACTCCGCTGCCTGGCCGATGACGATCGGGCCGGAGCCGATGACCAGGACGGACTGGATATCGGTGCGCTTAGGCACGCTGGCCCTCCATCAGGGATACGAAGCGGTCGAAGAGGTACGCGGCGTCGTGCGGGCCGGCAGCCGCCTCGGGGTGGTACTGGACGCTGAACGCGGGCTGGTCGAGGAGCTGGAGCCCCTCCACCACCTGGTCGTTGAGGCACACGTGGGAGACCTCGGCGCGTCCGTATGGGGTGTCGGAGGCCTTGTCGAGCGGCGCGTCCACGGCGAATCCGTGGTTGTGCGCGGTGACCTCGACCTTGCCGGTGGTGCGGTCCTGCACCGGCTGGTTGATGCCGCGGTGGCCGTACTTCAGCTTGTACGTGCCAAAGCCCAGGGCGCGGCCGAGGATCTGGTTGCCGAAGCAGATGCCGAACAGCGGCGTCTTGCGCTCCAGGACGGCTCGCATGACGGCAACGGGGCCGTCCGCGGTCGCCGGGTCACCGGGACCGTTGGAGAAGAACACGCCGTCGGGCTCGACCGCGTAGATGTCATCGGCGGTCGCGGTCGCGGGCAGGACGTGCACCTCGATGCCGCGCTCGGCCATGCGGTGCGGTGTCATGCCCTTGATGCCGAGGTCGACGGCGGCGACCGTGAAGCGCTTCTCGCCGATCGCGGGGACGACGTACGTCTCCTTGGTGGCGACCTCCGCGGCGAGGTTCGAGCCCTTCATCTCGGGCTGCTGGCGGACCTCGGCGAGCATCACGCCCTCATCCGGAAGCGCGTTGCCGGAGAAGATGCCGACGCGCATCGCGCCCCGCTCGCGCAGGTGGCGGGTGAGCGCTCGCGTGTCGATGCCGCTGATGCCCACGACGCCCTGGTTGACGAGTTCCTCGTCGAGGGTGCGCTGGGAGCGCCAGTTGGAGGACACGCGCGCGGGGTCACGCACCACGTATCCGGCGACCCAGATCCGCTGCGACTCGGGGTCCTCGTCGTTGACGCCGGTGTTGCCGACGTGCGGGGCCGTCATGACGACGACCTGGCGGTGGTACGAGGGGTCGGTCAGCGTCTCCTGGTAGCCGGTCATGCCGGTGGAGAACACCGCTTCGCCGAAGGTCTCCCCCACGGCCCCGTAGGCGCGGCCGCGGAAGATGCGGCCGTCCTCCAGGACGAGTACGGCGGGAACCTTGCTGGCTCCCCTGGTGGAGGTCGTCATCGTGCGGTGCCTTCCGTAGTGCTGTTCGTGCTCTTGGTGTTGATCATGTTGTTGATGGCCTCGACCCACTCGGCCTGCTCGGCCGCGTGGTCCGAGCGGAAGCCCGAGTCGATCAGCTTCTCGCCGTGCTCCCACGTGACGATCAGCAGTCCGCCCTCGGCCAGGACCTTGCCGGCGATGCCCTTGTCGAGGCGGGCCTCGCGCAGCTGGGCCACCGGGACGAAGAAGTCGGCGGCCCCGGGGCGCACGACATCGAGGCCCGCGTCCGTGAGCGTCAGCTCCACGCGGCTGCGGGTGCCGAGACCGTGCGCCACGATGCGGTCGAGCCACTGCCCTGCCGAGGTCGAGCCGTGGTAGCGGCCGCTGAGCTCAAGTTTCGCCGGGCCCGCGTCATCCGGCACCACGGGAAGCGCCGGCAGGTCGCTCTGGAGCGTGCCGCGCCACTTCCAGCCCTCGCGCATCAGCCAGTAGACGAGCGCGATGAAGAGAAGGAGCCCGACGACCCAGCCGGCGCGGGCGGCCCAGTCGGTCACGTCCGCCGATTCCTTCTCGGCGGCCAGTTCCAGAAGAGATGTCACGCGAGCTTCCCGTCGACGAGCGTGGCGCGGCCCCGCAGCCACGTGTGCGTCACGCGGCCCGGCAGCTCACGGCCCTCGTAGGGGGTGTTGCCGCTGCGCGAGGCGAAGCCCGCGGGGTCCACGACCCCACGGTATGCCGGATCGACGAGCGTGAGGTTCGCGGGCTCACCCTCCGAGACGGGGCGGCCGTGGCCCTTCGCCCCACCGATCTCGGCGGGCTTGACGGACATCCGGTCGGCGACCGCGGCCCAGGTGAGCAGGCCGGTCTCGACCATCGTCTGCTGGACGACGGAGAGCGCGGTCTCCAGGCCCACCATGCCCATGGCGGCCGCGGCCCACTCGCAGTCCTTGTCCTCGTGCGGGTGCGGCGCGTGGTCGGTGGCGACGATGTCGATGGTGCCGTCGGCGAGCGCCTCGCGCAGCGCCAGCACGTCGCGCTCGGTGCGCAGCGGCGGGTTGACCTTGTAGACCGGGTTGTACGAGCGGACCATCTCGTCGGTCAGGAGCAAGTGGTGCGGGGTGACCTCCGCCGTCACGTCGATGCCGCGCGACTTCGCCCAGCGGACGATCTCGACGGACCCGGCGGTCGACAGGTGGCAGATGTGCACCCGCGAGCCGACGTGCTCGGCGAGCAGCACGTCACGCGCGATGATCGACTCCTCGGCGACGGCGGGCCAGCCGCCGAGACCGAGCTCCGCGGAGACGACGCCCTCGTTCATCTGGGCGCCCTCGGTGAGGCGGGGCTCCTGCGCGTGCTGGGCGACGACGCCGTTGAAGGCCTTCACGTACTCCAGGGCGCGGCGCATGATCACGGCGTCGTCGACGCACTTGCCGTCGTCGGAGAAGACGGTGACTCCGGCGGCGGACTCGTGCATGGCGCCGAGCTCGGCGAGCTTCTTGCCCTCGAGTCCGACGGTGACGGCGCCGATCGGCTGCACGTCCGCGTAGCCGGACTCCTTGCCGAGTCGGTAGACCTGCTCGACGACGCCGGCGGTGTCGGCGACCGGGAAGGTGTTGGCCATGGCGAACACGGCGGTGTAGCCACCGGAGGCGGCGGCGCGCGTACCGGTCAGGACGGTCTCGGAGTCCTCGCGGCCGGGCTCGCGCAGGTGGGTGTGCAGGTCGACGAGGCCGGGCAGCAGGATCTTGCCCTCGGCCTCGACGACGGTCGCGTCGCCCGCGTCGATGCCGGTCCCCACCTGGAGGATCGTCTCGCCGTCGATCAGCACGTCCTGGGGCTCGCCGCCAAGCACCTTCGCACCGCGGATCAGGGTCTTGCTCATGTCTTACTTCTCCTCGGAGCCGGTGGGGCGGGTGTGGGTGACGGCGGGTTCATTCCCGCCCAGGAGCAGATACAGGACGGCCATCCGGGTGTGGACGCCGTTGGCGACCTGCTCGATGACCGTGCAGCGGTCGGAGTCGGCGACCTCGGCGGTGATCTCCATGCCGCGGACCATCGGGCCGGGGTGCATGACGATGGCGTGCTCGGGCATCTTCGCCATGCGCTCGCCGTCCAGGCCGTAGCGGCGCGAGTACTCGCGCTCGGTGGGGAAGAACGCGGCGTTCATGCGCTCGCGCTGCACCCGCAGCATCATCACGGCGTCGGACTTCGGGAGCACCCGGTCCAGGTCGTACGACACGTCGCAGGGCCAGGTGTCGACGCCGACCGGTACGAGGGTGGGCGGGGCGACCAGGGTGACCTCGGCGCCGAGGGTGTGCAGCAGGTCGACGTTGGAGCGCGCGACGCGGCTGTGCAGGACGTCGCCGACGAGGGTGACGCGCTTGCCGCTGAGGTCCTGGCCGAGGCCCTCGTCCTTGCCGACGAGGCGGCGGCGCATGGTGAAGGCGTCGAGCAGGGCCTGCGTGGGGTGCTGGTGGGTGCCGTCGCCCGCATTGATCACGGGGGCGTCGATCCAGCCGGAGGTGGCGAGCCGGTAGGGGGCGCCGGACGCGCCGTGCCGGATGACGACGGCGTCGACACCCATCGCCTCCAGGGTCTGGGCGGTGTCCTTGAGGGATTCGCCCTTGGAGACGCTGGATCCCTTGGCGGCGAAGTTGATGACGTCCGCGGAGAGGCGCTTCTCGGCGGCTTCGAAGGAGATCCGGGTCCGGGTCGAGTCCTCGAAGAAGAGGTTGCAGATCGTACGGCCGCGCAGCGCGGGCAGCTTCTTGATCGGCCGGTCGGCGACCCGGGCCATCTCCTCGGCGGTGTCGAGGATGAGAACGGCGTCGTCGCGGGTGAGGTCGGCGGCCGAGATGAGGTGTCGCATCATCTGGGTGTACTCCGTGATGGGGAGGTGTGCGGGCACGCGGGCGCGCAGGGGTGTGCCCCGGGGCCCGTGGGGAAGCCGGTCTTACGCGGAGGCGGGCTTGGCACCGAGCAGTACGGCGTCCCGGCCGTCCTCCTCGGCGAGCTGCACCTTGACCGTCTCCCGCAGCGACGTGGGGAGGTTCTTGCCGACGTAGTCGGCGCGGATCGGGAGTTCGCGGTGGCCGCGGTCGACGAGGACGGCGAGCTGCACCGCGCGCGGGCGCCCGATGTCGTTCAGACCGTCGAGGGCGGCGCGGATGGTGCGACCGGAGAAGAGCACGTCGTCGACGAGGACGACGAGGCGGCCGTCGATGCCGTCACCGGGGATCTCGGTGCGGGCGAGTGCGCGCGGCGGATGCATGCGCAGATCGTCGCGGTACATGGTGATGTCGAGTGAGCCAACCGGGATCTTCCGTCCGGTGATCTCTTCGAGCTTCTCGGCGAGGCGCCGCGCGAGGAAGACACCGCGGGTGGGAATGCCGAGCAGCACCACATCGTCCGCGCCCTTGGCGCGCTCGACGATCTCGTGGGCGATACGGGTCAACACCCGTGCGATGTCCGGGCCTTCGAGCACGGGCCGGGCGACATCGGGTTCGTTCGTGTCGTGCGTGTCCATATGAAACGGACCTCCTTCTCCGCCTCACGGGACGGACCTTAAAGGACGTCGGATTTGCGCCATCAACGGTACCAGCAATGGCAACACCGCCGGTCACGACCCCCCTCGGAAGGGGCGGTACGGACCATTCGGCTTGACGCAGCCAAGTAACGCTGCGTAACCTCACAGTGAGTTACCAGCAGCGCGGCGGAGCCGCACGTTGTCCCAGCGTCCGGGGAGCTTTATGTCCAGCGAATACGCCAAACAGCTCGGGGCCAAGCTCCGCGCCATCCGCACCCAGCAGGGCCTTTCCCTTCACGGCGTCGAGGAAAAGTCCCAGGGTCGCTGGAAGGCGGTAGTGGTCGGCTCGTACGAGCGCGGCGACCGCGCCGTGACCGTACAGCGCCTCGCCGAGCTGGCGGACTTCTACGGAGTCCCGGTCCAGGAGCTGCTGCCCGGCACCGCTCCGGGGGGTGCCGCCGAGCCGCCGCCCAAGCTCGTCCTCGACCTGGAGCGCCTCGCGCACGTGCCGGCCGAGAAGGCGGGCCCGCTCCAGCGGTACGCGGCCACGATCCAGTCGCAGCGCGGTGACTACAACGGCAAGGTGCTCTCGATCCGCCAGGACGACCTGCGCACCCTCGCCGTCATTTACGACCAATCGCCTTCGGTCCTCACCGAGCAGCTGATCAGCTGGGGCGTCCTGGACGCCGACGCGCGTCGCGCCGTCGCCCACGACGACGTCTGACTCCCGCAAGGGAGAACTCAGCAGAAACGTGCCGCCGGGGTGGCCGGAACCAATGGGTTCCGGCCACCCCGGCGGCTTTGTGCGCCCTGAGGAGCGCCTGGGAGACCCAGGGGTGCCCGTGGTGCGCCCGTTGTCGCCCGCGTACGCCAGAGGGCCCGCAGCGCGTGACTGCGGGCCCTCTGTACGGCCTGTGAGCTCAGGTCACGACTCGTCGCGTCGCAGCCCCGGCTTGAGGTCCTTGAAACGGCCGAGAAGGCCGTTGACGAAGGACGGCGAATCATCCGTCGAGAACTCCTTGGCGAGCTGGACGGCCTCGTCCAGGACCACCGCGTCGGGCGTCCCGTCCACCCAGATCAGCTCGTACGCGCCGAGCCGCAGGATGTTGCGGTCCACGACCGGCATCCGGTCGAGGGTCCACCCGACGGCGTACTGGGAGATCAGCTCGTCGATGTGGCGCGCGTGCCCCGCGTACCCCTCGACCAGCTCCATGGTGAACTCGCTCACCGGCGGCTGCCGGGTGTCGGACCGCGAGTGGCGCACCCAGTCCGCGAGGACCGTCACGACGTCGGCCCCCCGCTGGTCGGCCTCGAAGAGGATCTGGAAGGCGCGCTTGCGGGCCGTATTACGAGCAGCCACGGTTAGCTGTTCACCCGGCCGAGGTAGCTGCTGTCGCGGGTGTCGACCTTGATCTTCTCGCCGGTGGTGATGAAGAGCGGCACCTGGATCTGGTGGTCGGTCTCCAGCGTGGCGGGCTTGGTGCCGCCGGTGGAGCGGTCGCCCTGGACGCCGGGCTCGGTCTCCTTCACGACGAGCTCGACGGCGGCCGGCAGCTCGACGAAGAGCACCGCGCCCTCGTGCTGCGCGACGGTGGCGGTGAAGCCCTCGATCAGGAAGTTGGCGGCGTCACCGACGGCCTTGCGGTCGACGTGCAGCTGGTCGTAGGTCTCCATGTCCATGAAGACGAAGTAGTCGCCGTCCATGTACGAGAACTGCATGTCGCGCTTGTCGATCGTGGCCGTCTCGACCTTGACGCCGGCGTTGAAGGTCTTGTCGACGACCTTGCCGGACAGCACGTTCTTGAGCTTGGTGCGCACGAAGGCGGGGCCCTTGCCGGGCTTGACGTGCTGGAACTCGACGACGGACCAGAGCTGGCCCCCGTCGAGCTTGAGCACCAGGCCGTTCTTGAGGTCGTTCGTGGAAGCCACGGTTGCGGAATCTCCTGGACTGACGTGGACGACCCCGGGGCACGCGCAACAGCTGAAAGCTAGAGCGCGAGCAGCTCCTTGGTCGTAATGGTGAGTAGCTCGGGTCCGCCGTCCGCCTCGGGGCGCACGACGAGCGTGTCATCGATCCGGACACCACCCCGTCCCGGGAGGTGAACCCCCGGTTCGACGGTGACCGGCACGCAGACGTCCAGTTTACCCATGGCCGCGGGCGCCAACTGCGGGTCCTCGTCGATTTCGAGCCCCACCCCGTGTCCCATCAGCGGAGCAAGGCCGTCCGCATACCCCGCGGAGTCCAGTACATGCCGTGCCGCGCGGTCGATGTCACGGTAGGCGGCACCCGGCCCGAGCGCCTCCCTGCCCGCCCGCTGAGCGGCGAAGACGAGGTCGTACAACTCGATCTGCCAGTCCGCGGGCGACGTACCGATGACGAACGTACGCCCGATCTCAGAGCGGTAGCCGCCGTAGATCGCGCCCAGGCAGACGGAGAGGAAGTCGCCCTCTTCGACGCGCCGGTCGGAGGGGCGGTGGCCGCCGCGCCCGGAATTGGGTCCGGTGCCGACGGAGGTCGCAAAGGCGGGCCCGTCCGCACCGTGGTCGACAAGTCGACGTTCCAGTTCCAGCGCGAGATGACGCTCGGTCCGCCCCACGAGAATCGACTCCAGGAGCTCACTCAGCGCCTGGTCCGCGATCTCGGAGGCGATCCGCAGGCAGGAGATCTCCTCCTCGTCCTTGATCAGCCGCAGCTGCTCGACCGCTCCCCCGAGATCCGCGAGACGCAGCCGGGGCGCGACCGAACCCATCGCGCGATGCCGGGCGACGGTCAGATGGTGCTCCTCCACGGCGAGCGTCTCGACGCCCTGCGCGGCCGCGCAATCGGCGCCCGCCACGGCGGGATCCCCATCGGGCCCGTCGAGCACCTGCACACGCAGCGCATCGTCGGGCCGCCCCGCACCCTGCTCCTCGCCGGGCGGCCGCCCGCAGACCAGCAGATCCTCGCCCCTGCCCAGCAGAAGCACAGCCCCGAGGGGCGCCGCCCCCGCGAGATACCGCACGTTGGCGGGACGGGACACCAACGCCGACGCGCTGCCACCCGCGGCACAACGCTCCCTCAGCCGCTCACGGCGGGCCGCGTAGACCTCTGACATGGCACGAGCCTATGAGCGGCGGCGAGGGACGGCCCGTTCAGCGCACCCGACCGAGCGGACCCGGACGTCCCCGGGGCGTCAGGCGAGGGCCGGGACTACCACTTCGGCGGGCTCGCGATCGAGCGGGCCAGGACGTCGTCCAGGACGCGGGCCGTTGCGGGGACGTCCAGTTGGGAGTTGTCGATGATCGGGAGGCCCGAGCCGTACCAGCCGGCCATGCGGCCGTGGATGCGGGCCACTTCCTCGTCCGTGAGGCGGCGGTTGCCGCTGCGCTCCGCGTTGCGCTCCAGGACGATTTCCAGGCCGGGGAGGAGGACGACGGGCAGCAGGCCGGGGCCCACGTGCCGCTTCCAGCCACCGAGGCCGACGACCGGGCGGTCGGGGAAGACCGCGTCGTCGAGGATGCAGGAGATGCCGTTGGCCAGGAAGTTGCGCGCGGCGAAGCCGCAGGTGCGGCGGGCCAGGCGGTACTGGGCCTCCGAGTGGTCGTTCCAGCCCGACTGGGGGTCCGCGAAGCCCGAGCGAACCCATTCGCGTACGTCGTCGAGGCTGATGTGGGCCGTCGGTACGCGGCGGTGCTCGGCCCAGAACTTGGCGACGCTCGTCTTGCCCGCGCCCGCGGGGCCGATCAACAGGACGGCGAGCGTGGTGGCGCCGGTGTCCGCCTGGGCCATGCCGGGCGGCGGGCTCGGCATGGCGACGGGGCCGCCGGGCGGGAGCTGGATGTGGCCCGTCGTGTCCGGGGTCGGCGGCACGGGGGCACCGCCGGGGACGTGGTTGTGCTGGGGCTGGGGGACGCCCGGGCCCGCGTGCTGCGGCGCCGGGGCGTGCGGGTGCTGGGCCGTGCCCGGCGCGCCCGCGAAACCCGGTGCGGGAGGCGGGGGGCCGCCCGGCGCGGCACCCGGCGGCGGACCGCTCGGGTGGTGTGCGGCCGGGGACCAGCCGGTGGCCGATCCGTGCCCCGGCTGATGGGGCGGCGGCAGCGGAGATCCCACTGCGTGCTGCATCCGGTGCCACTCCGTCTCGTGCGACTGACGCTGGTCGGGCGGCGGCCGGGGCCACCCGTACCGAACGGTACCTTCCCCGGCCGGCGTTGTGTGAACGGCCGGGGAAGCCGCAGGGTGCCCGTGGCTTGTTCTAGTGCGTCACACTGCTGATCCAGTGCGCCGCTCAGGCGCTCTAGTTCGCCACTTCGCCGTACGCGGCGAGCAGGACCGCCGGGTCGGGGCCCTCCAGGACGGTCGGCTTGCCGAGGCCGTCAAGGACGATGAACCGCAGCAGGTCACCGCGGGACTTCTTGTCGACCTTCATGGTCTCCAGGAGCTTGGGCCACTGGTCGTAGCGGTAGCTCAGCGGCAGCCCGACCGACTCCAGGACGGTGCGGTGCCGGTCGGCGGTCGCGTCGTCCAGGCGCCCGGCCAGGCGGCCGAGTTCGGCCGCGAAGGCCATGCCCACGGAGACGGCGGCGCCGTGCCGCCACTTGTAGCGCTCGTTCTTCTCGATGGCGTGGGCGAGGGTGTGCCCGTAGTTGAGGATCTCGCGCAGGCCCGCCTCCTTGAGGTCGCCGGAGACGACCTCGGCCTTGACCTTGATGGAGCGCTCGATCAGCTCGGCGGTGTGCGGGCCCTGCGGGCTGCGCGCCGCCTGAGGGTCCTCCTCGATCAGTTCGAGGATCGTCGGGTCGGCGATGAAGCCGGCCTTGATGATCTCCGCGAGCCCGGACACGAAGTCGTTGACCGGCAGCGAGTCAAGCGCGGCCAGGTCGCAGAGCACACCGGCCGGCGGGTGGAACGCCCCGACCAGGTTCTTGCCCTCGGCCGTGTTGATGCCGGTCTTGCCGCCGACCGCCGCGTCCACCATGCCGAGCACGGTCGTCGGTACGGCGATCCAGCGCACCCCGCGCAGCCAGGTCGCGGCCACGAACCCGGCGAGGTCGGTGGTGGCACCGCCGCCGACACCGATGACGATGTCGCTGCGGGTGAAGCCGGACTGGCCAAGGGCCTTCCAGCAGTACGCGGCGACCTCGGCGGTCTTGGCCTCCTCGGCGTTCGGCACCTGGATCGCGACGACCTCGTACCCCTGGTCCGCCAGGTCCTGGCGCAGCGCGTCACCGGTCTCGGCGAGCGCCTCGGGGTGGATGATCGCGACGCGCTTGGTCTGCTCGCCGATCAGGCCGGGCAGCTCACCGAGGAGCTGCCGCCCGACGAGCACCTCGTACGGCTCGGTGCCCGCGGTGCCGCCGACCTGGATACGGGTGGGCGCCTGCCCCGAAATCTCCGTCATGCTTCCTTCAACTCCAGTGCGTCGAGGACCGCTTGGGCGACCTCTTCGGGGGTGCGGTCGTCGGTGGCGACGACGGCGCGGGCCACTTCGGCGTACAAGTGGCGGCGGGCGTCCATGAGTTCGCGCCACTGCTTGCGCGGGTTGACCGCGAGCAGCGGCCGCGCGACGTTCAGGCCGGTGCGCTTGACCGCCTCCTCGACGTCCATCGAGAGATAGACGACGGGCTGCGAGGCGAGCAGCGCGCGGGTCGACTCGTCGAGGATCGCGCCGCCGCCGAGGGCGAGGATCCCGTCGTGCTCGGCGAGTGCCGTACGCACGGCATCCCGCTCGAGCTCACGGAAGTACGGCTCACCCTCGTCCACGAAGATGTCCGCGATCTCCCGGCCCTGCGCGGCCACGATGTCGGCGTCGGTGTCCCGGTAGGCGGTGCCAAGCCGCTCGGCGAGCAGCGCGCCCACCGTCGACTTGCCCACGCCCATGGGCCCGACCAGAACGATCTGCGGGCCGGTCACCGGATCTGGAGGTTGTCGAGGTACGACGTCACGTTCCGTCGGGTCTCGGGCACGCTGTCGCCGCCGAACTTCTCGGCGACGGCGTCGGCCAGGACGAGCGCGACCATCGCCTCGGCGACGATGCCGGCCGCGGGAACGGCACACACGTCGGAGCGCTGGTGGTGCGCCTTGGTGGCCTCGCCGGTGGCGACGTCGACGGTGGCGAGCGCGCGCGGCACGGTCGCGATGGGCTTCATCGCGGCGCGGACGCGCAGCAGTTCACCGGTGGTCAGGCCGCCCTCGGTGCCGCCGGAGCGGCCGGAGGTGCGCTTGATGCCCTCGTCGGTGGAGACGATCTCGTCGTGCGCCTTGGAGCCCGGCACCCGCGCGAGCTCGAAGCCGTCGCCGACCTCGACGCCCTTGATGGCCTGGATGCCCATGAGCGCGGCGGCGAGCCGCGCGTCGAGCCGGCGGTCCCAGTGCACGTGCGAGCCGAGCCCGACCGGGACGCCGTACGCGAGCACCTCGACGACGCCGCCCAGGGTGTCGCCGTCCTTGTGGGCCTGGTCGATCTCGGCGACCATCGCCTTCGACGCGTCGGCGTCGAGGCAGCGCACCGGGTCGGCGTCGAGCTTCTCGACGTCGGCGGGGGTCGGGTAGACGCCGTAGGGGGCCTTGGCGCTCGCCAGCTCGGTCACATGGCTGACGATCTCGATCCCGGCCGTCTCCTTCAGGTACGAGCGGGCCACCGCGCCGAGCGCGACGCGGGCCGCGGTCTCGCGGGCGGAGGCGCGCTCCAGGATCGGGCGGGCCTCGTCGAAGCCGTACTTCTGCATGCCCGCGAGGTCGGCGTGGCCGGGCCGGGGGCGGGTCAGCGGGGCGTTGCGGGCCAGGTCGGCGAGGATCTCCGGGTCGACCGGGTCGGCGGCCATGACCTGTTCCCACTTGGGCCACTCGGTGTTGCCCACCATGATCGCGACCGGTGAGCCCATGGTCAGGCCGTGCCGGACGCCGCCCAGGAAGGTGACCTCGTCACGCTCGAACTTCATGCGCGCACCGCGCCCATAGCCGAGGCGCCGCCGGGCCAGGTGGTCAGCCACCATCTCCGTGGTGATCGGCACGCCGGCGGGAAGACCCTCCAGCGTCGCCACAAGTGCGGGTCCGTGGGACTCGCCCGCGGTCAGCCAACGCAACCTGCTCAACGGTGCTCCTCATGCTCGCGCCTGGAACTGCGTGGCGCGGCCGGGTGCGCGGCCCTGGCCCGCCACGTCTGATCCTCCCACGCCGGGGCCCGGGACCCGGCCCCCGGTCCACCAGCCGGACGACGCCGCTCAGTCCTCGGCCTCCGCGGCAGCCTCCCCGGGTCCGGCGTTCGCCCTCGCGCGCCGGACGGCCCATACCGTGACAGCGGCGGTCAGAACAAGGCCGAAGATGGTCAACTGCAGCCAGACCGGCAGGAACCGCAGCAGCAGGAACCGGGACAAGAACTGGATCAGCAGCTCGAACACGTCCCACCGGCCCGAGGCCAGCGTCACCCCGTTCCCGGCCGCGGACACGACACTCTCCATCGACGATGCACTCCCCCTGATCGCTGCCGAACAGAGTGGATCTTAACGTCCGTCGAGCGCGTGTTCCCCGGCCTTCCGCATCACGTCGAGCGGCGCGGGAGCCCGCCCCGTCATCTGCTCGACCTGCAGCACCGCCTGGTGCACAAGCAGGTCGAGACCGCTGACCACCGCACCGCCGTACCCCGACCAGCGGGCCGCGAGCGCGGTGGGCCACGGGTCGTACAGCACGTCGAAGAGGGTGGCGGGCCGCTCGGGCACGGCCTTCGAGAGCGCGTCGGTCGTGCCCGCCGGAGTCGTGGCGATCACCAGGGGCGCGCTCAGCGCACGCTCGGCGTCCGCCCAGTCCGCCGTCCGCACCTCCACGTCGAGCCGCTCGCCCCACTGCCGCATCTCGGCGGCGCGCGCCTCACTGCGTACGTACGCGACGACCTCGCCCGTGCAGATCCGCGCGAGCGCGGCAAGCGCGGACGACGCGGTGGCGCCCGCGCCGAGGATCGCCGCGGACTCGACCTGCTCGATGCCCCGTTCGCGCAGGGCGGCGACCATGCCGGGGATGTCGGTGTTGTCCCCGACGCGTCGGCCGTCATCCGTGCAGACGACCGTGTTGACCGCCTCGACGGAGGCCGCGGTCTCGCTGATCTCGTCGAGCAGCGGGATCACGGCGCGCTTGAGCGGCATCGTCAGGGAAAGCCCGGCCCACTCGGGGCCGAGCCCGGCGATGAAGCCGGGCAGCGCCGCCTCGTCGACGTCGAACAAGTCGTACGTCCAGTCGGCCAGACCCAGCTCCCCGTATGCGGCGCGGTGCAGCACCGGGGAGAGGGAATGGGCGATGGGGGAGCCGAGGACCGCCGCTCGGCGGCCGATCTCAGTCGCCATTCCTCTGCCGTTCATTGAATTCCGCGACCAGCTTCTCGTGCTCGGCCAGCGTCTTGGTGAACTGTGTCTTCTTTTGGTCAACGGAGATGAAGAACATCCAGCCACCGTCGTCCGGATCCACTGTGGCCTTCAGTGCTTCGTCCCCTGGGTTTCCGATCGGTCCCGGCGGGAGGCCCTTGTGGTAGTAGGTGTTGTACGGGTCGGGATCGCTGCGGATCTTTGAGATCGGGATGTCAATCTCGCTCTGACCCTTGAGGTAGTTGTACGTCGAGTCGAACTCGAGCTTCTGGTTGGTGACGGTGTTGGACGTCTTCAGACGGTTGTAGACGACAGCCGCCATCTTCTTGAAGTCGTCGTGCGTCATACCCTCGGCCTGCACCAGGCTGGCCACCGTGAGGACCTGCAGCGGGTCGTCGAGCTGCAGAGCGTCCGCCTTGGACTTGAGGCCCAACTCGTCGTACTTCTCGCTGGCTTGGGCCACCATCTTCTTGAGGACGGCCTCGGGCTTCTGACCCTTGGCAACCGGGTAACTGGAGGGGTAGAGGAACCCTTCCAGCGGGTCCTTGATGTCCTTGTTTGTGTTCGCCCAGTCCGGAATCCCGAGGGACTTCCATTCCTTCTTGGCGATACCGGCAGTCGTCCCCTTGTCGAGACCCAGACGGGTGTCGATCTGTGCGTAGACCCAGGAATTCCGCCTACCCTCAGGAATAATGAGGTTGTTCCGGCTCTTAGGGCTCAGCATCAATTCGACGGCACTCTTCGCCGACATTTCCTTCTTCAGGACATAGACACCGGCCTGAATGGATTCACCCTTGGGATTCTGCGCCTGCGCAGAAACAAAGGCGTCCACGCTCTTGACGACCCCGGCGTCCTTCAGTTTCTGGCCGATGACGTAACCGCCGGAACCCTTCGGGATGTCCACGGTGGCGGTTCCGGTTCCCTCGCCCGCGTAGTCGGGCGACGTACCGAATCGGTCCTGATAGAACTGATAGCCGAAATAGCCGACCCCGCCGAGACCGCCGGCGAAGACCAGCGTCACGACCAGGCAGGCGCAACCGCTGCGGCGCTTCTTCGGCTTCTTGCCGCCCCGGCCGCCACGACGGTCCCCGCGGCCGCCCTTGCGGCCCGGCTCGTCGTCGTACTCGTCGTCATCGTCGTCGGCGCCCGAGAAGAAGGCGTGCTCGCCCTGGTCGGGGCCCGGATCCCAGTCCGGCTCCGGCTCGGGGGCCGGGCGGCGGCGGTGCGGCGGCTCCGGCGGCGGGTAGGCATCGGGGGTGCCGTAGTAGTCGGCGCTCTCCCCGGCATAGCCACCCGGCTGACCGCCGTAGGGGTCCACCGGGTCGCCGCCGTAAGGGACCTGGCCCTGCCGGCCGGTGTCCCAGCCGCCGTTGTACTGCTGCTGGGCGCCGGTGCCGTCGTACTGCTGATGCGCACCGGTGCCGTCGTACTGCTGCTGACCGTAGGCCTGCTGCTGGCCCGTGCTCCAGTCGTCGTACTGGGACTGCTGGGGGTGCTGCTGAGGGTGATGCGGCTGCTGCGGGTGGTACTGCCCCTGGCCGCCGTAGGTGGACGGGCCGCCCGCGGGCGCCTGTCCTCCCCATCCGCCGTCCCCGTACAACGGGTCCTCGGGATGCCACGGTTCGGAGCCTGGGCCCCGGCCATACTCAGTCATCGATCCCCTACAAGCCGCGAGGCGGGGCCGCCGACTGGATAGGAGGGCAACCGTTCCGCCTCTTGATGCTGTGCGGCAGCTGTTCGAACGCCGCCGCATCGCGCGGAACGTTACCGTATCGCGATCAGATGACCACTTCGACGCCCTCGCCCGGAGCTTTACCTGACGCCCGTTCGGACTCCAGGGCCTGCTGAAGGATGATGACGGCGGCCGCCTGATCGATGACAGACCTGCCCTTTTTGGACTTCACGCCCGAGGCGCGCAGGCCCTGACTCGCCGTCACTGTGGTCATCCTCTCGTCCAGCAGGCGCACCGGTACGGGTGCCACCATGCGGGCGAGGTCCTGGGTGAAGGCGCGGACCTTGACGGCCGCCGGGCCCTCGCCCCCCTTGAGGGAGCGAGGGAGGCCGACGACGATCTCGATCGGCTCGTACTCGTCGACGAGCTGCTTCAACCGGCGCTGGGCGGCCGGGACATCGCGTCCCGGCACCGTCTCCACCGGAGTGGCGAGGATCCCGTCGGGGTCGCACGATGCGACCCCGATGCGGGCATCGCCGACGTCGATCGCGAGGCGTCGGCCCCGGCGCATGCCCCCTGCGGAATCGGACATCAGGCCGTCTCGGTGACGAGGCGCTCGACGGCGGCCATGGCGTCGCCGATCGCGGCCGGGTTCTGGCCGCCGCCCTGGGCGACGTCCGGCTTGCCGCCGCCACCGCCGCCGAGGGTCTTGGCGGCCGTACGGACCAGGTCGCCGGCCTTGAGGCCGCGCTCGCGGGCGGCCTCGTTGGTGGCGATGACCGTCAGCGGGCGGCCGTTGGCCGTGGTGAAGAGGGCGACCACGGCCGGGCGGTCGCCCGGGATGCGGCCGCGTACGTCGAGGACCAGCTTGCGCAGGTCGTCGGCGCCCGTGCCGTCCGGCACCTGCCCGGTGACGAGCGCGACGCCGCGTACGTCCTTGGCGGAGTCGACGAGACCGGCGGCGGCCGCGAGGACCTTCTCCGCGCGGAACTTCTCGATCTCCTTCTCGGCGTCCTTCAGCTTGCCGAGCATGGCGGAGATCTTCTCGGGCAGCTCCTCGGCGCGGCCCTTGACCAGCTCCTGGAGCTGGGCGACGACCGTGTGCTCCTTGGCCAGGAAGTTGTACGCGTCGACGCCGACCAGGGCCTCGATGCGGCGCACGCCCGAACCGATGGACGACTCGCCGAGCAGCTTCACCAGACCCAGCTGGGCGGTGTTGTGGACGTGCGTGCCGCCGCACAGTTCCTTGGAGAAGTCGCCGATGGTGACGACGCGCACGCGCTCGCCGTACTTCTCGCCGAACTCGGCGATGGCGCCCTGCTTCTTGGCGTCGTCGATCGACATGACCTCGGCCTGCACGTCGAGTTCACGCGAAAGCACTTCATTGATCTTCTGCTCGACGTCCGTCATGACCACCGTGGGTACGGCGGACGGGGAGCCGAAGTCGAAGCGGAAGCGGCCCGGCTGGTTCTCGGAGCCGGCCTGGGCGGCCGTGGGGCCGAGCGCGTCGCGCAGCGCCTGGTGCGTGAGGTGCGTGGCGGAGTGGGCGCGGGCGATGGCATTGCGGCGGTGCTTGTCGATCGAGGCCCAGACCTGGTCGCCGACGGTGATCTCGCCGACCTGGACGACACCCTTGTGGACGTGCACGCCGGGGACCGGCTTCTGTACGTCACGGATCTCGACGACGGCGCCGTTGTCGAGCCGGATGCGGCCGGAGTCGGCGATCTGGCCGCCGCCCTCGGCGTAGAAGGGGGTGCGGTCCAGGACGACCTCGACCTCGTCGCCCTCGCGGGCGGCCGGGGACGAGAGGCCGTCGACCAGGAGGCCCACGATCACGGCCTCGTTCTCCGTGAGGGTGTAGCCGGTGAAGTCCGTGGCGCCGGAGGCGTCGGCGATCTCGCGGTAGGCGCCGAGGTCGGCGTGGCCGGTCTTCTTGGCCTGGGCGTCGGCCTTGGCGCGCTCCCGCTGCTCCTTCATCAGGCGCCGGAAGCCGTCCTCGTCCACGGAGAGGCCCTGTTCGGCGGCCATCTCCAGGGTGAGGTCGATCGGGAAGCCCCACGTGTCGTGCAGCAGGAACGCCTTGTCGCCGGAGAGGACCTTGCCGCCGGCGGCCTTGGTCTCGGTGACGGCGGTGTCGAGGATGTTCGTGCCGCCCTTGAGGGCCTTGAGGAAGGCGGCCTCTTCGGCGAGGGCGACGGTCTCGATGCGCTTGCGGTCGGTCTGGAGCTCGGGGTACTGCTCGCCCATCGACTTGATGACCGTGTCGACGAGCTCCGCGACGACCGGGCCCGTGGCGCCCATGAGCCGCATGTTGCGGATGGCGCGGCGCATGATGCGGCGCAGCACATAGCCGCGGCCCTCGTTGCCGGGCGTCACGCCGTCGCCGATGAGCATCACGGACGTACGCATGTGGTCGGCGACGACGCGCAGGGAGACGTCCGAGCCCTGGTCGGCGCCGTAGCGGACGCCGGTCAGCTCGGTGGCCTTGTCCATGACGACGCGCAGGGTGTCGGTCTCGTACATGTTCCGCACGCCCTGCAGGATCATGGCGAGACGTTCGAGGCCGAGGCCGGTGTCGATGTTCTTGCTGGGCAGCTCGCCGAGGATCTCGAAGTCCTCCTTCGAGGTGCCCTCGCCGCGCTCGTACTGCATGAAGACCAGGTTCCAGATCTCCACGTAGCGCTCGTCGTTGACGGCCGGGCCGCCCTCGACGCCGAACTCGGGGCCGCGGTCGTAGTTGATCTCCGAGCAGGGGCCACAGGGTCCGGGGACGCCCATGGACCAGTAGTTGTCCTTCTTGCCCAGGCGCTGGATGCGCTCGGCGGGGACGCCGACCTTCTCGCGCCAGATCGTCTCGGCCTCGTCGTCGTCCAGGTAGACCGTCACCCAGAGGCGCTCGGGGTCAAGGCCGTAGCCACCGTCCGCCACGGAGCTGGTGAGCAGCTCCCAGGCGTACTTGATGGCGCCTTCCTTGAAGTAGTCGCCGAAGGAGAAGTTGCCGCACATCTGGAAGAACGTGCCGTGCCGGGTGGTCTTGCCGACCTCTTCGATGTCCGGCGTACGCACGCACTTCTGCACGCTCGTGGCGCGCGAGAACTGCGGCTTGACCTCACCCAGGAAGTAGGGCTTGAAGGGCACCATGCCGGCCGGGACGAGGAGCAGAGTCGGGTCGTCCGCGATGAGCGACGCCGAAGGGACGACGGTGTGCCCGCGCTCCTCGAAGAAGCTCAGCCAGCGGCGACGAATTTCTGCCGACTCCATCAGTGGTCCTCATTCCGGTTGTACGAGAACTTCGTGTTCTCGAGGTACTTCGTTTTGTTCTTGTCGCTGTGGTTCTCGATGACCGCGAAGCGCCGCTGCGCGGGGAGTTCGGCATCGGGGTGGCGGTTCAGGCCCAGCGCCTCGCCGAGTTCGGACTCGCGCTCGACCATGCCGTCCCGGACGTCGAGTGCGAAGTCCTTCAAGCGGTGACCGGCGTCGATCGCCTTGTTCGCGGCCTGCGCGGCGAGGCTCTCGGGGGTCAGCTTCTTGAGCTTGCGGTTGACCTTGGTGGTGGCCCACACACCGGCAGCGGCGCCCGCGGTGAACCAGAACGTACGGCGGAACATCGCTGCGTCAGTCCTTCTTCCGCTTGCCCCGTCGCCGCGCGGAGGGCACCGTGCGCCCCACGATCACGGTACGTCGGGCGGGCGCCGGGGGCACATTGTTTGATTCGGGTCCTGCCTTGCGGCCCAGGGCCCTGCGCACCCCGTAGCCGAACGCCGCGACCTTGACGAGGGGTCCGCCGAAGGTGGAGGCCACCGTCGTGGAGAGCGCGGACGCGTTCGACGTCACTTCCTGGACGTCGGACGCGATGGCGTCGACCCGGTCGATCTGGGTCTGCGCGGAGCGTACGGCGGTGGAGGCATCCGCGAGGAGCGGCACGGCCTGCTCGGTCACTTCCGCGACGAGCTTGGTGGTCGCCCTGAGCGTCTGGGCCAGCCTCACCAGCACCACGGCCAGGAAGGAGACCAGGATCGCCCAGAAGACGGCCACGAGAATCCCGGCCACCTCTCCACCGGACACTGTGCACCGCTCCCTGAACATCGGCCCTGAACATCAAAAAGTCGTCCTCCGACCCTATCGCGCCGGGGCGACGGCTCCGCACCGCATTACCGCGTACGGTCAAGGGAGTTGCGCGAACTGATTGTACTGACTGCTTACGGATGAGTACGCTCCGTATCTCATGCGACGCGATCAGCGCCCAGTCGACCGCCCGGATGCTTCTCCTGCCGCCGCGGCGCGCACCGGCAACCTCCCCCTTGAGCTCAACGCCTTCATCGGCCGGTCGGCCGAACTCGCGGATCTCGCCTCGGCGTTGGCGGCCGGACGCCTGGTGACGGTGACCGGCGTCGGCGGTGTCGGCAAGTCGCGGCTCGCCGCCCGAGCCGCCGCGGACGCCGGGCCCCGGGACGGCGCCTGGCTGGTGGAGCTCGCCGCCGTACGCGACCCGGATCTGGTGGAGCACGCGGTCGCCGACGCGCTGCGGCTCACGGACCACACGCACCGGCCGCCGCGCCAGGTGCTGCTCGACCATCTCGCGGAGCGGGACGTCCTGCTCGTCATCGACGGGTTCGAGCACCTAGTGGACGCCTGCGCCTCGCTGGTGCGGGATCTGCTGGTGCGCTCCCCCGGCCTTCGGGTCCTCGCGGTGGGGCGCCGGCCGCTGGACACCGGCGGCGAGCGGATCTTCCCGCTGGCGCCGCTGCCCACCGCTGACGCGGCCGCGCTCTTCGCCGACCGGGCGGCGGCGGGCCTCGCCGGCTTCACCCTGGACGAGGAGAACGGCGCCGACGTGGCGGAGCTGTGCCGCCGCCTCGACGGGATCCCGCTGGCCGTCGAGCTGGCGGCCGGGCGGCTGCGGTCGCTGTCGCCGGCGCAGCTGCTCGACCGGCTCGACGACCGGTTCGGGCTCCTGACGGGGACCCGGCGGGACGCACCGCCGCGGCACCAGACCCTGCGTACGGCCATCGGCTGGAGCCATGAGCTGTGCACGGCCGACGAGCGGCTGCTGTGGTCGCGGCTCTCGGTGTTCTGCGGCCCCTTCGACCTGGAGGCGGCCGAGTACATCTGCAGCGGCGACGGGTTGCGCTCCGACGACGTCCTCGACGTGCTCGGCGAGCTGCTCGCGCAGTCCGTGGTGACCCGTGAGGAAGGACCTGCGGGTGTGCGCTACCGCATGCTCGACACGGTCCGGGCGTACGGCGCCGACTGGCTGGCGGCGACGGGCGACGACGCCCGGATGCGGCGCCGCCACCGCGACTGGTACATGGGGTTCGCCACCTGGTGCGAGCTGGACTGGTTCTCGCCCCGGCAGGCGCGGGTCGCCGCGCTCGTCGACTGCGAACTGCCCAATCTGCGGGGCGCGTTGGAGTACTGCCTGACCGAGCCGGACGAGACGCATCTGGGCCAGTACCTGGCGGGCAGCCTGTGGTTCTACTGGGTCGGCTGCGGGCGCCTCGCGGAGGGCAGGCACTGGCTGGACCGCGCCCTTGAGCTGGACGGCGGCCATGACGAGTCCCGGCTGAAGGCGCTGTGGGTCCTTGGTTATGTGGCGGTCCTGCAGGGCGACACGGTCGCCGCGCTCGCCGCGCTGCAGGAGTGCAGGGACGAGGCGGAACGTACCGGCAGCGCCGTCGCCGCCGCGTACGCCGTGCACCGCATCGGGTGCCTCGCACTGCTCGGCGACGACATGCCGCGCGCGGAAGCCTTGCTGCGCTCGGCCCTCGACCAGTACCACGCGATCGGCGAGCTGAACAGCAATGTCCTGATGGGCCAGGTCGAGCTGGCGATGGTGCTGGCCTTCCGGGGCGATCTGGCCGACGCGGTCGACCTGTGCGAGGACGTACGCCGGGTCTGCGAGGACCACGGCGAGCGCTGGACTCTCGCGTACGCCCTGTATGTGCTCGGCTTCGCGGCCTGGACGCGCGGCGAGGCGGCCACCGCCCGTGATCTGGTGAAGCGGTGCCTGGCCCTGGACCACTCCTTCCACGATCTGCTGGGCACGGTGCTCGCGATCGAGCTGCTTGCCCTGTTCACCGTGGCGGACGGCGATCCCGCCGAGGCGGCGGTGCTGCAGGGTGCCGCGTCCCGTATCTGGCCTTCGGTGGGCCAGCCGCTGTTCGGCTCCGAGTACTTCGGCGGGCCGCATGTGCTGTGCGAGTCGCAGGCCAGGGAGCAGCTGGGCGACGCGCGCTACGAGGAGTGCAGGGACGCCGGGGCGCGGCTCACGCCCGACGCGGCGGTGGCACGGGCCCTCGGCAGCGGCACAGGGCACGCAAAAACCCGTCGCCCGACCGCCCACGAGGGGCGGCCGGGCGACGGGCTGAAGCAGGGAGAGCTACGTCCGGGTCAGCGGGCGTAGTACTCGACGACGAGCTGCTCGTCGCAGATCACGGGGATCTCCTTGCGGTTCGGGTCACGGTCCAGACGGAAGGCCAGGGCCTTCAGGTTGACCTGGAGGTAACGCGGGGTCTCGCCGTCGGGGGCGAAGCCACCCTCACGCGCGACCTGGAACAGCGGCTTCTCGCGGCTGCGCTCGCGGATCATCACGACGTCGTCGGGACGGACGCGGAACGACGGCTTGTCGACCTTGCCGCCGTTGACCTCGACGTGGCCGTGGCTGACCATCTGACGGGCCTGGTAGATCGTGCGGGCGATGCCCGAACGCAGAACCAGGGCGTCGAGACGACGCTCCAGCTCGATGACCAGGGCCTCACCGGTCTTGCCTTCGGCCTTCTTGGCGCGGTCGTAGGCACGGGCCATCTGCTTCTCGCTGATGTCGTACTGCGCGCGCAGACGCTGCTTCTCGAGCAGACGGACCTTGTAGTCCGAGTTCTGCTTGCGCCCACGGCCGTGCTCGCCCGGCGGGTAGGGACGGGCCTCGAAGTACTTGACGGCCTTCGGGGTCAGCGCGATGCCGAGGGCACGCGACTTCTTGACCTTGGGGCGGGACTGGTTCGGCATGAACCAACCTCTCTGTTCTCTGTGAATACGGCTTCACCAGGGTTAAGGGAGGTCGCAATCCGCAGCCTGGGAAACCCATCGGATCCGGTGGATCTGGATCCGGCGGGCAGCCGCTCCCTGGTCTGGGCACATACGTGCAGCACGCGAGTGGCCCACCGACCGTTTCCCGGAGTACGAGATGGTGGTGGGCTGCCCGCGACACCTTCGACGGTGCGCGACGCTCCTGGAGATTCCTGGACCGTGAGATCCGGGGCTCCGGCTGGATGTCCCGTTCTGGTGATGCCGGTACGAGACCGGACACGGGACGCAGCACTGCGGGCAAGTGTACCGGGTGGGCGCGGGTGCCTCAGCCGCAGGGCTCGGGGCCTGGCTAGGCCTCGGGCTGCTCGCCCTTGAGGCGGGCGCGGACCCGCTCGACCACGTCGGCGTACCGCGCCTCTCCGCCGTATCTCGTGGGCTGGTAGTAGCGCTTGCCCTCGATGGCGTCCGGGGCGTACTGCTGGGCCGCGATGCCGCCCGGGACGTCGTGCGGATACACATAGCCCTGGGCGTGGCCGAGCTTGGCCGCGCCCTTGTAGTGGCCGTCGCGTAGATGGGGCGGCACGGGTCCGGCGAGGCCCGCGCGGACGTCCGCCTGGGCCTGCTGGATCGCGATCGTCGCGGCGTTCGACTTCGGGGCGAGCGCGAGGGCGATCGTCGCGTGGCTGAGGGTGAGCGCTGCCTCCGGGAAGCCGATCATGGCCACGGCCTGGGCGGCGGCGACCGCCGTGGGCAGGGCCGTGGGGTCGGCGAGGCCGATGTCCTCGCTTGCGGAGATCATCAAGCGCCTGGCGATGAAGCGGGGGTCCTCACCCGCCTCGATCATGCGGGCCAGATAGTGCAGCGCCGCGTCCACGTCGGAGCCGCGGATGGACTTGATCAGGGCGCTCGCGACGTCGTAGTGCTGGTCGCCGTCGCGGTCGTACTTCACGGCGGCCCGGTCGACCGACTCCTCCAGGGTCTGGAGGGTGATCTCCTTCTCGCCCTTGGCGATGGCCGATCCGGCGCCCGCCTCCAGGGCGGTGAGCGCGCGCCGGGCGTCGCCGCCGGCGATGCGCAGCAGATGCGCCTCGGCCTCGTCGGGCAGCGTGACCGCGTCGCCGAGGCCCCGCTCGGCGCTGAGGGCCCGGCGCAGCAGGCCTCGCAGGTCGTCGTCGGTGAGCGGTTCGAGGGTGAGGAGCAAGGAGCGCGAGAGCAGCGGGGAGATGATCGAGAAGTACGGGTTCTCGGTCGTCGCCGCGATCAGCGTGACCCAGCGGTTCTCGACCGCCGGGAGCAGGGAGTCCTGCTGGGCCTTGCTGAAGCGGTGGATCTCGTCGAGGAAGAGGACGGTCTCCTTGCCGTGACCGCCCATCGCCCTGCGGGCGCCGTCGATGACCGCGCGCACTTCCTTGACGCCCGCGGTGATCGCGGAGAGCTCGACGAAGCGCTTGTTCGTGGCCTTCGAGACGACGTACGCCAACGTCGTCTTGCCGATGCCGGGCGGGCCCCACAGGAATACCGAGGAGGGCCCCGCGGGCCCTCCCCCGCCCTCGCCGACGAGGCGGCGCAGGGGGGAGCCCGGCTTCAGCAGATGCTGCTGGCCGACGACTTCGTCGAGGGTGCGCGGGCGCATCCGGACGGCCAGGGGACTGCTGGACGGGTCCTTCTCCTGGCGGTCTTCGGCTGCGGCGGTGAACAGGTCGGGCTCCACGTCCAGAACCCTATGTCACCCCACTGACAATCCCTCCGGGCGCCGGTCAGGCCCAGAGGTCGGCGCCCCAGCGCGTGAGGATCAGCATCGCGATGACGCCGGTGTGCATCACCGGCAGGGCCCAGGTGAAGTCCTCGAAGAAGCTCTTGACCCAGCCCGGGGCGGGCAGGAAGCCCTTGCGGACGTTGAAGGACGTGACGTACCAGAACATCAGGAGCGTGGCGACCCAGGCCAGGCAGCACCACAGGCAGAGCGCGTTGATCTCGTACAGCGACTGGATCATCAGCCAGGTGCAGAATCCGACGCCGAAGAGCATGCCCGCGTTCATGGTGAGCCAGTACCAGCGCGGGAAACGGGCCCCGGCGAGCAGGCTCATGCCGACGCCGATGATGATGGCGTAGGTGACAAGGCCCAGCATCGGGTTGGGGAACCCGAAGGCCTCGGCCTGCTCGCTCTTCATGATGCTGCCGCAGGCGACGATGGGGTTGATGCTGCAGCCCGGCGTGAAGTTCGGGTCCTTCAGGAGCTCGAACTTGTCGATGGTGATCACCCAGGAGGCGAGCAGACCGGCCGCGCCCGTGATCACCAGGAGCAGGGCAAGTGCGCGGCTCCCGCCGACGGCACCCGGAACGTCCGTCCGCTCCCCGCCGTCCAGGGCATCGTCCTTCGCTGACATCGTTTTGCTCATCACGCCGTTCCGTCGCTTGTGGGTGGCCTGCGGGCACGCACATTGTGCCGCACGCGACCGGGTGTCCACCGTTCGATGGACATAAGGAAGTACGCACGGAGGTCCCCGGGCGTTCGGTTGGCGAATTCGATGCGGTTCGGGTTGCCGGGATGAGTCAAACGCCGGACGGGGCTGGATCCTTCAGCCCCGTCCGGCGTTTGACGAGCGCCTCAGCTCAGCCCGGACTTCAGCTCAGCCTCGACTTCAGCTCCGCCACGATCCCGTCCACCGCGACCGCCGTCTGCTCCCCGGACTCCATGTCCTTGAGCTGCACGACGCCCTCGGCGAGGTCACGCTCACCGGCGACGACCGTGAAGCGCGCGCCGCTGCGATTGGCGTTCTTCATCGCGCCCTTGAGGCCCTTCCCGCCGTACGAGAAGTCCGCCGCGACGCCCGCCCTGCGCAACTCCGTCACCTTGGAGAACAGCACCCGCCTGGCCTCCTCGCCCAGCGGCACCGCGAACACACTGGTCGCCGAGGGCAGTTCGAGCTCGACGCCCTCCGCCTCCAGGGCGAGCACCGTGCGGTCCACGCCGAGCGCCCAGCCGACGGACGGCAGCGAGGGGCCGCCGATCATCTCGGACAGGCCGTCGTAGCGGCCGCCGCCGCCCACCGCGGACTGCGAGCCGAGGCCGTCGTGGACGAACTCGAAGGTCGTGCGCGTGTAGTAGTCCAGGCCGCGGACCAGCTTCGGGTCGTCCTCGTACGCGACACCCTCCGCCGTCAGGAGCTCGCGCACCTGCTCGTGGTACGCCTTGCACCCGTCGCACAGGTAGTCGCGCAGCATCGGGGCGCCGACCAGCTGCTTCTGGACGTCGTCACGCTTGTCGTCCAGGACGCGGAGCGGGTTGATGTCGATACGTCGACGTGTCTCCTCGTCCAGGTCGAGCGCGCGCAGGAAGTCCTGCAGCGCGGCGCGGTAGACGGGGCGGCACTCCTTGTCGCCCAGCGAGTTGAGGAGGATGCGGAACTGCTTCAGGCCGAGCGCGCGGTACGCCTGGTCGGCCAGGATGATCAACTCGGCGTCCAGGGCCGGGTCCTCGGCGCCGATCGCCTCGGCGCCGACCTGCGAGAAGTGCCTGTAGCGGCCCTTCTGCGGGCGCTCGTAGCGGTAGTACGAGCCGGAGTACCAGAGCTTGACGGGGAGGTTGCCCGCCTTGTGGAGGTTGGCCTCAAGGGCCGCGCGCAGCACGGACGCGGTGCCCTCGGGGCGCAGCGCGAGCTGGTCGCCGCCCTTGGTCTCGAAGGCGTACATCTCCTTGGAGACGATGTCGGTGGACTCGCCGACGCCGCGCGAGAACAGCTCGACGTTCTCGAAGCCGGGAGTCTCCACGTATCCGTAACCGGAGTTCCGCAGCGGTGCCGCGATCGCCTCGCGGACCGCGAGGTACTTCGCGGAGTCCGGCGGAAGCAGGTCGTAGGTGCCCTTGGGGGCCTTGAAGGTGCTCACGGGAGTTCTCTCGTCACATTCCTCGTCGGGGAGCCGCGTCGGCTCCCAGGCCGGCGGCCACCTGGCGCAGATACGGGTTGGTGGCGCGCTCACGGCCAATGGTCGTGTGCTCGTTGTGACCGGGCAGGACCACGGTCGAGTCGTCGAGCGGCAGGCACACACGCGCCAGCGACTCGAGGATCTCGGCGTGCGATCCGCCGGGCATGTCGGTGCGTCCGATGGAGCCGGCGAAGAGCAGATCGCCCGAGAAGAACACCGAGGGAACCTCGGCGGACTCGGGGAGCTGGAAGGTCACCGACCCCTTCGTATGGCCCGGCGCGTGCGCGACGGAGAAGTCGAGTCCGGCCAGCTTCAGCTGCGCGCCGTCGCTCAGCTCCCTGAGGTCGGCGGGCTCCCCCACGGTCAGCTCGCCCATCAACTGCGCGCCGAAGGCACGGCCTATGGCCTTCTCCGGGTCGCTGAGCATGTACCGGTCCTCGGGGTGGATCCACGCGGGTACGTCGTTGGCTCCGCAGACCGGGACGACCGAGGCGACATGGTCGATGTGGCCATGGGTGAGGACGACCGCGACGGGCTTGAGCCGATGCTTCTTGAGTGCGTCCTCGACTCCCTGGGCGGCCTGGTGGCCCGGGTCGATGATCACGCACTCCTCGCCTGCGGCGGGGGCGACCAAGTAGCAGTTGGTCCCCCAGGCCCCGGCGGGAAACCCGGCAATGAGCACGATCGTCCTTCGTTCGTCGTCCGGCGGAGGTGACCGCGCAGGTCGCGGCAGATCAGAGACTACCGGCGCTGACGATTCCACAGCTAACCCATATACGGTACGGGGCACACGAAGCGGTCCCCAGCAGAGGAGAGAGAACCCGGTGGTCAGCAACGATCAGCGGCGGCGTCAGCTCGCCCGGGAGAAGTTCTTGCGGCAGCAGCAGCGCCGGGAGGCCGCGCGACGCAGGGCGCGGATGCGCAACGCGGTGATCGCATCGGCGCTCGCGGTGGTCGTGGCCGGCGGCGCGGTGTCGTACGCGGCGGGAGCCTTCGACGACGACGGCAAGCCGAAGGACGAGGCGAGCGCGAGCCCCACCAAGCAGCCGGACCCCTGCGAGAAGCCCGCGGGCGGCAAGGTGAAGCCGCTGAGCTTCAAGAAGGAGCCGGCGCTCACGATCGACAAGTCGGCCGACTACACGATGAAGCTGAGCACGACCTGCGGCGACATCGACCTGAACCTGTCGGCGGCGAAGGCCCCGCACACGGTCAACTCCTTCAACTTCCTGGTGAACAAGGGCTATCTGGACCACACGAAGTGCCACCGGCTCGTCTCGGGCGGCATCTACGTCCTCCAGTGCGGCGACCCGAAGGGCACCGGCGAGGGCGGCCCCGGCTACTCGATCCCGGACGAGAACCTCAAGGACAAGAGCCTGAAGGGGAACGTGTATCCGGCGGGCACGGTCGCGATGGCCAACCAGTACAACGCCCAGGAGAAGAAGGGCCGGGACACCGGAGGCAGCCAGTTCTTCCTGGTCTACCAGGACAGTCAGCTGCCGCCCGACTACACACCGTTCGGGACCATTTCCGATTCCGGGATGAAGGTGCTCAAGAAGATCGCCGACGCCGGCGAGAGCACCGGGCAGGGCGAGGGCGCCCCGAACGCGACGGTCGTCATCAACAAGGCGACCGTGTCGAAGTCCTGACCCCCGCCAGGCAAACTTCGGACGCGCGGGATGCGGACAGCCGCCCCGCCGGTCGCCTATGTTGGCGGTGACGAAACTGTGGACGATGCCGGGGGCCCCGAGGCCCTGCGCAGGCATCATGTGGAGGAGGCGCTGTGAGCAGCGACCCGTGGGGCCGCGTCGACGAGACGGGGACCGTGTATGTGCGCAAGGCCGACGGCAGCGAGCGCGAGGTCGGTTCGTGGAAAGCGGGGTCTCCTGACGAGGCCCTCGCCTACTTCGAGCGCAAGTACGACGGTCTGGTCGTCGAGATCGGACTTCTCGAGCGCCGGGTGAAGACGACGGACCTGTCGGCCAAGGACGCCATGACCGCCATCGACCACCTGCGCCAGCAGGTGGACGAGGCGCACGCGGTCGGCGATCTGGATGCCTTGAGCACGCGTCTGGACAAGCTCGTCGAGACGGTGGAGGCGCGCCGCGAGGAGCGCAAGGTCCAGAAGGCCAAGCAGTCGGACGAGGCGCGGCACGCCAAGGAGGCGCTGGTCGTCGAGGCCGAGGAGCTCGCGCAGAGCGAGCAGTGGCGGGCGGCGGGCGAACGCCTGCGCGCCCTGGTGGACACCTGGAAGGGTCTGCCGCGCCTCGACCGCAAGTCGGACGACGAGCTGTGGCACCGCTTCTCGCACGCCCGCTCGGCGTTCTCCAAGCGCCGCAAGGCCCACTTCGCCTCGCTGGACGCCCAGCGCGAGGAGGCCCGCAAGACCAAGGAGCGTCTGGTCGGCGAGGCCGAGGCGCTCTCCGGGTCGACCGACTGGGGTCCGACGGCCGCGCGGTACCGCGATCTGATGACCGAGTGGAAGGCCGCCGGCCGCGCCCAGCGCGAGCACGAGGACGATCTGTGGAACCGCTTCCGCGGCGCCCAGGACGTGTTCTTCGCGGCGCGCAGCGCGGTCTTCGCGGAGCGGGACGCCGAGCAGACGGAGAACCTGAAGCTGAAGGAGGAGCTGGCCGAGGAGGCCGAGAAGCTCGTCCCGGTGAAGGACCTCAAGTCGGCGCGTGCGGCCTTCCGTTCGATCAACGAGCGGTGGGAGGCCATCGGCCACGTCCCGCGCGACGCGCGGCCGAAGGTCGAGGGCCGGATGCACGCGGTGGAGCGGGCCCTGCAGGACTCCGAAGAGGCCGAGTGGCGCCGTACGAACCCTGAGGCACGCGCGCGTGCCGAGGGTCTCACCGGCCAGCTGCAGGCCGCGGTCGACAAGCTGACCGAGCAGATCGAGAAGGCTCGTACGGCGGGCAACAACGCCAAGGCGGACAAGCTCCAGAAGGAGCTGGACGGCCGCCAGGCGCTGCTCGACCAGGCGCTGAAGGGCCTGCACGAGTTCGGCGGCTGAGTTATTCGCTGTCTACGTAGAGGGGCTCCCGTACGCGATGTACGGGAGCCCCTCTACGTAGTGGACCGTTTACGGCCTGCGGGCCGACGTCACCCTGTAGACGTCATACACGCCCTCGACTCCCCTGACCGCCTTGAGGACGTGCCCCAGGTGCTTGGGGTCGCCCATCTCGAAGGTGAAGCGGGACGTGGCGACGCGGTCGCGGGAGGTCTGGACGGCCGCGGACAGGATGTTCACGTGCTGGTCCGAGAGGATGCGCGTGACGTCCGAGAGCAGCCGCGAGCGGTCAAGGGCCTCCACCTGGATGGCGACCAGGAAGACCGACGACTGGGTGGGCGCCCACTCGACCTCGAGGATCCGCTCGGGCTCGCGCGAGAGCGAGTCGACGTTGACGCAGTCGCTGCGGTGAACCGATACGCCGCTGCCGCGCGTGACGAAGCCGATGATGGGGTCGCCAGGGACGGGCGTACAGCAGCGGGCCAGCTTGACCCAGACGTCCTCGACGCCCTTGACCACCACGCCCGGGTCGGCGTTGGCCCGGCGCTTGCTGCGGCCGCGGGCGGGCGGCGCGCTCTCGGCGATGTCCTCGTTGGCGGCCTCCTCGCCGCCGAGCGCCTGGACGAGCTTCTGCACGACGGACTGCGCGGTGACGTGTCCCTCGCCGATCGCCGCGTACAGCGAGGAGATGTCGGGGTAGCGCATCTCGTGGGCGAGGGTGACCAGTGAGTCCCCGGTGAGGATCCGCTGGATCGGCAGGTTCTGCTTGCGCATGGCCCGCGCGATGGCGTCCTTGCCCTGCTCGATGGCCTCCTCGCGGCGCTCCTTGGAGAACCACGCACGGATCTTGTTGCGCGCCCGCGGCGACTTGACGAAGCCGAGCCAGTCGCGGGACGGGCCGGCGCCGGCCGCCTTGGAGGTGAAGACCTCCACCAAGTCGCCGTTGTCCAGGGTCGATTCGAGCGGCACGAGCCGTCCGTTGACCCGTGCTCCAATGGTGCGGTGGCCGACCTCGGTGTGGACGGCGTACGAGAAGTCGACGGGGGTCGCGCCCGCGGGGAGCGCTATGACATCGCCCTTCGGCGTGAAGACGAAGACCTCGTTGCGGGAGAGGTCGAAGCGCAGGGACTCGAGGAACTCGCTGGGGTCCTCGGTCTCCTTCTGCCAGTCCAGGAGCTGGCGCAGCCACGCCATGTCGTTGAGGTGGTCGTCCTTGCCACCGGCCTTCTTCGGCACGTCGGTGCGCACCTTGGAGGCGCCGGCGACGGCCTCCTGCTTGTACTTCCAGTGCGCGGCGATGCCGTACTCGGCACGGCGGTGCATGTCGAACGTACGGATCTGGAGCTCGACGGGCTTGCCGTTCGGGCCGATCACCGTCGTGTGCAGCGACTGGTACATGTTGAACTTGGGCATCGCGATGTAGTCCTTGAACCGGCCGGGGACCGGATTCCATCGCGCGTGCACCGTGCCGAGCGCCGCGTAGCAGTCGCGGACCGTGTCGACAAGGACCCGGATACCCACCAGGTCATAGATCTCGGCGAAGTCGCGGCCTCGCACGATCATCTTCTGGTAGACGCTGTAGTAGTGCTTCGGGCGGCCGGTGACGGTGGCCTTGATGCGGGCGGCGCGCAGGTCGGCCTGGACCTCGTCGGTCACTATGGCGAGGTACTCGTCGCGCTTGGGCGCCCGCTCGGCGACGAGCCGCACGATCTCGTCGTACATCTTGGGATAGAGGATCGCGAACGCGAGGTCCTCCAGCTCCCACTTGATGGTGTTCATGCCCAGGCGGTGCGCCAGCGGAGCGTAGATCTCGAGCGTCTCGCGGGCCTTCTTTTCCTGCTTCTCGCGCTTGAGGTACCGCATCGTGCGCATGTTGTGCAGGCGGTCGGCGAGCTTGATGACCAGGACGCGGGGGTCCTTGGCCATCGCGACGACCATCTTGCGTACGGTCTCGGCCTGCGCGGCCTCGCCGAACTTGACCTTGTCGAGCTTGGTGACGCCGTCGACGAGCAGCGCGACCTGGTCGCCGAAGTCCCGCTTGAGGGTGTCGAGGCCGTACTCGGTGTCCTCGACGGTGTCGTGGAGCAGCCCCGCCATGAGGGTGGCCGGGTCCATCCCGAGCTCGGCGAGGATGGTCGTCACGGCCAGCGGGTGCGTGATGTACGGGTCGCCGCTCTTGCGCTTCTGGCCGCGGTGCCAGCGCTCGGCGACCTGGTAGGCCTTCTCGATCTGGCGCAGCGTGGCCGTCTCGATCTTGGGGTCGTTGCTGCGCACTATCCGCAGCAGCGGCTCCAGGACCGGGTTGTACGGGTTCGAGCGCTGGACGCCGAGCCGGGCCAGGCGGGCGCGGACGCGGTTGGAGGAGCCGGAGCGCTCGTTCTTGGCCGCGGTGGGGCGGATCGCCGGGGTCGTGCTGCCGGGGCGGGCCTCGGTGGGAGGCTTGGGGCGCGGCTGCTCGGCGGGCTTGTCGCGCTGAGCGCTGCCGCCGGGCGTGCCCGGTGCGGACGTGGTGCTGGGGGCCGCGCTCTCCGACGGCTTCGCGGGCGTCGCGCTCTGCGCGTTCTTCGCGGGCGTCGCGTTCTGCGCGGGCGCGGCAGTGCTCGCCGCCGCGCGCTCGGCCTGCTCTGCGGCCTTGGCGGCGGTGAGTGCCTTGGACTCGTCTGGCAAGAGCGCTCCCTGTGCGCGATCCGGGTCCCCCGGTCAGGCCCCGAAGAGCCCATGGTATCGATCCTGGACCTTCGGCTCGCCCTCAGCCCGTGAGACAGGTCTCCACGGGAGAAACACCTGAGGTTCTCCACACGGCGAACCCGAGGCCTCTACGGGGGAAACACCCGAGGCGGGCACCGGATTCCTCCGGGCCCGCCTCGGGGTGTGCGTGGGTCCGCTCAGACCGTGATCAGGGCCTCCAGCGGGGCGCCCTCAAGGGCGGTCTCCAGCTTGGCGCGGCCGCCGAGGAAGCCGAGCTCCATGAGCACCGCCACACCGGCGACCTGCGCGCCGGCCCGGCGGATCAGCCGCAGCGACGCCTCGGCGGTGCCGCCGGTCGCCAGGACGTCGTCGATGACCATGACGCGGTCGTCGGCGGCGAGGTCCTCGGCGTGCACCTCGATCTCGGCGCTGCCGTACTCCAGGTCGTAGGCCTGGCTGAGCGTCGCTCCGGGGAGCTTGCCCGCCTTGCGTACGGGGATGAAGCCGAGCCCGGCGCTGAGCGCTACGGGGGCGCCGAGGATGAAGCCGCGGGCCTCCAGGCCGACGACCTTGGTGGCGCCGTGCCGCACGGCGAGGTCCGCGAAGGCCTCGGTGAGCGCCGCGAACGCCGCCGGGTCCGCCAGCAGCGGGGTGATGTCCTTGAACATCACGCCCGGCTCCGGGTAGTCCGCGACGTCCCGGATGCGGCTGAGCAGCAGCTCCGTGGTTGCGGTCGTCTCGGTCATCGGCGCTTCCCCGAGGGACGGCCGCGGCCTCGGCCCCGGGAGGTGGGCTGGGTGCGCGGGCCGACGACGCCCGCGGGGGCGGCGTCCTCCGGCACCCGGTCCTGCTCCTCGTCGTCGCCCTGCTCCGCGCTGTCGGCGCTCTCCGCGGATTCGCCCTTGGCCGCCGCGGCGGCACGCTTGGCGAGGACGCGCTTCTTGAGCGCCTTCATCGCCGGCTCGGTCTCCTTGAGGTCGGCGACGAGGGGCGTGGCGATGAAGATCGAGGAGTACGCACCGGCCGCGAGGCCGACGAACAGCGACAGCGAGATGTCGTTGAGCATGCCCGCGCCGAGGAAGCCGCCACCGATGAAGAGCAGACCGGCGACCGGCAGGAGCGCGACGACCGTGGTGTTGATCGAACGCACCAGGGTGCTGTTGATGCTGCGGTTGGCGACCTCGCTGTAGGTCCACCGGGTCTGCTTGGTGAGGTCCTTCGACTGCTCCTTCAAGCTGTCGAAGACCACGACCGTGTCGTACAGCGAATAACCGAGGATCGTCAGCAGACCGATGATCGTGCCCTGGGTGACCTCGAAGCCCACAAGGGCGTACACACCGACGGTGATCGTGATGTCGTGGATCAGGGCGATCAGCGCGGCCAGCGCCATCCGCCACTCGAAGGCGATCGCCAGATAGATCACCACGAGGACCATGAAGATGATCAGGCCCGTCCAGGCCTTCTGGCTGATCTGCTCACCCCAGCTGGGGCCCACGAGGTCGGCGTTGATGTCGTTGGACTCGATGTCCATGTCCTTGGCCAGGTCGGCCTTGATCTGGTCGGACTTGGTGGTGTCCACACCGGCGACCTGGATGCGCAGACCGCCCGAGCCGAGCTCCTGCACGACCGCGTCGTGGCCGGAGGCCTCTTCCGCGTACTTCTCCGCCTGAGCGACCGAGACGCTGGTCTTCGGGGTGGTGAAGACGGCGCCGCCCTCGAACTCGATGCCCATGTTCAGGCCGCGCACCGCGAGACCGACGATCGCCGTGATGGTGATCAGTATCGAGATGCCGTACCAGATCTTGCGCTTGCCGACGAAGTCATAGCCGACCTCGCCGCGGTAGAGCCTGGCGCCGAGATTGCCGAGCTTCGACATCTCACGCCTCCTTCGGGTCGACGGGGGCGGTGGCACGGCGCGTGCGGCGCAGCGGAGGCTTGGCGCCGAGCCGCTTCGGGTCGAGCCCGGACCACTTGTGGCCGTTCGCGAAGAACGGCTTGCGTGCCATGAGCGTCATCAGCGGCTTGGTGAAGAAGAAGACCACGACGACGTCGAGCAGGGTGGTCAGGCCGAGCGTGAACGCGAAGCCCTGGACCTTGCCGACCGTGACGACGAAGAGCACGGCGGCCGCGAGGAACGACACGAAGTCGGAGACCAGGATGGTGCGCCGGGCACGCGGCCAGGCACGCTCGACGGCGGGCCGCAGCGTGCGTCCCTCGCGGACCTCGTCCCTGACGCGTTCGAAGAACACGATGAACGAGTCCGCCGTGATACCGATCGCAACGATCGCACCACACACCGCGGGCAGGTTCAGGGTGAAGCTGATGGCCGGGCCGAGCAGCGTCATCAGGGTGTACGTGAGGGCCGCCGAGGCCAGGAGGCTCGCGATGGCGATGAGCGACAGGCCCCGGTAGTAGACCACCAGGTAGATGATGACGAGCGCGAGGCCGATGGCGCCGGCGATCAGACCGGCCTGCAGCTGCTCGCCGCCGAGGGCCGGGCTCACCGTGGTGACGCTCTGCTCGTGGAAGGTGAGCGGCAGCGCGCCGTACGACAGGATGTTGGCGAGGTCCTGGGCCGACTCCTGCGTGAAGCTGCCGGAGATCTCGGCGTTGGCGCTCAGGGTCGTGTTGACGCTGGGGGCCGAGGCCACTTCGCCGTCGAGGACGATGGCGAACTGGTTCATCGGAGGCTGCTGCTGCGAGAGCTTGCTGGTGGTCTTCGAGAACTTCTTCGAGCCGCCGCCCGTGAAGTCCATGTTGACGACCCAGGCGCCGCTCTGCTGGCTGATGGTGGCCTTGGCGTCGTCGACGTCCTTGCCGTTCAGCTCGGCCGGGCCGAGCACGTACTTCTCCCACTGCCCGGCGTTGTTCTTGCCACAGGCGATGCTCTGCTCGGAGGGCTTGATGCCGTCGCCGACCTTGGCGCGCTGCGCCTTGTCGGTGCAGTCGAGCGCGGTGAACTTCTTCTGCAGGGCCGCGGTGGCCGGGTCGGCCGACGGGGTGGGGGTGGGCGCCGCCTTGTCCTTGTCGCCGCCCTTGTCCGAGGACTTGGGGGACGGGGTGGCGTCGGCCTTCAGGCCGTCGGTGACGGCGCGGCCCTGGGAGGTGGGCGTCGCCGTGGGGGTCGAGGAGGGCGTCGCCTTGTCCTCGCCCTTCTCGGTCGCCTTGTCCTTGTCCGTGCCCTTGCCGGACGAGGAGGCGGACGGCTCGGGGGTGGGCTCGCCGGGGGCCACCGTCAGGACGGGACGGAAGTAGAGCTGAGCGGTCGTGCCGACCTGCTCGCGCGCCTGCTTCTCGTTCGTGCCCTTGGGGATGTTGACGATGATGTTCTCTTCGCCCTGGGTCTGCACCTCGGCCTCGGACACACCCAGACCATTGACGCGGTTGTTGATGATGCTGACCGCGGTGTTCATGTTGGTCGGGTTGATCGCGTTCTTCTGGCCGGGCTCGTTCTTCGCCTGGAGCGTGATGCTCGTACCGCCGGCGAGGTCAATGCCGAGGCGGGGCGTGGTGTTCCCGGAAAGGAACATCCCCCCGGTGAGCGCCACGAGGGCGATCAGGATGAAGACCAAAGAGCGGCCCGGCTTGCCCGGGGCGCTCTGCCTTCGGCCCTTCTTAGGTGCTGCCACCTTCTCGTTCTCCCTGTCCAACCGCCCGGCGTCCGGTGCCCTGCCCCGTCACTGAGCGGGGAGTTCCCAGGTGGGCGGCCATGAAATGGTGTCGAGACCCGTCACGAAACCCACGCACTGCGAGGACCGTGGCAGCGCGAGCGGCGCGCCCCACGGACCCCGGTGGTGGCTACTTCGCGTCGGACTCGCCGTCGGTCTTCTTCGGCTCGGCGTCGTCCTCGGGAGCGGTGTCCGCGTCCTTCTTGCCGAGGTCGATGGGCGAGTCGTCGGAAGCGTCGGCGGCGGGCTCGTCGGTCTCGGTAAGGGAGGAGGCGTCGTCCGGAACGATGGGGGTGTTCGACTTCAGGTCGGCACCCACGCCGTGGACGATGCGGTTGTACTCGTCGTCCTCGAGGACGGCGCCGACGGCGTTCTTCGCGTAAAACGCGTGCACGCCCGGAGCCACCTCAAGGAGGACCGCGTCGTCGTGAACCTCCTTGACGGTGGCGTACATGCCCCCGATCGTGCGGATGCCGGTGCCGGGCTGCATCTCATTGCGCATCTGCGCGGCCGCCTGCTGCTTCTTCTTGGCGGACCGCGTCATCAGGAACATGGCCCCGATGAGCACGATGAAGGGGAGGAGGGTCACGATATTCACGGGACGGAGTTTCCTTCGCATGACCGCGCAGGTAAGCGGCCTGATGGACGGGGGTGGGCACGCCGCCCACAAGGGACGGCATCGGCGGAGTCTAAGCGAGTCCGCACCTAACGAACAACGCTCAGCATGGCACCGCAGTTCCTGACCGTGCGAGTACGCGCGCCGTCACGCCCCGAACAGGTCCCCTTGTCCGATTCCGCCCGCCTGACGCGGGGGAACAAGGCCGAGATGCGCCCATGCCGCGGGCGTCGCGACGCGGCCGCGGGGCGTGCGGGCGAGGAGTCCCTCCCGTACCAGGAAGGGCTCGGCCACCTCTTCGACCGTCTCGCGCTCCTCCCCCACGGCGACGGCGAGCGTCGACAGACCCACGGGTCCGCCGCCGAACAGTTTGAGCAGCGCCTCCAGGACGGCCCGGTCGAGGCGGTCGAGGCCGCGGTCGTCCACCTCGTAGACCTTCAGGGCCGCGCCCGCGATGTCCCTGTCGATCTCGCCGTCGGCCTTGACCTGCGCATAGTCGCGTACGCGGCGCAGCAAACGGTTGGCGATACGGGGCGTGCCGCGGGAGCGGCCCGCGATCTCGGCGGCGCCGGCCGGGTCGATGGCCACGTCGAGCAGCTGTGCGGAGCGGTGGACCACCCGCTCCAGCTCGGCCGGCTCGTAGAACTCCATGTGGGCCGTGAAGCCGAAGCGGTCGCGCAGCGGTGGCGGCAGGAGGCCCGCGCGGGTGGTGGCGCCGACCAGGGTGAAGGGCGGCAGCTCCAGCGGGATGGCGGTGGCGCCGGGGCCCTTGCCGACGATGACGTCGACGCGGAAGTCCTCCATCGCCATGTAGAGCATCTCCTCGGCGGGCCGCGACATCCGGTGGATCTCGTCGAGGAAGAGCACCTCCCCCTCCTGGAGGGAGGAGAGGATCGCCGCGAGGTCGCCCGCGTGCTGGATGGCCGGGCCGCTGGTGATGCGGATCGGGGCGCCCATCTCGGCTGCGATGATCATGGAAAGTGTGGTCTTGCCGAGGCCCGGGGCACCGGAGAGCAGTACGTGGTCGGCGGTGGCGCCCCGCGCTCGGGCCGCGCGCAGGACCAGGTCGAGCTGCTCGCGGACCTTCTCCTGGCCGATGAACTCGTCCAGGTCCTTGGGGCGCAGCGCCGCCTCGACCGCCTGGTCCTCCCCGTCGGCGGACGCACCGACAAGACGGTCGGCCGCACCCGCCGGCGCGGTCGTGTCGTCGGTGGTCTCGTCCCAGTTCATGAGGTCGCCTCGTGGTGTGGTTCTGGTGGTCGGTGGGCTAGCGGGTGCGGTTCAGCGTCTGCAGGGCGGCCTTGAGGAGCTGGCCCACCTGCGGCTTCTCGGACGCCTCGGCCTGCGGGGTGACGGCGGCGACGGCCTCGTCGGCCTCTCGCGTGGCGTACCCGAGGCCGATCAGCGCCGCGTGCAGCTGGTCGCTCCAGCCGGAGGTGACGGCCTTGCCGATCGCGGGGCCGCCCGTGCCGAGGGGCTCGCCGAGCCGGTCCTTGTACTCCAGGAGCAGCTTCTGGGCGCCCTTCTTGCCGATGCCGGGGACGGCGGTGAGCGCCTTCTCGTCACCGGTGGCGACCGCGCGGCGCAGGGCGTCGGGGCTGTGCACGGCGAGCATCGCCTGGGCAAGGCGCGGTCCGACACCGCTCGCGGTCTGAAGGAGCTCGAAGGTCTGCCGCTCGTCGTCGTCCGCGAAGCCGTACAGGGTGAGCGAGTCTTCCCGTACGACCAGGGACGTGGCGAGCTTGGTCTGCTGGCCGACGCGGAGTGTGGAGAGCGTGTTCGGCGTGCACTGGACGGCCATGCCGATGCCGCCGACCTCGACCACCGCGGCATCGGGGGCGAGGGCGGCGACGGGGCCGCTGACGAAGGCGATCATGCGGTACGGCCTTTCGATGCGTGCAGGGCTGCGGCCTGCTGGAGGCGGTTCTGGGCCACGGCCTGCTGGAGGCGGTTCTGCGCGGGGGCGCGCCAGATATGACAGATGGCGAGGGCGAGGGCGTCCGCGGCGTCGGCGGGCTTCGGGGGCGCGTCGAGCCTCAGGAGCCTGGTCACCATCGCGCCGACCTGCGCCTTGTCGGCCCGGCCGCTGCCGGTGACGGCGGCCTTGACCTCGCTGGGCGTGTGCAGGGCGACGGGGATGCCGCGGCGCGACGCGCAGAGCATGGCGACGGCGCTCGCCTGGGCCGTGCCCATCACCGTACGGACGTTGTGCTGGCTGAACACCCGCTCCACGGCGAGGACTTCGGGATCGTGCTCGTCCAGCCACTGCTCGATGCCCTGCTCGATGGCGACGAGGCGGTGGCCCAACTCGGCGTTCGGCGGCGTCCGTACGACACCGACGCCGCGCATGGCCAGCGGCCGCCCGGCGACCCCGTCGACGACGCCGACGCCGCACCGGGTCAGCCCGGGGTCCACCCCCAGTACGCGCATGCGCGGCCTCCCCTCGTCGCGGCGGTGATCTTTGAACTTCACGCCAGGCTATCCGCTGCCACTGACAACAGCGGCGGGCCGGTGGACGTGTGTCCCACCCGGCCCGCCGAAACTGCTCAGCTCGCGGCAGCGCTACGCGTCGACCTTCTCCATGACCTCGTCGCTCACGTCGAAGTTGGCGAAGACGTTCTGTACGTCGTCGCTGTCCTCGAGCGCGTCGATCAGCTTGAAGATCTTGCGCGCGCCCTCTTCGTCCAACTCGACCTGCATGGTCGGGACGAAGTTGGCGTCGGCCGAGTCGTATTCGATCCCGGCGTCCTGGAGCGCGGTGCGGACCGCGACCATGTCGGTGGCCTCGGAGAGCACCTCGAAGGACTCACCCAGGTCGTTGACCTCTTCGGCGCCCGCGTCAAGGACCGCACCCAGGACGTCGTCCTCGGACAGCTCGCCCTTGGGGACGATCACGACGCCCTTGCGGTTGAACAGGTACGAGACGGAGCCCGGGTCGGCCATCGAGCCGCCGTTGCGGGTCATGGCGACGCGGACGTCCGATGCGGCGCGGTTGCGGTTGTCGGTGAGGCACTCGATGAGCACCGCGACACCGTTGGGGCCGTAGCCCTCGTACATGATCGTCTCGTAGTCGGCGCCGCCGGCTTCGAGACCGGCGCCGCGCTTGACCGCGGAGTCGATGTTCTTGTTCGGAACCGAGCTCTTCTTGGCCTTCTGGATGGCGTCGAAGAGCGTCGGGTTGCCGGACACATCGGCGCCGCCCGTGCGGGCCGCGACCTCGATGTTCTTGATCATCTTCGCGAAGAGCTTGCCGCGCTTGGCGTCAATCACGGCCTTCTTGTGCTTCGTCGTAGCCCATTTAGAGTGGCCGGACATCTGCCTGTCTCCTTCGCGTTACCCAACCAGTACGAACTCCCCGACACCTTAAGGCCCGGGGAACCCCCGGAGATCCTACTAGGATCCCGCCGCCGCGTTCCCGCGCACCATCCCGACGAACAGCTCGTGCACCCGGTGGTCGCCCGTCAGCTCGGGGTGGAACGACGTGGCGAGCGCGTTGCCCTGGCGTACGGCGACGATGTGCCCCTCGTGCTCGGCGAGCACCTCGGCACTGGCGCCGACGGACTCCACCCAGGGGGCGCGGATGAAGACACCCTCCACAGGAGCGCCCTCGATGCCGGCGATGTCGACGGCCGCCTCGAAGGACTCGTTCTGCCGCCCGAAGGCGTTGCGCCGCACGATCATGTCGATGCCGCCGACGGTCTCCTGCTCCGAACGCGGATCCAGGATCTTGTCGGCGAGCATGATCATGCCCGCGCAGGTGCCGTACACCGGCATACCGGCACGCACGCGTGCCCGCAAGGGCTCCAGGAGGCCGAACAGCGTGGCCAGCTTGGAGATGGTGGTGGACTCGCCGCCGGGTATGACCAGGCCGTCCACCTCGGCGAGCTCCTCGGGGCGCCGGACCGGCCTGGCCAGGGCGTCAGCCGAGGCCAGGGCGATCAGGTGCTCCCGTACGTCCCCCTGAAGGGCGAGGACGCCCACTACGGGAGTGGTCATTACCAGCCCCGGTTCGCGTAGCGCTCGGCCTCGGGCAGGGTGTCGCAGTTGATGCCGACCATGGCCTCGCCCAGGTTGCGGGAAGCGTCGGCGATGATCTTGGGGTCGTCGTAGAAGGTGGTGGCCTTCACGATGGCGGCGGCGCGGGCGGCCGGGTCGCCCGACTTGAAGATGCCGGAGCCGACGAAGACGCCCTCGGCGCCGAGCTGGCGCATCAGCGCGGCGTCGGCGGGGGTGGCGACGCCACCGGCCGAGAAGAGGACCACCGGCAGCTTGCCCAGCTCGGAGACCTCCTTGACCAGCTCGTACGGGGCGCGCAGCTCCTTGGCGGCGGCGTACAGCTCGTTGTTGTCGAAGCCGCGCAGCTTGGCGATCTCGTTCTTGATCTGGCGCAGGTGGCGGACGGCCTCGACGACGTTGCCGGTGCCGGCCTCGCCCTTGGAGCGGATCATGGCCGCGCCCTCGGCGATGCGGCGCAGGGCCTCGCCCAGGTTGGTGGCACCACACACGAACGGGGTCGTGAAGGCGAACTTGTCGCTGTGGTTGACCTCGTCGGCCGGGGTCAGGACCTCGGACTCGTCGATGTAGTCGACGCCGAGGGACTGGAGCACCTGGGCCTCGACGAAGTGGCCGATGCGGGACTTGGCCATGACCGGGATGGAGACGGCCTCGATGATCTCTTCGATCATGTTCGGGTCGGACATCCGGGCCACTCCGCCGTCCTTGCGGATGTCGGCCGGGACCCGCTCCAGGGCCATGACGGCGACGGCGCCGGCGTCCTCGGCTATCTTCGCCTGCTCGGCGTTGACCACGTCCATGATGACGCCGCCCTTGAGCTGCTCGGCCATGCCGCGCTTGACGCGCGCGGTGCCGGTCTCGGGCGACTGGTTGCTGCTGGAGAGGGTGCTGGACACGGAGTTGACCTCGCTTGCTGAAGACGGGTGCCTACTTCTACGAGATAACGCCCCGCGACCAGTCCACAGCAAGGGCCAATGGTTGACCGGTGGCTCATTTTTCCCGTACGCCCCTGGTCAGAGCCGTGCGGTGGCGCTACGTGGTCGCGCGGTCGGCGAGCGCCACCGGCGGCTCGTCGTCCATCTCGAAAGCCATCGGGAACGGCGCGTGTCCTGCCAGGCGGAACCAGCGGACCTTGCGGTGCCTGCGCAGGGCGCGGGCCGCGCGTACGGCGTCGTTGTGGAAGCGCCGGGCCATCGGCACCCGGCGCACGGCCGCGGCCAGCTCGCTCGCCGCCTCGTCGCCGCCCGGTGCCTCGCGCACCGCCTCGACCTGCTGGGCCTCGCCGAAGATCGCGCGCAGCGCCTGGCTGAGTTCGCTCTCGGCGACCTCGCGCTGCTCCTCCTCCGCCTGCCGGGCCGCGTGCGCCGCCTCGTAGAGCACGATGGAGGCCGCGGGGTCGAGCACCCCCGATGTGGCCAGCTCCTGGGCCACCGAGGCGCGGCGCAGCAACTGCGCGTCCAGGGCGGCGCGGGCCGCGTCGATGCGCGCGTGCAGCCGGTCGAGGCGTCCGGCGGTCCAGCTCAGGTAGAGGCCGATCGCGAAGAGGGCTACCGCGATCCAGATCAGTGTGGAGGTCACCGGCCTGAGGCTAGTCGAGGCGGCCGGGCCGCTTTACCGCCGGGCGCGCCGAACGCCCGGCGACACCTTGGTGTTCAGTCCCGCGCGAGTCCGAACCGCGCCCGCAGGCCCGTCCGTTCGTCCGCGGCGACCGCCGCCGCGCCGTCCGTCACCGTCTCGTACACGGAGAGGATGTCCGCGCCCACCGTCGACCAGTCGAAGCGGCGTACGTGCTTGCTGCCGCGCTCACGCAGCTCCTCGCGGCGCTCGGGGTCGCCGAGCAGCCGCAGGGCGGCCGCGGCCAGCGAGTCGGCGTCCTCGTTCGTGAAGAGGTCGCCCGCCGAACCCTGGTCGAGGACCTGCGCGAAGGCGTCCAGATCGCTGGCGAGGACGGGTGCGCCCGCCGACATCGCCTCGACCAGGATGATCCCGAAGCTCTCGCCGCCGGTGTTGGGCGCCACGTACACGTCGACGCTGCGCAGCAGCCGCGCCTTGTCCTCGTCGCTCACCATGCCGAGGAACTCGACGCGCGAGCGCATCTCGGCGGGCAGCGAGGCGACGGCCTCCTCCTCGTCGCCGCGCCCCGCGACCAGGAGCCGGGTCGCCGGCCGCTCCGCGAGGATCTGCGGCAGCGCCCGCATCAGCACCGGCAGGCCCTTGCGCGGCTCGTCGATGCGGCCGATGAAGCCGATCGTGCCGCCCTGCCACTCGGCCTTGGGCTCGACGTTGGCGAAGAAGTCGACGTCGACGCCGTTCGGGATGACGACCGCGTCGCCGCCCAGGTGCTCGACCAGGGTGCGGCGCGCGTACTCGCTCACCGCGATGCGCGCGCTGATCTTCTCCAGCGCGGGCTGCAGGATCGGATACGCGGCGATCATGGCCCGGGAGCGCGGGTTGGAGGTGTGGAACGTCGCGACGATCGGCCCCTGGGCCGCCCAGCAGCTGAGCAGCCCGAGCGATGGCGAGGTCGGCTCATGGATGTGGATCACGTCGAACGTGCCGTCGTGCAGCCAGCGGCGCACCCGTGCGGCCGACAGGAACCCGAAGTTGAGCCGGGCCACCGAGCCGTTGTACGGCACCGGAACGGCGCGGCCCGCCGACACGACGTACGACGGAAGCGGTGTCTCGTCGTCCGCCGGGGCGAGCACGGACACCTTGTGCCCCAGGCGGATCAGGTGCTCCGCGAGGTCGCGGATGTGGAACTGGACGCCGCCCGGGACGTCCCACGAGTAGGGGCAGACGATTCCGATCTTCACGGCGTCGCCTCGTCAGACCCTTGACCGGGCCCCTTCGCGGGGTCCAGATCAGCGAGCCACAAGCGTTGCAGCATGTGCCAGTCCTCCGGATGGTCGGCGATACCCGTGGCGAAGGCGTCTGCCAGCGCCTGCGTCATGACAGACGTCTTCTCCGTACGGGTACCTGTCTCGGGGACATCGATGGGCGGATGGACGCGCCCCTTCATGATCGGGGAGTCGTCGTACCAGAGCGTGACCGGAAGCAGCAGCGCGCCGGTCTGCTGGGCGAGCAGCGCGGGCCCCGCGGGCATCCGCGCGGTGTCGCCGAAGAACTTCACCTCGACCCCGGAGGCCGAGAGGTCCCGGTCGGAGACGAGGCAGACCAGGCCGCCGTCGCGCAGCCGCCGGGCAAGCGTGCCGAAGGCGGAGCCGCCCTCGTGCGGCAGTACCTCCATGCCGAGGCCCTCGCGGTAGGCGACGAAACGGTCGTACAGCGTCTCGGGCTTGAGCCGCTCGGCGACCGTCGTGAACGGCGTCTCCAGCTTGGTGGTGACCCAGGCGCCCGCCAGGTCCCAGTTGCCCAGGTGCGGAAGCGCGAGGATGACGCCCTTGCCGGAGGCCAGGCCGTCGGTCAGATGGTGCACGTCCTTGGGGACGAAGCCTTCCTTTATGCGCTCCCGGCTCCAGGACGGCAGCCGGAAGGACTCCATCCAGTAGCGCAGGTACGAGCGCATGCCCGCACGGGACAGCTCGGCAAGGCGCTCGGGGCTCGCGTCGGGCACCACGCGCGCGTAGTTGGCCTCAAGGCGCAGGACGCCCTTGCCGCGGCGCTTCCACACGGCGTCGGCGATGGTCCGGCCGAGCCGTACGGCCACTGGTTCGGGGAGCTTCTTGACCGTGCTCCAGCCGGCCCCGTAGAGAGCGTCGGTCAGCCGGTCGTTCACGACGTCGCCTCGCTGCCCTGTGCCTCGGCCCCGGTCTTGGCCTCGCCGGCGGCCGCCGCGTCCGCCTCGGCGGACTCCCGGCGCACGGTCACCATGCGCTGGACGAGGGTGACGAGGCTGCCGACCGCGACGATCCACAGCGCGATGGGCAGCAGGATGTCGATGCCGGGGACCCCGAACTTGTGCAGCCCCGCGAGGCCCGCGGCGACCAGCGAGATCACCAGGCGCTCGGCGCGCTCCACCAGGCCGTTGACCGCGACGGGCAGGCCGATCGCCTCGCCGCGCGCCTTCGTGTACGACACCACCTGGCCGCTGGCCAGGCAGAAGATGGAGACGGCGCACAGGATGTTGTTGTCGCCCGAGCCCGCGTACCAGAGGGCGAGCCCGCCGAAGATCGCGCTGTCGGCGACCCGGTCGAGCGTCGAGTCCAGGAAGGCGCCCCAGCGGCTGGAGCGGCCGAGCTGCCGCGCCATGTTCCCGTCGACCAGGTCGGAGAACACGAAGAGCGTGATGACGATCGTGCCCCAGAAGAACTCTCCGCGGGGGAAGAAGACCAGCGCTCCCGCCACCACACCGGCCGTGCCGATGAACGTGACCGCGTCGGGGCTCACCCCGCGGCGGATGAGAAACGCGGCGAACGGCGTGAGAACACGCGTGAAGAATGCACGCGCGTACTTGTTCAGCATGGCCTTCCCGAGGGGTCGGTGAGCCGCGCGGCCCTGTTGGCCACCGGCTGGCCCATCGTAGTCACGCCCTTGACGGAGCGGCTCGCCCCCTCACGATCGCGTACGACGTATGGACGCACCGTGACCCGAGTGGAAAGCTCGAAAGCACAGCGGGCGTCGCCGGAGCCGACCCGCACGCGGCCCCGCGTGTCCGACAGCAGCCAGCATCCCCGAGGGGGCTGAGCCTCCTCTTCGTGCACGTGACCGGGAGGCCAAGGCATGGGCGACAAGGCACACGCACACCCCGGAGCCGCCGGCAGGGCAGCGACGGCCGACCACCCAGCGTCCGTACGGAATGTGGTGCTGGTCGGCCACAGCGGATCGGGCAAGACGACTCTGGTGGAAGCCCTCGCGCTGACGGCGGGGGCGGTGAACCGGGCGGGCCGCGTGGAGGACGGCGGCACCGTCTCCGACTACGACGACATCGAGCATCGCCAGCAGCGCTCGGTACAGCTGTCGCTGGTCCCGGTGGAATGGGGCGGCTTCAAGATCAATCTGCTGGACACACCTGGATACGCCGACTTCGTCGGGGAGCTCAGGGCCGGTCTGCGCGCCGCGGACGCGGCCCTTTTCGTGGTCTCGGCGGCCGACGGCGTGGACGGCGCGACCCGCATGGTGTGGGAGGAGTGCGCGGCGGTCGGCATGCCGCGGGCCATCGTGGTGACCCACTTGGAGGCGGCCCGCGCCGACTTCACCGAGATGACGCGGACCTGCGCCGAGGCCTTCGGGGCCGACGATCCCGATGCCGTGCTTCCGCTGTACCTGCCGCTGCACGGCGCCAAGGGCCCTGACGGGCACGCGCCGGTGACGGGCCTGATCGGGCTGCTCTCGCAGCGGGTCTTCGACTACGCCTCCGGGGAGCGCAAGGAGTCCGAACCGGGCGAGGAGCAGCTGCCGCTGATCGAGGCGGCCCGTAATCAGCTGATCGAAGGGATCATCGCCGAGAGCGAGGACGAGTCCCTCATGGACCGCTATCTCGGCGGCGAGGACATCGATTTCAAGACGCTGGTGGACGACCTGGAGCGGGCCGTGGCGCGCGGCATCTTCCACCCCGTGCTCGCGGCGGCACCCGCCGCCGAGGGCGCCCGGCAGGGCATCGGCACGGTCGAGCTCCTTGAGCTGATCACGGGCGGCTTCCCGACCCCCCTGGAGCACCCGGCGCCCGCCGTCACCACACCGGACGGCAAGGCGCGGCCCGCGCTCGGCTGCGACCCCGGAGGACCGCTGGTCGCCGAGGTCGTGAAGACCGCGTCCGACCCCTACGTAGGACGCGTCTCGCTGGTCCGGGTCTTCTCCGGGACCCTGCGCCCCGACGAGACCGTGCATGTGTCCGGGCACGGCCTCGCGGACCGCGGCCACGAGGACCATGACGTCGACGAGCGCGTGGGCGCGCTCTCCTCGCCCTTCGGCAAGCAGCAGCGTGTCCTCGCCCAGTGCGTCGCGGGCGATCTGGCCTGCGTCGCCAAGCTGAACCGCGCCGAGACCGGCGACACCCTGTCGGCGAAGGACGACCCGCTCCTGATGGAGCCCTGGGACATGCCCGACCCGCTCCTTCCGCTGGCCATCCAGGCACACAGCAAGGCCGACGAGGACAAGCTCTCCCAAGGCTTGTCCCGGCTCGTCGCCGAGGATCCGACGATGCGCCTGGAACAGAACCAGGACACCCATCAGGTGGTCCTCTGGTGTCTGGGCGAGGCGCACGCCGATGTCGCCCTGGAGCGGCTGCGCAGCCGGTACGGCGTACAGGTCGACGTCGTCGCCCACAAGGTCTCCCTTCGGGAGACGTTCGCGGGCAAGTCCGGCGGCCGCGGGCGTCATGTGAAGCAGTCCGGCGGCCACGGGCAGTACGCGATCTGCGAGATCGAGGTCGAGCCGCTGCCCGGCGGCAGCGGCATCGAGTTCGTCGACAAGGTCGTGGGCGGTGCCGTGCCCCGGCAGTTCATCCCCTCCGTCGAGAAGGGCGTACGGGCGCAGGCCGCCAAGGGCGTGGCCGCCGGTTACCCGCTCATCGACGTACGGATCACGCTGCTCGACGGCAAGGCGCACTCGGTGGACTCCTCCGACGCCGCGTTCCAGACGGCGGGCGCGCTCGCCCTGCGCGAGGCCGCGGCCGACGCCAGGATCCATCTCCTGGAGCCGGTCGCCGAGGTGCAGGTCCTGGTCGGCGACGACCACGTGGGCTCGGTGATGAGCGACCTGTCGGGGCGCCGCGGCCGGGTGGTCGGCACCGAGCAGGCACCCGGCGGGCGCACGCTCGTACGGGCCGAGGTCCCGGAGATCGAGATCGGCCGGTATGCGGTCGACCTGAGGTCGCTCTCGCAGGGCACCGCACGGTTCAGCCGCAGCTACGCCCGGCACGAACCCATGCCCCCGCAGCTCTCCGAGAGGATCCGTGAACAGGCCCAGGACGTCTCCTAGTTGAGATCCCGTCAGGGATCTGGCCGGATGCCGCTGGCTCTCTCCCCTCCGGGCGAGCGGCATCCGGCCGCCCCATGACGGATGTCGGTGCGCACCGATACGCTGATGACCTGATCAACAGGTGTGCCAGGTACGGAAGTCGGGAAAAGCCGCAGCAGCGAGATTCTTGCGGCGATGGGGGCGGCAGTGGCGGACGACGTATTCGACTTCAAGCCCGGCGCGCAGGTCCCGCTGTCGGGAGCCGCGGGCCAGACAGCGGCGACGCATGCCCTCGCGTCGGCCGCGTACCGCGACAGCAAGGCCGACAAGATCCTCGACGCCAACAGCGAGTGGCACAAGTCCGAGGTGAAGAGCGGCCTGTTCAAGCTCTTCGCACCAAACCTGGGCGAGGCGTTCGCGCGCGCCGTCCAGATGCGGATGCTCGGCGGCGCGCGCAAGCCGCTCATCCAGTCCTTCGGGACGGAGCCGCAGTCGATCGTCGAGCACTGCCTCGCGGCGAACAACATCCGCAAGGACCGCGACCGCTGGCTCACCGCCGTGATGGCGCTGTGCGGACTGCTCTTCCTGCCGGGCCTGCTCGCCTGGCTGCTTGTCTTCGCGGGCCGCCAGGCGGTGATCAAGAAGGACGACAAGCGGGCGAACGCGATCGCGACGGCCGTCCTGGTCGCCGTGGGCGTGCTCGCCGTGATCTTCCTCCTGAGGCTGCCCTTCGGCGGCTTCTGGGCCTGGTACGTACGGGCCGCGATCGTGGTCCCGGTGGTCGGCTGGTTCTGGGCCAAGCTGATCGCCGAGCGCACGGCAAGGGATCTGCGCGAGCGCTGGGACAGTCTGCTCGCGGGCGGCGGCATCGGCGCCAAGATCCCCGAGGCGGTGCCGGGCAGCCCGGGCGAGACCGCCGCCGAGCGGCTGCGCCAGGGCCTCGCGCGCCTCTCCGCGGAGCAGCAGAGCAACTCGGTCTTCTACGCGGGCCCCAAGGGCATATTGGGCATGGGCACCCGCTGGGGCAGCTGGCAGCTCGCCGAGGAGCTGGTGGCCGCCGATGAGGACAAGGAGATCCACCCCTTTCGCAGCTGGGACGTCATACGGGCGGTGCACGACCAGCTGCGCATGCTGGAGCGCGGACCGCTGCACACCGGCGGCTTCCCGACCCCGTCGATAAAGCACTGGATCGTCTCCCCCATCGGGGAGAACGCGAAGGCGGTGGCCCGCCCCAGCGGCACGGACGTCGAGGCCTTCCAGGTCCGCGGCCACGAGATACAGCGGATCTGCAACGAGCAGCAGTTCGGCAGCGGCGACCGCCACTATCTGGGTGTCCAGTTCACGCTCTGGGACGGCCAGTTGGTGATCACGATGCTGATCACGGTGACCGTCCTGCACGAGACGCTGCGCATCGAGGTCACCGGGCACGCGCTTGGCCCGGTGCACTCCCTGTTCACCAGCAAGCCCGACCCCAAGACGAAGACCGTCGCCAAGCCGATCAAGTTCTGGGAGACCACCGACCGCAAGCTGCCGCTGGTCGACGCGGACGAGGTCGTACGCCTCGCGGTCCGCGCCCCCTTCACGTGGTACCCACCGCTCCTGGACTACCTCGGCGGCAAGCTGGTCCTGCCCGAGCCCTTCGGCCTGCGGCACGCCTGGGCGGACAAGCCGTGGCGGCACCGCTTCATGGCCGACGACGCGCTGCGCGCGGCCACGCCGGTACTGCGCGTGGTGCACACGGCGGCCATCAAGGTCCTCAAGGAGAACGGCGTCAACACCGAGAAGTTCGGTGCCCGCTCCGGCTTCCTCAGCGGCGCGGTGCAGGACCCGATGCCGAGGAAGGCGGATGTCTACGATGCGTGAGCGGGGCTAGAGCGCGGCGGGCCAGGCGTCCGCCAGCATCTTGCGGGTGTCCGCGAGCAGCTGCGGCAGCACCTTCGTGTGCCCGACGACCGGCATGAAGTTCGTGTCCCCGCCCCAGCGCGGCACGATGTGCTGGTGCAGGTGCGCGGCGATGCCGGCGCCCGCCACCGTCCCCTGGTTCATGCCGATGTTGAAGCCGTGTGCGCCGGAGGCGGCCCGCAGCGCCGTCATCGCCTGCTTGGTGAACTCGGCGAGCTCGGCCGACTCGAGCGCCGTCAGCTCCGTGTAGTCGGCGACGTGCCGGTAGGGCACGACCATCAGATGGCCGCCGTTGTACGGGTAGAGGTTCAGCACCGCGTACACCTGCTCACCGCGCGCGACGACCAGGCCGTCCTCGTCGGATTTGGCCGGGATGGAGCAGAAGGGACAGCCGTCGTCGGCCCCCGGACCGCTCGGCTTGTTCTCGCCCTGGATGTACGCCATCCGGTGGGGCGTCCACAGGCGCTGGAACGCGTCCTGCGTCCCCACTCCGATCTGCTGCTCCGGCTCACTCGTCATGCTGTGCAGCATATGACTTCGCCCGTTCGGAGCGTGTCGGCGGGGCGGCCGCCCGCTGCCTCGCGGCGAAGCTGGGCCGATGACCGATGACAGCCGTCAGGCACGCTGGGAGACCCGCACCGAGGCACCGCTGGCCATGGCGTCCGTGCTGTTCCTGGCCGCGTACGCGGTCCGGGTGCTCGCCCCTGGGCTTCCGGAGGCGTGGAAGGACCTGTGCCTCGCGCTCACCCTGGCCGCCTGGGCGGCGTTCGCCGTGGACTACGCGGTGCGGTGGCGGCTGAGCGGGCAGCGGCTGCGCTTCGTACGAAAGCACTGGCTGGACACCGTCGTCCTGGTGCTGCCGCTGCTGCGGCCGCTGCGGATCGTCAAGCTCTACGATGCCGTCCAGCGCCGGAACGAGGCACCGCGCCTGACCCTGCACGCGCGCGTGATCGCCTATGCGGGACTCTGCGCGCTGCTGCTCGGCTTCGCGGCTTCGCTGGCCGTCTTCCAGCAGGAGCACTCGGCACCCGACGCCACGATCCGTACGTTCGGCGACGCCGTGTGGTGGGCCTGCACCACCCTGTCGACGGTCGGATACGGCGATGCGACGCCGGTGACTCCGGTGGGACGGCTCGTCGCGGTGGGCCTGATGTTCTGTGGACTCGCCCTGCTCGGCGCGGTGACCGGGTCGTTCTCGTCCTGGCTGCTGCAGGTCTTCACACGCGAGGACGAGAAGAGGCCCCCGGGAAGCTGAGCTTCCCGGGGGCCTCGAACCCGCGTCCGCGGGGGCAGGTCACACCTGCTCGCGGCGCTCCACCACGTCGGCGAGCTTGGCAAGGGCTTCCTCGCGCGGAATGCCGTTCTCCTGCGAGCCGTCGCGGTAGCGGAAGGAGACCGTGCCCGCGTTCATGTCGTCGTCACCGACGATGATCATGAACGGGACCTTCAGCTTCTGCTGCGTCCTGATCTTCTTCTGCATACGGTCCGACGAGGCGTCGACCTCGACCCGCAGGCCCTTCTTCTTGGCGTCGGCCGCGAACTCCTGCAGGTACGGGACGTGTGCGTCGCCGACCGGGATGCCCACCGCCTGGACCGGGGCCAGCCACGGCGGCATGGCGCCCGCGTAGTGCTCGAGGAGCACCGCGAAGAACCGCTCGATGGAACCGAACAGGGCACGGTGGATCATGACCGGCCGCTGCTTGGTGCCGTCGGGCCCGGTGTACTCCAGGTTGAAGCGCTCCGGCAGGTTGAAGTCGAGCTGCACGGTCGACATCTGCCAGGTGCGGCCGATGGCGTCCTTGCACTGCACGGAGATCTTCGGGCCGTAGAACGCGGCGCCGCCCGGGTCCGGGACCAGCGGCAGGCCCTGCTTCTCGGCGACCTGCTGCAGCGTCTCGGTGGCCTCTTCCCAGATCTCGTCCGAGCCGACGAACTTCTCCGGGTCCTTGGTGGACAGCTCCAGGTAGAAGTCGGTCAGGCCGTAGTCGCGCAGCAGGTTCAGGACGAAGGTGAGCGTCTTGTCGAGCTCGTCCGCCATCTGCTCCTTGGTGCAGTAGATGTGCGCGTCGTCCTGGGTGAAGCCGCGGGCACGGGTCAGGCCGTGCACGACGCCGGACTTCTCGTACCGGTACACGGTGCCGAACTCGAAGAGACGCAGCGGCAGTTCACGGTAGGAACGCCCGCGCGCATCGAAGATCAGGTTGTGCATCGGGCAGTTCATGGGCTTGAGGTAGTAGTCCACGCCCTCGTCGAGCTGCATGGGCGGGTACATGCCGTCGGCGTACCAGTCCAGGTGGCCCGAGGTCTCGAAGAGCTTCCCCTTGGTGGCGTGCGGGGTGTAGACGAACTCGTACCCCTCCTCCTCGTGGCGGCGCCGCGAGTAGTCCTCCATGACCCGGCGGATGATGCCGCCCTTGGGGTGGAAGACCGCGAGGCCCGAGCCGATCTGCTCAGGGATGGAGAAGAGGTCCAGCTCGCTGCCGAGCTTGCGGTGGTCGCGCTTCTCGGCCTCGGCGAGGAACTCCAGGTGCGCCTTGAGCTCGTCCTTGGTGGGCCAGGCGGTGCCGTAGATGCGCTGCAGCATCGGGTTCTTCTCGCTGCCGCGCCAGTACGCAGCGGCGTTGCGCATCAGCTTGAACGCCGGGATGTTGCGCGTGGTGGGCAGGTGGGGACCGCGACAGAGGTCCTTCCAGCACAGGTCGCCGGACTTCGGGTCGAGGTTGTCGTAGATGGTCAGCTCGCCGCCGCCCACCTCGACGTCCGCGCCGTCGTCGCTGGACGCGGAGCCCTTGATGCCGATGAGCTCCAGCTTGTACGGCTCGTTCGACAGCTCCTCGCGGGCGGCCTCGTCGGTGACGACGCGGCGCGAGAAGCGCTGGCCGCGCTTCTGGATCTCCTGCATCTTCTTCTCGATGGCCTTGAGATCCTCGGGCGTGAACGGCTTCTCGACGTCGAAGTCGTAGTAGAAGCCGTCCTTGACCGGCGGGCCGATACCCAGCTTGGCGTCGGGGAAGAGCTCCTGCACGGCCTGCGCCATCACATGCGCGGTGGAGTGCCGCAGGATGTTCAGGCCGTCCTCGGAGGAGATCTCGACCGGCTCGACCTCCTCGCCGTCCTGCACGGCGTACGCGAGGTCCTTCAGCTCGCCGGCCACGCGGGCGGCGACGACGGTGCGCTCACCGGGGAAGAGTTCCGCGGCCGTAGTGCCCGTCGTCACCACGCGCTCTTCCCGCTCGGAATCGCGTTGGATGATCACACGGACGTCTGACACCGGTCTCTCCTTGCTGAAGGGGTCGCGGCAGATCTGCTCCTGCGCGCGAAACGAATCGTACCGAGCCGGGGGCGCCCATCGCGAAACGGTTATCCCCCGGGCCCCGGCCGCGACCCGCCCCAGACACCCCTAGTCGCCGCTGCAGGCCTCCTCGAAGAAGTCGAGATTCTCCTGGAGCGACTTCATCAGGCGGTCCTTCTCCCCCTCGTCGACCTGTACGGGCACCACCCCGGACGCCCCGGTCAGCCGCCGGAAGCCGCCCCGGCTCTCCAGACGGCCGTGCACCCGGATCGGCAGGCCCACCAGGTGCGCGTGCCCGGCGATGCGGTACGCCTCCTCGTCCAAGGTCATCCGTACGTGATGGACGTCCGCCCCGGCGAGCACACGGACCCGCACCGTGCCGTCCCCGCGCGGCCCCGACCGCCGCATCCGCACCACGGCCCCAGTGATCCGCACCGCCACCGCAGGCTCGTCCCGCAGGTAGCGGGCGCCCGCCTCCCGGAGGACCGGCAGGTCACCGGGCGAGAACTCGACGGGCTCGGTGTGCTGGGCGCAGCCATCGGGCACCCCGGCGGCGGGCGCCCACGCCACGGCGATCCGCGCGCCCTCCGTGCCCCGCACCAGGGCCGCGATCGCCTCCGTCAGCTCATGGCTGACGCCCGCCTCGACGGCACCGTCGAAGGCGTCCATACCGCCGGTGGCGCGCTGATAGTCGACGGCCTCGCGGGCGGCGTACAGCGCCTGATGCAGCCGCACCGCGAGCTGCCGCCCGGTCAGGACGGGCACGAACGCGGTGAGCTGCCGCCCGCCGGGGGCGGGCCCGACGAGGACGTTCTCCAGGGACGCGGCGGCCGGCCCGCGGTGCCGCGCGCCGTAGTACCCGGCGCGGCCGCGCGCCGCCAGGGCGCCCGCGAGCAGCATCTGCCGTGCCGCGGCCCGCAGTTGCTCCTCGGCCGTCCAGGTCGCGGTGCCCGCGGGACCTGCCGGGACATCCCGCCACCAGCGGATCTCGTCGCTGGGCACGGTCAGCCCCACGAGCACGTCGCGGGCGGAGGGCGAGGCGCTGCGGGACAGCGCGACGAGCGCCTCGCCGATGAGGTCCTCGCAGTCGGGGAAGGCCCTGCTCTCCGGCACGAGCAGGCTGGTGCCGCCGCCCGGTCCCGGCGGGGTCCACCGGGCATAGCGGCCCGCCGCTCCCCCGCGCCTGTGCCAGCCGTACCGGTCGAGCAGCGCGCCGAGCACGGCGGGGTCGACCTGGGCGGGGGCGGGCGCGCCGGGCGGATCGGACCAAGGGCCCGCGGCCTCGATGGGGTGCGGGCGAACGGGACGTACGGGCTCATCGATCGGGCGGTGCATCAGGGTCTCCCTCCCGTCCCGACCCGCGTCATGATCTCGCAGAGGGCCCTGTCGTCGAAGATCCGCGAGGTCGGGACGCGCACGGTGGTCCTGCGCCGGCCGGTCACCTGGTGTCCGGCGAGGTTGGTCCAGTAACAGCAGTGCCGCAGGTCGAGGCGGTCGTGGCCGGCACGCAGCCAGTCGTCCTGCGACCGGGGCACCAGCATCACGACCAGGATCTTGTGCACCGAGACCGGTGTGCGGGCGAGCTTCTCCAGGTGCGGGTTGTCCAGCGTGAAGGAGAAGGCGGGCCCCGGTGGGTTCGGGGCTATCTGGTACGTGCACTTGAGCTGCACCTTGATGGTGACTTCGTCGTCGACCGTGTGCCCGGGGGCGCTGTGGCTGACGTGCCAGTCGATTCCGTTGTCCGGAAAGGGCTGTGAGAGCGAGCACCCCGCGGCCGCGGCGACGGCATGCAGATAGCCCACCTGAAGGGTCTCCATACAGGCGGTGGTGGCGAGTGTGCCGCGCGGCGGTGCGATCCGCTCGGGCAGCAGCCCACCCTGTTCGGGCTGCGCGAGCGCCATGTCCAACGAGCCTTCCGAACCAGTGAATCCCCGCTGTGGGCCGGTCAACTTCCCGGCCCTGTACCTCTGTTGTCTCCGGGCCGCGTACAGCGCAAACGGCCCGGGTATCACCGGTGTGGGCAGGGGAGGAAAGCCATCTGCCGGACATGAACGAGGAGTTGCGTCACTATGGCGTGCTGGTACGAGGGGCCCTTGGCCGCATTCGACACGGAGACCACGGGCGTCGACGTCGAGACCGACCGCATTGTGTCGGCCGCCGTCGTCGTCCAGCAAGGCGCGGGAACCCGCCCGCGCATCACCCGCTGGCTGGTGAACCCGGGCGTCCCGGTGCCCGAGGGCGCCACCGCGGTGCACGGCCTGACGGAGGATCATCTGCAGCGCAACGGCCGCTGGCCGGCGCCGGTGATGGAGGAGATAGCCCGGGAGCTTGCGGAGCAGGGCGCGGCGGGCCGCCCGATCGTCGTCATGAACGCGCCCTTCGATCTGACGATCCTGGACCGGGAGTTGCGCAGGCACCGCGCGTCCTCGCTCAGCCACTACATGGCGGGCTCACCGCTGTGCGTCCTGGACCCGCGCGTCCTGGACAAGCAGTTGGACCGCTACCGCAAGGGCCGCCGCACGCTGACCGATCTGTGCGCGCACTACGCGGTGGATCTTGACGAGGCGCACGACGCGGCAGCCGACGCGCAGGCCGCGCTCGATGTCGTCCGCGCGGTGGGGCGCCGTTTCGCGTCCCGTCTCGAACGGCTCTCGCCGGCCGAGCTGCACGCGCTGCAGGCGGTGTGGCACGCGGCACAGGCGCGTGGGCTGCAGGCGTGGTTCGCCCGCAGCGGCACTCCGGAAGCGGTGGATCCAGCGTGGCCGCTGCGGCCCGAACTGCCTGCGGCAGCTTGACCGTCGACGCCGTGCCGCCATGGAGCGGGCATGAGGCGGGCACGAGGTGGACATGAGGCGGGCATGAAAAAACCGGTCCGTCGGTGACGGACCGGCATTCTCCGGGTGGGCGATACTGGGTTCGAACCAGTGACCTCTTCGGTGTGAACGAAGCGCTCTCCCACTGAGCTAATCGCCCGGGAACGGACTGAACAATACAGGTCCTCGCGGGTTTCCATCAAACCGCTTCCAGGTGAGCGGTCAGCTCCGCCTCAAGTACCCCTTCAGGCCCCGCTCGCCCGCGCGCATCATCAGGGCGTGGTTGAGGAGGAAGACGGGGCGCCCGGGCACCGCGAGGCGCCGCATCAGAGGTTTGCGCACCACCACTTCCTGGTCGTAGAGAGCGCGCGTACCGCCGGGCACGGTCGTGACCGTCCAGCGCGCCCAGCCCTCCAGGTCCCCCGTCATCGCGATCTCCAGGATCCCGGCGCCGGGGTCGCGGCGCCGCTCCTCTCCGGTGACGTACAGGTCGTACGGCAGCAAGGAGCGGAAGCGGGCGGTGCCACTGCGCTCGTCGACCGGCGTCACCGCGCGGACCTGCGGCCACCACTCGGGATAGTCCTCGGCCCGCTCCAGTGCGGCGAACACGTCGGTGCGCGGCGCCGGCAGATTCCAGACGCTGCGGAAGCGGTAGTGGCACCAGTCCATGGACCGAGTCTGCCGTGCGGGAGCGCGGCCGTCCGGCACCCGGGCCGATCCGGGTACGCCCTGATCCGGGTACGTCGTGATCTGAGCACGTCCTGCTGATCTGAGCACGTCCTGCTGATCTGAGCACGTCCTGCTGATCTGAGTACGTCCTGAGTATCCGCACCGATGTCCGGAGCTGTGTCCCTGACCACACTCCACAACCATGACGAACATTCCGCCCCCGGCCGAGGAGCTGCGGATCCTCGACCTGGAGCTGCACCGGCTCGACGCGCGCAGGGCGCAGTTGCTGCACCGCCGCGCCTGGCTGCTGAGCGCACTGCGGGCGGCGGCCCCACCGCCGCCGGCCCCGCCGCACCCGCGGCACGCGCCCGAGGCCACGCCGCCGAACGTGCAGAACGCGCTGCTCACCCTCGGGGGCGTCCTCCTGACCGTCGCGGCGATCGCCTTCACGCTGGTGAGCTGGGGGCACTTGGGCATCGGCGGCCGCAGTGCCGTACTGGCCCTGCTGACCCTCACGGCACTCGGCGTGCCGGCGCTGCTCCTGCACCGCTCGCTGCGCTCGACGGCGGAGACGGTGGCGGCCCTGGGTCTCGCCCTGACCGTCCTGGACGCGTACGCCCTCCATGCCGTCGCCCTGCCCGACGCGGACCCGGTGGGGTACGCGGCGGCCGCGTCGGCGGTGCTCGCCGCACTGTGGGCGGCGTACGGAAGGGTCTTCGGCGAGCTGCGACTGCCGCTTCCGGTGGCCGTGGTGACCGCTCAACTCCCCCTGCTCCTCTGGGCGTCGGACTCCGGCACCCACGCGATCGCGGCCGCGCTCCTGGTGACGGCTGCCCTCGACGCGGCGCTCGCGCTGCGGGCCACCGACGCCGCCGTACGCGTCGTCGCCACCGTCGGGGCGTGCGCGACGGGCCTGTGGGGCACGATGAGCGCCGGATGGCTGTCCTGGTCGGCGACGGACGTACCCGAGGCGGCGAGGGCGGCCGCGCTGCTCGCCCTTGCCACGTCGATCGCGCTCGCCACGGCCTGGCTGACGTCGCACACCTCGCCCGCGACGGCGACGGGCACGGCGTTCGCCGGAGCTCTGACCGCGGTGGCCGCGGCCGGCGGTGTCGCCCGGGAGGCGCTGCCCGGCGGCTGGTCGGTACCGGTCCATCTGGCGTGCGCCATCGCCTTGTTGGCGACGGTACGGATCACGCTGCCGCACCCCCTGTGCAAGGGGATCGCAGGCGCGGCCCTCCTGGTGCACGGCCTCGCGGTCCTGTGGACGCTGCCGACGGTCACCGCCGCGCTGCTCGGCCCCACGCACTGGGCCACCGACCCTTGGTCGTCGACCACCCCGCCCCACACCGCCTACGGCTTCTCCTCCTTGTCAGACCTGCCGGTGTCCGAACCCGCGATGGCTTCGCTGGTGTTGGGGGTCGTCGCGGTCGTGGCCTACCTGGCCGGGGGGATGGGTGCGGCTTGGGCGGCGGAAACGACTGTGGGCGGGGCCGCGGGCATCGGGGGCGCCGGAGCAGGCGGGGCTGCGGGAAGCACCGCGGTTGTGGGACCGGATGGAGCCGCCGGAACCGCCCCGGCTGCGGACACCGGCCGAACCGCCCAGGCCCCCTCAACCGCCGGAAGCAACAGGCCTGCAGGACCGGCCGGAGCGACCGGGACCACCCCGGCCGCAGAGACAGGCCAAGCCGGACGGCCCCCCGGACCTGCGGGTAGCTCCCAGGCCGCAGGACCATCCGGAGACCCCGCAGTCGGCGGGACCCCTGGCGCCGACGCAACCGGCGGATTCGGTGCGGCCACCGTGCGCCCCTCCCCCGCCGCGGCCCTCCTCGCCGCCGCCCGCCCCGTCGCTCTCGCCCTCGCCTGGGCCTCGGTCTTCACCCTGCCGTTCGCCTTCGAACTCCCCTACGCCGCAGGGCTCTTCGTCCACTGTGCCGTGACCGCGGCGCTGCTCGGCCTCGCGGTCCGGAGCGACGCGGCGGTGCTTGCCCGCACCTCGCTGGGGCTTGGGCTCGCCTCCTCCGGGAGCGTCGCGTTCCTTTCCCTCGCCACCACGTCGGCGACCCTCGGCACGCTCGGCGCCCTCACCGGGCTCTTCCTGGCCGGCGCCGTCCTCGCCTCCCGGCGTTCGGCGAGCGGCGTGGCCGCCATCGCCGCCGGTGCCGGCATCGCGTACGCCACCGCACTCGTCTGCGCCACGGGAGCCGCCCTGGAGCTGCGCGCCGACCACACGGGGCTCCTGGTCCTCGTCGTCCCGGCGCTCGCCGCCGGTGCCGCGGCGCGGCTGGGTCGGCGCCCTCTGACGCCGGTCGTCGAGATCACCGGGGCTGCGGCGGGCGGGCTCGGGATCGTGCTCACCGTGGGGCACCCGCCGACTCTGGCGACGGCCCTCGCCCTCGGCGGGGTCATCGCCGCGGGTACGGCCGTGCGCGCGGACCGTCGCCGGGTCGGGTACGCGGCCGGGGCGCTGTTCCTCCTGGCGACCTGGGTACGCCTGGCGTCGTGGGACGTCACTGTGCCCGAGGCGTACACGCTGCCCGCCACCGTCCCGGCCCTCGTCGTCGGCTTCCTGCGCCGCCGCCGCGACCCCGCCGCGTCCTCCTGGACGGCGTACGGCCCGGGTCTCGCCGCGACCCTGCTGCCCAGCCTCGCCGCCTCGTGGGGCGACGCCCACTGGCAGCGGCCGTTGCTCCTCGGCACCGCGGCGCTCCTGGTCACGCTGACCGGCGCGCGGCACCGGCTCCAGGCACCGCTCGTCATCGGCGGCACGGTCCTCGCCCTGGACGCACTGCACGAACTGGCGCCCTACATCGTCCAAGTGGTGGACGCCCTGCCCCGCTGGCTGCCGCCCGCGCTGGCCGGAATGCTGCTCCTCGCCATCGGCGCGACGTACGAACAACGACTGCGCGACGCGCGCAAAGTCCGCGACGTACTCGGCAGAATGCACTGATCCGCTTTCCGTCCACTTTCCCGGACGGTCCGTCAATTCCCGTAAAACAGCGGTGAATACGACTGCGGCCCGGAGGCTTAAAGCCTCCGGGCCGCAGTTCCGGGGTGGGCGATACTGGGTTCGAACCAGTGACCTCTTCGGTGTGAACGAAGCGCTCTCCCACTGAGCTAATCGCCCCGGGCGCACGGAGAACATTACCGCATGTCAGCGGGTGCCTCCGACCGCCCCGGAGTCACCCGTGGGTCACTCCTTGATCTTCCATGGCATCTCGAGGCCGAACTTCCATACGTAGACCGCGACCAGCACGGCGACGATCACCAGACCGATGGTCGTCAGGATGATGTTCCGGCGGCGCACCTTGGGATCGAGGGCACGCTGCGCAGCCTCGGTGACCTTCCGCTTCGTCCAGCGAAGCACCAGCTGGGCCCAGACGAACTCGGTGGCCCAGATCGCCATGCCACCGAAGATCACCAGCCAGCCCGGTCCGGGCAACGGCAGCATGACGATGCCCGCGGCAACCACCGCGAACCCCACGATGAAGACACCCACCTGCCAGCTGAGGTGCAGTGTCTTGCGGGCCTGGACGAACGCAGGAGCGCGTGATCCAAGCGGCTGTTCGGCCTTCTCACCGTCGATCGCGGCCGCGACCCCCGGCTCGTTACTCCCCGTATTCATACGGCCAAACCCTACCGGACGGAAACCCGTCACCGGAATGGGCGCACGTCCCGAACAAAGACCCCGCCGTACGAGCTACCTAAAGACACGCAAAACCCTCAGAGGGGTTTACAACGGCACCGTAGGTGGCATGTCGATTTCGCCGACGTGCGAATCCCCGAGCGCACACTGAGCGAAAGGCCCTGGCGCTTATGAACACCACGGTCAGCTGCGAGCTGCACCTGCGCCTCGTTGTGTCGAGCGAGTCCTCACTGCCTGTACCCGCAGGACTGCGGTATGACACGGCCGATCCCTATGCCGTGCACGCCACCTTCCACACCGGAGCCGAGGAAACCGTCGAGTGGGTGTTCGCCCGCGACCTCCTCGCCGAGGGCCTGCACCGGCCCACCGGTACCGGCGACGTCCGAGTCTGGCCGTCCCGGAGCCACGGTCAGGGTGTGGTCTGCATCGCCCTGAGTTCCCCCGAGGGTGAGGCTCTGCTCGAGGCCCCGGCGCGGGCACTGGAATCGTTCCTCAAGCGAACCGACGCGGCCGTGCCGCCCGGCACAGAACACCGCCACTTCGATCTCGATACGGAGCTCTCGCACATCCTGGCCGAAAGCTAGATCCAGGCGGCGCGAGAGCGCCCGGCGCCGTCCGACTCGGGGCGACGGCTCGGGCACGACAACCGCATAGGCCAGGCACCGGCGCCGTCGCCGCGGATTCCCGCGGGGACGGCGCCGGTGCTGTGTTCCGGGAAGCCGCTAGCATCGGCCAGCATCGGCGGGCACCTCTCCCCACGTTCTCCATGAGCGGGGGAGGCCCGACTACCCCCAGGCCAGGGAGCGAATCGTGCTGATCACCCACGACACCCGGTGTGCGCTCGACGCCGTGGTCGATCTGGTGAACACCGCACCGGACGACGAGAGCGCCGAGACCGAAGGGCTCGCGGACGTAGCAGCGCTTGGCGAGTTCGTACGAAGCCACGACATCAGCGACGTCGGGGTGCTCACCGAACGTGATCTCGCGGGCGTTCGGCAGATCCGCAGCCGCTTCTACGAGGTCTTCGCCTCCCCCGAGCCACAGGCCGCGGCGGCGGTGATCAACGAACTGGTCGCTGCGGCGGGCACCACGCCCCGGCTCACCGACCACGACGGCTACGACTGGCACGTGCACTACTTCGCGCCGGGCGCGTCCATCGCCGACCACCTCGCGGCGGACTGCGGGATGGCGCTGGCGTTCTTCGTGGTCGCCGGTGAGCAGGAGCGGCTGCGGCGCTGCGAGGCGCCGGACTGCCGACGCGCCTTCGTGGATCTCTCCCGCAATCGCTCGCGCCGCTACTGCGACAGCCGGACCTGCGGGAACCGGCTGCACGTGGCCGCCTACCGGGCCCGCCGCAAGGAAGCCGCGGGCTGAGCCCCCGCGCCGGCGGCTACAGCCTCAGCAGATCGTGCAGCGAGCCCATCAGGAGCAGGAAGCCGATCACCGCCAGGAAGATCATCAGGGGTGGCTGGGAGAGCGCGAAGAGACAGCCCTGCGGCTCCTCGGTCGGCGCTGCTCGCTCATCGGTCGGCGGGGCGGCATCGCCCGGTGTGGTGGTGTCCAGCATCTCGCGGCGATGATGACGCAGTCGGGACACCACCGCCGACCAACACGCCCGGAAAGGGCGGGAGTTCGCTTAAATCCGTGACCAGAAAAGTCCACCGCCCCGCGCGTTCCGTCCATGGCTCACCAGCACGGCGCCTCGTCAGACTCGGCACCCCCGCCGTCCACACGAACGAGGGAGCCACACATGCGCATGGAACGCAGACGGCTGTTGACGTCCGCGCTCGGCACGGCCGCGGCCGCGATGGTGCCGCTCGCCGCGGCGTCCCCCGCCCGCGCGGCCGGCTGGCAGCGGGTCCCGCACCGCGGTATCCGCCCGGACGACCCGGAGGGCCGCGCGCCGCTGGCCAACCCGCGCCGCGGCTTCCGCTACGAGATGTCGTACAACGCGATCGACCTGACGAGCCCCTGGCAGAACGAGGCGGACCACTCCCCCGACGCAGCGAAGACCCTGGACCTCCTGGAGCGCGAGTACGGCCCCGGCGCGAACCTGACCCAGCTGTACTTCTACCTCTGGGACTTCGCGACCTCCACGATCCCGCAGAGCGCGCTCGACAACATCGAGAGCGTCTTCCAGGGGCTGCGTCACAAGGGATGCGCGGCGGTCCTGCGCTTCGTGTACGACGACGGGGTGCGGGAGAACCGGCGCTACACCGTGCAGGACATCCAGCGGCACATCGGGCAGCTCGCGCCGCTGGTCGCGCGCAACAGTGACGCGGTGGCGGTGTGGCAGGCCGGCTTCCTGGGCGCCTGGGGCGAGTGGCACGGGAGTTACTACCGGCACGAGACGTATCCCGACGCCGTCACCGCCATCATCACGACGCTCGTCGCCGCACTCCCGCCGGGCATGCACACCCAGGTCCGGTACGCGGAGAAGCGCGACATGATCACCGACAAGGCGATCCTTGACCGGGTCGGCTTCCACAACGACTACGTGACGCTCGGCGAGGGCGAGTGGGACTACTACGTCCCGGACAATCCCGGCTGGCCGAGCTATCTCGACGTGTCGCCGACGCGGATGATGGACGGCGAGATGCCCTGGGACAAGGGCCAGAGCGCCGACCCCTACGCGTGGAGCACCGTCATCCCCGGGGTGCCCGCCGCGCGGCGGCTGCAGACGCTGCGCTTCGACAGCCTGTCCCTGGTGCACAACGCCACGGTCACCGTGCCGGTCTGGAAGGCGGCGGAGCTGACCGAGCGGCAGACCGCGGACGCGCTGCTTCCGGTCTCGGACGGCTACTTCCGGGGGCGTGACGGGCGGCCGGTGGCGCGCACGCAGTTCGAGTATCTGCGGGACCACCTGGGCTACCGGATCGAGGTGCGCGAGGCCCGCTACGACCTGTCGGACGCCCGCGGCGGCCGTATCCCCGTGGAGGTCGACGTGGTCAACCGCGGCTTCGGGGCGCCGAAGCACCCGCGTCCGGTACGCCTTGCGCTCCTGGACGCGGACGGGCGGACGATCGCCTCGGCGGACACCGGGGCGGACTGGCGGGACTGGCGGCCGCAGGGCCGTGCGGAGACCGGCGACGACCACTCGGGCCCGAAGGTCACGACCGTGCGCGGGGAGCTCGCCCTGCCGTCCGGTGTGCGCGGCCGCCACCGCCTGGGACTCGCCCTGCCCGACCCGGCCTTCCCCGGGAAGGGGCGCGCGGTGCGGTGCGCCAACGGGTCCGTGAAGTGGGTCGACGGTGTGAACGTCCTCGCCGAGATGCGGCTGGGCGGCTGAGCCCTTTCGGCCTCGCCGCCCAGCTCACGCAGCCCGCCCTCGGGGGTTCGGGGAGTGTCAGATGCCGTGCTTCTTCAAGATGGCCTCGATGTCGCTGAAGTCCTCCGTGGGGGCGGCCGCCTTCGGCTTGCCCTTGGCCTTGGCCTGGACCTCGGCCTTGGCGGCCGGGCGTGCGCCCTGCCCCAGCGAAGGCGCCGACGCCGCAGGAGCGACGGCCTCGCGCTGGGCTGCCTTGGCCGCCTCCTTGCGCTCCTTGCGGGTGCCGACGCTGCGGCGCTCCACGGCCCGGGTGGTCATGAAGAGCAGCCAGGCGACACCCAGGACGCCGAAGCCCGCCCACGCCTTCACGCTGAAGGCGGTGTCCGCCAGCCATCCCACGACGCCGGTCATGACGAGGCCGATCGGTACCAGGGAGTACGCGGCGAGGCGCGTCGCCGCGAGGAAACGCTTTCGGTAGGCCGTGACGGCGGCGATGCCCAGGCCGGCCACGGACACGGCGGAACAGACGGTCTCGGCAATCATCCGGTCCTCCAGGGCATGCGGGCGTGAACGGTGACAATGTCGTCCCTTCCATCCTGCACCGGGTGGGCCCTCCCGAGCCACGTCCTGGGCGGACCTCAGGGACATATCCGGGTCCGGCATCCTCCGCAGGTCCCGGTCGGTGGAAGACTGAACCCATGAACGACTCCTCCCCCGCCGACCTCACCGGCCCCGCAGGACCCGTGGTCATCGACGTCTGGTGCGAGCTCCAGTGCCCGGACTGCACCCGCGCCCTCGACGACGTACACGCCCTGCGCGCCCGGTACGGCGACCGCGTCGAACTGCGCCTTCGCCACTTCCCGCTCGAGAAGCACAAGCACGCCTTCGCCGCCGCCCAGGCCGCCGAGGAGGCCTTCGGGCAGGGCAAGGGCTGGCCGTACGTCGAGGCGGTGCTCGGGAAGGTCGCGGATCTGGACAAGAAGGGCGAGGCCGTCCTCGTCGAGACGGCCCGTGAACTGGGCCTGGACGCCGAGGAGTTCGACACCGCCCTGATCGACGGCCGGCACATCCTGATCGTCGACGCCGACCAGGCCGAGGGCAAGGCGATCGGCGTCACCGGCACACCGACGTACGTCGTGGACGGCCAACGCCTGGACGGCGGCAAGAGCCAGGAGGGCCTGCGCGAGCGCGTCGAGGAGATCACGGACCGGCTGCTGGCCTAGAGCAGCGGCTTGTAGACGTAGTACGTGACGGGCTCGTAGCCCAGCGACTGGTAGAGGCGCAGTGCCGGGGCGTTGCCCGCGAAGACGTTGAGGCCGATGCGGCTGATGCCCGCCTCGTGGGCCTGGGCCTCGGCGAGGAGCATCAGGGAACGGCCGTGCCCCTGGCCGCGGTGCTCCGCGTCGACCTCGACGTCGAAGACGAACGCGGGGTCGTCGTACAGGGCCAGCCACAGGGTGCCGACCTCCGTGCCCGCGTGGGCGAGGACGCTGAGCCGCACCCCCGGGGTGGCGATCCCCTGCCCCAGGTGGTCGGCGTGGTCCCTGTCGGACTTGGCGCGCGCCTCGGCCTCGGGGACGCCGCGCTCCATCCAGTCGTGCGCGTAGTCGTCCTTCTTGCGCGCCAGCCACACCTCGTACGCGGCCTCGCTCATCGGCCGTCCCTCGACGCCCACGGGCAGGGCGGGCGGCGCGGCGGCCAGTGTCTTGGTCATGTGGCGGTTGCGCTCCACATAGCCCAGGGACGTGACGAGGCGGTGGGCCGCCGTGGCCTCTGCGGGCACGATCGTCTCGATCCGCCGGCAGCCCCAGCCGCGCGCCACCTCCTCGGCGGCGAGCGCGGCGACGGTGCCGCGGCCGCGCCTGCGGTCCGGTTCGTCGATGCGCAGATCCTTGATCTGTGCGACGGCGGGACCGAACACGGGGTGCGTGGCGAGTTCTATCCCGCCCACCGGACGGCTGTTCACACACACTTCGTACGTGCGTGACTTCGCGCCGTCAGCGCTCTTTTGGAGCGGCCCGGTCGGCCGCAGGGTCGTGGTCATCAGTGGTGTTGTACCCGTCCCGCGGCCGCTCCGTCACCAGGTTTCACCGGTTCTCGGGGCTCACGGGTCGAGGTCGTCCGCCGCACGCTCGTCGAAGATCCGCATCGCCTTGGCGGTCACCGGGCCCGGCGCGCCCGGCAGTTCGCGTCCGTCGATCCGGTGCACGGCCTGGACGTCACGGAGCGTCGAGGTCAGGAACACCTCGTCGGCGCGGTCCAGGACGTCGAGCGGCAGATCGGTCTCCTGCGCGCCCGTCCAGTCGACGGCCAGCGCGCGCGTGATGCCCGCCAGACAGCCGGAGGCGACCGGCGGCGTGTGGATCTCACCGTCGAGCACGACGAAGACGTTCGACCCGGTGCCTTCGCAGAGCTGCCCCACGGTGTTGCCGAACAACGCTTCAGAGGCGCCTTGTTCGTGGGCGCGCGCGAGGGCGACGACGTTCTCGGCGTACGACGTGGTCTTCAGGCCGGTCAGCGCGCCACGTTCGTTGCGGGTCCACGGCACCGTGATCACGGCGGTCGCGTCGGGGCGCCTGTCTGCCTCGCCGAGGGCGACGACCAGCGTCTGGCCCTGGTCACCGCGGTCCGAGCCGAGCGGCGAGAGGCCTCCGGTGTAGGTGATGCGCAGCCGCCCCAGCGGCATCGGGTTGGCGTCGATCACGGCGGCGCAGGCCGCGCGCACCTCGTCCAGGTCCGGCTCGGGAAGGCCGAGGCCGCGCGCCGAGCGGGCAAGCCGGTCCAGGTGCCGGGTCAGCGCGAAGGGCCGCCCGTCGACCGTCTTCACCGTCTCGAAGATGCCGTCGCCCACGGTCAGGCCGTGGTCGAGCACGGAGACACGGGCGGTACCGAGGTCCTGCAGCCCGCCATTGAGCCAGATCTTCACTTAAGAGGTCCCTCCACTCACTTCGTACGCCCCCGACGCTACCGCCAGCAGCCTTTCCGCCTTCAGCTCGGTCTCCCGCCACTCCCCCTCGGGGTCCGAGCCCCAGGTGATGCCCGCTCCGGTGCCGAACCGCAGCATGCCTTCGCCGCGGTCGATCCAGAAGGTGCGGATGCCGACGGCCAGTTCACCGGTGCCCCGGTCGGCGTCGACCCAGCCGATGCCGCCGCAGTACGGTCCGCGGGGCGCGGTCTCCAGGGCGTCGATGATGCGCAGGGCGCTGGACTTGGGGGCGCCGGTGACGGAACCGGGCGGGAAAGCCGCGGCGAAGAGTTCGGGCCAGCCCGCGTCGGGCCGGAGCTCGCCGCGGACGGTGGAGACGAGATGGACCAGCCCGGGGTGCTTCTCGACCACGCACAGGTCGGGGACGGTGACGGAACCGGTCACGCAGATCCGCCCGAGGTCATTGCGGACGAGGTCCACGATCATGACGTTCTCGGCGTAGTCCTTCTCCAGAAGATCGGCTTCGGTGCGGCCCGTGCCCTTGATGGGCCCCGACTCGACGACGCGCCCCTCGCGACGCAGGAACAGCTCGGGGGACGCCGTGGCTATGTCCACGCCGTGCTCGGGCAGGCGGATCGTTCCGGCGTACGGAGCGGGGTTCCCGCGCGCGAGGAGAGCGGTCAGGGCGTCCACGTCGGCGCCGTCCGGGACCGGCGCGGACAGCACGCGGCAGAGGTTCGCCTGGTAGACGTCACCGGCCGCGATGTGCGCACGCACGCGCCGCACGCCTTCCGTGTACGCGGTGCGGTCGAGCGAGGACGTCCAGTCACCGGCGGCGGGCCCCCGCCAGGCCCCCGGCACCGGGGCGGGTACCGGCTCTTCACGTACGTCGTCGAAGCGGGCGCAGACGAGGCCGCCCTCGAAATCCGCGGCGACCGCCCAGAAGCCGCTGGAGTCCAGGGCCGAGGGATCGCTGGTCACGTCGGTGAGGCCGGTCGCCACCAGGCCGCCGAAGCGCGCCATGGGCAGGGGCGCCCCGGAGGGCCGCTGGGAGGACGTCTGAGGGGGGCTGTGCACGCTTGCGAGTCTATGACCGGCGTCCTGGTGGCGCCCCGGGCCGGTGACAGCGCAGCACGCTGCGCAAACGCGTTTTTGTACTGGCCCAGGAATCCGCTAGAGTTCAACACGTCGCCGGGACGCGCAAGCGGACCGGGAAAGACAAGCGGACGTAGCTCAGTTGGTAGAGCGCAACCTTGCCAAGGTTGAGGTCGCCAGTTCGAACCTGGTCGTCCGCTCGCAGGAAAGTGGGGGATCTTCCCGAGACCCCGCACTCCTGGTGGAGTGGCCGAGAGGCGAGGCAACGGCCTGCAAAGCCGTCTACACGGGTTCAAATCCCGTCTCCACCTCCAAGCGCGATTAGCTCAGCGGGAGAGCGCTTCCCTGACACGGAAGAGGTCACTGGTTCAATCCCAGTATCGCGCACGCAGAACTGAATAACCCCTGGTCCCGTATGGTGTGGGACCGTCCCGCGCGATTAGCTCAGCGGGAGAGCGCTTCCCTGACACGGAAGAGGTCACTGGTTCAATCCCAGTATCGCGCACGCAGTACGCAGCACACGCAGGTTGACCTGCGCGATTAGCTCAGCGGGAGAGCGCTTCCCTGACACGGAAGAGGTCACTGGTTCAATCCCAGTATCGCGCACCATCCGTACGAAGCCCCCGGCCGTCTCCACGGCCGGGGGCTTCGTCGTTCCCCGGTCAGGAGGAGAAGAGCATGTGCCCGAAGCTCTTGTGGCGCTTGTTGTGGCCGTAGTGCCCACCGTGGCCGCCGTGGTGACCGCCGTGCTGGGGAACGCCCCACTGCGGGGCGGGAGCGGCCGGGTACGCCTGCGGGGCGGGCGGCGGGGGCGGGGCCTGCTGGCCGCCCCACTGGGACTCGACCCGGCTCAGGGCCTCGAGCTCGCCATAGTCGAGGAATATCCCGCGGCAACCGCTGCACTGCTCGATCTGGACGCCATTGCGGTTGTACGTGTGCATCGGTGCATGGCACTTGGGACACTGCATGGTCGGCTCAACTCCTCGCCGGTCGTGACTGCTTCGCCGGATCTCTGCCCGGCTTCGGTGCGTTGCACCCTACTTCGTGGAGGTGGGAGCCAACTCCGGCGGGAGGGCGGCCATTCGATCACAGGCGTCGACAACGGCCTGCTCGATCTCGTCGAGGGGCCGCTCCTGGGCGACGGACTTCGCGACGGCCAGGGCGGCGGTCTGGGCGGTGAGGGCGCGGGCCGGGACGTCCAGGGCGGGCCAGGGGTCGGCGCCCGCCGCGGGGATCGCGGGCCCGCCGGCGCCTTGGTAGGCGGTCAGGAAGCGCGTCCACTCCTCGGGGCCGAGGAGGCCGCAGGCGTACCAGGCGGCGGGGCGGGCCAGGTCCCAGGCCGGCTCCCCCAGGCCGATGTCGTCCACGTCGATGAGCAGCCACTGCCCTTCGGGGGTACGGACCAGCTGGCCCAGGTGCAGATCTCCGTGGCACAGGTGCTTGCGGGACGGCGCGGGGGCCTCGGCCCTGGCCCAGGCCGGGAGGGTGACCCAGGCGCGCTCGACGGGGGCGGCGGCGGGATGCGGGCCTGCGGCACGCAGGCGGGCCATGGCGCGGGCGGCCTTCGCGGGGCCGCGCATGTCCGGGAGCGGGTGCGGGAGCCTGGCGACGGGCACCTTGTGCAGGTCCGCGAGGAGGGTGGCTGCGGCTTCCCAGGGGGCGGCGTCGGGGTTGTCGCGGTCCACCGGTGATCCGTGGGGCCAGAACGTGACGAGGCGGCCGTGGAGCTCCACCGGCGTCGGCCTGAGCGGGGCGAGCAGGGTGCCGCCCAGTGCGGCGGCGACGTCCAGGCGGGCCGCCAGCTCTTCCGGGTCCGTGCCGGGGGCGTGGGCCTTGGCCACGGTGTCGCCGTGGCGGATGACGGTCGCGTCGTCGCGGTCCGCCAGGACGCCTTCCGGGGTGCAGACGCAGGGTGTCGTGTGCGCCGTGGAGCGGGCCTTGGCGGTGAGGGCGGGCAGCAGTGCGGTCACAAGTCCCTCGGGGTACGTCGACGGGTCTTCCCGAGAGGGTACAAACTGGCAGCCGGAACTTCCGGGGGCCCGGTGCCCGCAACCATCAATTGAGCAACCCCCACGGCGACCAGCCACCTACGCGAGAGCGGCACCGGTTTAGGCGCAAAGAAGTGCCCGCGCAGCTCCCCAGCTGCGCGGGCATTTCTCATTGCCGTCCGCCGCACCCCCGTCCCCACGGGGTTTCCTGGCCGGATGTCCCCGCCCGGACCGCTCATCCGGGCCCGGGGCGCCGCTCAGCGCCCCAGCATCACGCCCACGGACGACGCCTGTGTGACCACCGCTTCCCAGCCGCCGAAGACGACTACGAGCAGGGCCGCCAGGGGAAGAACCATGGCCGTCGCCACCAGGGGATGGCGCGTGCCGGACGGGCGGACGCCGAACGTGGCGAATGCCTTACGTCCCTGCGTGCGGATCATCGTTCGCGATGCCGTGTCCGCCATGGTTCCTCTCCTGACCGAGTCTGTATGAACTTGGCAGCGGCGGGTGTCTGACCTCGGGGGACGAGTGCTGCACCCGCCGCTTGACTTCAAATTTAGGTGCGCGGAGCTTCCTGGGCGTCATGCCCTCGTACCGATTGCCGGGCCTCCCGAAGGATGACCGATCGCCCCTCATGTACTCCCATGGGTGGAGACGGGGTCCTAGGTCTCAGGGTCTTCCCGGAGGGGGCGGGCGGCCTGCTCGGATGTGTCCTCCCGCGGGACGGGCTGCTCGACGAGGGCGAGCACCCGCGTCGCCATGAACCGTGCCGTCCGCACGACGGAGCCGCTGCGGGTGACTTCGCTCACTTCGACGACTCCTCTGCGGACCGCCGTCTCCACCCGCCGGCCCGCTCGGCTCGCCACCACCTCGTACGTCCGCGTCGTGTCCCCGGCGTCCACGACTATCTCCACGCGATCACCCTTCACGGGATCAATCCCCCTTCAGCGATGGATGGTTGGGAGGCAGGGCAGAGCCAACGCCCGTTCCTCCCCGGTCCCCTGAGCACTCTTCAAGTTTCCCACCCGGCACTGACAATCGGTCGGGCCGCGAGGGCGCGGCCTCTGCACCTGCCCGGCCGCGGAAACGTAAGCTGTGGCACGACAACGGACCGGGCAGCGGGGATGGACATGGCGATGATGCGGCTCCGGCGCGAGGACCCGCGTGTCGTCGGCTCGTTCAGACTGCACAGGCGGCTGGGCGCCGGCGGCATGGGTGTCGTCTACCTGGGGTCGGACCGGCGGGGGCAGCGCGTCGCCCTGAAGGTGATCCGGCCCGATCTGGCGGAGGATCAGGAGTTCCGCTCGCGCTTCGCGCGCGAGGTGTCCGCGGCCCGCCGGATCAGGGGAGGCTGTACGGCCCGCCTCGTCGCCGCCGATCTCGACGCCGACCGGCCGTGGTTCGCCACGCAGTACGTTCCCGGGCCCTCCCTGCACGACAAGGTCGCCGCCGAGGGGCCGCTCACCGCGGCCGAGGTGGCGGTGGTCGGTTCGGCGCTTGCCGAGGGTCTTGTCGCCGTGCACGAGGCCGGTGTCGTACACCGTGATCTCAAGCCGTCGAACATCCTGCTGTCCCCGAAGGGGCCGCGGATCATTGACTTCGGGATCGCCTGGGCGACCGGCGCCTCGACGCTGACCCACGTCGGTACGGCCGTCGGGTCGCCCGGCTTCCTCGCGCCCGAGCAGGTGCGCGGCGCCGCCGTCACCCCCGCCACCGACGTGTTCGCCCTGGGCGCCACGCTCGCGTACGCGGGGATGGCGGACTCGCCCTTCGGGCACGGCAGTTCGGAGGTCATGCTCTACCGGGTCGTCCATGAGGAGGCGCAGCTCGGCGGGGTTCCGGACGCGCTCGCCCCGCTCATCCGGGCCTGCCTCGCCAAGGACCCGGAGGAGCGGCCAAGCACGCTCCAACTGTCGCTCAGGCTCAAGGAGATCGCGGCCCGTGAGGCCCAGGGCGGGCTGAGCGACGTACGGCCGCCCGCGCCCCGGCACGACCAGGACAGGCCCACGGGACGGTTCGCCGAGGAGTACACGGACCCGCGCACCCAGCGGCGTCATCCGCAGGGCACTCCCCCGCCGCGGCCCAGCTCGTCGCGGCCGGGTGCGTCACGGACCGGTGGTTCCTCACGTACCGGTTCCTCCCGGTCGGGTTCGCGTCCCGCGCCGTCCAGGAACACCACACGCTCCGGTGGCAGATCCGGGCCCCGGACCACCGGCACGGGCCGCAGGCCCGCCAATCCGCGGCTGCTGCGGCAGCGGCTCTTCGTGTTCGTCGTCGTGACGCTCCTGGTGGCCCTCGGCATCGCGGCGGCGCAGGGGTGCCAGGGGCCCGCGCAGGGGCTCGGCGACAGCGGCGTACACGATGTGCGTGCGGTGCAGCAGGCAAAAGGCCCGGGGCCGGGTTCTCAGAGCTGAGGGCGGCCCGTCGCCACGGCGTAGAAGGCGACCGCCGCGGCCGCTCCCACGTTGAGCGAGTCGACGCCGTGGGCCATCGGGATGCGGACCCATTCGTCGGCGGCGACCAGGGCCTGGGTGGAGAGGCCGTCGCCCTCCGCGCCCAGCATCAGCGCGACCCGGTCCATGCGGTGCGGCGCCGCCTCGTCCAGGGTCTTCGCCTTCTCGTCCGGGGTGAGCGCGAGGAGGTTGAAGCCCGCTTCGCGTACGCCGTCCAGGCCCTTGGGCCAGGATTCGAGGCGGGCGTAGGGGACGGAGAAGACCGCGCCCATGGAGACCTTCACCGAGCGGCGGTAGAGCGGGTCGGCGCAGTCCGGTGAGAGCAGGACCGCGTCCATGCCGAGGGCGGCGGCGCTGCGGAAGATCGCGCCGATGTTGGTGTGGTCGTTGACCGACTCCATGACCACGACGCGGCGGGCCGTGGTCAGGAGTTCGTCGGCGGTCGGCAGCGGCTTGCGCTGCATCGAGGCGAGGGCGCCGCGGTGCACGTGGTAGCCGGTGACCTGCTCGGCGAGGTCCGGGTTGACCGCGTACACGGGAGCCGGGACCTCGTCGATGACGTCCCGCATGACGTCGACCCACTTCGCGGAGAGCAGCATCGAGCGCATCTCGTAGCCCGCCTGCTTGGCGCGCCTGATCACCTTCTCGCCCTCGGCGATGAACAGGCCCTCGGCGGGTTCGCGCTTGCGGCGCAGTTCTACGTCGGTCAGGCCCGTGTAGTCGCGCAGGCGCGGGTCGGCGGGGTCGTCAACGGTGATGAGATCAGCCACAGGGTGATACTGCCTTGTCCTGGGTGTGGTGCCAACGCCCGGGGGCAGGTTGGGTTACCGGTGGTTACGTTGGGGCTCGTGGTGGTTACGCGGGGCTGTGCACCGTCACGTCGAGCGGCCGGGGCCCACGTTCACCACGTCGCCGATGACGATGACCGCCGGCGGCTTCACCTCGTGCGCCGCGACCTGGGCGGCGACCGTGGCGAGGGTGGCGTCCACGCGGCGCTGGGCCGCGGTCGTGCCTTCCTGGATGAGGGCGACGGGGGTCTCGGGCGACCTGCCGTGCGCGGTGAGCGCCTCGGCGATCCTGCCGATCTTGTCCACGCCCATCAGGACGACGAGGGTGCCGCGCAGCTTGGCCAGGGACGGCCAGTCGACCAGGGAGCGCTCGTCGTCCGGGGCCACGTGGCCGCTGACCACCGTGAACTCGTGGGCGACACCGCGGTGCGTGACGGGAATGCCCGCGGCGCCCGGGACCGAGATCGAGCTGGAGATGCCGGGGACGACCGTGCAGGGGATGCCTGCCTCGGCGAGCGCCTGGGCCTCCTCCATTCCGCGGCCGAAGACGAAGGGGTCGCCGCCCTTGAGGCGGACGACCGACTTGCCCTGCTTGGCGTGCTCGATGAGGGCGTTGTTGATGGCTTCCTGGGCCATGAAACGGCCGTACGGGATCTTCGCGGCGTCGATCACCTCGACGTGCGGCGGCAGTTCGTCGAGGAGGTCGCGCGGGCCGAGCCGGTCGGCGATGACCACGTCCGCCTCGGCGAGCAGGCGGCGGCCGCGGACCGTGATCAGGTCCGGGTCGCCGGGACCGCCGCCGACGAGGGCGACGCCGGGGGTGCGGGTGCGGTGGTGGGGGGCCACGAGCGTGCCGTCGCGCAGGCCCTCGACGACCGCGTCCCGGATGGCGGCGGTGCGGCGGGGGTCGCGGCCGTGGATGTCCGTGGTGAGGACGGCGACCGTGACGCCTTCGGAGCGGCCGGTCGCGGGGGTCAGGGCCGTGGCCGCGTCGGCGTCGTCGGAACGTACGCACCAGACGCGGTGCGCTTCCGCTTCCGCGGAGGCCGCGGTGTTCGCCTCGGTGTCGCCGGTGGCGATGAGGGCGTACCAGGCGTCCTTGAGGTCGCCCTCCGCGTAGGGGCGGCGCTCCCAGGTGATCTCGCCCGCGTCCGCCATCGCCTCTACGGAGGGTGTCGCGGTCGGCGATACGAGGAGGACGTCGGCGCCTGCCGCGATGAGGGCGGGGAGGCGGCGCTGGGCCACCTGGCCGCCGCCGAGGACGACCGCGCGGCGGCCGGTGAGGCGGAGGCCTACGGGGTAGGCGGGGTTTTCTGCCATGGCGTTGCGGCTCCTCGCGAGGCGGGGGGTTGTGCGGGCCGCTGCGGCGGTGGAGCGGCTGCGTTCAAGCTTTGACGTGCAGGTTCAGTATGGCTGGGGCGGGGTGGGGTTCTCTCCCCCAGCCCGCCCCTTCCCGAAACCGGGGCTTCGCCCCGGACCCCTGTTCGTCTGCGGGCCGTGGGTCGTTTGTGCCCACCCGTTCCGCCGTGCGGAACGCCTGCCCACAAACGGAGCGGCTACTTCTCCGTCACCCCTGCCGAGTCGAACGTTGCCACCTCGTGCATCGCCCTTGCCGCGCTCTGGACCACCGGGAGGGCGAGCAGGGCTCCTGTGCCCTCGCCCAAGCGGAGGTCCAGGTCGACCAGCGGGCGCAGGCCCAGCTTGTTCAGGGCCGCCACGTGGCCCGGCTCCGCGCTGCGGTGGCCCGCGATGCAGGCCGCGAGGACCTCGGGGGCGATGGCTCGGGCGACCAGGGCCGCCGCGCCGGCGCTCACGCCGTCCAGGATGACGGGAGTTCGGAGGGAGGCTCCGCCCAGGAGGAGGCCGACCATCGCCGCGTGCTCCAGGCCGCCGATCGCCGCGAGGACGCCGATCGGGTCGGCCGGGTCCGGCTTGTGCAGGTCCAGGGCGCGGCGGACCACCTCGACCTTGCGGGTGTGCATCTCGTCGTTGATGCCGGTGCCGCGGCCGGTGACCTCCGCCGCGTCCACGTCCGTGTAGACGGCGATGAGCGCCGCGGACGCCGTCGTGTTCGCGATGCCCATCTCGCCGGTGAGCAGGGCCTTGTTGCCTGCCGCGACGAGGTCGCGGGCCGTCTCGATGCCTACCTCGATCGCAGCCTTGACCTCCTCGCGGGTCAGCGCGGGACCGGTCGTCATGTCCGCCGTGCCCGCGCGCACCTTGCGGGGCAACAGGCCCGGCGTCGCCGGGAGTTCACTGGCCACGCCCACGTCGATGACGCAGACCTCGGCGCCCACCTGGTTGGCGAAGGCGTTGCAGACCGCGCCGCCGCCGAGGAAGTTGGCGACCATCTGGGCCGTCACCTCCTGGGGCCAGGCCGTGACGCCCTGGGCGTGCACGCCGTGGTCGCCCGCGAAGATCGCGACGGCCGCGGGCTCCGGGATCGGCGGCGGGCACTGCCGGGAGAGGCCCGAGAGCTGCGCCGAGATGATCTCCAGCATGCCGAGCGCGCCCGGCGGCTTCGTCATCCTCTTCTGGCGTTCCCACGCCTCGCCGAGCGCCTTCGCGTCCAGCGGGCGGATGTTGGAGACGGTCTCGGCCAGCAGGTCGTGCGGGTCCTCGCCGGGAAGCGCGCGCCGGCCGTACGTCTCCTCGTGTACGACCCAGGAGAGCGGGCGGCGCTTGGACCAGCCTGCCTGCATCAGCTCGGGCTCCTCCGGGAACTCGTCGACGTATCCGACACAGAGATAGGCCACCACTTCGAGGTGCTCGGGAAGACCGAGGGTTCTGACCATCTCGCGTTCGTCGAAGAAGCTGACCCAGCCGACGCCGAGGCCCTCGGCGCGCGCCGCGAGCCAGAGGTTCTCGACGGCCAGGGCCGAGGAGTACGGAGCCATCTGCGGCTGCGTGTGGCGGCCCAGGGTGTGGCGGCCGCCGCGGGTCGGGTCGGCGGTGACGACGATGTTCACCGGGGTGTCGAGGATGGCCTCGATCTTCAGTTCCTTGAACTGCTTGGCACGGCCCTTGGGGAGCGACTTGGCGTACGCGTCCTTCTGGCGCATCGCCAGCTCGTGCATGGTGCGGCGGGTCTCCGCCGAGCGGATGACGACGAAGTCCCAGGGCTGCGAGTGGCCGACGGACGGCGCCGTGTGGGCCGCCTCCAGGACGCGGAGCAGGACCTCGTGCGGGATCGGGTCGCCGCGGAAGCCGTTGCGGATGTCGCGGCGCTCGCGCATGACGCGCAGGACGGCTTCGCGTTCGGCGTCGTCGTAGCCGGGGGCCGCGGCGGACTCCGCCGGGTGGGTCGGCTGAGCCGGGTCCACCGGCTCGGCGGGCTCTGCCGCCTGGACGGGAGCGGGCTCGTCCGCGGGCTCCACCGGGGTGGCGGGCTCGGGCAGTTCGGCGGGCTCGGCCTCGACTGCCACTGTTGCTTCGGTTTCAGCTTCAGCTTCGGCTTCGACCGCCGGTTCCGGTTCCGCTTCCGGTTCGGCTGCCTCGGCCACGGGCTCCGGCGCCTCGGCGGCGACGGGTGCTTCTGCCGTGTCCGGTACGGGAGTTGCCGCCGCGGCCGGTACGGGCGTCCCTGCCATGGATGCCGCGCCGTCACGAGGGGCCGGCACGGTGGCAGCGGGCTGGGGTGCGGCCTTGACCGCGGGCTCGGGGGCCTCGGCGGTCTCGATGACCTCGGCGACTTGCGGGGCCTCGACGACCTGGGGGACCTCGGCGGCTTCCACAGGAGCCGGGGTCTCCGGGGTGCCCGGCGTCTCCGGGGCGTCCGCCTGCGGTGCGGCCTCTGCGGCCGGCTCGGCCTCGGCGGGCTCCGGCTGTTGGGCCTCGAAGTGCTCCGGGGGCACGGCCACCGGATGCGGATGCGGAGGCGTCGGTGCGAGGTGCGGCGTCATCGGTACCGAGCCCTCGACCGGCACGAACTGGCCGAGCGGCGCGGGCGTGGGGGCCATCGGGGCGTCCGTGGGCTGGACGGCCTGCGGGATCTGCGGGCCCTGCCCGGCGTGCGGGAGGTGCCCGTCGCCCGGAACCGGTGCGTCCGCCCAGGGCTGCGCGGCGGCGACGGCGAACTGCTGCTGACCGGCGGCAGCCTCGTGGGCGGGCATGCCCACGGCTGACAACTGCGCCCCGTCGGGGGCGAGCGGGAACTCCTGGCTCGCCTCCGGCACGGGTACCTGCTGGTCCGCGACCGGCGGCGGCACGGCCTGGCCGGTGGCCGACAGCTGATCCGCGTCCTGCGCACCCGGGACGTCCAGCGCCTCGGCGGCGAACGCGGGCTCACCGTCGTCCGCGGCCTGCGGGAAGGCGGCCGCGGGGGTGCCGGCGGCGGGCGTTGCGGCGGGCGTGGGTTCGGGCAGCTCGGCGGCGGCCGGTGCGGGCTGCGGGGCCTCGGGCGCGAGTACGTCCGGCGTGCTCTGCGGGACCTGTGCTTCCTGCGCTACCGGTGTGGGCTGTGCGTTCTGTGGGTTCTGAGGTGCGGGTGTGGCGTCCGGGACGACCGTTTCTGCTGGTGCGACCGGCTGCCCGTGCTGCGAAGACTGCGCGAACTGCTCGGCCTGCCCGGCCTGCCCGGCCTGCTCAGCCTGCGGCTGCGGCTGCGGCGTCCACGGCGTCGCCCCCTGCGGCGGGATCTCGCCGAGCTGCGGACCCGGCAGTATCCCCTCGCCGTCGCGAGGGATGTCGAGGTACTCGGGGCCGACGGTCGGCGGCCCCGCATGCCGCGCGGGCACGGCGTGCTGCGGCGCTCCGGCGGGCCCGCGGTCGGCGAGCGAACGGACGGGGCTGCCCGTGCCGTCGGGCACGGCGGGGCCCGACGGCCCGCGGTGCAGCGGGCGGCGGGCGGGACCGGCGTGCGAGGCGGGCGCGGGGCCCGTCGCGCCGGGCAGCTGGACGCCGTTGAGATCGACCGAGCCGCTGTCACGGCCCGCCGTCTCGTGCGGGCCCGGCTGGTGCGCGGCCTGCGGCTGCGCGGTCTGCGGCTGCGCGGCCACGGGCTGGCCGCCCAGGGACGGATCGGCCACGGGCTGCTGACCGCTCCCCTGCTGGGCGACGGCGTAGGCGGCGGCCTGCGGCTGCTGTGGTGCCGGCTGCGCCTCGCTCCAGGCGCCCTGCGCGCCCGGCATCAGGAGCAGGTCGTCGTCCTCGGCGGAGGCGACGCCATCGGCGGGATTCTCGGAGGGGTCGAGGTAGGTGAAGGCGCCCGGGGCGGCGACGCCCGGCTGCTCCACCAAGCCTGCGTTCTCCGGCAGTCCCTCGGCCGGGACCTGGCCGGTGTCGGTCATGCTTAACCCCTCGCCCATCGGTTAGTGCTTCTTCGACCACCCATCGGCCTTCGGCCGGGGAAGCCCCATTGCCCGGAGCGGCGCACCAACCGCCCGTCATTCTCAACGAGCGTGCGTGCCGCGCGGCACGAACCGCGTACGGACAACAGGCATTGTCCCGGTCGGCCTGCCGTCATGGCAGCTTGATCCGCAACGGCCCGCTGTGGACTGCGCCACGTTGCGCGCCCTCCGGTCATGCCGTACCACACACCCCCCAAAACGGGCGAGCTTTCCGGACATTGACCAACTATTTGCCGGACGCTCTGGTGCGGTACAACGATCGGCCAGCCTACCTCGCGCCCTGCGGTGGCAGGGTCACGGGGCGCGATCGGCCAACTGTCCGGAGAGGACGAAGACGACGGTCCGCTCCCGCTCCGTCCACGCGCGCGTGTCGAGCTCGACGGACTGCAGCAGGGCGCACTCCACGACGTATCCGTGCTCCGTCAGGTCCCTGCCGATGAGTTCGGCCTCGTCGCGCGTCGACGCGTGCGTCACGATGCGCGCGGGGCGGCGGTCGGCGACGGCGGAGACCACCGCGGCTCCCCCGCCCCCGACGCGTACGACATCGGGTTCGGGCAGGTCTTCGAGGATATGCGGGGCCGTGCCGTGCACAATCTGCGGCTGTACGCCGAAATGGCGGGAAACGGCCGTTGTGCGGGCGCAGGCGTCGGGGTCGCGGTCGACGGCGATGACCGCGGCGCCGAACCGGGCGGCCTCCGCGGTGAAGGCGCCGCTGCCGCAGCCGATGTCCCAGACGAGGTCGCCCACGCGCGGCCCGATGCGGGCGAGTTGGGCGGCCCGCAGCCGGTCGCTCTCGCCCTCGCCGAGCTGGGCGTCGCCGCCGTACGCGGATGCGGGCAGCGCCCAGCCGCGCGGGGTGCCCGGGTCGCGCCCGGCGATCCAGCCGGTGTCGGACGCGGCGAACGGGCCGCCTATGGCGATGACGACGTTCGGGTCGCGCCAGGTGTGGTCGGCGGCCTTGTCCGAGGTGAGGACGGTGACCTGTTCGCGCTCGGTGCCGAGCTCCTCGCAGATCACGAAGGTGCGGTGGACGCCCTGGAGGAGCAGGCCGAGCTCGGCGGGGCCCGCGCCGGGCGAGGTCAGGACGGCGACCTTGGTGTGCGCGCGGCAGACGTTCACGGCCCGGCGCAGGGTGCGCGGGTGGGCGACGACGACCTGGGCGTCGTCCCAGGGCATCCCGGCGCGGGCGAAGGCCTGGGCGACGGCGGAGACGGCGGGCACCACCTCGACCTCGAGGCCGAATTCGGGGGCGCGCAGGGTGCGTACGACGCCGAAGAAGCCGGGGTCTCCGTCGGCGAGGACCACTGCGGTGCCGCGGTGGGCGGCGATGCGGCGGGCGGCCAGGCTCACGCTGCCCAGGCGGATCCTTTCGGCGGCCGGGGGCACTTCGGCGAGCGCCAGGTGGTGGGCGGCGCCCGCGACGAGGGTGGCGGCGCCGAGCGCCGAGCGCGCGGCGGCGGTCAGCGGCGAGCCGTCCCAGCCGATCACCGTGACGCGGTCGGCCATCTTCGTCGGTCTCCTGGGTTCTCGCGGGTCGGCAGTGCGGGCCGGTTAGGTGCAGGGGGCAACCGCGCCTGCGGCCAGGGGCGAGCGTACCTGGTGGGATCCGGCGGTGGCCGAGGGGTCAGTTCCAGTCGGAGAACGCGTTGAATCCGCTGTCCGCGAGCTGCTCGCCGACGCCCTCCAGGTCCTCGGGGAGCAGGCTCCACACGATGAGGTCGGTCCGGACGTCGAGCCAGCCGCCGAACGGATCGCCGCCGTTCCTCGTACGCGCTATCCAGGCGCCCCGCAGGACGCCCTCGCTGATGCAGCCGATCTTCTGCGCGACCTGCTGGGCGGCGGTGTTGTCGGCGGCGGTGCGCAGCTCGATGCGCTCGAAGCGCTGGTCGTTGAAGAGCCACTGGGCGGTGGCGAGCGCCGCCTCGGAGGCATAGCCCTCGCCGCGGGCCCAGGGGGCGATCACGTAACTGAGTTCGCTGGAGCGCACGCGCCAGTCGGTGTCCCGCAGTTGCACGATGCCGACCAGGCGCTGGGTGAGGAACTCGGTGACGGCGAGGACGATGCCGCGGCCCTCGGTGCGCTCGGCGGGCGCGAGTTCGGTGATCCAGCGGCGGGCGTGGGCCTCGGTGTAGGGCGCGGGCACGGACGTCCAGGCGGTGACCAGCTCGTCGTTCATCATCTCCGCGTACGCGGAGACGTCGGCGTCCTCGAACGGGCGCAGCACCAACCGCTCCGTGCTGATGGAGATGTCGGGGAACACCGAGAAGGGTGTAGTCATGCGCTGCTCCGTAACCTGGAACCCTCGGGCCTGCTGAAGAGGCCAGCATGCAGCATGCCGCCGCGCAGACGCACCACGGGGTCCGCTCCTTCATCAGGAGAGGACCCCGTGGTGAGGGCGGAAACGGACTGTGCGTCAGCTCGCTGCGACGGGCAGGACGGAGCCCTTGTACTTGTCCTCGATGAACTGCTTCACCTCGGGTGAAGTGAGCAGCTTGGCCAGCTTCTTGACCCGTGGATCGTCCTCGTCGCCCTTCTTGACGGCGAGCACGTTGTTGTACGGATTGTCCTTGGGCGACTCGAGAAGGATGGCGTCCTTCTTGGGGCTCAAGTCGGCGTCGAGGGCGTAGTTGTTGTTGATGACCGCGGCGTCGACGTCCTCCAGGGAACGCGGCAACTGGGCGGGCTCCAACGGCTTGATGGTGAGCTTCTTCGGGTTGGACGTGATGTCCTGGGGCGTCGCGGTGCCGCCGACGCCCTTCTTGAGCCCGATGACGCCCTTGGACGCGAGGAGTTGCAGCGCCCTGCCCTCGTTGGTGGTGTCGTTGGGAACGGCGACGGTCGCACCGGCCGGCAGGTCGGCGACGTCCTTCGTCTCCTTCGCGTACACCCCCATCGGCGGCAGATAGACCTCGGTCACCGGCGCGAGATCCGTCTTCTTGGACTCGTTGAAGTCCTTCAAGTACGGGGCGTGCTGGTAGAGGTTGGCGTCGAGGGAGCCTTCCTGGAGCGCGGTGTTCGGTGCGACATAGTCGGTGAACTCCGTGATCCGGAGGTCGAGTCCCTCCTTCTTCGCGAGGTTGTCCTTGATGTACGTGAGGACTTCGCCGGCCGGGGTCGGGGGGGCGCCGACGACGAGCGTGTCGCCGTCGCCGCCTCCCGTGCCCGACTCGGAGCCGCAGGCGGTCAGGCCGAGCGACAGGGCGAGTACCCCGGCCGCGGCTGCCATGACGGGCGTACGCATGATCAGAACGCCGCTACGACGGCGCCGTCGTACTTGTCGTCGATGAACTTCTTGACCTCGGGCGAGGTGAGGAGCTTGGCGAGCTTCTTCACGCGCGGGTCGTTCTCGTCGCCCTTCTTCACGGCGAGGAAGTTGCCGTAGGGGTTGTCCTTGGCCTTCTCGGCGACGAGGGCGTCCTTGGCGGGGCTGAGCGCGGGCTTGGCCTCCAGGGCGTAGTTGCCGTTGATCACCGCGGCGTCGACGTCACCCAGGCTGCGGGGCAGCGTGGGGGCCTCGAGCTCCTTGAACTTGATGTTCTTGGGGTTCTTGGCGATGTCCTTGGGGGTGGCCTCGTAGCCGACGCCCTTCTTGAGCTCGATGAGGCCGTTGTCCGCGAGGAGCTTGAGCGCGCGGGCCTCGTTGGTGGTGTCGTTCGGGACGGCGACGGTGGCGCCGTCCTTCAGGTCACCGAGCTTCTTGAGGTTCTTGGAGTACACGCCGAGCGGCTCCAGGTGAACCGTGGCCCCGGGGACGGGCACGATGTCCGTGCCGTTCTTCTTGTTGAAGTCGTCGAGGTACGGCTTGTGCTGGAAGTAGTTCGCGAAGACCTCGCCCTGCTGGACGGCGGTGTTCGGCGTGACGTAGTCGGTGAACTCCTTGACCTCGAGGTCGAGGCCGGCCTTCTTGGCGAGGTTCTTCTGGACGTAGTCCAGGATCTCGCCCTGCGGCGTCGGGGTGGCGGCGACGATGAGCTTGCCGTCCTTGTCCCCTGCGGAGTCCTTGTCGGAGCCGCAGGCGGAGAGCCCGAGGGTGAGGGCTCCGGTGGCGAGGACAGCGGTGGTGATCTTGGCGGTGTTACGCACGAAAAGTGCCTTTCTCCATGGATGGTGCTCTGTGGTGCAGCCCCGCGTGGGTGTGCGGGGTGGGTTCAGAAGCCTTCAGTGAGGTCAGGAAGCCTTCGAGGGCGCGACCTTGAGGAAGCGCAGGCGCGGTGCGGCGCCGGATTTGCCACCTCGCTGGTGCAGGCTGCGGGCCGCGTAGTCGCCCGCGAACTGGATGATCGAGATGACCACGGCGAGGATCGCCACGGTGATCCACATCAGCTCGGTCTCGAAGCGCTGGTAGCCGTAGCGAAGCGCGAGGTCGCCGAGGCCGCCGCCGCCGACCGTGCCCGCCATCGCGGAGTAGCCGATGAGGGCGACGATCGTGGTGGTGGCGCCCGCGATCAGCGAGGGCAGCGACTCCGGGACGAGGACCTTGCGTACGACGGTCCAGGTGGAGCCGCCCATCGACTGGACGGCCTCGACGAGCCCGCCGTCGACCTCGCGGATCGAGGTCTCGACGAGCCGCGCGAAGAACGGGATGGCGCCGATGGCGAGCGGCACGAGGGCGGCCTCGCGGCCGATCGTGGTCCCGACGATCCAGCGCGTGAAGCCCATCAGCGCGACCATGAGGATGATGAAAGGCATCGAGCGGACGATGTTCACGATCTGCCCGATCGCCTTGTTGAGGAAGGCGTTCTGCAGGAGACCGCCGCGCTCGGTGAGGACGAGCAGGATGCCGAGCGGCAGTCCGGCGACGACGGCTATCAGCGTCGACCAGCCGACCATGTAGAGGGTGTCCCAACAGGCCTGCTCCAGCAGGGGCTGCGTCTCCGACCAGGTCACTTGGCACCTTCCTTGACCAGCAGCGTGGCGTCCTGCGGTACAGACGCTTCATGTCCGGCGACCTCGACCTGAAGGCCCTGCTCGCGCAGGAAGCCGATCGGGACGACGTTCTCCTCGAAGCGTCCCGGCAGTTCGATCCGCATGCGGCCGACCTGCCGGCCTGCGACGGTGTCCATCGCGGCGCCGAGGATCGAGATGTCGATGTTGTACGTGCGCGACAGCTGGGAGATGACCGGCTGGGTCGCGGCCTCGCCGTGGAAGGTCACGTCGACGACGGTGCGGTCCTCGCCCGTGGCTTCGCCGCTGACCGGGAAGAGCGCGGCGGCCAGCTGGGAGCCGGGCGTCGCGAGCAGTTCGGTGACGGTGCCGGACTCGACGATCTGTCCGCGCTCCATCAGGGCGGCGGAGTCGCAGACGCTCTTGACGACGTCCATCTCGTGCGTGATCAGCAGGACGGTCAGGCCGAGCTGCCGGTTGAGGTCACGAAGGAGCTGGAGGATGGAGCGGGTGGTCTCCGGGTCGAGGGCGCTTGTCGCCTCGTCGGAGAGCAGCACCTTCGGGTCGCCGGCGAGTGCGCGGGCGATGCCGACGCGCTGCTTCTGGCCGCCGGAGAGCTGCGCCGGGTAGGACTTGGCCTTGTCGGCGAGGCCGACCAGGTCGAGCAGTTCAAGGGCCTTGTGGGAGCGCTCGGCGCCGCTGAGGCCGAGGATCTCCAGGGGCAGTTCGACGTTGTCCTGCACGGTGCGCGAGGACAGCAGGTTGAAGTGCTGGAAGACCATGCCGATGCGGCTGCGGGCGCGGCGCAGGTCCTTGCTCGCGCGGCTCCCGCGGCCGGCGAGCGCGGTGAGGTCCTGTCCTGCGACCGTCACGGTGCCGGAGGTGGGACGCTCAAGGAGGTTGACGCAGCGGATCAGCGAGGACTTTCCGGCGCCTGACTGGCCGATGACGCCGTACACCTCGCCTTCGCGGACGTGCAGATCGACGCCGTCGAGAGCAGTTACTTCACGACCGCGTGAGCGGTAGACCTTGGTGAGGCCGGAAGTGGTGATCACAGGGGTTTCCGTCACTGTCGAGTGCACGGCCGGGTGGAGCCGGGCACGGGGCATTCGTGGGGAACGCGGCACGGTTTCTCGCGGTGGCGAAAAGAACCGGAGGACGTGTGCGCGGGGCAGGCTCGCTTCCTACGTCATGTACATCGGGCGTACGTCGCGTAGGGGCGTGGCACAGCGGCTTCGCTTCGGGGCGCGAGGCTCAGGGGTGGTGCGGGGGCCCTCAGAAGGCGCACATTCGACACATACAACGAGCACCGGGCGTCGTGATCGCCTCGGTCGCAGGGGTGCGGTAGCTCGTCGTGGTCATGCGGACAAGTAAAACACGCGTGCGCTCGCCGCCCGCCACCGCTGTCCGGTATACGGACAGCCGGTGGACAGGCGCGGACACCCGCGGTCCCTTGCTCAGTCCTGGGTGGTGATCTCCACGCCACCCGCGATGGCCTGCGCGGACACGTCCGAGAGGTCCTTGACGAGGACGTCCGCGGAGAGCTCGTGGGCCTGGTGCGTTGTGGTCAACGCCACGGTCGTCATGCCTGCCGCGCGCCCCGCCGTGAGACCGGCGGGCGCGTCCTCGAACACCACGCAGCGCGCCGGGTCGACGCCGAGCTTCCGTGCGGCGAGCAGGAAGGGCTCCGGGTCGGGCTTGCCGCGCGTGATGTCGTCGGCGGCTATGAGCATCTTCGGGCGGATGCCGACCTCCGCGAGCCGGGCCTCTGCGAGGCGGCGCCCGGCGGAGGTGACGACGGCCCAGCGCTCCGGGGGCAGCGACCCGAGCAGTTCGAGGGTGCCGGGGAGCAGCTCGACGCCGCCGGCGACGTCCGAGACCTCGAGCTCTTCGATGCGTACGACGGCCTCCGCCACGCGCTCGGCGGGCAGCAGGTCGGCGATGATCTCGACGGCGGGGCGGCCGTGCAGCTCGACGCGGGCGAACTCCTCGGCGGTGATTCCGTACTCCTGCGCCAGGCGCGTCCAGCAGCGGTACACCGACTCCAGGGAGGAGATGAGGGTTCCGTCGTTGTCGAACAAGAGCGCTTCAGCCTGGATCTTCATGGTGTCCGAGCCTACGGGGCACCCCTGGGGCGGGCGCATCGGGTCGAAGGGCCCGTAATAAAGTCGACGGCATGCTTGTTGCCCTGACGATCGCGACCTCCGTGGCCGCGCTCGCGCTCGCCGCGTGGTGCGGTTTCGCCGCCTACCGGGACCAGCCGACCAAGGACTGGCACTTCATCGGGATGGGCGTGGTGACCTTGCTCGCCACCCTCCAGCTGATCGTCGGCATCGTCCAGCTGGCCCGCGGCGAGGAGCCCGCACAGGGCACGACGATCTTCGTGGCGTATCTGATCGGTTCGTTCGCCTGCATCCCGGCGGCGGGCTTCATGTCGCTTGCGGAGCGCACCCGTTGGGGCTCGATCACCGTCGCCGCCGGTGGCGTGGTCCTCGCCGTGCTCGAAGTGCGGCTCTACGACATCTGGGGAGGCTGAGGTGACGGTGACCGAGCCCGGCAAGGACGGGGCGGCTCCGGCCCGCCAGAAGCTCATCACCGGACCCGGCATCCTCCTGGTCTGGCTGTACGGCGTGATGGTCGTCGGCGCCGTGTCGCGCTCCGCCGTGCAGATCTCGTCGGACTTCGACAAGGCCCCGCTCGCGTACACGCTGTCCGCGATCGCCGGGCTCGTCTACGGCTTCATCACGTACTCGCTGGTCCGTGGCGGCGAGAAGGCCCGCAGGGCGGCGCTGGTGTGCTGCGCCGCCGAGCTGGTGGGCGTCCTCGCCGTGGGCACGTGGACGCTCGTCGAGCCGTCCGCCTTCCCCGACGCCACGGTCTGGTCGGACTTCGGCATGGGCTATCTGTTCATCCCGGTGATCCTGCCGGTCACCGCCATGTTCTGGCTGAACAAGGCGCGCAGGGCTACGCGCTAGCGACGTAGGTGTCGGCCTCCGTGTCCTTGGAGAGCGTGACCAGCGTCAGGCGTTCGTTGACCCGCCGGGTGCCCACCGCGGTGTAGCCGTGCTTGCGGTAGAGCTGCAGGTTCTGCTCGCTGCGGTGCCCGGTGAAGAGCTGGAAGCACTTGGTGGTGCCGCCCGCGCCGAGCCGCTGCTCTATCGCTTCCAGGAGCCGGCCGCCCAGTCCGTGCCGCTGCATCCGGGGGTGGACGATGAGCTTGTTGATCCGCGCCGTGCCGTCGGGGTCGACCGTGCCGCGCACGGAGGCCACCACTTCGTCGCCGAGCCGCGCCACCAGGACGTCGCCCGTGGCCAGTTCGGCCTTGATGGAGTCGAGGGTCTGTGTGAGCGGCTCGATGGAGTAGTCGCCGTACAGCTCGGCCTCGCTCTGGTAGCACAGGTACTGCAGTTTGAGGATCTTCTCGGCGTCCTGTCCGTCCGCCGCCGAGATCGTCACACTCATGCCCATGTGTGCATGCCTCCCGCTCACCTGCTCCGCCGGTTGTCTAACGCTCCTTTCCCCGCGGTTCAGGAGCTGCAACCTCCGCCGCGAGCATTCTGCGCAGGCATCCCAGGCATCGGGAACGTTCCGGCCCCAGACTGCCCTGTGACATTCCCAACTCGCCTGCGATCTCCCGGTAGGTGAGGTCCTCGGGGGACAGGAGTGCGGCCATGATGCCGGGGCAGCGGCCGGGCAGCCTGCGGACCGCCGCGTACAGGGTGCGGTCCCGGTCGGCCCGCAGGGCGCGCTGCTCGGGGCCGCACTCGATGTCGTCGGCGGGTTCGGTCGCGTACCGCACCTCGCGCTCCGCCGTACGCCGGCTGCGCCGCGCCTCCGCGGCGACGGCGCCGCGCAGCCAGGCGGCCGGGTCGGCAGGTGGGTCGTCGGCGTCCATCCGCTCCAGGAGGCGCAGCCAGACGGCCTGTTCGAGGTCACCGGGGTCGGCGCCGGAGCCCAGGGCGGCGGCGGACGCCTCGGCGGCGAGGAGCGGACGCAGTGCGGGGATGAGCTGGGTGGTCATGTCCGCCGTGACGCGGCCGCCCCGGCGGCAGGTTGCCGGAGCGGCCGTCTCTCACCCCAACCGGGGCCGGGCGATCAGCCGTTGACGAAGTCGGCGGCCGCGAGCAGCGCGGTGTCCGGGTTGTCCGAGAAGATGCCGTCGATGCCCGTCGCGAAGTACGCCTTGAAGGCACCGAAGGCGTCGCCGTAGGCGGCCGGGTCCGTGCCCTTCTTGAAGTTCGTGGGCAGGAAGGTGTTCTCGTTGCGCATCGTGTACGGGTGCAGGATCAGGCCCGCCGCGTGCGCGTCCTTGACCAGCGTGGACGGGGTGCCGAGGCTGCCGTCCGGGTTCTTCGGGATGACCAGGTCGAGGGTGGGGCCGATGCCCTGTGCGTACGACGCCATCCACTTGAGGCCGTCGGGCTTGATGAGATCGGCGACGGTGCGCGGGTCGCCCGCCTCGACGAAGTCCCAGGGGCGTGAGGCCGCGGTGGACAGGAGCACCACCAGCGGCGCGTCGACCAGCTTGTTCAGGCGCTGGATGCTGCTCGGCTCGAAGGACTGAAGGAAGTTCGGCGCGTCCTTCTTGTGCCGGCCGTACTTGCGCAGGAGCTTGGCGAGCGGCTCCTCCAGGCCGAGGCCCAGCTTGCGGAAGTACGTGGGGTGCTTGGTCTCGATGTGCAGCCAGATCTGCTTGCCGTGCTTGCGGCCCTGCTTGTCGGCCCACTGGAAGACCTCTTCCAGGGTGGGCACGTCCCAGCGGCCGTCGTAGAGCGTGTTGCGCTGGCGGGTGCCCGGGATGCGCTCCTTGGCGCGCAGCGTCTTCAGCTCGGCGAGCGTGAAGTCCTCGGTGAACCAGCCCGTGAACGAGGTGCCGTCCACGGACTTGGTGGTCTTGCGGGACGCGAACTCGGGGTGCGCCGAGACATCCGTCGTCGCGGTGATGTCGTTCTCGTGACGGCATACGAGATGGCCGTCCTTGGTCGGCACGACGTCCTGCTCGATGACATGGGCGCCCATGTCGAAGGCGAACTGGTACGAGCCGAGCGTGTGCTCGGGGCGGTACCCGCTGGTGCCGCGGTGCGCGACGATCGTCGGCACCGGCAGGGTCCTGTAACCCCCGTGTCCGTGCTTCGCGTCGGCTCTCGCCACGCCGGGCAGCCCCACGACGGCTGTGCCCGCCCCGAGCACCGCCGCCCCGAGCACCGCGCGCCGCCCCGGCCGCTGCTCCCCCGACCCCGACTGCCTCGACTGCTGCTTGGCCATTGAGCGCTCCTCCCGATGTGCTGCCTTGCACCTGACAAAGCGGCACGATCGTAGGTGCCGCCGCGTGACGGATGGGAGACCCTGGGCCGAACGGAAGGGTGATGCGGGATGGCCACTGGTGTGCGGGGCCCGTCACGTCATGGCTGCGGGTGACTGCGGCGCGTGACAAGGACCACTAGTACGCGCCACTCGCGCCCCACAGGGATACGGTCGTCTCAGGGAGGACGCTCCAGGGGCAACACCACGCAAACTCAGGTCAACTCTGCGTATCGAGTGCATGAACCCGATGTGCAGTGAGCGGGGACCCGCGAGTATCGTCCTCACCTGCACATACTCGTCGTCGACCCGTTGACACCGGAGGGCCCGTTGTCCCGTCTCGCGCTCATCAAGGCAGTGCTCGGACCGATCTTGCGTCTGATGTTCCGCCCACGGGTGGAAGGCGCCGAGAACATTCCGGGCACCGGTCCGGTCATCATGGCCGGAAACCACCTCACGTTCATCGACTCGATGATCATGCCTCTGGTGTGCCCGCGTCCGGTGTTCTTCATCGGCAAGGACGAGTACGTCACGGGCAAGGGCCTCAAGGGCCGCCTGATGGCCTGGTTCTTCACCGGGGCCGGCATGATCCCCGTGGACCGCGACGGCGGCCACGGCGGTGTCGCGGCGCTGATGACCGGGCGGCGCGTGCTCGAGGAGGGCAAGCTCTTCGGCATCTACCCGGAGGGCACCCGTTCCCCCGACGGCCGCCTGTACCGCGGCCGCACGGGCATCGCGCGCCTCACCCTGATGACCGGCGCGCCCGTCATCCCCTTCGCGATGATCGGCACGGACAAGCTCCAGCCCGGCGGCAAGGGGCTCCCCCGGCCCGGCCGGGTGACGGTCCGCTTCGGCGAGCCGATGGAGTTCTCGCGCTACGAGGGCATGGACCGCGACCGCTATGTGCTGCGGGCGGTGACGGACTCCGTGATGACGGAGGTCATGCAGCTGTCCGGTCAGGAGTACGTGGACATGTACGCGACGAAGGCGAAGGCAGCCTGACGGGGCGCCCCGAAGGGGCGCGGGGAACTGCGCGACCAGCCACGACGCACCCGCAGCCGTACGCGCAGAACCCCGCGGAGCGATCAGTGCTCGACGCCGTCCTCCAGCTTCGAGCCCTTCAAGAGGAACCACGCCGCCACCGCAGTGGCCAGCAGAACCGCCGCGCCGACCCCGGCGGCCAAGCGCAGCCCGTCGACAAACGCCTCCTGCGCCGAGGCCAGCAGCTCCTGGGACTGCCGGGCCGGAAGCCCCGCCACCGATTCGACCGCGCCGCCCAGTGACTCGTGCGCGGCCGACGCCACCTCGGGCGGGGTGCCGGCCGGGGCGGTGAAGTCCCGGTACACGCCGGTCACGATGGTGCCGAGCAACGCGATACCCAGCGCCGCGCCCAGTTCGTACGCGGTCTCCGAGACGGCGGAGGCCGCGCCCGCCTGCTCCTTCGGCACGCTGGAGAGGATGACGTCGGCGGTCACCGTGAACGAGAAGCCCGCGCCGATGCCGACGATCAGGAGCAGAGCTCCCAGGAGCGGATAGCCGGTGGACTGGCTCAGGGTGGTGAGCGCCGCGAGCGCGACACCGACTGCCGCGAGTCCGCCCGCGACCACCGCGCGGACGGAGAACCGCCGCGCGACCATGCCCGCGATCAGACCGGCGCCCACCGCGCCCACCGCGGCGGGCAGTTCGGCGAGGCCCGCCTCGAACGGCTGCCTCCCCTGTACCAGTTGCAGGAACTGGGAGAGGAAGAAGACCAGGCCGGACAGGCCGAGGATGGTCAGCAGATCGGCGAGCACGGCCGCGGAGAACCCGCGGTTGCGAAACAGCCGCATGTCCAGGAGCGGCGCGGTCAGCGTGAGCTGGCGTCGCACGAACCAGGTCAGCGCGGTCACGCCGACCAGGCCCGCCACCGCGACGTCCCAGCGGATGCCGTGCGCCGCCGCCTCCTTGATGGCGTACACGACGGCGATCATGCCGATGAGCGAGAGCACGACGCTGATCAGGTCCCAGGGACCCGGCGCCGGGTTCTTCGACTCGGGCAGGAACTTGATGCCGACAAGCACCAGGACGGCCATCACCGGCAGGTTGATCAGGAAGACCGAGCCCCACCAGAAGTGCTCGAGCAGGAAACCGCCGACGACCGGGCCGACGGCGGCACCGGCCGACGCCATGGCGCCCCAGATGCCGACCGCGAGGCTGCGCTCGCGCGGGTCGTGGAAGATGTTCCGGATCAGCGCGAGCGTGGACGGCATCAGCGTCGCACCCGCGACACCGAGCAACGCCCGGGCCAGCATGAGCATTTCGGGCGAGGTCGCATAGGCGTTGAGCACCGAGACCGCACCGAAGGCGACCGCTCCGGTCAGCAGCAGCTTCTTGCGGCCGATGCGGTCGCCGAGGCTGCCCATGGAGACGAGCAGACCGGCGATGACGAACGAGTAGATGTCGCCGATCCACAGCAGCTGCGTGCCGGTCGGTTCGAGGTCCTCGCTGATGTACGGCGTGGCGAGACCGAGGACGGTCGCGTCGACGGCGACGAGGAGCACGGCGAGCACCAGTACGGCGAGCGCGAGCCAACGCCCGGGACTGCGCTCCACCTCCGCCTGGGAGGTCCGCTGTTGGGTGCTGGTCATGATTCCACTCTCCGTTGCGCGCCGCCGATCAGCAGCTCGGCGATCATGTATGAGAAGTCCTTGGCGGCCACACGGCCGTCCAGTACGGCCCAGGCGCCCGAACCGATCAGTCCGTACAGCGCCTCCGTGAGCCACACGGGGGTCAGGTCGATGCGGAACTCGCCGTCCTCCTGGCCGCGCCGGAAGAGCGCGGCCACAGAGGCGTCGAGGCGGGCCCAGCCCTCGTGCTGCTCCTCGCCCTCGAAGAGCTGGTTCTCGGTGACGAGGAACGCGAGCAGTCCCGCCGCGGGCTCGATCTCCTTGACGAGCCGGCGCACCGCGTCCGCCGCGCTCCCCTCCCCGAGCCGGGCCGCATCGATGGCCGCCTCGAACTCCTGGATCCCGAGCTCTTCGAGGGCTCGTACGAGGGCGTCACGCCCGGCGAAATGCCGGTGCAGCGTGGCACGGCTGATCCCCGCCGCACGGGCCACCTCGTCCATCGTGGCGGAGCCTTTGCGGGTGAGGAGCGCCGCGGCGCTGCGCAGCACCTGGTCGCGATCGACTGACATGAGACAAGCATAGACCGTGTGAGACAAATTTGTCTCACGAGATATGCGCGCCTCTCACCGGCAAGCGGTCACCGGTGGGTCAGTCCGAGGCCGGTCAGCTCCAGGGCAGCTGCCCGCGCCGCTCCCAGTACGCGGCCGGCTCCTCCACGAGCCCCGCGAGCCGCTCCAGCTGGTCGGCGTCGAGGTCGACGGCCGCAGCGTGCAGATTGGAGACGAGCTGTACGGCGGTGGCCGCCCCGGAGAGGACGACGCCCGCCCACGGCTTGCGAAGGACCAGGGCGAGGGCCACCGCGTCGCAGCCGAGCCCGGTCGCGTCGGCGACCTCACGGAGGGCCGCCGGTGCGTGCTCCCCCGCGAGGCGGCCGTTGGCCATGCCTTCCTTGACCAGGACGGTGAGCCCCGCGTCATGCGCCTCGGCGAGCGCGGCTTCCGCCGAGGTCTCCAGGGCGTTGTACGTGGCCTGGACGGTACGGAAGAGGGGCTCGCCGTCGACGGTCACGGCGAGCGCGGCGCGGATCGCGGCGGCCTGCTCCGGGCCGCTCACCGAGAGGCCCACCGTCACGCCGTCGGCGGCCAGTTCGGCGAGCCTGGCGTGCAGGTCCTTGTCGGTGAGGGCCGGGCTCTCGGGCGTGACGGAGTGGATCTGGTAGAGGTCGAGCCGGTCGCCGAGCAGTTCGGCGCTCTCCTCGCGCTGACGGACGTACGCGGCGACGCTGTGGTCCTTGACCTCGTGCGGCCCGTCCACCTGGGTGTGCCAGGCGGCCGTGTACGTGTACCCCCACTTGCTGCCGACGACGACGTCCCGGATGTCGGGCCGTGCGTGCAGCCAGTCGGCGAGGAACTCCTCGGAGCGGCCGTAGGAGCGGGCCACGTCGAAGTAGCGGACGCCCGACGCGTAGGCGGCGTCGAGGAGTTCGAGGGTGCGCTCGCGCAGGGCCTCGACGCTGCGTGAAGGCGGCAGGTCGGCGTCGCGGCCGAGCGTGATGTAGCCGGGCCTGCCGACGGCGGCGAGGCCGAACCCGATGTGGGCGGTGGGGGTGGTCGCTGCTGCCAGACGTGCGAAGGGCATCGCGGGCTCCGTTCGGTCGGCTCCTTGCGGATGGCGACCAACGTAACCCGCGATGCCCACGTCAACGCGGCACGCGCTGCGGCGGCGTCACTTACGCGCCGCGGCCCACTCCTGCTGAACCGTCAGATCGGCCTTGACCTCGGCGAGCTGGACGGCGACGGCCGAGGGCGCGGTGCCGCCGCGGCCGCTGCGCGAAGCCAGGGCGCCGGGGACGTTCAGGACGGCGCGCACCTCGGGGGTGAGGTGCTCGGAGATCTTGGCGAACTGCTCGTCCGTCAGCTGGTCGAGCTCGATGCCGTGCGCCTCGCACTCCTTGACGCACTCACCGGCCACCTCATGTGCGACACGGAACGGCACGCCCTGCTTGACCAGCCACTCGGCGATGTCCGTGGCGAGCGAGAAGCCGGCCGGGGCCAGCTCCTCCATGCGCTCGCGGTGCACGGTGAGCGTGGCCATCATGCCGGTGAAGGCGGGGAGCAGGACCTCCAGCTGGTCGCAGGAGTCGAAGACCGGCTCCTTGTCCTCCTGGAGGTCGCGGTTGTACGCGAGCGGCAGCGCCTTGAGCGTCGCCATCAGTCCGGTGAGGTTGCCGATCAGACGCCCCGACTTGCCGCGCGCCAGCTCGGCGATGTCCGGGTTCTTCTTCTGCGGCATGATCGACGAGCCGGTCGAGAAGGCGTCGTGGAGGGTGACGAAGGAGAACTCCTTCGTGTTCCAGAGGATGATCTCCTCGGCGATCCGGGAGAGGTTCACGCCGATCATCGCGGTGATGAAGGCGAACTCCGCCGCGAAGTCGCGGGATGCCGTCCCGTCGATGGAGTTGCCCGCGCTGCCGTGCTCGAAGCCGAGGTCCTCGGCGACCGCCTCCGGATCGAGGCCGAGGGACGATCCTGCGAGCGCGCCCGAGCCGTACGGCGAAACGGCCGTCCGCGCGTCCCACTGCCGCAGCCGCTCGGCGTCCCGCGAGAGGGACTGGACGTGCGCGAGTACGTGGTGGGCGAAGAGCACCGGCTGGGCGTGCTGGAGGTGCGTGCGCCCCGGCATGGCGACGTCCGGGTGCGCCTCGGCGAGGCCGACGAGCGCGCCCTGGAGGTCGGCGATCAGGCCGCCGATGATCCGGGCGTGGTCCCGCAGATACATCCGGAAGAGCGTCGCCACCTGGTCGTTCCGTGACCGCCCCGCGCGCAGCTTGCCGCCGAGATCCGGGCCGAGCCGCTCGAGCAGGCCGCGCTCCAGGGCGGTGTGCACGTCCTCGTCGGCGATGGTGCCGACGAACGAGCCGTCGGCGACATCGGCCTCGAGCTGGTCGAGCCCGGCCAGCATGCGGGTCAGCTCGTCCTCGGTGAGCAGCCCCGCCTTGTGCAGCACGCGCGCGTGGGCGCGGGAACCGGCGATGTCGTACGGCGCGAGGCGCCAGTCGAAGTGGACCGATGCCGACAGCTTGGCCAGGGCCTCCGCCGGGCCGTCCGCGAACCGGCCGCCCCAGAGCCGGACGTCACCGCCGTTGTTGTTGCTCACTTGCACGTGCTCCTTGATGAGGGTGGTTACGCGATACGAGGGTGGTTCGCGATACGAGGGTGGTTGCGCGATCGCCGTTACGCCAGGTCCCGCTTGGCGGCGATCTTCGAGGACAGACCGAAGATCTCGATGAAGCCCTGCGCCTTGGACTGGTCGAACGTATCGCCCGAGTCGTAGGTCGCAAGGTTGAAGTCGTAGAGGGACGCGCCGGACTTCCGGCCCGTGACGACTGCGCGGCCGCCGTGCAGGGTCATCCGGATGTCGCCGGTGACGTGCTGGTTGGCCTCGTCGATGAAGCCGTCGAGGGCGCGCTTGAGCGGGGAGAACCACAGGCCGTCGTAGACCAGCTCGCCCCAGCGCTGCTCGACCTGCCGCTTGTAGCGGGCCAGTTCGCGCTCGACGGTGACGTTCTCCAGCTCCTGGTGCGCCGTGATGAGCGCGATGGCGCCCGGCGCCTCGTACACCTCACGGGACTTGATGCCCACGAGCCGGTCCTCGACCATGTCGATCCGGCCGATGCCCTGGGCACCCGCGCGCTCATTGAGCCGCTGGATCGCCTGCAGCACGGTGACCGACTCGCCGTCGACGGCGACCGGCACGCCCTCCTTGAAGGAGATGACGACCTCGTCGGCCTCGCGCGGCTCGGCCGGGTTCGCGGTGTACTCGTAGATGTCCTCGATCGGCGCGTTCCAGATGTCCTCCAGGAAACCCGTCTCGACGGCCCGTCCGAAGACGTTCTGGTCGATGGAGTACGGGGACTTCTTGGTGGTGGCGATCGGGAGCTGCTTCTCCTCGCAGAAGGCGATCGCCTTGTCGCGCGTCATCGCGTAGTCACGGACCGGGGCGATGCACTTCAGGTCGGGGCCGAGCGCGGAGATGCCGGCCTCGAAACGGACCTGGTCGTTGCCCTTGCCGGTGCAGCCGTGGGCGACCGTGGTGGCGCCGTGCTTGTTGGCGGCGGCGACCAGGTGCTTGACGATGGTCGGCCGCGAGAGGGCGGAGACCAGCGGGTAGCGGTCCATGTAGAGGGCGTTGGCCTTGATCGCCGGGAGGCAGTACTCCTCGGCGAACTCGTCCTTGGCGTCGGCCACTTCGGCCTCCACCGCACCGCAGGCGAGCGCGCGCTTGCGGATGACGTCCAGGTCCTCGCCGCCCTGGCCGACGTCCACGGCGACGGCGATGACCTCGGCGCCCGTCTCCTCGGCGATCCAGCCGATGGCGACGGAGGTGTCCAGACCGCCTGAATAGGCGAGTACGACGCGCTCGGTCATGGCTCTCTCCTCACGGTGCTCGATGCATACACTGTCATGCGATATGCATGAGTATGCAGTCCACTGCATGATTCGTCAATCTCGCCCTCCCCTGAACGTCACACGAAGTCGTTAGACAGGCAAACGATCTCTGATGAATAATCCTTAGGCATGGGAAAGACTTACGAACGCATAGACGGCCGGCTCCGCACGTTCATCGAGGCACAGCCCGTCTTCTTCACGGCGACCGCGCCGCTCGCGGACGACGGCACGATCAACCTCTCCCCCAAGGGCCTGACCGGATCCTTCGCGGTCATCGACGAACTCACCGTCGCCTACCTGGACTTCGCGGGCAGCAACGCGGAGACGGTGGCGCATCTGCGCGAGAACGGCCGCATCACCCTGATGTGGTGCGCCTTCCAGGGCCCGCCCAACATCGTCCGGGTGCACGGGCGCGGCGAGCCCGTCTTCCGCGACGACCCGCGCTGGGCGGAGCTGCTCGGACACTTCCCCGACATCGACCCCACCCCGCACGGCCTGCGCGCGATCATCGTCGTGACGGCCGAACTCGTCCGTGACACCTGCGGCTACAACGTTCCGTTCATGTCGTACGACGAGGACCGCGATCTGCACGCCAAGCGCTTCGGGCGCGAGGACGACGCGTCGCTGAGCGCGTACTTCACCAAGAAGGAGCACATCGCGCAGAGCATCGACGGCCTGCCGGGCCTGCCGTTGCCGCTGCCGCCCCTTACCGTCTGAACCATGCGCCTACGTGCCGCCGCCCTCGCGTCCGCAGCCCTGCTCGCCACCGCCGCGACCGTCGCGTCCGCGCCCGGCACATCCGCAGCGGGACCACCGCTCCCCGACCGCATGGCCGACACCGGCGGCGGCACCCAGCTCATCACCGCATTGGCCGCGCGCACCGGCTCCACCACCGGCACGGTCACGTGGTGGGACCGGCGCGCGGGGCGGTGGACGAAGGCCGGCTCGGCGGCCGCGCGGTTCGGCGCGCAGGGCCTGACGGAGGGCGGCTCGCGCAAACAGGGCACGAACACGACACCCACGGGCCTCTTCCGCCTCCCCTACGCCTTCGGCATCGAGCGCGCACCGTCGGGCACGGACTACACCTACCGCCGCGTGACGAGGACGTCCTGGTGGTGCCAGGACAACGAGTCCCGCTCCTACAACCGCTGGGCCCAGCCACGCCCCGCCGACTGCCGCGCGGCCGAGTCCGAACACCTCATCACGTACGACCCCCAGTACGCGCACGCCCTGGTGATCGGCTTCAACTACGACCGTCCGGTGCGGGGGCGCGGCGCCGGGATCTTCCTGCACGTCAACGGGCGTGGGGCGACGGCGGGTTGCGTGTCCCTCTCCGCGGACGCGATGCGGCAGATCCTGCGGTGGGCCGACGAGGAGCGGCGGCCGCACATCGCGATCGGGACGGTGTCGGGGGCTACGGCCATCACGCGGTACTGATCACGGCACACTCGACGCTTCCATCGTAGGTGTAGCGACCACATATCGAGACGCGGTTGCGGTCGCACTCCGCGGCGGCGTTGCATCGCGGGGTGCAAACCGAACAGGCGATCCCCAACTCGACGGAGAGCGGCGACAAGGCGGCCCGGCTCGCCGTCACGGTCTTCCCCGTCCTCGTGCTCGCCGCCGGCGCGCTCGGCCTCGCCGCGCCGGACGCCTTCAAGGGCTGGGGCACGAACGTCCCGTACCTCCTGGGCGTCGTGATGTTCTGCATGGGGCTCACGATGACCCCGCTCGACTTCCAGGGCGTGGTCAAACGGCCCTGGGCCGTCGCGCTCGGCCTGGTCGCGCACTACCTGATCATGCCGGGGCTCGGTTGGCTGATCGCCCACGCGCTCGGCCTCTCACCGCAGTTGGCGGCCGGCGTGATCCTGGTGGGCTGCGCGCCGAGCGGCACCGCGTCCAATGTCGTGACCTATCTGGCGCGTGGCGACGTGGCCCTCTCCGTCTCGGTGGCCACCGTCTCGACCGTGCTCGCGCCGCTCATCACGCCGCCGCTGACGCTGCTCCTCGCGGGCGAGTATCTGCCCGTGGACGCGGGGTCGATGGTGACGGACATCCTCAAGACCGTGCTGCTTCCGGTCATCGCGGGTCTCGTGGTGCGGCTGCTCTTCGGGCGCCACATCGGGCGGATGCTGAGCGCACTGCCATGGCTGTCCGCCCTGACGATCGCCGCCATCGTGGCGATCGTGGTCGCGGGCAGTGCCGCGGCCATCAAGTCGGCCGCGGCACTGGTGTTCCTCGCCGTCTTCCTGCACAACGGCCTCGGCCTCGCACTGGGCTACGGCGCGGGCAAGCTGGCCCGGCTCGGGCAGCCGGCCTCCCGCGCGATGGCCTTCGAGGTCGGCATGCAGAACTCCGGCCTCGCGGCTTCGCTGGCCACGGCCCACTTCAGCCCGCTCGCCGCGCTGCCATCGGCGGTGTTCTCGGTGTGGCACAACGTGTCCGGGGCCCTGGTGGCGGCGTGGATGGCACGGCGGAATTCCAGCCCGTCGAGGGGGGTCCCCCCCTGCTCCTTAAGAGCTTGGGGGAGTTCGAGGACGAACTCGGCGAAGCCGGTGATCAACGGCGCCCAAGGCCCAGGGGCCGGCCTCAGTGCTCGTTGGAAGCCAACCGCAGCAAATGATCCGCCAACGCCTGACCCCCCGTAGCCTCCCGGCTGATCAGCATCAGCGTGTCGTCGCCCGCGATCGTGCCCAGGATGTCGTGCAGTTCCGCCTGGTCGATCGCCGAGGCCAGGAACTGGGCGGCCCCCGGCGGCGTGCGCAGGACGACGAGGTTCGCCGAGGCCTCTGCCGAGATCAGCAGCTCCGCGGAGAGGCGGCGCATCCGCTCCTCCTTGGCGGACTCGCCGAGCGGGGCCCGCGGCGTGCGGAAGCCGCCCTCGCTCGGCACCGCGTAGATGAGGTCGCCCTCGGCATTGCGGATCTTCACCGCGTTCAGCTCGTCCAGGTCGCGGGAGAGCGTCGCCTGCGTGACGGTCAGGCCGTCGTCGGCGAGCAGCTTCGCCAGCTGGCTCTGGGAGCGGACCGGCTGCCGGTTGAGGATGTCCACGATCCGGCGGTGGCGCGCGGTGCGGGTCTGCGGCACCGCGGGCCCGGTGTGATCCGGGTGCTCCGCGTGCTCGTTGCCTTGCGCATGACTCATCGTCGTCTCATTCTCCGGATCGTCCGTCCCCGTTGGCTTCAGCGGCCTTCAAAGCCTCGGCAGCCGTTTCCAGGACGCCGGGCAGCGCCTGGAGGAACGCGTCCACCTCGTCGTCGCGGACGTTCAGCGGCGGCATCAGCCGTACGACATCGGGGGCGGGCGCGTTCACCAGGAAGCCGGCGTCCTGAGCCGCCTGCTGCGCCTGGGGCGCGAGCGGCTCGGTGAGCACGATACCCAGCAGCAGGCCCGCGCCCCTGACATGGCCGACGAGCGGGTGGCCGAGTGACTCGATTCCGTCGCGCAGCTTTTCGCTCGCCCGCTTGGTGTTCTCGAGCAGGCCCTCGGTCTCGATGGTCTCCAGGACGGCGAGGCCCGCGGCGCACGCGACCGGGTTTCCGCCGAACGTCGTGCCGTGGTGACCGGGCTTGAAGAGCTCCGCGGCCGCGCCGAACGCGACGGTCGCGCCGAGCGGCAGTCCGCCGCCAAGACCCTTCGCGAGCGTGACGACATCCGGCTGGACGCCCTCGTGCGCGAGGTACTCGAACCAGTGGCCGGTACGGCCGATTCCGGTCTGCACCTCGTCCAGGACGAGCAGCGTCCCGGTGGCCGCGGTGATCTCCCGGGCCGCCTTCAGATAGCCCGCGGGCGGCACGACGACGCCGTTCTCGCCCTGGATGGGCTCGATGATCACGAGGGCGGTGTCGGTGGTGACCGCCGCGCGCAGTGCCTCGACATCGCCGTACGGGACATGCGTGACGTCGCCGGGCAGCGGCAGGAACGGCTCCTGCTTGCCGGGCTGGCCGGTGAGCGCGAGCGCGCCCATGGTCCGGCCGTGGAAGCCGCCCTGGGTGGCGACCATGTGCGAACGGCCGGTCAGGCGGCCGATCTTGAAGGCGCCCTCGTTGGCCTCCGCGCCGGAGTTGCAGAAGTACACCTTCCCCTCGCGGCCGAAGAGCTGGAGCAGCTTCTCGGCGAGCGCGACGGGCGGCTCGGCGACAAAGAGGTTCGAGACGTGGCCGAGGGAGCCGATCTGGGCGCTGACCGCCTCGACGATCGCCGGGTGGGCGTGGCCGAGCGCGTTGACCGCGATGCCGCCGACGAAATCGACGTACTCATTGCCGTCGGCGTCCCACAGCTTGCTGCCCGCGCCGCGCACCAGGGGCAGCCGGGGCGTGCCGTAGTTGTCCATGAGCGCGCCCTGCCAGCGCGCGGTCAGCTCCTGGTTGCCGGTCATTCCGCTTCCCCCTCTGCGTCGGGCACGACCATGGTGCCGATGCCCTCGTCGGTGAAGATCTCAAGCAGGATCGAGTGCTGGACACGGCCGTCGATCACGCGGGCCGTCTCGACGCCGTTGCGTACGGCGTGCAGACAGCCCTCCATCTTCGGGACCATGCCGCTGGCCAGCTCGGGCAGGAGCTTCTCCAGCTCGGCGGCGGTGAGGCGGCTGATCACCTCGTCGCTGTCGGGCCAGTCCTCGTAGAGGCCCTCGACGTCCGTGAGGACCATCAGGGTCTCGGCGTCCAGCGCCGCAGCGAGTGCCGCAGCCGCCGTATCAGCATTGACGTTGTAGACATGTCCGTCGTCCTGGGAGCGGGCGATCGAGGAGACGACCGGGATGCGGCCGTCGGCGAGCAGGGCCTCGATGGCGCCGGTGTCGATCTCGGTGATCTCGCCGACCCGGCCGATGTCGACCAGCTCGCCCTCGATGCGGGGCGTGTGCTTGGTGGCTGTGATGGTGTGCGCGTCCTCGCCGGTGAGGCCGACGGCGAGCGGGCCGTGCCGGTTGAGCAGGCCGACGAGCTCGCGCTGCACCTGTCCGGCGAGCACCATGCGTACGACGTCCATGGCGTCCTCGGTGGTGACGCGCAGGCCCGCCTTGAACTCGCTGACGATGCCGTGCCGGTCGAGGGCCTTGCTGATCTGGGGTCCGCCGCCGTGCACCACGACGGGCCTGAGGCCCGCGTGGTGCAGGAAGACGACGTCCTGCGCGAAGGCGGCCTTCAGCTCCTCGTCGATCATGGCGTTGCCGCCGAACTTGATGACGACGGTCTTGCCGCGGTGCCGGGTCAGCCAGGGCAGCGCCTCGATGAGGATCTGCGCCTTGGGCAGTGCGGTGTGCTTCCGGGCGGTGGGCTGGCCGGCGCTGTCCTTGCTCGTGTCCTTGCTCATGACGAGTACGCGCTGTTCTCGTGGACGTAGTCGGCGGTGAGGTCGTTGGTCCAGATCGTGGCGGTCTCGTCGCCCGCGGCCAGGTCGGCGGTGATGACGACCTCCCGGTAGCGCATGTCGACCAGCTCGCGGTCCTCGCCCACGGAGCCGTTCTTGCAGACCCAGACGCCGTTGATGGCGACGTTCAGCAGGTCGGGCTCGAAGGCGGCGGACGTGGTGCCGATCGCGGAGAGCACCCGGCCCCAGTTGGGGTCCTCGCCGTGCAGGGCGCACTTGAGGAGGTTGTTGCGGGCGATGGACCGGCCGACCTCGACGGCGTCGGCCTCGCTCGCCGCGTTCACGACCTCGACCTTGATGTCCTTGCTGGCGCCCTCGGCGTCACCGATCAGCTGCCGCCCCAGGTCGTCGCAGACCTCGCGCACGGCGTCGGCGAACTCGGCGTACTCCGGGGTGACTTGGGCCGCGCCCGAGGCGAGAAGGAGCACCGTGTCGTTGGTCGACATGCAGCCGTCGGAGTCGACCCGGTCGAAGGTGAGCCGGGTGGCGTCCCGCAGCGCCCGGTCCAGGACGTCGGCGCCGAGGTCGGCGTCGGTGGTGAGGACGACGAGCATCGTGGCGAGGCCCGGCGCGAGCATGCCCGCGCCCTTGGCCATGCCGCCGACCGTCCAGCCGTCCTTGGTGACGACGGAGGTCTTGTGCACGCTGTCGGTGGTCTTGATGGCGATGGCGGCCTTCTCGCCGCCGTGCGCGGAGAGTTCACCGGCGGCCGTCTCGACGCCCGGCAGCAGCTTGTCCATGGGCAGCGTGACGCCGATGAGTCCGGTCGACGCGACGGCGACCTCGCCGGCGTTCACCCCGTCGAGCACCTCGGCGACCTTCTCCGCGGTGGCGTGCGTGTCCTGGAAGCCCTGCGGGCCCGTACAGGCGTTGGCGCCACCGGAGTTGAGGATGACGGCGGAGACCAGGCCGCCCTTGAGCACCTGCTCCGACCAGAGGACGGGGGCGGCCTTGACGCGGTTGGAGGTGAAGACGCCCGCGGCGGCCAGGCGGGGCCCGGTGTTGACCACGAGGGCCAGGTCCGGGTTGCCGTTCTGCTTGATCCCGGCGGCGATGCCCGCGGCCGTGAATCCCTTGGCTGCCGTCACACTCACGGCGCGACTCCGATCGTAGTGAGCCCGGTGGCCTCGTCGAGGCCGAGGGCGATGTTCATGCTCTGCAGGGCGCCGCCGGCGGTGCCCTTGGTGAGGTTGTCGATGGCGCCGATCACGATGACGCGGCCCGCCGCCTCGTCGTACGCGACCTGGATCTGCACGGCGTTCGAGCCGTAGACGGCGGCGGTCGCGGGCCACTGCCCCTCGGGGAGCAGGTGGACGAACGGCTCGTCGGCGAAGGCCTTCTCGTACGCGGCCCGGACGGATGCGGCGGTGACGCCGTCCTTCGCCTTCGCGCTGCAGGTGGCGAGGATGCCGCGCGGCATCGGGGCGAGGGTCGGCGTGAAGGAGACCGAGACGGGGGTGCCCGCGGCGGCGGAGAGGTTCTGGATCATCTCGGGTGTGTGCCGGTGCACGCCCCCGACTCCGTACGGCGACATGTTCCCCATGACCTCCGAGCCGAGGAGGTGCGGCTTGGCCGCCTTGCCCGCGCCGGAGGTGCCGGACGCCGCGACGATCACCGCTTCGGCCTCGACGAGGTCCGCCGCGTACGCCGGGAAGAGCGCGAGCGAGACGGCCGTCGGATAGCAACCGGGCACCGCGATGCGCTTGGCCCCCTCCAACGCCGCGCGGGCGCCCGGCAGTTCGGACAGCCCATAGGGCCACGTGCCGGCGTGCTCGCTGCCGTAGAACTTCTCCCAGTCCCCCGCGTCCTTCAGCCGGAAGTCGGCGCCCATGTCGACGACGAGGACGTCAGGGCCGAGCTGCTCGGCGACGGCCGCGGACTGCCCGTGGGGCAGGGCCAGGAAGACGACATCGTGGCCGGCGAGGACCTCGGTGGTCGTCGGCTCCAGGACACGGTCGGCGAGCGGGAGCAGATGCGGCTGGAGCGTGCCCAGGCGCTGACCCGCGTTCGAGTTGGCGGTCAGAGCGCCGATCTCCACCTCGGGGTGGACGAGCAGCAGACGCAAAAGCTCTCCGCCCGCGTACCCACTCGCCCCTGCCACTGCTGCGCGTACCGCCATGGAACCCTCCTCTTGGATGGCATGACTATACGTGTCGCTGCACGTTTATGCAATGTGCCGCATGGACCGCGGCCGGCGAGCGGTGTCGCCGCGCGAGCCGCTCTTTCCAGCTGTGCCGCAGCGATGAGTTTCCGCAGGGACCACGGTCAGTACAGGAGGACGCAGCCTCCACCGAACGGCAGGAGAGAGTCATGCCCCGCATCACGCCCAACCTCTGGTTCGACACCCAGGGCGAGGAAGCCGCCAAGTTCTACGTGTCGGTCTTCCCGAACTCGAAGATCACGAATGTCTCCTACTACGGCGAGGACGGCCCGCGGCCGGCCGGGACCGTGCTGACCGTCGAATTCGAGCTCGACGGGCAGCCGTACCTGGCGCTCAACGGCGGCCCCGAGTTCACCTTCAACGAGGCGGTCTCCCTCAGCATCGACTGCGCCGACCAGGAAGAAGTCGACTACTACTGGACGAAGCTCTCCGAAGGCGGCGAGGAAGGCCCGTGCGGCTGGCTCAAGGACAAGTTCGGACTGTCCTGGCAGGTCGTCCCCCAGGACCTGGTCAAGCTCCTTGCCGACCCGGACGCGGGGCGGGCGCAGCGCGCCATGAAGGCCATGCTCGGCATGAAGAAGATCGTCGTGGCGGAGCTGCACAAGGCGGCCGGCCAGGCCTGAGCACGGCAACCACCGCATAATCGCCTTGACTTGGAGTCGACTCCAGCTCCTAGGGTCGGAGACGTCCACCCAGCTCCACCTGGAGGTACCGGCATGACCACCCTTCCCGCGCGCCGTCTCGGCGCACTCACCGTCTCGGCGCAGGGACTCGGCTGCATGGGGATGAGTCACGCCTACGGCGCTTCGGACGACACCCAGTCCATCGCGACCATCCACCGTGCGCTCGACCTCGGCGTCACCCTCCTCGACACGTCCGACTTCTACGGCAACGGCCACAACGAGGAGCTGATCGGCCGCGCCCTGGCCGGCCGGCGCGACGAGGCGGTCCTCGCCACGAAGTTCGGCTTCGCCAACAAGCTCGGCGAGCCGACGCGGATCCGGGGCGACGCGGCCTACGTACGAGAGGCGTGTGACGCGTCGCTGCGGCGCCTCGGCGTCGACCACATCGACCTGTACTACCTGCACCGCGTGGACCGGAGCGTGCCGATCGAGGAGACCGTCGGCGCGATGGCCGAGCTCGTCGAGGCCGGGAAAGTGCGCCACCTTGGGCTCTCCGAGGCGAGCGCGCGGACCATCCGGAAGGCGCACGCCGTGCATCCGATCGCCGCGCTGCAGAGCGAGTGGTCGCTGTGGACCCGGGACCTCGAGGAGGAGATCGCCCCCGTCTGCCGGGAGCTCGGCATCGGGCTCGTGCCCTTCTCGCCGCTCGGCCGCGGCTTCCTGACCGGGCGCTACACCTCGACCGACGCCCTGCAGGAAGGCGACATGCGGCGCGGCCAGCCGCGGTTCGCCGACGGGAACCTGGAGCGGAACCTGGCCGTCGTCGAGGCCCTGGAGGAACTCGCCGCCAAGAAGGGCGTCACCGCCGGGCAGCTCGCCCTGGCCTGGGTGCAGCACCGCGGGGACGACGTGGTGCCGATCCCGGGCACCCGACGGGAGAAGTACCTCACGGAGAACCTGGCCGCCGCCACCCTCGAACTCTCCCCCGACGAGCTCACCGCGATCGACGCGGCGGCACCGGCGGGCGCGGTCGCCGGGACGCGGTACGACGAGGGCAGCCTCACGTTCGTCGACAAGTAGACATGCCGGGTGTGGCCCCGCGTAGCCTGCGGGGCATGCCCTTTCCGGATGAAGCAGCCGAGCCGTACGGCGTACCCGACGTACTGGCGTACCTGGCCGGCACCTGGCAGGTGGAGCGGACGGCACAGGACCTGGCGGGCGACGCGGAGGGGCACTTCTCGGGGGCGACGGTCTTCAGCCGGGCGGACGGTGGCCTGGTGCACCACGAGTCGGGCACCTTCACCTGGCGGGGCACCGCACGCCCCGCCGAGCGCACCCTGCGTTTCCTGCCCGGCGAAGAGCCCGGCACCGCGGACGTCCGCTTCGCCGACGGGCGCCCCTTCCACGGCCTGGACCTGCGCACCGGCCGGCACCGCACCGACCATCCGTGCGCGCTCGACCTCTACCGGGGCGAGTTCGAGGTGTACGACGAGGACCACTGGTGGACGCGCTGGCGGGTCGCGGGCCCGGCCAAGGACCTGATCCTCACCACCGAGTACACCCGGCAGCGGCCGGTCTGAGCGCGCTACACCGCGGCGGCGCTCTCCCCCACGCCCGCGATCCGCAGGCTCCAGCGGCCGCCGTGCCCGGTCAGGGTGACCGTCGACAGGGGGCGGACGTCGATGTTCCAGTACGTCGACGGGGGTGCCTTCAGGGCGTAGACGAGGGCCGCCCTGACCACCGCGGGCTCCGCCACGGCGAGGATCCGGGAGCCGTCGCCGACCGGGCGGGTGTCGAGCCAGCCGCCGACCCGTGAGATGAAGGCCAGGAGCGACTCACCGCCGTGCGGCGCGGAGCGCGGATCCCGCAGCCAGGCGTCGACCGCGGCCGGCTCGCGCGCCGTCACATCGGCGAGGGTCAGACCGCGCCACCGCCCCATGTCGCAGTCCCGCAGGGCAGGCTGGGCCAGCGGCGCGAAGCCCAGGGCGTCGCCCGTGCCGCGGCTGCGCGGCGTGGGCGAGCAGTAGCGCAGCTCGGCCGCGGCGAGCGGAAGCAGCGCGGGGGCGGCGAGCTGCACCTCGTGCCAGCCCGCCTGGTCGAGCGGCCGGTCGTCGTCGAAGCGCTCCGCGAGCAGCGAGGCGCTGCGTGCGGCGGCGATGAGCGTGACGCGTACGTGCATGCGGTGATGTTGGAGTGCCCGGCAGCCCAGGTCAAGGTTTCACCGTGCGTACGCGAATGGCCCGGGCGCCCCCGAGCCCGCTCACTGACGCCCCAGCGCCATCCAATTCCCCGGAGCCTCAAGGGCCTTGAAGCCGACCTTCTCGTACACCCCGTGCGCGTCGGCCGTGCCCAGCAAAATCCGGCGCAGACCGTACGGCGCCAAGTGGTCCCGGACGCCCGCCACGAGCGCGCTCCCCAGACCCTTTCCACGGACCGACCGGTCGACGTACACATCACAGAGCCAGGCGAAGGTGGCGCGATCGGTCACTATCCGGGCATAGGCGACCTGGTCGCCGGAAATCGACTCGTACACACCGAAGTTGAGCGATCCGGCGATCGCCAGGTCCTGCTGCTCGCGGGGCCGGTCAAGGGCCCAGTACGCGTCGGTGGAGAGCCACCGGTGGACGCGCTCGGCGTCGAGTCGGGCGGGGTCGGTGGACAGTTCGTAGCCGGCGGGAAGCGCCGGGTGCGTATCGGTCATGGGGGCAGGCTGGCAGCCGCCACGGCCGGCCGTCGAGCGGATTTCGCCTGCCGAAGGGCCGTCACCCTGTGGTGGCCCACACCTCGTCGCATGCCGTACGCAGCCTGCGCACCCCCTCCTTGATCTCGCCCACCCCCGCCAGCGCCGCGAAGCTCAACCGCAGGTGTCCCGCCGGGGGTTCGGCCGCGAAGTAGGGGCGGCCGGGTGCGACGGCGACGCCCGCGCGCAGGGCGGCGCTCACCAGGGCCGCCTCGTTCATGCCGTCGGGAAGGCGCAGCCAGAGGCTGTAGCCGCCGGCGGGGATGTGCGGCACGGCCAGTTCGGGCAGGCCGATGCGCAGGGCCGCCGCCATCGCGTCCCTGCGGTCCTTCAACTGGCCCGCCACCTGGCGCAGATGGCGCGGCCAGGCCGGCGAGCCGACCAGTTCGAGCGCCGCCTCCTGGAGCGGTCTCGGCACGAAGAAGTGGTCGACGACCTGGATCGCGCGCAGCCGTTCGAGGACCGGGCCGCGGGCGACGAGCGCGCCCACCCGGAAGCTCGGCGACGTCGCCTTGGTGAGCGAGCAGACGTGCACCACGACGCCGTCGGGGTCGTCGGACTGGAGCGGTCGCGGCAGCGGCCCCGCGTCGTCGTGGACCAGGCGGCGCACGAAGTCGTCCTCGACGACGAAGGCCCCGGCCTCGCGGGCTATGCGCAGCACCTCGGGCCGGCGCTCGGCGCAGAGCACGGCACCCGTGGGGTTCTGGAACAGCGGCTGGCAGACGAAGACCCGCGCCCCGGTGGCCTTGAACGCCGCAGCGAGCAGCTGGGGGCGTACGCCGTCGGTGTCGACCGGCACCGGCACCGGACGCAGGCCCGCCGCGCGGGCGATCGCCAGCATGCCGGGGTACGTCGGCGACTCGACGAGGACCGGGGCGCCCGGCGGTGCGAGCGCCCGCAGCGCCGTGGTCAGCGCGCTCTGCCCGCCCGCGGTGACCAGCACCTCGGCGGCCGTGATCGCGCCGCCGATGCCCCGCGCGAACCACTCCCGCAGCTCGGGAAGCCCGTCGACCGGCGGCCGCCCCCACGCCCCGGGCCGCCGCCCCGCCCGCGCGAGGGCCGCCGCCATCGCGCGCTCGGGCTGCAGCGAGGGGTGCAGATAGCCGCCGTTGAACTCGATGACGCCGGGCGGCGGCGCCGTGAGGGTGACCAGGACACCGGAGGCGTCCACCGCGCGCGGCACCAGCTCCGCGGCCGAGTCCGCGCTCAGCGACACCTCCTGCCACGAGGTGTCCCCCGCCGGTGCGGGGGCGGCCTGCGGCTCCGCGCGGAACACACCGGCGCCGGGCCGGGTGACGACGAGACCCTCGGCGGCCAGCTGGGCAAGGGCCCGCGACACGGTCACCGGGCTCACCCTGAAGCGGTCGACAAGGGCCCGGCTCGACGGCAGCTTTCCACCAGGTGAGTAGCGGTCCAGCTCATCCCTCAGCCGTTTCGCCAACTCAGCCACACTGCTACTCTCATGCATGACAGCACAGGATAGCGCTACTCGCCCGAGTCGGATAGCAGTTGCCGAGGTCGCGAGCAGCACCACGCGGACGGCCGCCGCCGAGGCCGCGGGCTCCAGGAGGACCACCACGAGCCCCGGGCCGGCCGGGCACGGCTCCCGCCGGGCCGGCACCGTCCTGGCCGCGCTCGGCGTCACCGCTTTCTCGCTCACCTTCCCCTCCACCGCCTGGGGCCTGGAGGGCTTCGGCCCCTGGACGTTCGTGGCCCTGCGGGTCGTCCTCAGCGCGGTCATCGCGGGCGGCGCGCTGCTCGCCCTGCGGGTCCCGTTCCCCGCGCGCCGCCACTGGGCCGGGCTCGCGGTCGTCGTCGCCGGCGTCGTCGTCGGCTTCCCGCTGCTCACCACGCTCGCCCTGCAGACCTCCACCACCGCGCACGCGGCCGTGGTCGTGGGCCTGCTGCCGCTGACGACCGCCGTGTTCTCGGCGCTGCGGACCGGGGCCCGCCCCTCGCGGATGTTCTGGGCGGCGGCCCTCGCCGGCGCGGCCGCGGTGATCGCGTTCACCGTGCAGCAGAGCGGCGGCGCCCTGACCACCGCCGACCTCTATCTCTTCGGCGCGCTCCTGATCTGCGCGGCCGGCTACACCGAGGGCGGCCGGCTCGCCCGCGAGATGCCGGGCTGGCAGGTGGTCGGCTGGGCGCTCGTGCTGTGCCTGCCGCTCGCCGTGGCCGGGGCGGCCGTCGCCCTCCAGTACGAGTCCTTCGAGCTCACCGGGCACAGCACCGCCGGTCTTCTCTACGCGGCCATCGGCTCGCAGTTCCTCGGCCTGGTCGTCTGGTATCGCGGCATGGCGATGATCGGCGTACCCAAGGCGAGCCAGCTCCAGCTCGCGCAGCCGCTGCTGACCCTGGTCTGGTCGGTGTTCCTGCTCGGCGAGCACCTCACCATCGCCGCGCCGCTGACCGCCGCCGCCGTCCTCGTGTGCATCGCCGTCACCCAACGGGCCCGCGGATAGGGCCTCATCCCACCACCCGACGTAGACTGACGGCCACGGATCGCTACCGCGGGTGGGACGAGGAGGTCGCTCCAGATGCGCGCAACCGTAGGCGACAAGCTGGTGGTGCACGGCAGGGTCGTCGGCCAGCACGACCGGATCGCGGAGGTCGTCGAGGTGCTCGGCACGGACGGCGGCCCGCCGTACCGCGTCCGCCTCGAGGACGGCCACGAGACGGTGATGTCACCGGGCCCCGACACCGTCGTACGGCACCAGGACCCGGCCCAGTAGACCGGCAGCGGCGCACAGGCCGCCCCGCGGTTCAGCGCGGGGGCCTGGCGCGCTCCTGATAGTGGTCGGCGACGACCCGCGCCATGGCGCCGATCCTGTCGACGCCCACTTCCTTCGCCGAGAAGTAGACGTGCCCGCGCACCTGCGGGTACCCCTTGGCGTAGGTGAGGTGGCGGGACAGCTCGGCCGGGTCCTGCCAGGGCGCGGCCTGCGCCGGGTCGCCCGCCTTGTACAGGGCCTCGCCCACATAGAGGCGTACGCCCGTGCCCTCGACGACATCGGCCCACCAGGGCAGCAGCTTGCCGTAGTCCGCGACGGTGAAGCCGATGTTCCAGTAGAGCTGCGGGCAGATGTAGTCGATCCAGCCCTTCTTGACCCAGCCGCGGGTGTCGGCGTGCAGGTTGTCGTAGGTCTGCACGCCCGCCTGGGTGTCCGAACCGAGCGGGTCGGTCGAGGCGTTGCGCCAGACCCCGAAGGGGCTGATCCCGAACTCCGCGCCCTTGCGCAGCTTGTGCACCCGCCTGCCCATCTCGCGCACCAGGCGGTCGATGTTGTCCCGGCGCCAGGCGGCCCGGTCCGGGAAGCCGCCGCCGTAGCGCGCGAAGGCCTCGTCGTCGTCGAAGACCTGCCCCGCGACCGGGTACGGGTAGAAGTAGTCGTCCCAGTGCACCGCGTCGATGTCGTAGTGGCGCAGGGCGTCGAGCATCGCGTCCTGGACGAAGCGCCGTACCTCGGGCAGGCCGGGGTTGTAGTAGAGCTTCCCGCCGTACGGCACGACCCACTCCGGGTGCAGCCGTGCGGGGTGCGTCGGCACCAGGCGTGAGGGGTCGGTGTGGTTGGCGATGCGGAAGGGGTTGAACCAGGCGTGCAGTTCGAGCCCTCTGCGGTGTGCCTCGTGCACGGCGGTGCCCAGCGGGTCCCAGCCGGGGTCCTTGCCCTGCACTCCGGTGAGGCACTCTGCCCACGGTTCGTACGGCGAGGGCCACAACGCGTCGGCGGTGGGCCGTACTTGGAAGATCACGGCGTTGAGCCGGCGCCGCACGGCCGTGTCGAGATGCGCGATCAGCTCGGCACGCTGCTCGTCCGCGGTGAGGCCCGGCTTCGACGGCCAGTCCCGGTTGGCGACGGTCGCCAGCCACATCCCGCGCAGTTCGCGTCGTGACGGAGCGCGTTCGGGAACTGCCGCCGCGTCGCCCGCCGCTGTGAGCCCCGCCACCATCGCGGCCGCCGCAATCGTGAATCCACGGCGTGACATACGCCTCATCCGCTCGCCCCCTTTGCCCGATATTCGCCGGAACCGCTGCTTGTACCGGACAGCATGCCCGACCCGGCACGTCATGCACCGGAGGTTCGGCGGTAACGTTCGTCGGCGGGGCAGGCACCGCACTCGAACGGGGGACCTGCCGGCCCGTTGATCAGCGAAAGGCACGAGGTGACCGACTCTATGCCCGACATCGAACGCGTCGGAGTAGTGGGCTGTGGCCAGATGGGCGCCGGGATCGCGGAGGTCTGCGCCCGCTCCGGACTGGATGTGAAGGTCGCGGAGACCACCGGCGAGGCCCTGGAGATCGGCCGCACCCGGCTCTACAACTCCCTCTCCAAGGCCGCCGAACGCGGCAAGATCACGGAAGAGGAGCGGGACGAGACGCTCGCCCGGCTCAGCTTCACCACCGACCTCGGGGAGTTCTCCGACCGCGATCTGGTGATCGAGGCCGTCGTCGAGAACGAGGCGGTCAAGACCGAGATCTTCCAGGTGCTCGACCAGGTGGTGACCCGGCAGGACGCGATCCTCGCCTCCAACACCTCCTCCATCCCGCTGGTGAAGCTGGCCGTCGCGACCTCGCGTCCCGACCAGGTCATCGGCATCCACTTCTTCAACCCGGCCCCGGTGCAGCAGCTCGTCGAGCTGATCCCCGCGCTCACGACGTCCGAGGGCACGATCAGCCGCGCGCAGGCCATGGTCGAGAAGATCCTCGGCAAGCACGCGATCCGCGCCCAGGACCGCTCGGGCTTCGTGGTCAACGCGCTGCTCATCCCGTATCTGCTCTCCGCGATCCGGATGTTCGAGTCGGGCATCGCCAGCCGCGAGGACATCGACAACGGCATGGAGATGGGCTGCGCCCACCCGATGGGCCCGCTCAAGCTCGCCGACCTGATCGGCCTCGACACGGTCGCCTCGGTCGCCGACTCCATGTACGCCGAGTACAAGGAGCCGCTGTACGCCGCTCCCCCGCTGCTCCAGCGGATGGTGGACGCGGGCCGGCTCGGCCGCAAGTCCGGCTCGGGGTTCTACCCCTACGCCTGACATCTCGTACCGCATGCGGGCCCGGCACTCGACAGAGTGCCGGGCCCGCGGCGTTCACACACCGTGTGCGCAATGGGCTCGCATATGCCCTTCGCACACTCTCCCGCCTTGGCCACCAGGCGAGTTGACTTTCCGTGCGCATCAGGGGGATGGACAGCTACCGAAAGGAGCGGACTCGTGACCGCCGACCCCGAGCATCGCGTGGTCCCGCAAGAACTCGCCGAGTTACGCCGCAGCTTGGACGTGGGCCTGGCCCGCGTCGACGGACAGCTGGCGTTGCTCACCCAACACGACGAACAGAGCGTAAAGAACCAGGACGAACTGACCATGCGGATCGCCGCACTCGAGCACACTCGCTGGCCGCTGCCCGCCCTTCTCGCCCTCACGGCGGTAGGCGCGCTCGCCGTGGCGGTCTGGCAGGCCATCGGCCATTAGTGCGCGTCCTGGCCAAGTCGCAGGTGGTGCAGGAGCAGGAGCGCCGCCGCCATGTTGGCGGCCGGGACCTCACCACGGGCCACCATGTCGGGGACGAGTTTGAGTGGGACCCATTCACGGCGGTCGGACTCGAAGTCGTCTTCGGGATGGCCGATGTAGGTGCACTCGTCCGACCAGTAGATGTGGTGCCTGGCATCGGTGAGTCCGTTGGACGGCTCGACACTCATCAAGTGCCGTAACGGGCCCGGCCGCCAGCCGGTCTCCTCCTCCATCTCGCGGGCCGCCGCGTACGCGATGTCCTCGCCGTCCTCGACGACACCCGCGGCCAGTTCCCAGCCCCAGCTGTCGGTGATGAAGCGGTGCCGCCAAAGGAGCAGCACTTCGTTGGCCTCATTGACGACGGTGGCCACGGCGACCGGCCGCAGCCGTATCAGGAAGTGGTCGAGATGCCGGCCGTCCGGCAGTTCGACATCCGCCAGGTTGACGGTGAACCAACGGTTTCCATACACAGTTTGTTCGCTTTGTTTCGTCCACTGCACGGTTCTGCCACCTTCCGCCGAGTAGATGGCAATATCGCAGCAGCGGGGGTTTCAGAGCAGTGGTACGCGGTGCACGTCACAGAGGTACGCGCAGTGCCCCGTCGATGAGTTCGGCCGCCTCGGCCGTGCCGGCGCAGTCGCTGCGTACGAGATGTTCACGCACAGCCCGCAGCCGGTCGCGCAGCCGCTGGGACTCCATCCCCCGTGCCTGTTCTGCCATTTCCACCGCCGTGGCCACGGCCTCGTCGGTGTTCCCCTGGCGCAGTTCGATCTGGCTGAGCATGGCGAGCCGGTGGACCCGGCCCCGGTCGTGCGCCGGGGTGTCCACGGCGGCCGCCGCGTGCTCACGTGCTCCCGTGAGGTCGCCGAGGCTGAGCAGCGCCTCCGCCACTTGTACGTTGACGAGCCCGGGCTGGACATAGCCGGTCTCGGCCGGCTCGCGTCCCCGCCGGATCCGGTCCGCCGCGGCCTCCGCACGCCGGATGCAGGACAGCGCGCTCCTGCCGTCGCCCAGATGCGCGTACGCCTTGGCCTGCATGGCGTACAGATCGGATGCGAGCGCCGGGGTGAGGTCGCGCCCCGCGGCGCGCAGCGCGGCCTCGGCGAAGGCCACCGCCTGCCGGAACTCCCGCATGAAGAGGGACTGGTTGACGAGGAGCGCGATGACGTAGGCGCCAAGTCCCCTGTCGCCACTGGCCTTTGCCAGGCGCAGGGCCTGGTGGAAGTAGCGCTGGGCCAGACCGTGCGCGTCCGAGTCGTAGGCGCAGATGCCCGCGATGGCCACCAACCCGCCGGTGGAGCGGTGCAGTTGGCGTCCGGTCGCGTCGGTGTAGCTGCCGCGCAGAAGCGGCGCCGCCTCGGCGTTGAGGAAGCCGACGATGCGGGTGCGCGTCGCGATGCCGCCCGTCTTGCGGTACATCTGCTCGTAGTGGGCACGGGCCGCGCGCATCATGTCGATGTCGGCCACGCTCACCGGGTGCCGTCCGCCGCGTGACACGTCCACGTCCTCGGGCGGGTTCTCCCACTCCCAGACGGGCATCACCGCGGGCGTGCCGGTGACCGCGGGGGCGCCGAGCAGATGCGGGCGCTGCTGTTCGTCGGAGCGCCACAGTGCGGTGGCCCGTTCCACGAACCCCGAAAGCGTCGAGGCCGCGGAGCCGAGTCTCGCGGCCGGCAGGCCCGGCACGCCGAGGCCGATGTCGTCGAGGGTCACGGGGCGCTGGAGCCGCCCCGCGAGGACTTCACAGATCAGGTCGGGCACCTGGCCGCGCGGACGCTGGCCCTTCAACCAGCGGGAGACGGCGGTGTGTTCGTAGCGCAACGCGAGACCTCGCTGCTTCCCGGCCTGGTTGACATGGGCGGCCAGGCCAGCGTGGGAGATTCCGGCTTCGTCGAGGATCGCGTCGAGCAGGGTGTTGGGCTGCATGGAGGCCCTCCGGTGGCTCGGTGTCGCCAGCGTAGTAGAGGTGTCTTCACACGGGGTGTGAACGGAGTGCGCGAATCCGGGGGGTGCGCGCTCTGCCGCGGCCCCTCCCGTCACGCTTGACTGAGGTTCCTCACAAGGAGGCCGGCCGGGCCGCCGGCTCCCCCTCGAAAAGTACGGCGGCCCTCACTGGCGCCGTCCGCCCCGCTGTCTGCCCGACAACTCCAAGGCGGGGCCGGGCGGCGCATGGCCGGCGCACCAACGGGCCACTGACCGGACGTCAGCTCATCGTGCTCGCGCTGCCCACCGCCTCGCCCTGTAAGGGCACCCGCTTGCGGTCGTTGCGCAGGACGAGCAGCGCCGCGTCGTCGGCGGGCAACCGTCCGGCGTGGCACAGGAGTTGGTCGTACACCGCACGGATCACGGCCTGCGGCACGACCGGCGGGACCCGCACCGCTTCGGTGAGCGCCTCCCGTAACGGGAAGAACTGCCCAGCGGCGTCCCGCGCGTCCTCCACGCCGTCCGTGTGCAGCACGAGCGCCTCCCCCGGAAGGAGTGAACCGCAGTGCAGCAGGGGCAGTTCGGGCGGCAGCGGAAAGGGCCCGAGCGGCGGCAGCGGCTCACCGCCGCGGACCGGCTCGGCACGGCCGCTCAGCCGGTGCGGCCAGGGGTGGCCGCAGTTCAGCGCGGTCACTTCACCGTCCGGGCCGATCTCCATCAGGAGTACGGTCACGAACTCCTCGGCCACGGGACTCTCCGGCGCCGCTCCACCGCCGGCCGGGTGCTCGGCCCGCGACCGCTCGCGCAGATGCCGCCCGAGGGCCCGCTCCAACCGCCGCAGCACGAGCGGCAGTTCGGGCTCCTCGTGGGCCGCCTCGCGGAAGCTGCCGAGCACGGCGGCGGCCGTCGCGAGCGCGGCGAGGCCGTGCCCGCGGACATCGCCCATGACGACGCGGACGCCATGGTCGGTGGCCGCGACCTCGTACAGGTCGCCGCCGACGGACGCGCCCCGGGATGCGGAGAGCCGCCCGGCCGCGACGGTGAGGCCCTCGACGCGCGGCGGCAGCGGTCGAAGCAGCACGTTCTGGGCGGCGCCCGCGATCTCGCGCAGCTGCCGCAACTCCCGCAGCAGCCCAGCCCGGACGTGCAGTATCAGCCCCGTGCCGACCGCGAAGAAGACGGCGCTGGTGACGATCCGGGCGCCGAGGCCGTCCTGCTGGGCGAGCGGGCAGGCGAGTTTGTACGTGATGGCGACCGCGCCCCACACCGTCGGCAGACCGAGCGTGAGCGCGCGCCGGATCCGCGGCGGGTCGGCACCGGGCAGCCGCCGTCCGGTCGGCGCTCCGGTCCTCGCCCGGAACCTGCCCCGGCGCCGCGCCGTGAGCAGCATCCGGCGGGGAGCTCCAGCCCTCATACGGATCATGCCGACGGCCCCCCTTAAGGCCCTGTTCAGCGTGCAGGCCGTGCAGCCGCGCGGATCAGCCCCTGCGGCCGGATAGATTCTGTCGACCGCCTGGGCCGATCGGGCCAGAGAGGGCTTACTAGTCACTCAAACGAGTGAAGGGCGTACCCGGAGGTCCGGATACGCCCTTCTTTGCGCCTCTTGTGCGCCTGGTGGCGACTACAAACGGTGACTACGCTCCGCGCAGCACCGCACCCGTCCGCTCCGCCGCGAGGGCGACGGCCGCGTCACGGGCCGCGGAGGCCTCGTCGACGGTCAGCGTGCGGTCGGCGGCGCGGAAGCGCAGCGCGTACGCCAGGGACTTCTTGCCCGCGCCGATCTGCTCGCCGGTGAAGACGTCGAACAGCCGGATGGACTCCAGGAGTTCACCCGCGCCCTCACGAAGGACCTTCTCGACGTCGGCGGCGGGGACGTCCCCGTCGACGACGAGCGCGACGTCCTGTGTGGCCACCGGGAACGTGGAGATCTTCGGCCCCTGCGGGACACCGGTGCTCGCGTCCTCGAGACGGTCCAGGTCGAGCTCCATCGCGCAGGTGCGCGCGGGCAGCGACAGCGCCTTGACGACCCGCGGGTGCAGCTCACCCGCGTACCCGATGACCTGCTCGGCGCCGTCGATCACCACGGCGAGCTCGGCGCACCGGCCCGGGTGCCAGGGACCGTACTGGCCCTGGCGCACGAGCAGTTCGGTGCCCGACTCGGCGGCAAGGGTGCGCGCGGCCTGGACCGCGTCGGCCCAGTCCGCCGGACGGCCCTTGCCCCACCAGCCGGCCTGCTCGCGGGCGCCCGCGAGGACGACGGCGGCGTGCCGCGGCTGGACGGGGAGCGCCTCGGTCAGGGAGGCGACCTCTTCGTCCGTGGGACGCCGGTCGACAGGCAGCCGAACGGCGATCCGCCGCTCGTCGCGCGGCTCGAAGACCAGGCCGGTCTCGAAGAGCGCCAGGTCGTGGCTGCCGCGGCCTTCGTTGCGGCGCAGCGCGCCGAGCAGCCCCGGAAGCAGCGTCGTACGGAGAGCGGGCTCCTCGTCGGAGAGCGGGTTGACCAGCTTCACGACGCGGCGCTTGGGGTCGCCGGGCTCAAGACCGAGCTGGTCGAAGACCTGCTCGCCGATGAACGGGTAGTTCGGCGCCTCGACGAAACCGCTGCCGGCCAGGGCGCGGCCGATGCGGCGGTGCAGCCGCTGCCGGTCGGTCAGGCCGCGGCCCGCGGGGGGCTTGGGCAGCGTCGAGGGGAGGTTCTCGTACCCCTCGAGCCGGATGACCTCTTCGGCGAGGTCGTTCGGCTCGGTGAGGTCGGGGCGCCAGGACGGCACGGTGACCGTCAGGGCGTCCTGGCCGTAGACGTCGCAGCCGACCTCCTGCAGACGGCGTACGACGGTCTCACGGCCGTAGTCCATGCCCGCGACCTTGTCCGGGTGGTCGGCGGGCATGCTGATCGTGCGGGGCGCGGAGGGCGCGATGACCTCGGTGACCCCGGCGTCGGCGGTGCCACCGGCCAGCAGGACGAGCAGGTCCACGGTGCGCTGCGCGGCGGCGGACGCGGCCTGCGGGTCGACGCCGCGCTCGTAGCGCTTGGCCGCCTCGGAGGCCAGCTTGTGGCGCCGGGCGGTGCGGGCGATGGAGATCGCGTCGAAGTGCGCGGCCTCGATGACGACGTCGGTGGTGCCTGCGTCCTCGGAGTGATCCGCGATCTCGGTGTTGGCGCCGCCCATGACGCCCGCGAGGCCGATCGGTCCGCGGTCGTCGGTGATGACCAGGTCCTCGGCGTCGAGGACGCGCTTGGCGCCGTCGAGCGTCGTGAACTTCTCGCCCTGCTCGGCACGGCGCACACCGATCGTGCCTTCGATACGGGAGCGATCGTAGGTGTGCAGCGGCTGGCCGAGCTCCAGCATCACGTAGTTGCTGATGTCGACGGCGAGCGAGATCGGGCGCATGCCCGCCTTCTGCAGGCGGCGCTTGAGCCAGATCGGCGAGCGGGCCTCGGGCTGCAGGCCCGTGACCGTGCGCGCGGTGAAGCGGTCGCAGCCGCGCGGGTCGGAGATCTTCACCGGGTAGCCGGACGAGTTCGGCGCGGGCACGTCCAGGAGCGCCGGGTCGCGCAGCGGCAGGCCGTACGCGGTGGCGGTCTCGCGGGCGACGCCGCGCATCGACAGGGCGTAACCGCGGTCGGGCGTGACGGCGATGTCCAGGACCTCGTCGACCAGCTCGAGCAGCTCGATGGCGTCGGTGCCGACCTCGTGCTCGGGCGGAAGGACGATGATGCCGTTACTTCCGTCGTCGCCCATGCCCAGCTCGTCGCCGGAACAGATCATGCCGTGCGAGGTCTTGCCGTACGTCTTGCGCGCGGCGATCTTGAAGTCGCCGGGCAGGACGGCGCCGGGCAGCACGACGACGACCTTGTCGCCGACGGCGAAGTTGCGCGCGCCGCAGACGATCTCCTGCGGCTCGCCGGTGCCATTGGCCTGGCCGACGTCGACGGTGCAGAAGCGGATGGGCTTCTTGAACTCCGTCAGCTCCTCGATGGTGAGGACCTTGCCGACGACCAGGGGGCCGGTGAGGCCGGCGCCGAGCTGCTCGACGGTCTCGACCTCGAGGCCGACGTCGATCAGCTTGGCCTGTACGTCACGGCCGGTCTCGGTGGTGGGGAGGTCGACGTACTCCCGCAGCCAGGAAAGCGGGACCCGCATCAGATCTCCATCCCGAACGGCCGGGTGAACCGGATGTCACCCTCGACCATGTCTCGCATGTCTTCGACGTTGTGGCGGAACATCAGCATCCGTTCGATGCCGAACCCGAAGGCGAATCCGCTGTACTTCTCGGGGTCGACGCCGCAGGCGGTGAGCACCTTCGGGTTGACCATGCCGCAGCCGCCCAGCTCGATCCAGCCCTCGCTGCCGCAGGTGCGGCAGGGGCGGTCGGGGTTGCCCACGGACTCGCCACGGCACACGTAGCAGACCATGTCCATCTCGGCGGACGGCTCGGTGAACGGGAAGTAGTTCGGGCGCAGCCGCGTCTTCATGTCCGCACCGAAGAGCGACTGGACCATGTGGTCCAGGGTGCCCTTGAGGTCGGCCATGGTCAGGCCCTCGTCCACGGCGAGCAGCTCGATCTGGTGGAAGACCGGGGTGTGCGTCGCGTCCAGCTCGTCCGTGCGGTACACACGGCCGGGGCAGACGATGTAGACGGGCGGCTCACGGTCGAGCATCGCGCGGGCCTGCACGGGGGACGTGTGCGTCCGCAGTACGACACCGGACTCGTCTCCCTCAGTCCCCTTGGGGCCCTCGACGAAGAAGGTGTCCTGCATCTGCCGGGCCGGGTGGTCCGGGGTGAAGTTCAGGGCGTCGAAGTTGAACCACTCCGCCTCGACCTCGGGGCCCTCCGCGATCTCGTAGCCCATGGCGACGAAGACGTCCGCGACGCGCTCCATGAACGTGGTCAGCGGGTGCCGGGCACCGGCCGGGGTGCGGTCGTACGGCAGTGTGACGTCCACCGCCTCCTCGACCAGGACCCGCGCGTCGCGCTCGGCCTCGAGCTCGGCCTGGCGGGCGGCCAGGGCCTTGCTCACGGCGCCGCGCGCCATGCCGACGCGCTTGCCGGACTCGGCCTTGGCCTGCGGGGGCAGCGCGCCGATCTCGCGGTTGGCGAGCGCCAGCGGCGAGGTGCCGCCGGTGTGCGCGACCTTGGCCTCCTGGAGCTGCTCGAGGTCGCCCGCGGCGGCGAAGGCGGCGAGCGCCTCGTCCCGCATGCGCTCGATCTCTTCAGGTTTCAGTGCCTCGACCTCAACAGGGTCGTACGACTTGTTCGGTGCCGACATCTCTTCCCGTGCTTCCGGTTGGCTGGTGATGGTCCCCGTCTACGACTCGGAGACGAATCGTCCACATAGGGGGACGCAAACGTGCCAAGGATCGAGTCTAACGGGGGTGGCGCAGGTGAATGAGCCCGCGGGCGGTGCTCGGGCGGATCAAAGGTGATCAGTGATGATCAGAGGAGATACGCCGGAGTGCCCACGGGCAACGTAAATCGGAATTCGGCGCCGCCGGCGGGCGCGCGGCCGACGGTGATCGTCCCGCCGTGCGCCTCCACGATGCCCTTCACGATGTACAAGCCAAGTCCCGTCCCGCCGCGCTTGCTGCCCCGCCAGAAGCGGGTGAAGACACGGCCCATCGATTCCTCCGGAATGCCGGGGCCCTCGTCGCTCACGGTCACGGCCGTCGAGCAGGTCGCCGAGGACGCCACATCAATGGTGACCGTTCCCTCGCCGTGCCGCACGGCATTTTCCAGGAGGTTGCTGAGCACCTGGTCGATCTTGTCGGGGTCGGCCCAGAGGTCGGGCAGCGGCTGCTCTATCCGTACGAGGAAGCGGTCGGCGTCCTGGCCGGATGCGACATGGGCCTGGACGTGGCGGCCGACGGCGGCGCCGATGTCGACGGGCTGCCGACGCAGTTCGAGCCGCCCGGAGTCGATCCTTGAAATATCGAGGAGCTCGGCGATGAGCCGGGTGACGCGGTTGGCGTCGGCGTCCACCGTCTCCAGCATCAGTTTCTTCTGGTCGTCGGTGAACCGCTCCCACTTGGCGAGCAGTGTCGCCGTGAAGCCCTTGACGGAGGTGAGGGGCGAGCGGAGCTCATGGGCGACCGTGGCGATCAGCTCGGCATGGCTGCGTTCGGTGCGGCGGCGGGCCTCGGTGTCGCGGATGGACACGACGACACGGCGGACGGGCCCGGTGGGCGCGGTGCGCACATAGCGCGCGGAGACGAGGACCTCACGCCCGCCGGGGAGCAGCAGATTGCGCTCGGGCTGGGCGAAACGGGTGGCGAGGCCGCCGTAGGGATCGGTGAGCTGCCACCAGCGGCGCCCTTCGAGGTCCTCTAAAGGCAGGGCGAGCTCCAGCGGTGAGCCCAGGGCGTCGGCGGCACGGACCGCGGTGATGCGTGCGGCCGCGGTGTTGAAGCAGATGACATGGCCCGTCTCGTCCGCGACGACGAGGCCGTCGGGCAGCTCGTCCGGGTCGAGGCCCAGGCTGCCGAGGCCGCCCGGGTCCGCGCGGGTGCGCAGGACGGTCTGCGCTCCCGGTGATCTGCTCGTGCCGATGGTCATTCCCCGTATCCCACCTCTAGGACTGGCGTGGGCCCCCGAGTCCGTCACACTACTAGCTGGGGGTTACGGAACGGCACCCTCCCACGGCACGCTGTGCACGGGCGGAGGCGTAGAGGCACACCGCCGCCGCCGTCGCGAGGTTGAGGCTCTCGGCTCTGCCGTGGATCGGAACGCGCACCACGGCGTCGGCGAGTGCGCGGGTCTCTTCCGGAAGCCCCCAGGCCTCGTTGCCGAAGACCCAGGCGGACGGGGTGCCCATGGTGCCCTTGTCGAGCTCGTCGTCGAGGTCGTCCTCGCCCGCTCCGTCGGCGGCGAGGATGCGTACGCCCGCGTCCTTGAGCCCCTGCACGGCCCGCTCGACGGGTACGCCGACGGCGACGGGCAGATGGAAGAGCGAACCGACCGAAGCGCGCACGCACTTGGGGTTGTAGAGATCCACGGAGGCGTCCGTGAGGATCACCGCCTCGGCACCCGCGGCGTCGGCGCACCGCAGCACGGTGCCTGCGTTCCCGGGGTCGCGGACGTGCGCGAGCACGGCGACGAGCTTGGGCCGGGCGGCGAGGATGTCCTCGAAGGGCGTGTCCAGAAACCGGCAGACCCCGACGAGCCCCTGAGGCGTCACGGTCGTCGAGATGTCGGCGATGACGTCCTCGTCGGCGAGATGCACCCGGGCCCCGGCGGCGCGGGCCTCCCCCACGATGTCGGCGTACCGCTCGGCGGCGTCGACAGTCGCGAACAGCTCCACCAGCGTGTCCGAGTAGGCAGCGGCCTCCCGCACGGCTTGTGGCCCCTCGGCGAGAAACAGCCGCTCCTTACCCCTGAAGTTCCGCTTGGCCAGCCGCCGGGCGGCGCTGACGCGGGGCGATTTGGAGGAGATCAGCTCAGGAGCGGCGGGCATCAAGTCACCTTCGGGGTGCGGGAATTGAACGGGGGCGGTCGGGCCCCGTAAGGGGCGCGGGGAACTGCGCGACCAGCCCCCACGACCCGCAGTCGGCAGACAGCGGACGCAATCGGACCCGCAAGCCACAGGCTTGCGGGTCCGGTCACGGTTCAGCTCAACGCACGGCTTAGGCAGCAGCCTTCGGGGCGTTGACGTCCGACGGCAGAGCCTTCTGCGCAACCTCAACGAGCGCCGCGAAGGCGTTCGCGTCGTTGACGGCAAGCTCCGCGAGGATCTTGCGGTCCACCTCGATGTTGGCGGCCTTCAGACCCTGGATGAAGCGGTTGTAGGTGATGCCGTTGGCGCGGGCCGCAGCGTTGATGCGCTGGATCCACAGCTGACGGAAGTCGCCCTTGCGCTTCTTGCGGTCGTTGTAGTTGTAGACCAGGGAGTGGGTGACCTGCTCCTTGGCCTTGCGGTACAGGCGCGACCGCTGGCCGCGGTAGCCGCTGGCCGCTTCGAGGATCGCCCGACGCTTCTTGTGGGCGTTGACTGCCCGCTTGACGCGTGCCACTTGTTAACTCCTTGTAGCGGGGCCGTGGTTGTCTTCACACGGCCCGGTATCGATTGGGTCCCGGTCAGAGTTCAGGCGCCGTCTTCGGCGCCCGAACTCACTTGCCGAGAAGCTTCTTGATCTTCTTGGCGTCGCCCGGGGCCATCTCGGCGTTGCCGCTGAGGCGACGCGTCAGACGGGACGACTTGTGCTCGAGCAGGTGGCGCTTGCCGGCGCGCTCACGGAGCACCTTGCCGGAGCCGGTGATCTTGAAGCGCTTGCTGGCACCGCTGTGCGTCTTGTTCTTCGGCATAGCGCCGTTCTCTCCTCGTCAGTGGCACTCCCCGCCGGTTCCAGTTCCTGCGAACCGGCGGCAGGGAGCGTCAGTTGTATCGATTGTCATCCGGGGCGCGCGTGGGAGGCGCGTCCTGGATCAGGCCTCTGCAGGCTCCTCGGCGGGCGACTCGGCGTCGGCGTCGGCGGGCGACTCCTCGGCGGAGTCGTCGCCGCGACCCTGGCGCTCGGCCTTGCGGGCGGCCTGGGCTTCGCGGGCCTCGGCCATGGCTTCGGTCTTCTTCTTGTGCGGACCGAGGACCATGATCATGTTTCGGCCGTCCTGCTTCGGGTTCGACTCGATGAACCCGAGGTCTTCGACGTCGTTCGCGAGACGCTGCAGCAGTCGGTAGCCGAGCTCCGGCCTGGACTGCTCGCGACCACGGAACATGATCGTGATCTTGACCTTGTCGCCCTGCTTGAGGAACCGGACGACGTGACCCTTCTTGGTGTCATAGTCGTGCGGGTCGATCTTCGGCCGGAGCTTCATCTCCTTGATGACCGTGTGCGCCTGGTTCTTGCGCGCTTCACGGGCCTTCATGGCCGACTCGTACTTGAACTTCCCGTAGTCCATGAGCTTGCACACGGGCGGACGGGCGTTCGCCGCGACCTCGACCAGGTCCAGGTCGTACTCCTGTGCAAGCTCCAGGGCCTTGGCAAGCGGAACAATCCCGACCTGCTCGCCGCTGGGACCGACAAGTCGCACCTCGGGAACGCGAATCCGGTCGTTGATGCGGGGCTCGGCGCTGATGGATCCTCCTCGGTAGCACCACGCGGCGGTCTGGCGGACAGCCGCGTTACGTCTGTGTTTTCGGACCAACAGACTCGGCGCACAAAAAATGCCCCGGCCGATCACAGGAAGGGGCTCCATTACTACCGGAGCACCTCCGCGATGATCGCGGGGCGCAACTCGGGCGGGCCGTAGTCTCGGGGACTGTGGCCGCCTGACCGGTGACCCGCCGCTCCGGGGAGCGGCCAGGTGGGAAGCGGAGCCTCCACTTGTGGGCCGGGTTCCTTGCGTTTGGACGCGAGTATCCGGCCGGTCGTTACACAAGGTTAGCAGGTCCCGGGGGGAGCGGCTAACCAGCGTGCACGCGGACTCCCGCGGCGCCGCCCGCGGAGGGCTCCGCATATCGTGTGGGACATGAGCGACGCGACCCCCACCCCCGAGTCCCCCGCAGGCTCCTCCCCTGATTCCCCCGACTTCGACACCCTGACCCGTGACATCGCGGACGTCCCCGCGGTCGAGGTGATCACCACGGTGGCGGTCCACCTGATGAGCGCCGCGGCCGTGAACCTGGGCCTCGCCGAGGGCGGCGAGGGCCACAAGGACCTGGACGAGGCCCGCAAGCTGATCCACTCCCTGGCCGGTCTCATGGACGCGAGCGCCACGGAGATCTCCTCGTTCCACGCGGCCCCGCTGCGCGACGGCCTGAAGTCGCTGCAGCTGGCCTTCCGCGAGGCCTCCCACGTGCCGGACGAGCCGGGTCAGGGACCCGGCGAGAAGTACACGGGCCCGGTCTTCGGCTGAGTCCTCACACCGTACGTACGTAAAGGGGCTCGCCCGGTGGCGTCGCCTCGGCCGGCAGCAGTGCCAGGTCGAGGCCGCTCACCAGGCGGGCCCTCAGTGTTTCGTCGGCCGCAAGGTGCCGGGCCACGCGCTGGGCGGCTTCCCCGGGGGCCGCGGAGGGGTCGATGACGAGGGCGAGGGTGCCGTCCGCGCTGCCCGCACCGAGGTAGGCGCGCAGGACGGCGGGCTCGGCGGCGACAGCGGCGCGCACGGCCGCGGTGACGGCGGGGTCGCTCAGCGGGTCCTGGCTGCGGCGGCCCTCGGAGAGGGCGATCAGGGCGGAGCGGTTGATCTCGTACGGGACCGGGCCGGCGAGGTCGAGCACGATGGTGTCGGCCTGCTCGTGGGCGGCGGCCGCGAGGGCCTGGTGCAGCGGCACGGCGACGGGCCTGGCCTCCGGGTCCCACAGGGCGAGGGACGCGGTCGAGGTGAAGGCGGGCAGCGCCTTGCGGTCGCCCGCCTTGAGGGTGGGCACCGCCATGTCGCTGGTCTTCTCGCGGCGCAGGCCGTTCTCCTCCTCCTCGACCTCGCCGAGGACGGCGACGACGGGGACGAGAAGGCGGGCGCCCGCGAGTGCTTCGAGGACCGGGCCGTGCGCGGTGCGGTCCTCGGCCCAGGCGGCGAGCGCGCTGGTCAGCCGGGGGTCGGCGGACCCGTTGTCGTCGGAGAAGCCGGGGTCCGGGATGTTCTTGTTCGCCACGGCCTTGACCCTATCGACCGTGGCAGGGGGCCCGACGACCGCGGTCCCGCTCCTAGCGGACGGGGTTTCCCCGCCGGCCGCGCCACAGGTAGACCGCCGCCGCGAGGAGAGCCACGCCCAGGCCGCCCGCGACCGGGCCGACCCACCCGGCGGGGCCGTCGTCGCCCCGGTCGGGGTCGGGCCCCGTACCGAAGTACTTCTTCTCGTACGCCGCCGAGGTCAGCCCCTGTGGCTTCATCTTGCCGCCGTCGGCGATCGCGGCCGCCGGGTCGATGAAGCCGAAGCCCCGGGAGTCGTCGCGGCCGCCGCCGGGGACGTCGCGGGCGGTGTCCTCGATGAGCTGCTTGATCTGGGCGGGGGTCAGGCCGGGGTGGGCGTCGCGGATCAGCGCGACGGCGCCGGAGACGAACGCGGATGCGGCGCTGGTGCCCCATCCCTCGTAGTACTCGCGGTCCGGGTCGGCGATGACGATGTCCTTGCCGGGGGCGCTGACGGTGGCGTACCAGCGGCGGGTGGAGAAGGAGGCGCGGTCGCCGTCCTCGTCGACGGCGGTGGCGGCGATCACGCCGGGGTAGGCCGCGGGGTAGGAGATGTGGTCGCCGCGCTCGCCGCCGTTGCCCGCGGAGGCGACGACGACGGCGCCCTTCTTCAGGGCGTACTGGACGGCCGCGTCCTCGGCGGGTTCGGGGTGGGCGGACTTGGAGTCGTCGCCCAGGGAGAGGTTGATGACGTCGGCGCCGTGGTCGGCGGCCCAGCGGATGCCGTCGGCCAGGGCGTTGCCCCGGGTGTTGCGGGCCTTCGCGCGGGCCGGGTCGCCGTCCTCCAGGATCACGCGGATCGGCAGGATCTTCGCTTCCGGGGCGATGCCGAGCACGCCGTCGCCGCCGCCAGCGCCGTGTCCGTGGCCGGCGATGATGCCGGCCATGGCGGTGCCGTGCCGGGCCCAGGGGCGGTCGCCCCGCTTCGCGCCGAAGCCGACCATGTCCTTGCCCTGCAGGACATTGCCCTTCAGGTCGGGGTGTTCGGCGTCTATGCCGGTGTCCAGCACGGCGACGGTGATGCCCTTGCCCTTGGTGGTCTGCCAGGCCCGGTCGGTGTGCATGGCGTCCAGGGCCCACTGCTGTGCGCGGATGCCGTCGTCGGCGTGCGCGACGGCGGGCAGCAGGGCGAGGGACCCGGCGAGCACGGCGGCGGTCGTCAACCGGCGGATTCTCATGAGGACTTCTCCGTGGCCGCGATGGTCTTGCGCAGGCCTCGTTCGACGCGGTCGGCGATGCCCTTCGCCTCGTTGCCGAGACCGGCCTGGGCGGGGGCGGTGGTGGCGGAGGTCTTCATGGCTTCCTCGGCGGGCTCCGGTTCGGTGACCGTGCGGCCGTCGGCGAAACCGGAGACGGCGAAGGCGACGACGGGGGCGTCCGGCAGGACGGACACGGTCCAGGAGGCGCGCTGGGCGTCGCCGAAGCCGGCTGCCGGGGTGCCCTTGGCTGCGTACGGCCGTGGCATGAGGTCGGCGCGCCGGTCGAGGCCCTCCTCCGTGAAGCGGGTGCGCAGGGAGCGCATCGCGTCGGCGTCGGCCTTGGTGAACAGCAGGCCCACCGTGGTGACATGGCTGCGGGTCGCGTCCGTGTACGTGGCGCGCAGGAGGCGCAGGCAGCCTGCCGGGGCGAGCGCCTTGCGCAGGAGCGGGTCGAAGGCCGCCTTGCAGCCGCTGTCGGGGGCGACGGCTATCCGGGTCCAGGTGCGGTCGGCGCCGCCGGGGCCCGCGCCCTCTCCCTTGATGGTGACGGGGAAGAGCCGGTCGACGGGCACGCTGTGCCAGAGCTCGCCCGCGACGGCGTACGCGGACTGCGTGCTGCCCGCTCCTTCGGCGTCGCCGGTCAGCCAACTCCCGGTGGCCGCACCGCCGATGAGGCCGAGGCCGAGCACCACGCAGGCAGCGGCGGCGGCCGCCCTGGGGCGCGCCCAGGAGCGGACGGGCCGCAGCCGGGTGGTGCTGTCGTCGTACAGCGCGGGCGGCGCGAAGGTCACGAAGGGGCGCCCGGCACCGGGGCCCGGTGTCAGGTCTACGGCACCAACTGCCCGGCGGGCGGCGGTGGTTCGGGGGGAAGTCGCCTCGGAGACCGCAGCGGGCTTCGGCGGCACCGGCGGGGGCAATCGGTAATCGGCGGCGTCCGCAGCGGTCTCGTTCACGGGCTCGGCGCCTGTTCCGGTTTCTGCGAGGCGGGGCGGGACGGGAGGCTGCGGCGGGACGGCCGGAGGGGCGGCAGGGGCGGCCGGGGCGGCCGGGGCAGGCTCCTGCTCCGGCTCCCGTATCCGCGTCGTACCCGTCGTGCCCGGCGTGCCCAGCGTCGCCGACGGCGGGGGCGCATCAGGGAAGCGGGCCGATGCGGGCGGCGGTGGCGGGGACGCCTGGGTCACGGATGCCGCGTCACCCTCCTGGTCCACCGGCTTCGGGGGATGCGCCGGGGCCGGGGTAACGGGCTGCCGTACGCGGTCGAAGGGGGCAAGCAGGGCCCCGAGGACGGAGTCGCGGTCGCCGTCGGGCGCCCGGTCGGCGGGCTCGGCGTCCGGGTCCACGGGCGGCACCGGCGGGCGCAGATCCGGGAAGCGGGCCGCGGCGGGCGGCTGCGGCGGCGGGGGTGGAGTCGCGGGCTGTGGCGGGACGGGAGTCCGCCGCGCTTCCGTGCTCATGCACCCCCCGTTTCCTCGCTCTTGTGCGCGTAACTCTAAAGGCAGAGGCAGGTCGGCAGGGAACCAGTCCGCGGGCCGGGGCGATCTGCCCGGATCATCCCCCTACCCTCTGGTAATTGTGTCTGGCAGGCTTCGGCCATGACAGGCCGCGCCGCAGACCGAGCCCGCTACGACCGGGCCACCGCACACCTGGACGCCCCGCTCGCGATCGTCGATCTGGAGGCGTTCGATACCAACGCCGCCGATCTCGTGCGCAGGGCCGGCGGGAAGCCGATCCGGGTCGCGAGCAAGTCCGTGCGCTGCCGGGCCCTGCTCGAGCGGGTCCTTGCCAAGGACGGCTTCGCGGGGATCATGTCGTTCACGCTCGACGAGTCGATCTGGCTCGCCCGGTCCGGGTTCGACGACGTGCTCCTCGCCTATCCGTCGGCCGACCGCGCAGGATTCGCCGAGCTCACCGCCGACCCGAAGCTGGCCGCGTCGGTGACCGTGATGGTCGACGACCCGGCGCAGCTGAAGCTCATCGACGAGGCCAGGGGCGAGGGGACCGAAGAGGTGCGGGTCTGTCTGGAACTGGACACCGCCTTCAAGGCCCTCGGGGGGCGGGTGCGGATAGGGGCACGGCGCTCTCCGCTGCACTCCCCCGTCCAGGTCGCCGCCCTGGCCCGCGCCGTGGCCCGGCGGCCCGGCTTCCGGCTCGTGGGCGTGATGGCGTACGAGGGGCATGTGGCCGGGGTCGGTGACGCGGTGGCGGGGCATCCGGTCAGGTCGCGGGCGATCCGGATGATGCAGAGGGCGGCCCGCAAGGAGCTCGCGGTCCGCCGTGCGGAGACCATCCGCGCGGTGCGCGCGATCGCGCCGGACCTGGAGTTCGTCAACGGCGGCGGCACGGGCAGCGTCCAGCACACGGCGGCCGAGGACGCGGTGACCGAGATCGCCGCCGGGTCGGGTCTGTACGTACCGCGGCTCTTCGACAACTACACGTCGTTCAGCGGGCGTCCGGCCGCGCTCTTCGGGCAGCCCGTGGTGCGCAGGCCCGGCGTCGGCACGGTGACGGTGCTCGGCGGCGGCTACCCGGCGTCGGGCGCCGCGGGCCCCGACCGCTCCCCCGTGCCATACCTCCCGGAAGGGCTGCGTTACGACCCGCAGGAAGGCGCTGGCGAGGTGCAGACCCCGCTGCTCGGCGCCCCCGCCGACGACCTCCTGATCGGCGACAAGGTGTGGTTCCGGCATGCCAAGGCCGGGGAGATGTGCGAGCGGTTCGACGCGCTGCACCTCGTGGAGGGCGACCGCGTGACGGCGACCGTGCCGACGTATCGGGGCGAGGGCCACACGTTCCTCTAGTGCGGGGTCACGGTGTGGGGCCCACGCTGTTGCCCACGCCGCCGCTGGTCTCGCCTTCGCCGATCGTCCTGATGCCCTTGGTCATCTTGTCCAGGTCGGCGAGGGGCGGCGCGCCGTCCCCGGCGTCGATGGCGAAGCGGACGATGACCGGCGCCTCCGACCCGAGGCTTGAGGGGAAGGCGAGCGACTGGACGTATCCGCCGGGGCCCTTCTCGGTGTAGACGCGCCAGCGGACGAGGTATCCGGAGCGTCCGGCGACCGCCACGCTCCCCTCCTTCACCTTCTCGTGCCGTGTGATGCCGCCGAACAGTTCCCGGCCGATCGTGTCCTGGTCGTACGCCCGGTCCGCCGCGTCCTTGATGTCTCCGAGGGCCAGCGCCTTGGGCGAGCGTTCGTCGGTGGCCGTCGCCGTGCGGGAGTACACCGTGCCGTGCCGGCAGAAGCTGCCCTCGCCGGGGCAGTCGTAGGTGTCGGGCGTCCAGATGGTCGGGTCGCTGCCGACGGTGTTGTCGGCCTTCTCCCAGCCGTCGAGGACGGGGATCGTGATGCCGTTCAGCTGGTCCACGAGGTGGGAGGGGTCGGGGTCGGGCGCCGACGTGGTGGGCGTCGGTGAGGTCGGCGACGGGGTGTCCACCGGCTCCGACGTGGTCGGCGCGGGATCGCCGCCGGTCGGCTCGCCGTCGTCGCCGCCGAGCACCACGACCCCGGTGACGATCGACGCGACCAGGACGACCCCCGCGACGGCGAGCGCGACGACCTTGGCCCGGCCGCCTCCCCCTGAAGGCACCGGCAGCGGCTGCGTCGGCGGGCCGAACCCCGGCTGCGCCTGGCCCAGGTGAGGGGCTTCGGGCGCGCGCCGGTGCTCGGTCCAGGCGGACCCGTCCCACCAGCGCTCGACATGCTGTGCCGGTTGAGCCGACGGGTCCGCGTACCAGCCGGGAGGGGGCGACATGCTCATCCCGGCACTCTAAGTCGTGCCCCGAAGATCAGAACACCGCGTCCGCCTGATCAGGCACGACCGAGCCGTCCTCGCGCAGGACCGGGCCCTTGCTTCCGTCGTGTTCGTTGTACGCGGCCGTCGAGCACGGGTACGGGTCCGTCTTGCGCGGCAGCGGCTCGATGAACATGGGGTTGACCAGCCAGCGGCCGTCGGCGTTGTCGTAGGCGCGGCACATGAACTCGCTCTTGTTGCGGTTCAGTACCAGGTGCGCGCCGGTCGCGTCGTCGACGAACGTCACGTCCGTGTCGGCGTCGCCGCCGCCGAGCGCGATGCGGTGGGACCAGTCCTGCCTGTCCCAGGCCGACTTGCCCTGGACGCCGTAGATCTCCTGGTTGATCCAGCAGCGCTTGCCGTCGATGTAGGGGATGGCCTCGCCCTGGTTGACGGGGACGTCGCCGCAGCCCTGGTTCCAGGTGGTGATGCGGCCCTTGTGGTCGAGGACGGAGCGGATGGCGATGGTGTGCTTCCGGTCGATGCCGACACCCCCTTTACCGGCAGCCCAGACCTCGGCGACCGGCTCGGACCCTGCCGAGACGATGTAGACGTCGAATCCGGCCTTCTTGAGCGTGCGGATCAGGTCGCGCTGCTGGTCGTAGTAGCGGACGTACGCGGGGATCTCGTGCGTGCCGACGGTCTGGGTGGCGCCGACGGGGGCGGCCAGGGCCTCCTTGCGGGCCTTCGCGGCGTACGACTCCAGTTCGGGGACGGTGTGTCCGGCGAAGAGCTGGGGCACCCAGGCGTACTGCGGGACGGTGTGCCGGTGGTCCCAGTCCCCGGCGAAGGCGGCGGCGCCGCTCATCGTCTTCCCGTCCTCGCGGACCTCGAAGATCTCGTCGGCGCAGTCGGTGTCCGTGGACGTGGGCAGCGGCTCGCCGACCGGCACGTCCGTGCCGCAGGCGGCGGTGAGCGCCCTGTCGGCCTCGTCCGTCATCCACTTGCTGGTGGACTTCCAGGAGGCGGGACGCAGGATCTTGTCGTGGTGGAGGGACCAGGCGATCGTCGCGTCGGTGACGTCGTTCTTGACGACGGTGTTGTCCCAGTCGAAGGCGGCGACCGGACGCTTCTCGTCGTGTCCCCGGTGGGGGCCGCAGCGGCCCCGCTCGTCGATCATCTGCTGGAGCCGGTCACGGTTGTCGCCGTACCAGGTCAGCTCTGTGGACAGCTGCGGGCAATGGGCCTTCGCAGCGGGGGAGTTCGCGGGCGTGGCGGCGGCCGCGGGGAGTGCAGCCGGCCCGGCCGCCAGAGTGGCGGCCGTGGCCAGCGTCAACGCCAAGGCATGTCTGTTGCGCATGCGCATGGACCGTACATCAATCTCTGAGGCCTGGTCAGGTCCCGTGCACCGTGTCCTGCTGGTCGGGGATGACGGACCCGTCGGTGCGGCGTACCGGGCCCTCGGAGCCGTCCCGTTCGGTGTAGCCGGTGCTGGCGCACGGGTAGGGCTCGGCGAGCCTGCCCTTGGGTTCGATGAACATGGGGTTGACCAGCCAGCGGCCGTCGCCGTTGTCGTAGGCGCGGCACATCAGCTCGTTCTTGTTGCGGTTCAGGACGAGGCGCAGGGCCGTGGCGTCGCGCAGGAAGGAGATGTCGGTGTCGGAGTCGCCGGCCGCGAACACCTGCCGCTTCTGCGCCGGTTGGACCTTCTCGGCGGCCGCGCCCCGCACTCCGAAGATCTCCTGGTTGATCCAGCAGCGCTTGCCGTCGATGTACGTGATCATCGAGTCGTCGCCGTCCTCGACGGTGCCGCAGCCCTTCAGATGGGCCGTCAGCTTCCCGTGCGCGGTGACGTTGCGGATGCCGATGGTGTGCCGGGCGTCGACGCCCACGCTCCGCGCCCAGACCTCGGCGACGGGCTCGGGCGACGCGGAGACCACGTACACGTCGAATCCGGCCTTCTTGAGCGTACGGATCAGATCCCGCTGCTGGTCGTAATAGCGGACCCAGCCGGTGAACTTGCCGGTGCCGACGGTCTGTTCGGTGCCGATGGGCGCCGCGAGGTTCTCCTTGCGGGCGGCCGCCGCGAAGCCCTTGATCTGGCGGGCGGACCAGCCCTGGGTGAGCTGGGCGAGCCAGGCGTACTGGGGCTCCATGCGGCGGTGGTCGAAACCGTCGAAGGCCGCTTCCCCGCTCTTGGTGGTGCCCTCGGCGTAGACGGAGGCGATCTCGTCGGCGCAGTCCGTGTCGCGGCCGGTGGGCAGGGTGGTGCCGGTGGCGGGGCAGGCCTTGGTGAGGGCCTTGGCCGCGGGGTCGGTGAGGTAGCGGCTCGTGGTGTGCCAGTCGGCGTTCTTCGGCGTACGTATCTTGCTGTTGCGCAGCAGCCAGAACATGGTGGCGTCGCCGACGTCGTTCTTGATGACCGTGTTGTCCCAGTCGAAGGTGGCGACGGGCTTGGCGCCGCCTCTCCGATGCTGCTCGCCGCACTTCCCGTACGTGTCGATCATCTTCTGGATGCGGGCTGCGTTCCCGTCGTGCCCGCCGTACCAGCCCTTGGAGACGGTGAGCTCGGGGCAGTGCGCGGCCTCGGGCCGAGCGGGCTGAGTGGCCTGAGCGGTGGCCTGGACGGTGACGAGACCGGCTGCGGCGACGGCGAGTACGGCTGTGGCCGCGGTGGCGCGGCGCTTGAAGTTCACGAACACACTCCCGTGTTTACGCAGGTCAGCCGGGCGTCGTGCGACGCCCGGCTGACGGGTGGGTGACTGCTGGGTGAACTGCGGGGTGATCTGCGCGTGGGGCCTACAGCGGGGTGACGTACGCCCCGGTGAGCCCGCCGTCGACGAGGAAGTCCGTGGCGTTCACGAACGAGGAGTCGTCGCTGGCGAGGAACGCCACGGCGGCGGCCATCTCATCGGCCTCGGCGAAGCGGCCCACGGGGATGTGCACGAGGCGGCGCGCGGCGCGCTCGGGGTCCTTGGCGAACAGCTCCTGGAGCAGCGGGGTGTTGACCGGGCCCGGGCAGAGCGCGTTCACGCGGATGCCCTCGCGGGCGAACTGCACGCCCAGCTCGCGGGACATGGCGAGGACGCCGCCCTTGGACGCGGTGTACGAGATCTGGGACGTCGCCGCGCCCATGCGCGCCACGAACGACGCGGTGTTGATGATCGAGCCCTTGCCCTGCTGCCGCATGTAGGGGATGGCGGCCTTGCAGCACAGGTAGACGGAGGTGAGGTTGACCTCCTGGACGCGCTTCCAGGCCTCGAGTCCCGTGTCCAGGATGGAGTCGTCGTCGGGCGGCGAGATGCCCGCGTTGTTGAAGGCGATGTCGACCGAGCCATGGGTGTCGTACGCCGTCTTGAAGAGCGCATCGACCTGCTCGGCGTCGGTCACGTCGACCTTGACGAAGGTCCCACCGACCTCCTCGGCGGCGGCCTTGCCCGCGGTCTCGTCGATGTCGCCGCAGACGATGTTGGCGCCCTCGGAGGCGAGGCGGCGCGCGGTGGCGAGGCCGATGCCGCTGCCGGCACCGGTGATGACGGCGGTGCGGCCTACCAGGCGGCGGCAGATGTTCTGTTCGGTCATGGGTGCTCAGGCCTCCGTGCTTTCCGGGCTGGTGCTTTCCGTACTGATGAAGACGTTCTTGGTTTCCGTGAAGGCGGCGAGCGCGTCCGGGCCGAGCTCGCGGCCGAGTCCGGACTGCTTGTAACCCCCGAACGGGGTCCAATAGCGCACGCTGGAGTGCGAGTTGACGGACAGGTTCCCGGCCTGGACGGCTCCGGACACCCGCAGTGCGCGGCCGACGTCCCGCGTCCAGATGGAGCCGGACAGGCCGTACTCGGTGGCGTTGGCGAGGCGGATCGCGTCGGCCTCGTCGTCGAAGGGCAGGACGACGGCGACCGGGCCGAAGACCTCCTCCGTCGCCACCGGCGCGTCCGCGTCGACGTCGGTGAGCAGCGTCGGCGGGAACCAGAAGCCGGGGCCTTCGGGGGCCGTGCCGTGGATTCCGCTGCCCTCCGCGACGTACGAACGCACCCGCTGCAGCTGGGACTTGGAGATCAGCGGGCCCATCTGCGTCTTCTCGTCGGACGGGTCGCCCACGACGATCGACTCGACGGCGGGCCGCACGATCTCCAGGAAGCGGTCGTACACGGAGCGCTGCACGAGGATGCGGGTGCGGGCGCAGCAGTCCTGGCCGGAGTTGTCGAGATACGACATCGGGGCGGCGAGGGCGGCGGCTTCCACGTCGGCGTCGGCGAAGACGATGTTCGGGCTCTTGCCGCCGAGTTCGAGCGTCAGCCGCTTCACGCGGTCGGCGCACTTGCTCATGATCTGCTTGCCGACGCGGGTCGACCCGGTGAACACGATCTTGGCGACGCCGGGGTGCTCGACCAGGGCGTTGCCCGCGATGGCGCCGGTGCCGGGCAGGACCTGGAAGAGACCCTCGGGAAGGCCTGCCTCCAGGGCGAGTTCGGCGAGCCGGAGCGCGGTGAGCGGGGTCGTCTCGGCGGGCTTCAGGATGACCGCGTTGCCGGCCGCGAGCGCGGGGGCGGTGCCCCAGGCGGCGATCGGCATGGGGAAGTTCCAGGGCGCGATGACGCCGACGACCCCGAGCGGTTCGAGGACCGTGACGTTCAGACCGCCGGGCACGGGGATCTGACGGCCGCTCAGCCGCTCCACTCCCCCGGCCGAGAAGTCGAGGAGGTCACGGACGTTGCCCGCTTCCCAGCGCGCGTTGCCGATGACGTGACCGGCCTCGCGCACCTCCAACCGGGCGAGTTCCTCCAGGTGTTCATCGACGGTGACCGCGAAGCGGCGCAGCAGCCGGGCGCGGTCCGCGGGGGCGACGGCGGCCCACTTCGCCTGGGCGGCGGTGGCGCGCACGACCGCGGCGTCGATGTCCTGTGCGGTGGCGGCGGGGACGGTCGCGACGACCTCTTCCGTCGCCGGGTTCAGTACGTCGAGGTTCTGTACGTCGAGCAAGGGTGCCTCACATACGTTCGAAGGAGCGGCGGAGCTCCCAGTCGGTCACCGCGGAGTCGAAGGCGTCCAGTTCGACCCGCGCCATGTTGCTGTAGTGCGCGACCACCTCGTCGCCGAAGGCGGCCTTGGCGATGGGGCTGTTCTCCCAGAGCTCGGCGGCCTCGCGCAGCGTGGTCGGCACGTGCGCGTAGTCGCCGGTGTAGGCGTTGCCCGTGCACTCCTCGGGCAGTTCGAGCTTCTGCTCTATGCCGTGCAGGCCCGCGGCCACGAGTCCGGCGACCGCGAGGTGCGGGTTCACGTCGCCGCCCGGCAGGCGGTTCTCGAAGCGCATCGAGCGGCCGTGGCCGACGACGCGCAGTGCGCAGGTGCGGTTGTCGTAGCCCCAGGCGGCGGCGGTCGGCGCGAACGATCCCGGCCGGAACCGCTTGTAGGAGTTGATGTTGGGCGCGTAGAGGAGCGAGAAGTCACGGAGCGCGGCGAGCTGCCCGGCGAGGAAGTGGCGCATGACCGGAGACATTCCGCCGGGGTCGTCCGAGGAACCGGCCATGGCGTTGTTGCCGTCGGCGTCGGAGAGCGAGAGGTGGATGTGACAGGAGTTGCCCTCGCGCTCGTTGTACTTGGCCATGAAGGTGATCGAGACACCTTCCTGGGACGCGATCTCCTTGGTGCCGGTCTTGTAGATGGCGTGCTGGTCGCAGGTGACGAGGGCGTCGTCGTACTTGAACACGATCTCGTGCTGGCCGGGGTTGCACTCGCCCTTGGCCGACTCGACGACCAGGCCTGCGGCGGTCATGTCGTTGCGGATGCGGCGCAGCAGCGGCTCGATGCGGCCGGTGCCGAGCACGGAGTAGTCGATGTTGTACTGATTCGCCGGGGTCAGGCCCTTGTAGCCGTAGTCCCAGGCCTGCTCGTAGGTGTCCTTGAAGACGATGAACTCGAGCTCCGTGCCGACGTTGGCGGTGTAGCCGAGCTCGGCGAGCCGGTCGAGCTGGCGGCGCAGGATCTGCCGGGGCGCGGCGACGACGGGTGAGCCGTCGTTCCAGGCGAGGTCCGCGATGAGCATCGCGGTGCCCTCGTTCCAGGGGACGCGGCGCAGGGTGCTCAGGTCGGGGTGCATCGCGAAGTCGCCGTAGCCGCGGTCCCAGGAGGACATCGCGTATCCGTCGACGGTGTTCATCTCCGTGTCGACGGCCAGGAGGTAGTTGCAGCCCTCCGTGCCGTGCTCCAGGACCTCTTCCAGGAAGAAGGGTGCGGCGAACCGCTTGCCCTGGAGCCGCCCTTGCATATCGGGGAAGGCCAGGACGACAGTATCGATCTCGCCGCTCGTGACGAGAGCACGCAGCTCTTCGACCCCGAGCGGGGGTGTGCGGTCTGCCACGGGAAAATCCTCCTTGGGTCAGCCGAGAGCCATAAGGTATTGCCGAGAACCATTGATTGGGAAGGGGGTACGGCCAGATGTCGCAGACGGATGCCGACGACGCGAGCGCCGCGACCGATGACCGGCTGACGCCGGTGCTTCGTCCCGTGCGGGCGGGCAACGGCTTCGAGGAGGCCCTGGAGCAGATCCTCCAGGTCGTCCGTCTCGGCCTGGTGCCCGGCGGTGAACGCCTGCCGTCGGAGCGGGAGTTGGCCGACCGCCTCGGCATCAGCCGGGTCACGCTGCGCGAGGTCCTGAAGGTGCTCCAGGACCAGGGCCTCGTCGAGTCGCGGCGCGGCCGCTACGGCGGTACGTTCGTACGCCCGCGTCCCGAGGCGGCCGGCGAGGACGAGCTGCGGCGGCGCGTGGCGGACGTCGACGTCGAGGACGCGCTGCGCTTCCGCGAGGTCCTGGAGGTCGGAGCGGCCGGGCTCTGCGCGGCGCACGGCCTCGACGACGAGCAGAAGGAACGGCTGCGCTCGGCGCTCGCGCAGACCCATGACGCACCGCTGTCCGAGTACCGCCGCCTGGACACCCTGCTGCATCTGACCCTTGCCGAGCTCTGCGGCTCGCCCTCGCTCACCGCGCAGTACGCGGCGGTCCGGGCGACCGTCAACGACCTCCTGGACTGCATCCCCCTCTTGGTCCGGAACCTGGAGCATTCGCAACGCCAGCACACCGCGCTCGTGGAGGCGGTGCTCGACGGGGACGCGGACGGGGCGCGGGAGATCATGCGCGAGCACTGCGCCGGGACGGCCGCCTTGCTGCGGGGTTTTCTGACATAAAGGGCGCGGTGAGGGGTGATTAACCGCGGTGTAACGCAGGGGTCTTGATTTCTCGCCGGTGGCACGGCAAAGGTATGGATCCGTTCCATTGAGTCACCTGAGTTCGCCTGAGTGATCCAGCCGCCGAGCCGCAGTGCCGCCGCCGCATAGGAGCCGTGCCATGACCGTGGAGTCCACCAAGCCACCCACCACCGCCGAGCCGGCGGACGACTATCTGGAGCGAAGAACGCTGCGCCGGGGCAGCGCGGGCTGGCTCCTGCTCACCGGGCTCGGCGTCGCGTACGTCGTATCCGGCGACTACTCGGGCTGGAACTTCGGCCTGGCGGAGGGCGGCTTCGGCGGCCTCGCGATCGCCATGGCGCTCATGGGCCTGATGTACGCGTGCATGGTGTTCTCGCTGGCGGAGCTGTCGTCGGTGCTCCCCACGGCGGGCGGCGGCTACGGCTTCGCACGCCGGGCCCTTGGCCCCTGGGGCGGCTTCCTGACCGGCACGGCGATCCTCATCGAGTACATCCTGGCGCCGGCCGCGATCGCCATCTTCATCGGCGACTACGTGGAATCGCTCGGCCTTTTCGGCCTGACCTCGGGCTGGCCGGTCTATCTGGCCTGCTTCGTGATCTTCATCGGCATCCATCTCTGGGGCGTCGGCGAGGCGCTGCGCTTCAGCTTCGTGGTGACCGGCATCGCGGTGGCCGCGCTGCTCGTCTTCGCGGTCGCGGCGTTCATGGACTTCGACGCGTCGAAGCTGAACGACATCGCGGTGGACTCATCGGCCTTCGGGTCCAACTCCTGGCTGCCGATGGGATTGTTGGGTATCTGGGCGGCGTTCCCGTTCGGCATGTGGTTCTTCCTTGGCGTGGAGGGCGTACCGCTCGCGGCCGAGGAGACCAAGGACCCGGCCCGTACGCTGCCGCGGGCGATCCGCTGGTCGATGGCCATCCTCATCGTCCTCGCGCTCCTCACGTTCTTCGCATCGGCGGGGGCGCGCGGCGCGAACGCCATCCAGGAGGCAGGCAATCCGCTGGTGGAGGCGCTGCAGCCGGACGGCAAGGCGACGACGCTCAGCCGCATCGTCAACTACGCGGGCCTCGCGGGCCTGGTGGCGTCCTTCTTCTCCCTGATCTACGCGGGATCGCGCCAGCTCTTCGCGCTGTCGAGGGCGGGATATCTGCCGAAGTACTTGTCGCTCACCAGCAGCCGGAAGGCCCCCTACCTGGGCCTCCTGGTACCGGGGGCGATCGGCTTCGGCCTTGCGGCGGCGACCGGGGACGGCGCCCGGATGCTGAACGTCGCGGTGTTCGGCGCCACCATCTCGTACGCCCTGATGTCCCTCTCGCACATCGTGCTGCGCCGCCGCGAGCCGGACCTCGAGCGCCCGTACCGCACGCCGGGCGGCACTGTGACCTCGTCCGTCGCGCTGGTTCTGGCCTGCTCTGCGCTGGTGGCGACGTTCCTGGTGGACGTGACGGCGGCACTCATCGCGCTCGGGGTATATGTGGTGGCAATCGCGTACTTCGGCTTCTACAGCCGCAAGCGGCTTGTCGCACGGGCGCCGGAGGAGGAGTTCGCGGCGCTGGCCGCCGCGGAGGCGGAACTGGAACGCGGCTGAGCATGAGGGAGACGAAGGTGAGCGGGACCGACAGGCCACTGATCGGCATCAGCACCTACCTGGAGTCGAAGGCGCGCTGGCGTGTGTGGGAGCTCGACGCGGCGCTGCTGCCGGCGGGCTACCCGCGCCTGGTCCAGGCGGCGGGCGGCAGCGCGGCGATGCTTCCGCCGGACGATCCTTCGTACGCCGCCGAGGTCGTCGCCCGTGTCGACGGCGTGGTCATCGCGGGCGGCCCCGATGTCGAGCCGGTCCGCTACGGCGCGGAGCCCGAGGACCACACGGGGCCGCCCGCGCGGGAGCGGGACGCGTGGGAACTGGCCCTGATCGAGGCGGCGTTGGCGTCGGGGACGCCGCTGCTCGGCATCTGCCGGGGGATGCAGCTCCTGAACGTGGCGCTGGGCGGAACGCTCACCCAGCACATGGAGGGGCATGTCGAGGCGATCGGCGTCTTCGGCACGCACGAGGTGAAGCCGGTGCCGGACACGCTGTACGCGTCGATCGTGCCGGAGGCTTCAACGGACGTGCCCACGTACCACCACCAGGCGGTGGCCCGTCTGGGCCGGGATCTCGTGGTCTCGGCCCACGCGGACGACGGCACGGTGGAGGCGGTCGAACTCCCGGGCTCCGCCTGGGCGTTGGGGGTACAGTGGCATCCGGAGATGGGGGAGGATCTGCGGGTGATGCGGGCCCTGGTACGGGCGGCGGGGGCGGCGTAGGCATCCTGCCGCCGAAAAGCTTTCCCGCCCACCCACCCGATACCGCAGGGTGATCGGGTGGGTGGGCGGGAAAAGCTTTTCGGCGAAGGCGGGCGGCGACAGAGCACCCCTGGGCACCCTCAGCACAGGTCAGAGACAAAGCACCCCCGGCCGCTGCTCTAAGCCCGCGTCAAAGACAACAGATCCCGCGCCGGCCCAGTAGGCCGGTGCCCCGTAGGCCACACCGCCCGCAGCTCGCGCCGCAACCGCACCTCCGCCAGCGGAATCTCCACCAGCCGCCGCGAAGCCAACTCCTCCCCCACCGCCAGCTCACTCAGCACAGCAGGCCCCGCCCCGCTCACCGCGGACGCCTTCACCGCCGTAGTGGACGACAGCTCGATCAGCGGCCGCGCAAGCCCGCCGAGCGCCGCGTCGAGGACCTGCCGGGTCCCCGACCCCTCCTCCCGGAGGATCAGCGGAGTCGCCGCGAGCTCCGAGGCCCCCAGCGGCTTCCGGCGCCGCGCCCACACATGCCCCGGCGCGGTGACGACGATCAGCCGGTCGTGGGCGATGACCGCCGAGTCGAGCCCGCTCGGCACGGTGAGACCCTCGACGAAGCCGAGGTCCGCCTCCCCGGAGAGCAGCCGCTCCGCCACCACCGTGGAGTTGCCCGCGAGAAGCGACACCGCCGTGTCGGGCCGCGCCGAACGGAGCGCGATCAGCCAGCCGGGCAGCAGATACTCCGCGATCGTCATGCTCGCCGCGACCCGCAGCCGCGAGTCCCGCCGGTCCCGCAACGCCTGCGCCCCCGCGTCGAACGCCTCCGCCGCCTCCACGATCCGCCGCGCCCAGTCTGTGACGAGCGCCCCCGCGTCGGTGAGCCGCGAACCGCGCGGCGACCGGTCCACAAGCGCCACCCCGAGCTGCCGCTCCATGGACCGGACGCGGCTGCTCGCGGCGGGCTGGGTGATGCCGAGCTCCCGCGCGGCCCGCCCCAGGCTGCCGAGCCGCGCCACGGCGAGCAGCAGTTCGAGCGCTCCGAGGTCCGGCACACGATGGGCGAGCGGCGCCCCCGGCGGCGTATCGGAGAACTCGGCAGGAGTGGATGACGTCGTACTCATAAGCCCAGGTTATGCCCTCATAGGGGCATGACTCCTGGTGGGGGACCCGGCGAGGAAGGACCGTGGACGCATGGTCACCGTCGCCCACCCGCAGGCCCCCGCGCACAGCGTGCGCCGCAGCGCCCCCGCCACCCGTCACCTCGCCCCGAACTGGTACGCCGCCGTCATGGGCACGGCGATCATCGCCAACGCGGGCGCCACGCTCCCCGGCCCGGTCGGCGGACCCGGCCTGCGGACCGCCTGCACGGCGGTCTGGGCGCTCTCCCTGCTGATGCTCACCGCGCTGCTCGCCGCCCGCACCCTGCACTGGGTCCACCACCGCGACCAGGCCCGCGCCCATCTCCTCGACCCGGCCGTCGCCCCCTTCTACGGCTGTCTCGCCATGGCCCTGGTGGCGGTCGGCGGCGGCGCCCTCCTCCTGGGCGAGGACTGGATCGGTACGGGCGCGGCGGTGGCGCTCGGCAGCGTGCTGTTCATCGCCGGCAGCGTCATCGGCCTCGCGGTGGCCGTGGCGATCCCTTACCTGATGGTGGTCAGGCACCGAATAGAGCCGGGCCAGGCATCGCCCGTCTGGCTCCTGCCCATCGTGGCGCCCATGGTGTCCGCCGCCGCCGGCCCTCTCCTCGTACCCCATCTCCCGGCGGGACAGGCGCAGGAGACGCTGCTCTTCGCCTGCTTCGCGATGTTCGGCCTGAGTCTGCTCGCCACCCTGGTGATGCTGCCCATGATCTTCGCCCGCCTGATGACCGGCGGCCCCCTGCCGCTCGCGCTCACCCCCACGCTCTTCCTGGTCCTCGGCCCGCTCGGCCAGTCGACCACAGCGGTCAACAAGTTCGCCGACACGGCCGCTTCGGGCGTCGTCCCCGCCCCCTACGACCAGGGCTTCGCGGTCTTCGCCGTGCTCTACGGCGTCCCGGTGATGGGCTTCGCCCTCCTCTGGCTCGCCCTCGCGGCCGCGATGGTGCTGCGGGCCCGACGCCGGGGCATGCGCTTCGCGATGACCTGGTGGGCGTTCACCTTCCCCGTCGGTACGTGCGTCACAGGCGCCGAGGGCCTGGGCAAGCACACCGGCCTCGCGGTCTACGACTGGCTGGCCGTCGCCCTGTTCATCGTCCTGGTGGCAGCCTGGACGGTGGCCCTCACCCACACCACCCGCGGCCTCTTCAGCGGAAAGCTGCTCGCAGCGCCCCGCTGAGCACGCCCGGCGCCTCCCCCAACGACGGTCCGTACCAGGTCAGATGGCGGCCGCTGACCAGCGCCGCGGGGGCGGGGAACGACTCGGGGCCGTCTTCGGCCGTGAAGCGGTACGGCTCGTCGGGCAGGACCACCAGGTCGCGTGCCGCGGCCCGCAGTTCCTCCAGCGGGATGCGCGGATAGCGTTCGGTGTGGGTCGCGTACGCGTTGTCGACGCCCAGGCGCCGCAGCAGGTCACCGGCGAACGTGTCGCGGCCCAGGACCATCCAGGGGCGCCGCCAGATCGGGATCACCGCCCGCAGCCTGACCTCCGGCGCCGGCAGCCGCGCCCACGCCTCTTCCGCCTCGTCCAGCCACCGCGGCCGCCCCGAACCGCACGCGGCGAGCACCCGGGCCAGCTCGCGGAAGGCGCCCGGCAGATCGCGTACCTCCGTCACGAGCACCTCGATCCCCGCCGCCCGCAGCTCCGCGAGGTCGGGGGCGCGGTTCTCCTCCTCATTGGCGATCACCAGGTCCGGGGCGAGCGCGACGATGCCGCGTATGTCGGGGTTTTTGGTGCCGCCGACGCGGACCACGTCCAACTCCGCCGGATGGCTGCACCACTCCGTGGCCCCCACCAGCGCGCCCGGCAGGGTGACGGCGACCGCCTCGGTCAGGGACGGGACGAGGGAGACGACCCGCGTACCGGGCATGGCAGGGCCTCCCTCAGCGGCGGGCGTCGTCCGTCGCCTCGATGTGGTCGGCGACGGCCACGACGAGGACCTGGCTGTCGGGCACAGTCGCCCGCCAGCGGTGGCGCACACCGCCGGTCAGATACAGGCTGTCGCCGCGGCCGAGCCGGTGTGCCCTGCCCTCCGCCTCGACCTCGACGGCGCCGCCCACGACGTACATCAACTCGTCGTTGCGGTGCTGGAATTCGCGCCCCTCGTCATGGTCGCCGGAGAACTCGATCGCGTGCAGCTGATGGTGGCCGCGCACCAGGTTGCGGACGCGGGCGTCGGGCGTCGAGCCCTCCCGGTCGCCCTCGTCGGCGCGCACCAGGTCGACCGTGCAGGCGGGGTCGGCGGCGGCGAGCAGTTCGACGTCGGTGGTCAGCAGGGCGTCGGCGACGCGCTGCAGGGAACGCCTGCTGGGCCGCGCCCGTTCGTTCTCGACCTGGCTCAGGAAGGGCACCGAGAGACCGCTGCGCTCGGCCACCACGGCGAGGGTGAGCTCCAGCTGCCGGCGGCGGCGCCGCACGGCCGAGCCCACTCGGAGGGTTTCCTTCTGCTCGTCCATCGCCTCGGCTCCCTTCTGCGCATCGGTCCACTCTCAACCCTGTTGGGTTTTCTGCACCCTACGCATGTTCGCCAAACGGTTCTGCCCCGTTGCGAGGACCGACGCCTACAGCTTGCGCCAGTAGATAAGCTGCCCCGCCTCTCCGGGAGCCGCCCCTTCCCCCGGAACGAAGAGGCTCACCAGCAAAGCAGGTCTGCCTTGAGGATCGGTCAGGAGCGTCGCCGAAGGGTTGGCGAAGGCGCTGCTGCCGCCGTGCGTGCGGATGGCGAGGCGGTCCGCGGTGCCGCTCACGGGGTCGTAGGCATAGGTCCGCCAGCTCCCGAAGTCGCCGCGCCACCGCTGCCCCTCCACGAGGAGCACCCGCCGCCCGTCGAGCTCGACGGGCGCCCGGTCGCCGATGTTCCCGCTGTTGCCCCAGGTCTGCAGGGCCCGGTCGAGCCGCCGGTCCGGCTCCGCGTGCCAGTGCCGGAAGCCGGTGAGCGTGGCGCGCAGCTGGCGGTCGGTGTCGCAGCCGGCGCGGTAGTGCCCGGTGAGGTGGACGGTGTCGCCGTGTACGGCGGTGATGTCGGGCGTGCCCTCCGCGCACCGCGAGAGGGTGCGCGGCGCGTCATAGGCCCGTGCCGCGCGCCCGTCGAGCAGCGCGTCCTCGTCGGCGTACGCGCGCACCGCTATGTGGTTCTCCGGGTCCTTCTCGTACGCGAGGACATATCCACCGCGCCCGTCATCGGCGAGGGACGCCTGATGGGTGCCGGGGCCGAAGTCGTGGCGGCGCTGCCAGTGCCGCAGATCGGTGGAGGTGGCGACGGCTGCGTGGAAGCGGCCGTCGTCCAGAAGCGTGTGGTAGACGGCCAGATAGGTGCCGTCGGAGCGCTGGGTGATCTGGGCGGCGTCCATGGTGCGGCCGGTGTCGTCCCGGGCGTCGTAGCGGTGCCCGTCGGCGGCGCGCACGTCACCGGCGAGCGCGGCGAACCGTGCGGTGCCGGCGGACGCGGGGGCCGCGCTCGCGGTCGGCATGCGCGAGATGAGCAGCACCCCGATGAGGGCGAGGGCCAGAGTGACCAGGAGGGGCAGGGCCCGGGAGGAGCGGGTGACGGTCACGGGGAGGGGGCTCACAGAGGTTGGCGGGAACCTCACCGAGGTTAAGGAATCGTCCCGTCAACCGGTACGACAGGCGGGGTGGGATGCGCCACACGGCACGTCCCACCCCGCCCCCGTCAAGCAGCCTCGAGCGGCGTCAAGCCACCCGGGTCAGCTGACCCGGTCGTAGTACGCCTTCGCCTTCTTGCGGCACTGCGCCCGCTCGGCCTTGGTCTTGTTCGGCTGGGCGGCGCACTGCCGGTTCATGTCGAAGAGGAACGCCTTGTCGACGCGGCGCTCGTGCGTCGAGCCCGCGAACGCCTTCTTGCCTATCAGTTCCTTGTAATTGCGGTACCCGAAGTCGTGCCGCGCGCAGGAGAGGCGGAAGTCGAAGCCGCCCGGCTTGTCGGCGAGACGTGTGCACCAGTCGGTGTCCCACCGGAAGTTCCAGCGGTCGACCCCTGTCTTGGCGAGCCTGCGTGCCTGACGCCAGTCCGTGACGCTCGTCTCCGTGGAGCGGGTCAGCTCGTACAGACGCCGCAGCTTGCTCGAGCCGCCCGCCGCCGATTCGGCGCCGCCGGCCGTGGCCGCCGCGGCCTCAGGACTGGGTTCGGACGTGGCCGTGGCCACGCCCGAACCCGCGACCAGAGCTCCCGCCGCAGCCAGCGACGCGACGGTGATGCGCGAGATGCGCGTGATGACCATTCTGTTGTTCCCCGTTCATCGTTCATCGATCTTGCTCGACCAACCGGCAGGATCGTATGAATCCCGGAGAACGCTTCATAGTGAATCTTTGTGCACTGCCCTTTAGTGCAAGGAGCCCCTTCGAGCGCAAGGAGCCCCTTTTAGTGCAAGGAGCCTTTTGTCCCGTCCGGGCACAACAGGCCGTGGTGGACTATGGCGAGAACGACGGCGTCGAGACGGGTTCTGAGCCCCAACTTCTCGATGATGCGCGCGACATGCGCCTTCACCGTGCGCTCCGCTATCCCGAGCTGCCGGGCGAGGGCGGGGTTGGGCAACCCGGCCCCCAGGAGCAGCATCACTTCCCTCTCACGGACCGTCAGATCACTGACGGCCGGCGGCTCCAGGCCCGAGTGGAGTGCGGACCGGCACGGACAGTGGGGCTCCTGCTCGGTGTTCTGAGTGGTCACTTCGATGGTCACTTTCCCCGTTCCCCGTTCCCCGTTGTCATGACTCTCAACACGCACTGTAGGCCAAGGTGTTCGCAGTAGTGAGGCAGAAATGTCACCGTCTCGTCCCCGACCAACTGCGGGCGCTGACCGTGCTGTTGCTGCCTGCGACCTGCGAAAGGAGCCAATGTCACCCAAAGCCTCCGATGTGCTCTTACGCCAGCACATTGCGAATGCGACCAGCATTCCTGAGCCCATGAACTACTGGGCCCATGAACGACTGAGCCCCGCCGACGGCACGCTGCCGTCGGCGGGGCTCAACTGTGCTGCGGTTCCGGCTACTTCACCGGCGCCATCTTGTCGACGATGCCCGGGTGGGCCTCGACCCACTTCTGCACGCCGGCTTCTTCCTTGCCCTTGCCTGCCTTCTGGACGGCCTGCTCGAGACTCATCAGCTCGTCAGGGCTCATGTGCCAGTTCTTCAGCCAGCCGCCCAGCTCCGAGTACTTCTTCGGGAAGCCCTTGTTGGCCAGCGTCTTGATCTGGTTGTTGGCACCCCAGGTCTTCTTGGGGTCCTCAAGGCGCGTGAGGTCGTACTTGTCGTACGCCCAGTGCGGCGACCAGAGCACGACCGCGACCGGCTCCTTCTTCGCGTACGCGCGCTCCAGCTCGGCGAGCATCGAACTCGTGCCCGCGCTGGTCAGGTTGAAGTCGTCCAAGCCGTAGGCCGGCATGACCTTGTCCTTGAGGCGCGTCATCTGGCCGGTGCCCGGCTCGATGCCGACGATCCTGCCCTTGAACTTGTCCTTGTTCTTGCGCAGATCGTCCATGGTCTTCACGCCCTTGACGTAGGACGGGACCGCGACTTCGAGCGACGTCTTGTCGTACCACGCACCGACGTCGACGAGATCCTTCTTGTACTTCTCCCAGTACTGCTTCTGCGCGACCGGCAGCCAGCCGTCGAGTTCGACGTCGATCTGCCCGGTGGACAGGCCCGTGAACAGCGGGCCGACGTCGAGCTTGGTGGTCTTCGGCTTGTAGCCGCGCTTCTCCAGGACGTTCTTCCACAGGTACGTGGTGGCGATGCCCTCGTCCCACGCCGGGTAGCCGATGTTCGGCGCGGCGCCGGCCTGCCTGCCCTTCTCGTACGTGGCCTTGGCGACCGGGGCCATCTTGTCGACGATGCCCGGGTTCTTCTTCATCCAGGCCTTGACGCCCTGGTCCTGCTTGCCCTTGCCGGCGTCCTGGATCTCGCCTTCGAGGGAGGTCAGCTGCGCCTCACTGAGCTTGAAGTCCTTCAGCCACTGCGCGACCTGCGGCTCCTTCTCGGCGAAGCCCTTGCGGCCGAGGGTGTGGATGCCGTCGCCCGAACCGAAGGAGCCCTTGGGGTCCTTCAGCTTGGTCAGCTCGTACTTGTCGTACGCCCAGTGCGGCGACCAGAGCGTGACCGCGATGGGCTCCTTCTTCGCGTACGCGCGGTCGAGCTGGGCGAGCATCGCCGAGGTGTTGGACTTGACCAGCTCGTACTTGCCCTTGAGGCCGTAGTCGCGCTGGACCTTGTCCTCGTAGAGCTTCGTCTCGCCGGCGCCGGGCTCGATGCCGTAGATCTTGCCCTTGAAGAGGTCGCTCTTGCCCTTGAGGTCGTCGAGCGTCTTGACGCCCTTGACGTACTTGGGCACCGCGATCTCGAGCGAGGTCGGCTCGTACCAGCTGCCGTAGTCCTCCAGCTGGTCCTTGTACTTGCTCCAGTACGGGGCGTGCGTGGCCGGCAGCCAGGAGTTGGTCTGTACGTCGATGCTGCCCTGCGCCTGGCCGTTGTAGAGGGCGCCCACTTCGAGGGCCTTCACATCGGGCTTGAAGCCACGCTGCTCGAGGACGTTCTTCCACAGGTACGTGGAGGCGGTGCCCTCGGGCCAGTCGATGTAGCCCATGTTGATCGTGCGGCCCTGGCCGACGTTCGCGGAGACCTTGGGGCCTTCGTCGTCCTTGCCGAAGATGTTCAGGCCACCGGCGACGAGCGCCAGGACCAGGACACCGACCATGGCGACCGGCGTGGCCGGCTTCCACCGCATGATCTTCAGGCCGCCGAGCGCGGAGTCGGCCTTGGCCAGGGCGCGTCGGCCGAGCGGCGAGACCCGCTGGTTGAGGGCGCCGGTCATGCGGTCCAGGTACATCGCGAGAATGACCACCGCGATACCGCCCTCGAAGCCGAGCGCGACATCGACGGAGCTGATGCCGTCGTACACGGTGGAGCCGAGACCGCCACCGCCGACCATGCCGGCGACGACCACCATCGACAGGGCGAGCATGATCGCCTGATTGACGCCCGCCATGATCGTGGGCAGGGCAAGGGGGAGCTGGACGCGCCACAGCGTGTTGCGCGGGTGCGTGCCGAACGCCTCGGCGGCCTCGATCAGTTCCTCGTCGACCTGCCGGATGCCGAGCTCGGCGAGACGGACGGCCGGCGGCATCGCGAACACGATGGTCGCGACCATGCCGGGGACCGGGCCGACGCCGAAGAAGAAGATGCCCGGGATCAGATAGACCATGGCGGGCATGGTCTGCATGAAGTCGAGCACCGGGCGTATCAGACCGCTGACGGTGCGGTTCTTGGCCGCCCAGATGCCGATCGGCAGCGCGAACAGGAAGATGATCAAGCAGGAGACGAGCACGAGGGACAGCGTGTTCATCGCCGGTTCCCACTGCTCGATCGAGTCGATAAGGGCGAATCCCGCGAAGGTCGCCACTGCGGCGAGCAGCCCGCGCAGCCAGAAGGCGAACACGGCGAAGATGCCGATGAGGATGAGCGGTTCGGGCGAGGTGAGGACCGCGTTGACGCCGTCGTAGGCGTTCCCGACGACCAGCTTGATGAAGTCGAAGAGCCACTCGCAGTTGTCACGCAGCCAGTCGACTCCGGAGGCGACCCAGTCGCCGATGTGGATCCTAGGCACTGGCGATCACCTTGTTCTCCTCCGCGGCGGGCATCGGCTCGCCGAGCACGGCGAGCAGCCGCTCACTCGGTACGACACCGATGAGCGCGCCTTCGCCGTCGGTGACGGCCACGGCGACGGTGCTGGTGGAGCACGGCGTGAACAGCTCGATGATCGGCGTAGCGGCGGAGACGGTCGCCGGAGCGGCGGACAACACGTCCTGTGCGGTATGCAGCTCCTTGCCCTCGGGCGTCTTCGTACCGAAGGCGGTCTCGGGCTCGTCCATGATCGCGCCCGCCGTGAGCACGCGGGCCCGGTCGACGTCCTGCGTGAACGACGCGACGTAGTCGTTGGCCGGGGTCACGAGGATGTCCTCGGCGGTGCCGATCTGGACGATGCGGCCGTCGCGCATGACGGCGATCTGGTCGCCCAGGCGCATGGCCTCGTTCAGGTCGTGGGTGATGAAGACGATGGTCTTCTTCAGCCGCTTCTGGAGTTCGAGGAGCTGGTCCTGCATGTCGCGGCGGATCAGCGGGTCGAGCGCGCTGAACGACTCGTCCATGAGGAGCAGGTCGGCGTCGGTGGCCAGGGCGCGGGCCAGGCCCACGCGCTGCTGCATGCCGCCGGACAGCTCGTCGGGCCAGGACTTCTCCCAGCCCTTCAGTCCGGCGAGTTCGAGCGCGACCGTGGCGCGCTCCTCGCGCTCTGCGCGGGGCACGCCCTGCACCTCGAGGCCGTAACCGGCGTTCTCCAGGACGCTGCGGTGCGGGAAGAGGGCGAAGTGCTGGAAGACCATGCTGATCTTCTTGGAGCGCACCTCGCGCAGCTCACGGGCGCTCAGACCGGTCAGATCCTGTCCGTCGAAGAGCACCTGTCCGGCCGTTGGTTCCGACAGACCGTTGAGCATGCGCAACAACGTGGACTTGCCGGATCCGGAGAGACCCATGACGACGAAGATCTGGCCCGGCTCGACCGTGAAGGAGGCGTCGATCACCGCGGCAGTGGTGCCTTCGGCGCGCAGCTCATCGCGGTCGGTTCCGTGGCGGAGTTTCTCCACCGCGTCAGCGGGTCGTCTGCCGAACACCTTGTACAAGTGCTCGGCTTGCAGCCTGGACACATACACCTCTCGGGTTGAACCACAACGGCCCGCCTCCCCCGCCGGCGGGCCGTGGAGCGACGCGGGTTCCGCCCGCTTACGTGCCCGATGCAATAGTTGAATCATCGACCGGGAGCGCTCCGCGTGCGCGCCTGCCCTCGCATACAAGAATCAAACGCAGGCGTGTTCCAGTTCACATTTGTTGCATGCTCTGCACTGCGCGGCGCGATGCGCAACAGACCGTGCGCTGTCAGTGCCGTGCGGCATGATGCGAACGTGACTCAGCAAACGCGACGGCTCATGCTGCTCGACACGGCCTCTCTGTACTACCGCGCCTATTTCGGGGTCCCCGATTCCGTGAAGGCCCCGGACGGCACCCCGGTCAACGCGGTGCGCGGTCTGCTCGACTTCATCGCCCGGCTCGTCCAGGACCACCGGCCCGACGACCTGGTCGCCTGCTGGGACGCGGACTGGCGCCCGCACTGGCGGGTCGAGCTGATCCCCTCGTACAAGGCGCATCGCGTCGCCGAGGAGGTCGAGCAGGGACCGGACGCCGAAGAGACCCCGGACACGCTCGCGCCGCAGGTCCCGATCATCGAGGACGTCCTGGACGCACTCGGCATCGCCCGCGTGGGCGCGGCGTCGTACGAGGCCGACGACGTGATCGGTTCGTACGCCGCCCGGGCCACCGGCCCCGTCGACATCGTCACCGGCGACCGCGACCTCTATCAGCTGGTCGACGACGAGCGCGGCATCCGCGTCCTCTACCCCCTCAAGGGCGTCGGCAGCCTCCAGCTCACGGACGAGAACTGGCTGCGGGAGAAGTACGGCGTGGACGGCGGCGGCTATGTCGACCTCGCGCTGCTGCGCGGCGACCCGAGCGACGGGCTGCCCGGCGTGCCCGGCATCGGCGAGAAGACCGCGGCCAAGCTCCTCGACGCGTACGGAAATCTGGCCGGAATCATGGCCGCCGTGGACGACCCGAAGAGCAAGCTGACGCCATCTCAGCGCAAGCGGCTCGACGAATCCCGGCCATATGTGGCGGTCGCTCCGACGGTGGTCCGCGTCGCGGACGACGTGCCGCTGCCGGACATCGACCTCGCGCTGCCGAGCGAGCCGCGCGATCCGGCGGCCCTGGACGAGCTCGCTGCGCGATGGGGACTCGGTGGCGCGCTCCAGCGGTTGTTGTCCACCCTTCAGGACTGAGGTGCTAGCTTAGGTAAGCCTAAGCAAATTTTGATCAGGGGAGGCGTCCGCCATGGCAGAACGTCCTGCACGCACAGCACCCAAGACCCATGTGGCGCAGGTCGTGCGCACCGAACGCCTCACCCCACATATGCAGCGCGTGGTCCTCGGCGGCGAGGGCCTCGCCGAGTTCACGGCGGGCGATTCCACGGATCACTACGTGAAACTGCTCTTCCCCGCCGAGGGTGCGACGTATCCGGAGCCCTTCGACATCCAGCGGATCCGTGCGGAGTTCCCGCGCGACCAGTGGCCCGTGACGCGTACGTACACGGTCCGCCGGTGGGACCCGCAGGCCCGCGAGCTTGCCCTCGACTTCGTCATCCACGGCGACGAGGGCCTGGCGGGGCCGTGGGCCCGGCGCGTGCAGCCCGGCACCACGGTGCGCTTCCTCGGCCCGGGCGGCGGCTATGCCCCGGACGCCGCGGCCGACTGGCACCTGCTCGCCGGTGACGAGAGCGCACTGCCCGCAATCGCCGCCGCGCTGGAGGCGCTGCCCGAGGGGGCCAAGGCGTACGCCTTCGTGGAGGTCGGCGACGCGGACGAGGAGCAGAAGGTCGATTCGGCCGCGGACATCGAGTGGCTGCACCGCGGGCAGCGCCCTGTCGGCGAGGCCCTGGTCGAAGCGGTGCGCTCGCTGGACTTCCCCGACGGCGACCTCCAGGCGTTCGTGCACGGCGAGGCAGGCTTCGTGAAGGAGCTGCGCCGCTATCTGCGCGTGGAGCGTGAGGTGCCGCGCGAGCGGCTTTCCATCTCCGGGTATTGGCGGCTCGGCCACAATGAGGATGGCTGGCAGGCGTCGAAGCGGGAGTGGAACGCGCAGGTGGAGGCTGAGCAGGAGGCTGCGGCGTAGCGCTGCGCTTGGCTGGGCGGGACGGGGCCTCTCCCGTCCGCCCGCCGGTGGGGGCTTGTCGCGCCCACGCGGCGGAGCCGCATATCGGCACAGCCCCGCGCCCCCTACGGGGCCTCGAAAATCGGCCCCCTGTAGCGGTGGGCGCTGTCACGATGAGCCCATGCCCTTCAAGATCTCTGACGTAGTCGCAGCGGGGACGCTCGCCCGGCAGGCGCAGCCCACCATTCCCGTCCCCGGCGGCCTCGTCATCCGACCCTGGTCGCCGGATGACGCGCCCGCCGTGTACGAGGCGTTCCAGGACCCGCTGATACAGCGCTGGCACGCGCGGGACGCCGAGTCGGTCGACGAGGCCCGGGGCTGGATCGACGGCTGGCGCAAGGCCTGGTCCGAGGAGAAGGACGCGTACTGGGCGATCGCCGACGCCGCCACGGACGAGCTGGTGGGCCGGATCGCGCTGCGCCTGATCGTGCTCGCCGACGGACAGGCCGAAGTCGCCTACTGGACCATGCCTTCGGCCCGCGGCCGTGGCATCGCCCCGCGCGCCCTGACCGCGCTGTCGCACTGGGCCTTCGACGAGTTGGGCCTGCACCGCCTCGAACTCACCCACTCCGTGGCCAACGAGGCATCGTGCCGGGTGGCCCTCAAGACGGGCTTCGCCGTGGAGGGCACCAAGCGCAGCGCGGTCCTCCACGCGGACGGCTGGCATGACATGCATCTGCATGCACGGGTCAAGGACGACAGCTGACGCCCGACCCCGGGATTCGGGTGGGTGGGCGGGAAGGCCTTGCGCGGGCCGAAGCTGCCGGGCCACGCACGAAGCAACCTCGCACCCGGTAGGCGCCCCGCCAGCCCCCGTACCCTTCAACCTGTGACCCGCAAGCCCCGCATCCCGCCCTCTCCCCTGCCCCAGCGCCGCGGCGTCGACCCCGTGCGGGTCAAACTGCCGGCCGACGGGGCGTGGGAGACCGTGCGGGATCACCTCGTGGCACGGCTCAAGGCCGGGCCGGGAGTGATCGACGGGATGCTGCGGGACGGGCGGATCGTCGGGGCCGACGGCGTGCCGGTGACGGCGGACGCGCCCTATGTGCCCGGCGCCTTCGTGTGGTTCCACCGCGATCTGCCGGACGAGGTCCCGGTGCCGTACGCCATCGACGTCGTCTACCGCGACGAGCACATCGTCGTCGCCGACAAACCGCATTTCCTCGCCACCACACCCCGCGGCAGCCATGTCACCGAGACCGCGCTCGCCCGGCTCCGCACGGAGCTCGATCTGCCCACGCTGGGCGCCGCGCACCGCCTGGACCGGCTCACCGCGGGCCTGATCCTATTCACCGTGCGGCCCGCCGAACGCGGCGCCTACCAGACGCTGTTCGGCGAGCGGCGGGTCCGCAAGGAGTACGAGGCCGTGGCGGCGTACGATCCAGCGGCCGAACTGCCCCGCACCGTACGCAGTCACATCGTGAAGGAACGCGGTGTCATCGCCGCCTACGAAGTGCCGGGCGCCGAGCCGAACAGCGAGAGCGAGATCCAACTCGCCGAGCACAACGGCGAGTTGGCCCGCTACCGGCTGACCCCGCACACCGGCCGCACCCACCAGCTGCGCCTCCACATGAGCACCCTGGGTCTGCCGATCCTCGGCGATCCGATCTACCCCGTGGTGCGGGGGCCCGTGCCGCCGGACGATTTCCGGCGGCCGCTCCAACTCCTCTCCCGTGTCCTGGAGTTCACCGACCCCGTCACGGGCGCCGAGCACCGCTTCGTCAGCGCGCGCGGGCTCGGCGCCTGGACCGCGTACGACACCTGGCAGGGGCCGGACGCCCGTCAGTAGCCGCGCCACCAGGTGACGAAGCGCCGCCACGCGCCCTGGCGCGGCACGGTCGCGGCCACCGGCTCCGGTGCGGGCGGCGGCGTGGGCCCCGGCTGGGGCACGACCGGCGCCGGCTGGGCGGGCCGGGGTGCCGGGGACGACACCTGCCAGTCGTTGCGCGGCCCCGGCACCTTCGCCATCGGCCGGGCCGTCACATCCTGCGGCGGCCTGGGCGCGAAATGCACCGGCAGCGACACCAGATGCCGCGAGAGGATCGACGAGTTCCACCTCAACTCGTGTTCCTCGACGTCGAGTTCCACATCCGGGAAGCGCATCAGCAGCGCGTCGACGCCGGTGTCGGCGATGGCGCGCCCGATGTCCTGCCCCGGGCACTCGTGCGGACCGCCGCCGAATGCCAGATGGGAGCGGTTGCCCTGCATATTGGCGGCGAGATCCGGGCGTACGACGGGGTCCACGTTGCCCGGCGCGATGCCGAAGATCAGACCGTCGCCCGCCTTGATCTGCTTGCCGCCGAGCTGCGTGTCCTGCTTGGCGAAGTAGCCGACCATGGCGCTGAACGGCGGCTCGTCCCACAGCGACTGCTCGACCGCCTCCGGGACGGTCATCTGGCCGCCGCTGAGCTGGGCACGGAAGCGCGGGTCGGTGAGGACCATCCGCAGGGCGTTGGAGATGAGGTTGACCGTCGCCTCGTACGCGGCGCAGAGCACGAGCCGCAGATGCGCCGCGACCTCGTCGTCCGTGAGCTGCGCGGGCTGGGCCATGAGGTTGCTGGTGAAGTCCTCCTCCGCCTTCGCCCGGCGCCGCGCCACCAGGCGCAGCAGCGCCTCCATGATGTACGCGTTGCTGGCGATGGCGGTCTCGGTGCCCCTGATCATGTCGCGGACGGCCTGCACCATCCGCTCGTTGTACTCCTCGGGCATGCCGAGGACATGGCACATCACCATCATCGGCAGATGCTCGGCGTACCCGCTCACCAGGTCGGCCTTGCCGTCCTGGCAGATGTCGTTGAGCAGCAGGTTGCTGTAGCGGTTGATGTAGCGGCGGATGCCCCGGTGGTCGAGGCCTCCCATGGCGCCGGTGACCGCGCCGCGCAGCCGCTCATGCTCGGCGCCCTCCGCGAAGGTGGCCATGGGCTGCCAGGTGACGACGGGGGCGAGCGGGTTGTCGGGGCCCATGGTGCCGTCCATGACGGCCCGCCACTGGCGCGAGTCGCGGGTGAACTGCGAGGGGGTGCGCACCATGTGGAGGTTCTCGCTGTGGCCGAGGACCGCCCAGATCGGTACGTCGTTGTGCAGCAGGGCCGGGGCCACCGCTCCGTGTTCGGCGCGCAGCTTCTCGTACACGCCTGCGAGGTCGGTATCCGCCTCGGGACCATAAAGGCGGCGCAGGCCGCCGGGTCCGAGGCCGTGGGCGGGGCAGCCGGGGGGCGGCAGGGATGGGTCGTCCGTGCCGGGGTGGGAGTGGGAGGGGGTCGTCACGTTCGTCGCTCCGGGGTTGCGGATGAGATGAGGGTCAGACGCGGGCCACGGTCAGGGAGTGCAGATACCGCATGAGGGTCAGCAGGGTGTCCCGGCTCGACACGCGCTGCCGGGCGTCGCACTTCACGATCGGCACCGCCTCGTCCAGGTCGAGGGCGCCACGCAGCGCCGGGATCGCGTGCTGCGGCGCGTCGGGAAAGTCGTTGATCGCGACGACGAAGGGCACTCCGCGCTCCTCGAGGCGGCCGATCACGTCGAAGCTGACTTCCAGGCGCCGGGTGTCGACGAGGACGACCGCGCCGAGCGCGCCTTCGAAGAGCCCGTTCCACAGGAACCAGAAGCGCTCCTGTCCCGGGGTGCCGAACAGATAGAGCACCAGCTCTTCGGAGATGCTGATCCGGCCGAAGTCCATCGCCACGGTTGTGGCCGTCTTGGACTCGGAGCCGTAGTTGTCGTCCACGCCGATGCCGGCCTGGGTCATGGTCTCTTCGGTGGTCAGCGGCCTGATCTCGCTGACCGAACCGACCATCGTCGTCTTGCCGACCCCGAACCCGCCCACGATCACGACCTTCACCGCGGCCGTGGCCGTGTGCGGCAGCACGTCCTCGCTGCTGGGTCCGGTGATCGTGTCGGTGTTCTCAGAGTTTCTGAAGTCCATGCATCACCGCTTCGAGGAGGGAACGGTCGGGGAGCGTGGAGCGGACGATCGGCTCGCGCGCCTGTACGAGGTCGACGGCGAGCATTCTCGTCAGCAGAATCGTGACCACGCTGAACGGCAGCGCCAGATAGGCCGAAAGCTCGGCGACGGACAGCGGCTGTTTGCATAACCGCAGTACGACGGCGTGCTCCGGTTGCGCCGCGGGTGCCGCCTCGCCGTGCGCGACGATCAGGGTGACCAGGTCGATCGGCGCCCGTTCCGTGTCCTCACCCGTGATGGTGTAGAGCCGCTCGGGGTTCTCCGGGCTGCGCCGTACACGCCGGGGAGGGTCGTCGCGGTGGGCAGGAGGGTCGCCTTCCGGAGGAGTCATACGGCCTGCCCGTCTCGCCGGGGCGGGCTCGTCAGATGGGCGCCGATCCGGACGACCAGGTCCCGCATGCGGTTGGCGATGAGGCCCGCGTCCACGGTCTCCTCCGCGAGCACGGCCAGATAGGCACCGGCGCCCGCGGCCATCATGTAGAAGTAGCCGCCGTCGATCTCGATGATCACCATGCGCATCCCGCCTTCGCTGTGCGGGATCTCGGTGGCGACGGCCGCGGCCAGGGACTGAAGTCCCGCGCAGGCGGCGGCGATCCGGTCGGCTCCGTCGGGGTCGCCGCCGTAGCGCGCGATCCGCAGACCGTCCGCGGAGAGCACCACGATCTGCCGGGTCTGCGGCACCCCGTCGGCGAGCTCCTTGAGCATCCAGTCGAAATTGGCCCGTTGCTGGATCACTTCCAGCCCCCCTCGTCCGCGTTGTCGGCGTTGCCGTGGTCGTTCTCGGTCTGGTCCCCGGGGGACGGCGGATCGCCGGCGGTGGTCCCGTCGCCCTTGACGCCCTTCATGAAGGCCTCGATCCACAGACCGGGCTCCTTCTCCTCCTTCTTCTTCACCGGTTCGGGTACGACCGGTGTCGTCGAGGGCTGGGCGTACTGCGCGGCCTGGGCCGCGTACTTCGCGTCCTCGGCCTCCTGGGCGACCCGCTGGCTGAACGATGTGCGGACCCGGCTGCGGCGCTGCGGCAGTCCGTTCGACGTCCACTCGGTGACCTCGGGGACGTCGTCCTCCATGGCCGCGGTGAGTTGTGACTTCGAGAGCGGCGGTCCCGCCGTCATGACGCGGGGCTTCTTGCGCCGGATGCCGTGGGGCTCCTTGATCGGCTCGCCGTCCGCGTTCACCCGGGGCACCGCGGAGGCGCCGATGCCGTGCGCGAGGCCGGGCGCGGGCCCGCTGCTGATCATCTCGCGCGGGACGATGAGTACCGCCCGGACCCCGCCGTACGCGGACTGCCGCAGCGAGACCTGCAGGTTGTACATCTGCGAGAGCCGGCCCACGACGGCCATGCCCAGGCGCGGGGTCTCACCGAGGTCGTTCAGGTCGATGCCGGCCTGGGCCTGGGCGAGCATGCGCTCGGCCCGCGCCCTGGCCTCCTCGCTGAGGCTGACGCCGCCGTCCTCGATCTCGATCGCGATGCCGGTCTGCACCTCGACGGCGGTCACATGGACGCGGGTCTGCGGCGGCGAGTAGCGGGTGGCGTTGTCGAGGAGCTCGGCGCAGGCGTGGATGAGCGGTTCGACCGAGATGCCGCGGATGGCGATCTTGGCGATCGAGTGCAGATCGACGCGCTGGTACTCAAGGATCCGCGACATGGCGCCGCGCAACACGCTGTACAGCGGTACGGGCTTGGGCCATTGGCGTCCGGGTCGGGCGCCGCCGAGCACGGTGATCGAGTCGGCGAGGCGGCCGATCAGCGCGGTGCCGTGGTCGATGCGAAGCAGGTCGTCGAAGACCTCGGGGTTGCGGCCGTGGAACTCCTCCATCTCGCGCAGTTCCGCGGACTGTTGGTGGACGATGGACTGGACGCGCCGGGCGATGTTGACGAAGGCGCGCTGCGAGGACTCGCGCATCGCCTCTCCGGTGTCCAGGGTGTCCAGGACGTCGCGGAGCATCTGCCGCTGTGAATCCGGGAGTTCGGCGAAGGACTCGTCACCGTCGACCAGGTGGCGGATCACTTCCGAGGGTGCTTCGCCCTGCCGGAGCCGGAACACAGCCTCGGGGATGATCTCGCTGCCCAGGCGGATGGTCTCGTCGTCATGGGATGCGATGCGCCGTTCCAGGGAGGCGAGCCGCTGTGCGTACTGCGCGTGGTTCTCGCGGATGGACCGGCCGCGGCGCACCGCTTCGGCGCCGACCGCGATGACCACGAGGGTCGCGATCGCGCCGCACCAGCCGACCGCGATGCGGGCGGGTTCCGTGACCGCCGCGACGGCGGCTCCGGTTGCCGCGGCCATCAGCATGGCGGGCAGCAACAGCACACGTGCGTAAGGGACTTCTCGGCCACCGGGAGGCGATTGAACACTCACCATGTATGCCCTCTGAACACTCGTCTTGGGGGGAGGAATTGGGTGTGATGCTGGGAAATAGGGGGATTCTGTGGGGAGTTGAGAACGGAAGACGTATGCGAACTATCTACAGATCTGGGAACAAGCGCGCGAATCTATCGCAACTCGTTTCAACTCGCCGCGCTCCGGGCGAGCTTAGTCCGCCGGAATCATCGCCGAGTCATATTCCGCAACCCTCTGCAGAGGCCTCACCGACAGGCATACACTCGGCCTCATTTACACGCGTGGCGATCATTCGAACACGTGGAGTGATGACGTCGAACATGCGCGAACACGGCTTCGGCGAGACTTCGGCGGGAGGGGAATCGCCACCGCCCGGCCGTGGTTGACGCTCCGTATGGACGGCTGTTCCACTGGGCGCATGCGCCCTCAGCTCCGGCTGGTCACCCGCGACCACATCGACTTCGGTCGCGTGTGGTCCGCGTCGTGTTGCTCCTGACCGCTTCCAAGTCAGCGCACACCACGACCAGTTGAGATGAGGCTCCACCATGCCCGTCGAGTTCCTCGGCATCGCAGCGACCAACGAAGGCTCCGAAGTCACCGCGCGCTCCGGCGCCTCCTTCGACAAGGACTACACGCTCAGGCTCGCCCGGGCCCACGAGGACCACGGCTGGGACCGCGTCCTGTTCGCCTACGGATCCGGCTCCCCCGACCCCTCCCCCGCCGCCGCCTACATAGCGGCCCGCACGGACAAGCTCCAGATCCTGGTCGCGCACCGCCCGAACGTCTCGTACCCCACCTTCGCCGCCAAGACCTTCGCGACCCTGGACCGGATCAGCGACGGCCGCCTCGCGGTGCACTTCATCACCGGCGGCAACGACCAAGAGCAGCAGCGCGAGGGCGACTTCCTCACCAAGGACGAGCGGTACGCACGCACCCGCGAGGCCATCCAGATCATCAAGAAGGCGTGGACCTCGCACGAGCCCTTCGACCACGAGGGCGCGCACTACCGCTTCAAGGACTTCGTCAGCGACACCTTCCCGGTCCAACAGCCGCATCCGCGCGTCTCGTTCGGGGGTTCATCGCCCGCCGCGTACGCAGCCGGGGGCGCCGAGGCCGACATCTACTGCCTGTGGGGCGAGCCTTTGGCGCAGACCGCCGAACAGATCGAGTCGGTGAAGGCGGCGGCGAAGGCCGCGGGCCGCACCGACGTCCCCCGGATCCAGGTGGCGTTCCGCCCGATCATCGCGCCGACGGAGGAACTGGCCTGGGAGAAGGCGCATGCGACGCTGGCCCGCATCAAGGCACGCAAGGCGGGCGCGCCGCCGTCCCGCCGCCACCCGCTGAAGAACCCGGAGAACTCGGGCTCGCAGCGGCTCCTGGCGGTGGCGGCATCGGGCGAGCGGCACGACCGCGCCCTGTGGACGCCGACCGCGGCGGAGACCGGCGGCGCCGGCAACTCAACGGCCCTGGTGGGCACTCCGGAGACGGTCGCCCAGGCCCTGCTCGACTACTACGACCTGGGCGTCGACATCCTCTCGGTCCGCGGCTACGACCTCCTGGACGACGCGATCGACTTCGGCCGCCAGGTGATCCCGATCGTGCGCGAAGAGGTCGCGAAGCGAGACGCCGCGCGATCGAGCTCGGCGGCGTAGTTTTCATCCCCTCCGGCGTTTGAGGAGCGGGGGTCTGGGGGGCAGAGCCCCCCACGCGGCGGAGCCGCAAAATGTCACAGCCGGGAAGGGGCGGGATCGGGGAAGAAAAAACCCCGCCCGCCCCCACCCACCGTCAGCCGACGGAGCTGTAAGCCACAACCCCCCGCAGCAACTGATCCACAGCCTTACGCGCATTCTTCGCCACAGTGGACCCCTCCCGCGGAGCCGCCGCAGCAATCTGCCCCAGCACATCGATCACCTGCTTGCACCATCGGACAAAGTCCCCGGCAGGCATCTCGATCTCCCGCAGCACCTCGTCGAGGCCCTTGTCCGACGCCCACATGTACGCCGCCCAGGCGAAGTTGAGGTCGGGCTCGCGCTGTCCGACCCCTTCCGTCTGGTTGATCTTGAACTCTTCCTCCAGGGCATCGAGCCGCCCCCAGATCCGCACCATCTCGCCGAGGGAGGCCTTCACCTTCCCCGACGGCAGCTTGGGCGCGAGCGCGTCGTCCGCCATCCGGGCCTCGAAGACCAACGCCGAGACGCAGGCGGCCAGTTCGGCCGGGCTGAGCCCCTCCCACACGCCTTCCCGCAGGCATTCGCTCGCCAGCAGATCCAGCTCTCCATACAGCCGGGCGAGCCGCTTGCCGTCCTCGGTGACCTCGTCACCCCGGAGATAGTCCATCTCGGTGAGCAGCGCGACGATCCGGTCGAAGGTGCGCGCGATGGTGTTCGTCCGCCCCTCGATGCGCCGCTCCAGCTGCACGGTGTCCCGCCGCAGGCGGTAGTAGCGCTCGGCCCAGCGCGCGTGGTCCTCGCGCTCGTCGCAGCCGTGGCAGGGGTGTGCGCGCAGCTCCGCGCGCAGCCGGGCGATCTCCTGGTCGTCGGCGGCGGCAGCGCGCCCCTTGCGGTGCCGCTCGGGCACGATGTGCCCGGCCTTGGTGCGCAGCGCGGACGCCAGGTCGCGGCGCGACTGCGGGGAACGCGCGTTGAACGACTTCGGGATCCGCATCCGGTCGAGGGCTTCCACCGCCACCGGGAAGTCCATCGCCGCGAGCCGCTTGACCTGCCGCTCGGCGGTAAGCACCAGCGGCCGCGGACCGTCCTGGTGCTCGAGGCCCCGGTGGCCGTTGACCCGTCCCGCGGGCAGCCCCGGGTCGAGGACGAGCGCGAGCCCCGCGTACTTGCCGGTCGGGACATGGATGACGTCGCCCGGCTTGAGCTTCTCCAGGGCGGCGGCCGCGGCGGCCCTGCGCTGGTTGGCCCCCTGCTTGGCGAGCTCGGTCTCCCGGTCCTTGAGCTCGCGGCGCAGCCGCGCGTACTCGTCGAAGTCCCCCAAGTGGCAGGTCATGGAGGCCTTGTAGCCCTCAAGCCCCTCTTCGTTCTTCTGCACCTGCCGCGAAATACCCACGACCGACTTGTCGGCCTGGAACTGCGCGAAGGACGTTTCGAGCAGCTCACGCGAGCGGTGCCGGCCGAACTGCTCGGTCAGGTTCACCGCCATGTTGTACGACGGCTTGAAGCTGGACCGCAGCGGATACGTACGCGTGCCGGCGAGCCCCGCGAGGTGCTCCGGGCTCATGGCCCGCTGCCACAGCACGACCGCATGGCCCTCGATGTCGATGCCGCGCCGCCCGGCGCGGCCGGTCAACTGCGTGTACTCGCCGGGGGTGATGTCGGCGTGCTGTTCGCCGTTCCACTTGACGAGCTTCTCCAACACCACGCTGCGCGCGGGCATGTTGATGCCCAGGGCGAGCGTCTCGGTGGCGAAGACGGCGCGCACGAGCCCGCGTACGAAGAGCTCCTCGACGACCTCCTTGAAGGTGGGCAGCATGCCCGCGTGGTGCGCGGCGATGCCGCGCTCCAGGCCTTCGAGCCATTCGTAGTAGCCGAGGACGTGCAGGTCCTCGTCCGGGATGGCGGCCGTGCGCTCCTCGACGATCTCGCGGACCTGCATCCGCGCATCGTCGTCGTTCAGCCGAAGACCCGCGTGCAGACACTGCTGCACGGCGGCCTCGCAGGCCGCGCGGCTGAAGATGAACGTGATGGCGGGCAGCAGGCCCTCGGAGTCGAGCCGGTCGATGACCTCGGGGCGGCCCGGCGTCCAGATCCGCGACCGCTGTCGGCGCTCGCGCTCACGGTCGGCCTCGCGGACCATCTTGCCCTTGCGGCGGTCGCGCGGGTTGTACGAACGGCTGGCCTCCATGCGCGCCATGCGCGTGAGGTCGGGGTTGACCGTCTTCTTCCGGCCCTCGCCCTCCTCGAAGAGGTCGTACATCCGGCGCCCGGCAAGCACATGCTGGAACAGCGGCACGGGCCGGTGCTCGGAGACGATCACCTGGGTGTCGCCGCGTACGGTGTCCAGCCAATCGCCGAACTCCTCCGCGTTCGAAACCGTCGCCGACAGGGAGACCAGCGTGACGGACTCCTGGAGGTGGATGATCACCTCTTCCCAGACGGCTCCCCGGAAGCGGTCGGAGAGGTAGTGCACCTCGTCCATCACCACATAGCCGAGGTTCAGCAGCGACTGCGAGCCCGAATACAGCATGTTGCGCAGCACTTCGGTGGTCATCACGACCACCGGCGCATCGGAGTTGACGCTGTTGTCGCCGGTCAGCAGGCCGACCTTGTCCGCGCCGTACCGCTTCGCCAGGTCGGCGTACTTCTGGTTGGAGAGCGCCTTGATCGGCGTCGTGTAGAAGCATTTCTTGCCCTGCAGCAGGGCCAGGTGCACGGCGAACTCGCCGACGATCGTCTTGCCCGAGCCCGTGGGGGCGGCCACGAGCACGCCCTTGCCCGTCTCGAGCGCCCGACAGGCCTCGATCTGGAAGGGGTCGAGGCCGAATTCGTACATCTCGCGGAAGCCCGCGAGTGCGGTGGCCTGCTCGGCAGCGCGCTCGCGCGCCGCCGCGTACCGCTCGGCCGGTGAGAGGTCCTCTGTCATCGTGCTTTCGAGCCTACCGGCCACCACTGACAACGGACGATCATTATCTGCCTTACGGCCCCGAAGACCCTTCAAGACCCTTCGGGCACCAGGATCCGCACGGCTCCCGCCACACACTCCGCTGTCAGCGGCAGCGCTCCTAGCTGCTCTCCGTCCGCGTACCCGGTCACACCCGAGGCGGCCAGTTCGACCTTCCGCGCCCGGTGGACGGTGACCTTGGGATGGTCCAGGTGCGTGCCCTTGTAGACGCGCGGGAAGACCTTCAGGAGCGTCGTGCGGCTGCAGTCGCCGACGACCGTGACGTCGAAGAGTCCGTCGCTCATGTCGGCGCCGGCGCAGATCTTCATGCCGCCGCCGTACGAGGATCCGTTCCCGACGGCGACGAGCGTCGCCGCGACCTCGTGGACCTCGCCGCCGTCAAGCGTGATCCGGTACGGGACGGGTTTGAAGGCGGCAAGCTCGGCGACCATCGCGAGGTCGTACTTGAAGCGGCCGGTGGGCCAGCGCATGCGATTGCCGCGGTCGTTGACCCGTGAGTCGAAGCCGGATGCGAGCACCGTGCCGAACCAGGTCTTGCCGACCCGCCCCAGGTCGACGGCGCGGGTGCGTCCGGCGTCGAGCGCGTCGGCGACGACCGCCCCGGCGGCCGCCGGGTCCCGCACCGGGAGCCCGAGCGCCCGTGCGAAGTCGTTGCCGGTGCCCACGGCGATCACCCCCAGCGGAGTGTCCGTCTGCGCGACGGCCTGCAGCGCGAGGCTCGTCATGCCGTCGCCGCCGACGGCTATCAGCGCCCCCGTGCCGCCCTCGACGGCGTCCCGCGCCCTGCGCAGCGCATCGGCGGCGTCCTCGCCGATGACCGTGCGTACGGAGAAGCCTGCTGCCCGCAACGAGGAAGCGGCCGGCTGCGCCGCGTGGGCGCCCCGGCCGCGTCCCGCGGTGGGATTGACGAAGAGGGTGATCTCGCTGGTCACGGCCGGACCCTACAAGGTCAGGTCACGTCGTCGAAACCGTTTACCCGGTCCCGGTCCGGGCTGCTCTGCTGCGGAAGGGCGCGACTGGCCGAAACGGACTCGATCTCGCCGACGTCCTCGGGCGTCAGATCGAGGTCGGACGCCTCGTCGTCGTCGGGCCCTGCGGCATCGATCCTGGCCTTGCGCCGGTCGTTGAGGAGCGAGAACGCGGTGGCCGCGAAGTACAGCACCCAGATCGGCCCGGCGAGCATGATCATGGTCAGCGGGTCCGTGCTGGGCGTCGCCACGGCCGCGAAGACCGTGATGCCCATGATCATCCCGCGCCACCAGCCGAGCATCCGCTTGCCGGTGATGGCTCCGGTGAGGTTGAGCATGACCAGGAGCAGCGGCAGCTCGAAGGAGAGACCGAAAACGATCACCATGCGGGTGACCAGGTCGATCAGTTCATCCAGCGGGAGCTGGTTGTCGACACCGCCGGGTGAGAAGTCGAGCAGCACACGCGCCATGGTCGGCAGCGTCTTGTACGCGAAGAACCCACCGCACATGAACAGCGGGAAGCCTGCGCCCACGAATGCGTAGGCGTACTTCTTCTCGCTCTTGTGCAGGCCAGGGGCGACGAACGCCCACAGCTGGTACAGCCAGATCGGCGACGCGAGCACCACGCCGGCCATCAGGGAGATCTTCAGGGCAAGTGTGAACGGCGTGATCAGACCGTTCAGCACGATGCGTGCGCAGGTCTCGTCCCCGCCCTTCTTCGCCAGCTCGGCGAAGCTGGACTCGCACCCTACGGAACTCAGTATCGGGTCCGTGAAGAACTCGATGATGTCCTTGTAGAAGAAGGCAGCGACGATCGCGACGACGATGATGGCCAGCACGGCCTTCGCGAGCCGGTTGCGGAGCTCACGCAGGTGCTCCGCAAGAGGCATCCGCCCCTCGGGATCCTGTTCCTTCTTGCGGGCAGACTTGAGCAACCCACGTCCTCATCTCGTGCGGCAGGCCGGCCGTCGCCGGCCTTGGATCAGCGCTTAGTCGTGCTGTCGGTGGGCTCGGTGACCGGGCGCGAGCTGGTCACGTCGCCGGGCGCGGCCTGGATGGTGCGCGGCTGGGCGGCGGAAGGGTCGCTGGGCGGGTCGGCCGGGGCGGCTTCGTCCTTCTTGCCGTCCGTCTTCATCGCCTTGGCCTCGCTCTTGAGGATGCGCGCGGACTTGCCGAGCGACCGGGCCATGTCGGGAAGCTTCTTCGCGCCGAACAGCAGAACGATGACGACGAGAATGAGAATGATCTCGGGGGCGCCGATCTTTCCGAACATAGGTCTTTACCTTCTCACCGAGGCGGCAGGGGCGGGGCTGCCGGACAGGCCGGACTTGCTGTCCGGCCACCGTGCTGGCAGCGATCGTAACGCTCAGGGGTGAACGCAGGGCAATCCCTGTGCGTACTCCCGGTCGCGGCCCGCGCCTCGCACTCCGGGCCACTTCAGCAGCGTACCTGCCGTACAAGGGAAGTTGACAGGCCGCGGTGTCGATGCGCGTCTCCCCGGCACCCGCGGGATTCACAGGACCTAAAGGACATCCCGGCCCGCACGGGCCACGCCCGTCGCAGCCGCCTCAAGATCCTCCGCCGCGCGATTGATCCGCTGTGTGGTCTCCGTCACTTGACAGCTCAGGCGCTGCGCCTCCAGGAAGACCCGGATCGCCAGAACGCCGAGCACGGCCAGGCCGCAGAACCCCACGGCAATCGCCAGCATCGCCCAGAACATGCGCCGAGCCTAGACGGTCGAGTGCAGACGCAGCGTCCGCACCCCGCCGCCGGTGAGGAGTTCGATGATGCGCTCGCCCGCGGGCTTGCGCACCGCGACCCCGCACTCGGGGCAGGTGAAGGAGTAGAAGGTGGTGCGGGCCGACGCGCCGATGGCCAACCGCAGGGCGCCCGCGGAGAGTTCGAAGCGGGCGCGGCAGTCGGGGCAGGCGGCCTTGAAGAGCACAGGGGCGATTCTCGACATTCCGGGAATCTCGGACATGATGCTGGTGTTCAACGTCCTTGCTCCTGCCTGTCGTACGGCCCTTCGGGGTGTCGGTCATAGGCCGCGAGGGCCTCACGCGCCGCCTGCCGCGCGCTGTCCGCGAGATCGGCCGGGGAGACGATGTGCCCGTCGCCGCCGAGCCGCAGCGCGAGCCTGCGCAGCGAGGTGGGATCCGGGGTGCGCAGCGTGATCCGCAGGCCGCCGTCGGGGAGTTCCTCGGCGCTGTCGTGCGGGTAGTACTCGGCGACCCAGCGGCCGCCGGGCCCCACCTCGATGACCACCTCGGGGTCCTCGGCGGCGGGCTGCACGAGCCCCTCGGAGAGATCCCGCAGTTCGACCTCGGGCGGCGACGACGCCTCGTCCATGATCCTGATCTCGGCGACCCGGTCGAGGCGGAAGGTGCGGCGCGCCTCGGAGAGGTAGCACCACGCCTCCATATACGTGTGCCCGACGGCGAAGAGCCGGATCGGGTCGACCTCGCGCTCGGTCAGCTCGTCGCGCGCCGGTGAGTAATAGCGCAGCCAGAGCCTGCGCCGCTCGGAAATCGCGCGGTCGACGTCCGCGAAGACGCCGCCCTCGGACTCGAAGGTGACCGAAAGACGTGCGCTGGCCCCTGCGGCCTCGCCGGCGGCCGTCTCCAGCTTGGCGGTGGCACGCAGCAGCGCCTGACGGTCGCTCTCGCGCAGCCCGGGCAGGGTGGACACCGCGCGGGCGGCCACCAGGAGCGCGGTGGCCTCGTCGGCGGCGAGCCGCAGAGGGGCCGCCACGTCGTCCGGGTTGTGCCACCAGATGCGGTCGCCGTCGGTGTCGATGTCGAGGAGGTCGCCGCCGCGGAAGCTGGTCCCGCACAGCGGCAGCACGTCCAGGTCGGAGATCAGCTCGTCCTGGGTGATCCCGAAGGCGCGGGCGACGTCGCTGACGTGGGCGCCCGGGCGCTCGCGCAGATAGGTCACCAGGGAGAGCATCCGCCGGGTCTGGTCGATGGCGTTCGAGGCCATTCTCGGTACGTCCCCTCAGCCCTTGGCCACGGCGCGCAGCCGGTCCACGACGTCGGCCCGCAGCTCCGCGGGCTCCAGGACCACCACATCGGGCCCGAACTCCACCAGCCAGGCATCGAGCCCGTGCCCGTACGGAATCTCCAACTCGTCCCACCCCTCGCCCAGTTCGCGTATGTGGGCGGCCTTGGCCCGCAGCGGATAGCCCGCGCCCGTGCGCAGCCGGATGAGGGCGGAGCGGTCGGCGCTCTCCCCCGCCCAGCTCGCCACGGTCTCGCGCACCGTGACGACGTCGGGGACGTCGGCGGTGAACTTTCCGGCGCGGGCGCGCACCTTGCCCGTGATGCGGGAGAGCCGGAAGACCCGCTCGGCCCCGCGGTCGCGGTCCCAGCCGGCCAGGTACCAGTGGCCGCGCCAGCATTCGAGCGCCCACGGCTCGACGTGCCGCTGCTCGGGGCGGGCCGCGGTGGCCTTGCGGTAGTCGAAGGCGACGGGGCGGCGGTCGCGGCAGGCGAGCATCAGCGGCTCGAAGGACGCCTCGTGCACGGGGATGCGCGGTTCGAGGGCGCTGTGTGCCTCGTACGGGTCGACGTCCTCGGGCAGCCCGGCGGCGCGCAGCTTCTGCAGGGCGCCGCTGGCGGCTCCGGCGAGGCGGGCCTGCTGCCAGACCTTGGCCGCGAGGCCGAGCGCGGCGGCTTCCTCGGCGTCGATGGTGATGGGCGGAAGGCGGTTGCTGTCGCGCCGGGCGAGATAGCCCACGTCACCGTCGAGATTCTCCACCGTCTCGATGACCAGGCCGAGTTCGCGCAGATCGTCCTTGTCGCGCTCGAACATCCGGTTGAAGGAGTCGTCGGAGCCCGGGGCACCGCCGCCGGGCCCGAACGCCTCGACGTAGGCCTCGATGGACTCGCGCAGCTCGCGCTTGCTGAGCGGCCGCCGCGTCCCGAGCAGACACAGCGCCAGGTTCATCAGCCGCTCGGCCTTGGCAATGGCCATCGACGCCCTTTCTCAACAGTGCTTCCGACCGCCGACCGTACCGCCCCGGGGTGTCGTGGCAAAAGCCGAGGGCCCATGCCAGGACAGGCATGGACCCTCGGTGGACAGGTCTGATCAGACCCTGGCCTCAGTCGTCGCTCAGAAGGCGCTCAGACGGAGACGAGATCGCAGACGAAGATCAGCGTCTCGCCCGGGGCGATGCGGCCGCCGCCGGCGCCGCGGTCGCCGTAGGCAAGCTTGGCGGGGATGATCAGCTCGCGCCGGCCACCGACCTTCATGCCCTGGACACCCTGGTCCCAGCCGGAGATGACCTGACCGGCACCGAGCTGGAACTCCAGCGGGTTGCCGCGGTTCCAGCTCGCGTCGAACTCCTCGCCCGTGCCGAAGGCCACGCCCACGTAGTGGACCTTGACGAAGTCGCCGGCCTTCGCGACCGCGCCGTCACCCTCCCAGATGTCCCTGATCTGCAGCTCGGCCGGCGGCTCGCCGCCCGGGAAATCGACCTCGGGCTTGTCAATGCTCACGAAAATGCTCCTGCTTGATACGGATGGTCATGCGCGGACAGTCTTACATCTTCGCCCGGCGTCACATCTTCGCGAGGATGTCCACGGAGAAGACCAGCGTGGAGTCCTTCTTGATGGTGCTGCCCTGCGGCGGCTGGTCACCGTACCCGAGCTCCGGCGGGACGACGATCAGGACACGGCTGCCGACCTTCTTGCCGGTCAGGCCCTGCGCCCAGCCCTTGACGACCTGCGCAAGCTGGAACGAGGCGAGCTGACCGCTCTTGTACGAGGAGTCGAACTCCTTGCCGTCGGCCCACAGCACGCCCTTGTACTGGCACAGCAGGCTGTCGGTCTCCTTGATCTCGTCGCCGTCGCCCTCGATGACGTAGTTCGCGACGAGCTTCTTCGGGGCGTCCTTCTTCGGGACGTCGATCGAGGGGGCCTTGCCGTCCGTGTTCGTGCCGACCTTGGGGAGGTCGATGTTGGACTGCGCGACCTCGTCGCCCTTGGCCGAGCTCTTGGCGTTGAAGGTGTTCACCAGGTCGACGACGAAGACCAGGGTGTCGTCGCCCTTGATGCCCGCCTGCTTGTTGCCCTCCTTGCCATATCCCAGCTTCGGGGGGATGGCGAGCTCCACTCGGCTGTCGAGCTTCTTGCCGACCAGGGCCTGGTCCCAGCCGGGAATGACCTGGCCGACGCCGATCGGGAAGACCGTGGGGTTGCCCCGGTCGTAGGAGTTGTCGAAGACCTTCGCCGTGGCCCAGATCTGGCCGAGGTAGTTGGCCTGGAGGTAGTCGCCCTTCTTGACCTCGGCCCCCTTGCCCTGGATCAGGGTCTTGACCGCGAGGTCGGAGGACGGCTTGCCGTTCCCCTTCGCGACGGTCGGCTTCTGGCCGAACTTCGTCCCCTTCGTGATCTCGGGCACGGGCCCGTCCACGATCTTCGCCTTCGGCGCGGCCGAGTTCGGGTTGGAAGGGGACGGGCTGTCGCTGGACTTGGCCTTGTCGGCCTTGTCGTCACCACACCCGGCCAGCGTGAGCAGGCCGGCCGGAACGGCAAGGAGAAGTGAGCGTCGGCGCACGGTGGGGGCCTCGTATCGGTCGATCTTGTCGGTTGGCGTGCGCGCAACTCTACGCATGGAGAAGGGCGCCGTACGAGGAACGTACGGCGCCCCGCGTTGCGTTCCCGCAACGCACCACCCGTCTCAGGGGTTTACAAACCGGCGATCACATACCGGCGATGAGCTTCTCCACCCGGTCGTCCACCGACCGGAAGGGGTCCTTGCACAAAACCGTGCGCTGCGCCTGGTCGTTGAGCTTCAGGTGCACCCAGTCGACCGTGAAGTCGCGGCGCTGCTCCTGGGCCCGGCGGATGAAGTCGCCGCGCAGCCGCGCGCGGGTCGTCTGCGGGGGCACCGACTTGCCCTCGAAGATCTTCAAGTCGTTGCAGATACGGGCGGCTTGTCCCTTTCGCTCCAGGAGATAGTACAGACCACGACGACGGTGGATGTCGTGGTAAGCGAGGTCTATCTGCGCGACCCGGGGGTGCGACATGGTCATGTTGTTCTTCGCGCGGTACCGCTCGATGAGCTTGTACTTCATGACCCAGTCGATCTCGGTGCCGATCCGGTCGAGGTCCTCGGCCTCGATCGCGTCCAGCGTGCGGCCCCACAGTTCGAGGACCTGCTCGACCGTGCCCGTGCGGATGCCGCGGCGCTCCACGAAGTCCACGGCCTTTTCGTAGTACTCGCGCTGCACCTCGAGGGCCGAGGCCTCGCGGCCGCTGGCCAGGCGCACCTTGCGGCGGCCCGTGATGTCGTGGCTGACCTCGCGGATGGCCCGGATCGGGTTCTCCAGGGTGAGGTCGCGCATGACGGTGCCCGCCTCGATCATGCGGAGCACGAGGTCGGTGGCGCCGACCTTGAGGAGCATGGTCGTCTCGGACATGTTCGAGTCGCCGACGATGACGTGCAGCCTGCGGTAGCGCTCGGCGTCCGCGTGCGGTTCGTCGCGGGTGTTGATGATCGGCCGGGAGCGGGTGGTCGCGGAGGAGACCCCCTCCCAGATGTGCTCGGCCCGCTGACTGACGCAGTACACGGCGCCGCGCGGAGTCTGCAGCACCTTGCCCGCGCCGCACAGCAGCTGCCGCGTGACCAGGAACGGGATGAGGATGTCCGCGAGCCGCGAGAACTCCCCGTGCCGGGCCACCAGATAGTTCTCGTGGCAGCCGTAGGAGTTTCCCGCCGAGTCGGTGTTGTTCTTGAAGAGATAGACGTCGCCCGCGATTCCCTCCTCGTGCAGGCGGCGTTCGGCGTCGACGAGCAGGCCTTCCAGAATGCGCTCGCCCGCTTTGTCGTGGGTGACCAGCTCGGTCACGTTGTCACATTCCGGTGTCGCGTATTCCGGATGTGACCCGACGTCAAGATAGAGGCGGGCGCCGTTCCGCAGAAAGACGTTGCTGCTGCGGCCCCATGACACAACACGGCGGAAGAGGTAGCGCGCCACCTCGTCAGGTGACAGACGGCGCTGCCCCCTAAACGTGCACGTGACGCCGTACTCGTTCTCCAGCCCGAAAATGCGGCGGTCCATGACTGAACATTACGCCTTATGCCCTGCACTGAAACCGGGTTCGACAGCACCGTTTCGATCATTTTCCGATGAACCTGCAACGACCGCCGAATCCACGGGCAGCGCGAGCACCCGGCCCGTGGCCAGCAGAACAAGCAGCGCGGCCACACCGGCGAGGCCCGGCACCGCGAAGCCCCACACCGTCCCGCCCCACTCGACGACCGGGCCCGCGGCGGCCGTTCCGAGGGACGCGCCGACGGTGAACGTGGTCACGAGCCAGGAGAACGCCTCGGTGACCGTGCCCCGCGGTGCGTGCCGGTCGACGATGATGAACGCGCAGGCGAGCGCGGGCGCCAGGAAGACACCCGCCACGGCCGTGAGCGCCACCATGGCGACCGGCCCCGGGGCCAGCGTCAACGGCCAGTAGCAGAGCGCCAGGAGAGCCACCAGGACCGTAAGACGCTTCTCCGGTACGCCGCTCCACTGCCGCGCCCCGTACACGGAACCGCCGACCAGGGCGCCGAGACCTATCGCCGCCATCATCCAGCCGTAGACCGCGTCACCGCCGTGCCCGTCGGCGTACGAGACGCCGGCCACGGTGATGGAGCCCAGCGCCATGCCGATGAAGAGGAACGCGCCGAGCAGCGCGAGCAGCCCGTTGGAGCGCAGCGCGCCGAGCCAGTGCGCCTCGCGGGGCGCCGAGCGCCACGCGCGCGAGGGCTTCGACACCACTACGGAGAGGGCGCCCAGGACGCCGATGGCGTTCACGACGAGCAGCGCCGCCCGCTCCGACCAGAGCGCGACGCTGCCGGTGATGAGCAACGGGCCCACGGTGAACATGACTTCCTGGGCTATGGCGTCCATCGCGTACGCCGTGTGCACCTGCTCCTCCTTGCCGAGGACGCCGGGCCACAGCGCGCGCAGGCCGCCCTCCAGGGGCGGCGTGAACAGTCCGGCCGCGCCCACCGCCACATAGGCCGCGGCGAGCGAGTCGGGCCCGGTGAACGCGAAGGCCCCCATGCCGAGCGCGGAGAGCACCGCCGCCGGGAGCTGGATCCGCGGCTGTCCGTAGAGGTCCACCAGGCGGCCGAGCAGCGGCTGCCCCACCGCGTTGGCGACGCCGTACACCGCGGCCAGACCGCCGGCCAGGCTGTACGTCCCGCCCTCGGCGCGGATGAACAGCACGATGGCGATCGCGGCCGTCGCGTTCGGCAGCCTGCCCACCAGCGTGCCGGCGAGCAGCCGCCCGGCGTATCTCGTCCGGAGGATCTCCACGTATCCGGCAGCCATGCTTCCCGCCCCTCGCCCGGCACCGACGCGCCAAGGTTTTACGTATAACGTCGAGCGTCATACGTACCATGAGCGCTCACCGCGGGTCCACCTCACCGACGTCCCGCGGCACCGACCGGGGAGGTACCAGGAGTGGCCGGGCCACAGCAGGAGACCGCGGGCACACGCCCCACCAGCCGCGACGTCGCGCGCGCCGCCGGGGTGTCCCAGGCCACCGTCTCCCTCGTGTTCGGCGAGAAATGGCGCGGCCGGGTCGCCGAGCGCACCGCCGAGCGGGTCCGCGCCACCGCCCGGGATCTGGGCTACCGGCCCAATCTCGCGGCCCGCAACCTCCGCCTCGGCAGGACCAGGACCGCGCTCCTGGTCGTCCCCGCCCTCACCAACGAATTCTTCGCCCGCGTCTACACCGGAGCCGCCCGCGTCGCCGCCGAGCACGGCTTCGGCGTCGTGCTCTACCCCTCCCCCGACGGCATCGGCCCCGCCCGCGACCCCTTCGACTCCGCGCGCGCCTCCCTGGACGGCGTCCTCGCCTCCTCCATGGCCTCCGACGCCCTCGCCACCATCCAGGGCGACGAACTCCCCCTGGTCATGCTCGACAGCGACCCCGCGGGCAGCCTCGGCACCGCCACCGTCAATCTCGACATCGCCGACGGCATGCGCCGCGTCACCGAACATCTGCTGTCCCTCGGCCACCGCGACTTCCTGCACCTCGCGGCAGGCGTCGACACTTGGACCTTCGACGTACGCGCCGACGCCCTCGCCGGGGCGCTGCGCGGCACCGGAGCCGCCGTACGCACCGTGCGGGCACCCCTCACCGTCGACGACGCCCGCGCCGTCACAGAGACCGCCCTCGCCGCGCCAGGACCCCGCCCCACCGCACTCGTCTGCGACGACGACATCCTCGCCGCGGGCGCCTGCAAAGCGGCCCGCAGACTGGGCCTGCGGGTGCCCGAGGACCTCTCGGTGACCGGCTTCGACGACCTCACCCTGGCCACCGCAGTGGAGCCCGAGCTCACCACCGTCCGACTGCCCGCCGAGCGCTTCGGCGAACACGGCATGACCTCGCTGCTCGCCGTCCTCGACGGCCGCACACCCCGCCTCGACACCCTCCCCGTGGAGCTCGTCGTCCGCGGCTCGACCGCCCCCGCGCCCTAACCACGTACCGCGCACACACGTACGCCCCGCGCCCCGGCCCGAAGGCCAGGACACGGGGCGTACGCCGAACCGAACTACTCCTCGGTGGACCCGGACTCGGAAGCGGAGTCGGAACCCGCGTCCGGCTCCTCCGTGTCGGAGGCGGCATCCGTGGGCGCCGAAGCGTCCCCTTCGAGCAGCCGCGCGAGCTGCCGCCCGACGATCCGCTTGAACTTCCGCTGCTGCGGCCGCGTCCGGTCGAGCACCGCCACCTCGAGCCGCTCCGCGGGGATCTCCCGCTCACTGCCGTTGGTGTCACGGGACAGCGCCTGCACGGCCAGCTTCAGCGCCTCGGCCAACGTCATGCTGTCCCGGTGACGCTGATCCAGATACGTACTGATCTGCTCCGCGTTGCCGCCGACCGCGACCGAGCCGTGCTCGTCCACGATCGAACCGTCATGCGGCAGGCGGTAGATCTGATCGCCCTCGGCCGTCTCCCCGACCTCGGCGACGACCAACTCCACCTCGTACGGCTTCTCCGCCTGGCTCGAGAAGATCGTGCCCAGCGTCTGGGCGTAGACGTTCGCGAGCCCACGGGCCGTCACATCGTCGCGGTCGTAGGTGTATCCGCGCAGATCGGCATAGCGCACGCCACCGATCCGCAGGTTCTCGTACTCGTTGTACTTGCCGGCGGCCGCGAAGCCGATCCGGTCATAGATCTCGCTGAACTTGTGCAGCGCACGGGACGGGTTCTCGCCGACGAACACGATGCCATCGGCGAACTGCAGCACAACAAGGCTGCGACCACGGGCGATGCCCTTGCGGGCGTACTCCGCCCGGTCGGCCATGGCCTGCTGGGGTGAGACATAGAACGGCGTCGACACCGGCTATCCGTCCCTTTCTGTCAGTGACTCAGTCAGTGGCGAATACGGATCGATCAGAGCAGCGAGGCCCGCGGGCCGTCGGGCTGCTCCAGGCGCCGCTCAAGGATCGAGCGGGCGATCTCGGAGGACTCCTCGTCCCCCAGCCGCCGGAAACCCTCGTCGGAGATCACGGTGACGATCGGATAGATCCGGCGGGCGACATCCGGACCACCCGTGGCCGAGTCGTCGTCCGCCGCGTCGTACAACGCCTGCACGACGAGCGTCGTCGCTTCCTGCTCCGTCAGATCGTTGCGGTAGAGCTTCTTCATCGCACCACGCGCGAAGACCGAACCGGAACCGGTGGCCGCGAAGCCGTGCTCCTCGGAACGCCCGCCCGTGACGTCGTACGAGAAAATGCGCCCCTTCCCGCGGTCCACGTCGTACCCCGCGAAGAGCGGGACGACGGCCAGGCCCTGCATGGCCATCCCGAGATTGCTGCGGATCATCGTGGAGAGCCGATTCGCCTTGCCCTCCAGGGAGAGCGTGGCGCCTTCGACCTTCTCGAAGTGCTCCAGTTCCAACTGGAAGAGCTTGACCATTTCCACGGCCAGACCGGCGGTGCCGGCGATGCCGACGGCCGAATACTCGTCGGCCGGGAAGACCTTCTCGATGTCGCGCTGAGCGATGACATTGCCCATCGTCGCCCGCCGGTCACCGGCGAGCACCACGCCCCCGGGGAACGTCGTCGCCACGATCGTCGTGCCGTGCGGCGCCTCGATCACACCGTGCGTGGGCGGCAACTGCCGGTTGCCCGGCAGGATCTCGGGCTGATGCTCCGACAGAAAGTCCATGAAGGACGAAGAACCAGGCGTCAGGAAGGCAGCTGGTAGACGCCCGGTGCTACGAGTGTTGGCTTCCACGCGTTTCCTTCCAGGTATGCGGCCGCGCGGCGGACGGTGTCGGGTTCATCCCCCAACTTGCCGATGGCCGAATTGCAGTTGAAGCACAGTACGCCACGGACCCTACCCGTCTCATGGCGGTGATCCACATGTACGGCAGGGGCGTTGAGACGGATCACATCGACGCTCGTCGACGCCGCCGGTCATGCGCGGCCCGGTCGTGCGCCACGCATTCCCGGCACCACTCGCCCCCGGCTCCGCCATGCCCGTTACTGACCACCCTTTTGCACAAAGGAGCGCACGAAGTCCTCGGCGTTCTCCTCAAGGACGTCGTCGATCTCGTCCAGAACGGAGTCCACGTCGTCGCTCAACTTCTCCTGCCGCTCCTTGAGGTCCTCGGAGCCCTGCGCTTCCTGCGTCTGCTCCTCGGTCTCCTCGGTGGAACGTGTCGCCTTCTGCTGTCCGCCGCCGGTGTCCTTGGTCGCCATGTACCTCACCCCGCTCATTTCGGTTCGATGTACGTGATCAGACCCTATAAGCCAGGTCTGACATCGGCCCCGTAGTTACTGCAACGTCCGGGGACCACCTCGATGATTCCCATACGCCGGGTCTTTCAGCCTCCGGAGAGCACCCGAACCAGGTCCTCTGCCGTGCGGCAGCGGTCCAGGAGCTCCTTGACGTGGTTCCGCGTCCCGCGCAGGGGCTCCAGTGTGGGCACCCGCTGGAGCGAGTCGCGACCGGGCAGGTCGAAAATGACCGAATCCCACGAGGCGGCCGCCACGTCGTCCGCGTACTGCTCCAGACAGCGGCCGCGGAAGTACGCGCGGGTGTCCTCAGGAGGCTTCGCCTGGGCGCGCTCGACCGCCGGATCGTCCAGGAGGCGCTTCATCTTGCCGCGGGCCGCCAGGCGGTTGTAGAGGCCCTTGTCGGGGCGTACGTCCGCGTACTGGAGGTCGACCAGGTGGAGCCTCGCGGCGTCCCAGTCGAGGCTGTCCCGGCGGCGGTAGCCCTCCATGAGCTCCCGCTTGGCGACCCAGTCGAGCTCCCCGGAGAGGCTCATCGGATCGGTCTCCAGGCGGCCCAGGACGTCTTCCCAGCGGGTGAGGACGTCCTTGGTCTGTTCGTCGGCGTCGGAGCCGTACCGCTCCTCCACATACTTGCGGGCCAGCTCGAAGTACTCCATCTGGAGCTGGACAGCGGTGAGTGTGCGGCCGCTACGGAGCGTGACGAGACGCTTGAGGGTGGGGTCGTGGGAGACCTGGTGCAGGGTGCGCACGGGCTGGTCGACGGCGAGGTCCACCGCGATGAACCCGTCCTCGATCATGGCGAGGACCAGGGATGTGGTGCCCAGTTTGAGATAGGTCGAGATCTCGGAGAGGTTCGCGTCGCCGATGATCACGTGCAGTCGGCGGTACTTCTCCGCGTCGGAGTGCGGCTCGTCCCGGGTGTTGATGATGGGCCGCTTGAGGGTGGTCTCCAGGCCCACCTCGACCTCGAAGTAGTCGGCGCGCTGGCTGAGCTGGAAGCCGTGCTCGTGGCCGTCCTGGCCGATGCCGACGCGTCCCGCGCCGGTGACGACCTGGCGGGAGACGAAGAACGGCGTGAGGTGGCGCACGATGTCCGAGAAGGGGGTCTCCCGCTTCATCAGGTAGTTCTCGTGCGTGCCGTAGGAGGCGCCCTTGTTGTCGGTGTTGTTCTTGTAGAGGTGGATCGGCTGGGCGCCGGGGAGCTGGGCCGCGCGTTCGGCGGCCTCCGCCATGATGCGCTCGCCGGCCTTGTCCCACAGGACGGCGTCCCAGGGGTTGGTGACCTCGGGTGAGCTGTATTCGGGGTGTGCGTGGTCTACGTAGAGCCGTGCCCCGTTGGTGAGGATGACGTTGGCGAGGCCGATGTCCTCGTCGGTGAGCTGGCTGGCGTCGGCGGACTCGCGTGCGAGGTCGAAGCCCCGAGCGTCCCGCAGGGGGTTCTCCTCCTCGAAGTCCCAGCGGGCGCGTCGCGCCCGGTGCATCGCCGCGGCGTAGGCGTTGACGATCTGGGACGAGGTGAGCATGGCATTGGCGTTGGGGTGCCCGGGGACGGAGATGCCGTACTCCGTCTCGATGCCCATTACTCGCCGTACGGTCATGCGGCCCTCCTTGCCCGGCGGCGCTCCCCTTCGGGAACGGCGCTCAAGTACCGCTGGTTCTCCGGTGCGTGTGCGGTGCCCGTCCCCGCACTGCGCGACTCGGCGGTACCGAAGAGCCTAGAGCGCCTTTGCGCTGGTGGGGAGATCATTGCCTTCATTGAAAAACAGACAGCTGCGGGTACCCGTGAAGGACACCCGCAGCCGCCCTGTCTTCTACAGGTACTGACCGGTGTTCGCCACCGTGTCGATGGAGCGTCCGGTGTCCGCGCCCTGCTTTCCGGTGACGAGCGTACGGATGTACACGATCCGTTCGCCCTTCTTGCCGGAGATGCGGGCCCAGTCGTCCGGGTTGGTGGTGTTGGGCAGGTCCTCGTTCTCCTTGAACTCGTCGATGCAAGCCTGGAGGAGGTGAGCGACCCTGAGGCCCTTCTGGTTGGCTTCGAGGAAGGCCTTGATGGCCATCTTCTTGGCGCGGCCGACGATGTTCTCGATCATGGCGCCGGAGTTGAAGTCCTTGAAGTAGAGGACTTCCTTGTCGCCGTTGGCGTACGTCACCTCGAGGAACCGGTTCTCCTCGGACTCCGCGTACATCTGCTCCACGACGGACTGGATCATGCCGTGCACCGTGGCGCGCCGGTCGGCGCTGTGCTCGGCGAGGTCGTCCGCGTGCAGCGGGAGCCGCTCGGTGAGGTACTTGGCGAAGATGTCCTTCGCCGCCTCGGCGTCCGGGCGCTCGATCTTGATCTTCACGTCGAGTCGTCCGGGGCGCAGGATCGCGGGGTCGATCATGTCCTCGCGGTTGGAGGCGCCGATGACGATGACGTTCTCCAGGCCTTCCACGCCGTCGATCTCGGCGAGCAGCTGGGGGACGATGGTGTTCTCCACGTCCGAGCTGACACCGGATCCGCGGGTGCGGAAGAGGGATTCCATCTCGTCGAAGAAGACGATGACGGGGGTGCCCTCGCTCGCCTTCTCCCTCGCACGCTGGAAGACCAGGCGGATGTGACGCTCGGTCTCGCCGACGTACTTGTTGAGGAGTTCGGGTCCCTTGATGTTGAGGAAGTAGCTCTTCCCCGCGGCCTGTCCGGTCACCTCGGCGACCTTCTTGGCAAGGGAGTTGGCGACGGCCTTCGCGATCAGCGTCTTGCCGCAACCAGGGGGCCCGTAGAGCAGCACGCCCTTGGGCGGCCGCAGTTCGTGCTCCCTGAAGAGGTCCGGGTAGAGGTAGGGCAGTTCGACCGCGTCACGGATCAGCTCGATCTGGTTGCCCAGACCGCCGATCTGTTCGTAGCCGATGTCCGGAACCTCTTCGAGGACGAGCTCTTCGACCTCGCTCTTGGGAACCACTTCATATACGTAGCCGGAGCGGGGTTCGAGAAGGAGCGCGTCGCCGGCCCTGATGGTGACGTCGAGGAGTGGTTCGGCGAGCCTGACCACCCTCTCTTCGTCGGTGTGTCCGACCACCAGGGCTCGCTCGCCGTCCTCGAGGATCTCCTTGAGGGTGACGATGTCTCCGACGCTCTCGTACTCCATGGCCTCGACCACGTTGAGCGCTTCGTTGAGCATGACTTCCTGGCCGCGCCTGAGCTCTTCGAGCTCCACGCTGGGGCTGACGTTCACCCGGAGCTTGCGGCCCCCGGTGAAGATGTCCGCCGTGCCGTCCTCGTTCGCCACGAGGAAGACTCCGAAGCCGGCCGGTGGCTGTGCGAGCCGGTCGACCTCTTCCTTGAGGGCCACGATCTGGTCTCGGGCCTCACGGAGCGTGTTGGCGAGCCGCTCGTTCTGTGCGGATACGCCGGCCAGGTTGGTCTGCAGCTCGACGATCCGCTCTTCGAGAATCCTCGTATGACGCGGAGAGTCGGCGAGCTTGCGTCGCAGGACGGCGATTTCCTGCTCGAGATAGGCAACCTGACCGGCGGGGTCTTCAGACCCTCGCCCCGGCCGGATGCCGCGGTTGATGTCGTCGTCGTGGGCTGCCACGGTCCTCACCTCCTCCAAGGGGAGCTGGACGCTTCCAGACCCTACCTGGGTGGGTGTCGATTGAAACCCCTAGATCACAAAGACGGTCGGGGTGTGTCCGATCTTCACCCTTGCGCTCTCCCTCACGCCAGGTGAATACCCACCCAACAACATCGGAAAGCGGGCGGTTGTATCGTCGAAGCGTTCAACACCCGTCAGGGCTGGCCCGACTTACCGCAAAGTCGGTTGGCTCGACGCAGCGATCGGCAGGAGAGATGACCGTGCAGAACGAGGCTGGGACCGGCCCTGAGGGCGATCCCCTGGAGGTCTGGATCGACCAGGACCTCTGTACCGGCGACGGCATCTGCGCGCAGTACGCGCCCGAGGTCTTCGAGCTGGACATCGACGGTCTCGCGTACGTGAAGAGCTCCGACGACGAGCTGTTGCAGGCGCCGGGGGCCACAACGCCCGTTCCGCTGACGCTTCTGCGGGATGTGGTGGACTCGGCGAAGGAGTGTCCGGGCGACTGCATTCATGTGCGTCGCGTTTCGGACAGCGTCGAGGTCTATGGTCCCGACGCGGCCTGAGGCCGCCGCGAACTCAACGATGAGCAAGGGGTCTGTGCCCGCCGGTGACCGGCGGGCACAGACCCCTTGCTCGTGTCGGTTCCGTCACACGCTGTGTGCTCCGGCCGGTGTGGACCGTGCGAACGTGCCGTCCTTCCACTGCCACTTGGCGTCGTCCCGCTGATCGGGACAGCAGCGGGGCACGTCGGTCGAGGAGTAGCCGAGGAGCGTGGCGGTGATCGCTCCGTCACGTACGGCGAAGTCGCTGACGTTCTGCCGGTCGTGCGGGTCGACGAGGGTGGCGACGACGCGGGACTTGCCCTCCGTGGCGCGGGTGATCACGTAGACGCCGTCGGGCGGGGTGCCCGATCCGGCGGCGCAGTGCACCACGGCGACGGTCTCGGGTCTGCCGTCGCCGTCGAGGTCGCCGGAGGCTTTCTTCTTGACGACGGGTTTCACGTTTCCGCAGGTGATGGGGTACGTGACGGCATCGGCGTCAGGGGCGGGCGCGGGGGCGGCCGCGCTCTTGGCGGAGGGCTTGGAGCCGGTCTGTGCGGCGTTCGCCGGGTCGGGCTGCAGGAAGGAGGAGCCCGCGATGACGGCGGCGAGTGCGGCCGCGGTGGCCAGCCAGTGGATGGGGCGGGTGGTGGTGTGTGCCAGTTCCGGGACGGCGGGGTTCTGCACTAGGAGGGTCTCCTGTGAGGGCTGTGCCGGTGGGGGAGGTGGCCAGCATCGTGCCATACCTCACAGTGAGGTGGAACACCGGGGTCCGGTGGGAATCGCCGTTCTTCTGATGCGCCGATGGGTTTCTGGTACGCCGATGTTCTTCTGGTACGCGTCTGGCGTCCTGTCAACGAAAAGGCGCCGCCGCCGAGTTCCCCGGTCGGTCGGGGAACTCGGCGGCGGCGCCTGCTTGTTGGAGGTGGCTCGCCGCGCCGGTCAGCGCGGGGTGCCGCCGTCGGCGTTGGGACCCGAGTAGTCCTCGCCGTACGCACCCTTGGCGGGGCGGCGGCGGCGCATGGGGGGCTCGACGCCGTCCGCGAGGCGGCGGGCGGTGAGCAGGAAGCCGGTGTGGCCGATCATGCGGTGGTCGGGGCGGACGGCGAGGCCCTCGATGTGCCAGTTGCGGATCATCGACTCCCAGGCGGTCGGCTCGTTGAAGCCGCCGATCTCGCGGATGGACTCGACGGTCCTGGCGAGCTGGGTGGTCGTCGCGACGTAGCAGCAGAGGATGCCGCCCGGGACGAGCGCCTTGGAGACGACGTCCAGGCACTCCCAGGGGGCGAGCATGTCGAGGATGACGCGGTCGACGTCGGTGTCGCTCAGGTTGTCCTGGAGGTCGCCGACGGTGAGCTGCCAGGCGGGGTGCGGGGCGCCGAAGTAGCGCTCCACGTTCTGCTGGGCGATCTCGGCGAAGTCCTCGCGGCGCTCGTAGGAGTGCAGCATGCCCTGGTCGCCGATGGCGCGCAGGAGGAAGCTGCTGAGCGATCCTGAGCCGACGCCGGCCTCGACGACGCGGGCGCCGGGGAAGATGTCGGCGAAGGCCAGGATCTGCCCCGCGTCCTTGGGGTAGACCACGGCGGCGCCGCGGGGCATGGACAGGACATAGTCGGGGAGCAGGGGGCGCAGCGCGAGGTAGGCGACGTTTCCCGTGGTGCGGACAACGCTGCCCTCGGGAGCACCGATCAGCTCGTCGTGGGGGAAGGAACCCTTGTGGGTGTGGAAGTTCTTCCCGGCCTCGAGCGTGAACGTGTAGTGGCGGCCCTTGGGGTCGGTCAGCTGAACCTGGTCCCCGACCTTGAAGGGCCCGCGTCGGCGGGCGGCACCGGTCGGTTCGGACATGTGACCAGCCTACCGGCCCGTGCGGGGGCCGCCGACCACGGTGGCGTACGTCAGCTGGGGCGGGCCATGGCCTTCACGAAGGCGCGCTCCACGTCGGCGGCGGAGAGCACTCCGTAGATCTCGCCGGAGTCCTCGACGACGAGGTACTCCGTGGCAGGTGTCGCCCGCAGGGTGTCGAGCAGTTCCTCGCCCGCGAGCTCGGCGGAGACGCGCATGCCCTCGGTGATGTCCTGGGCGAGGCCGCTGACGGTGACCCAGGGGCGCCGGTGTTCGGGCACGCCGACGATCGCGGCCTCGCGGACCACGGCCATGGGGTCGCCGTCGGCGTCGACGACGACCAGGGCGCGGGCCCCCGCGGCGTTGGCGCGGCGCAGCGCTTCGGAGAGCGGGGTGTCGGTCTCGACCGGGACGGCGCGGCGGGTCAGGGCGCGGGCCCGCAGCTCGGGCAGGTGTTCGCGCAGCCGGGCCATGCGCAGGCTGTTGCCCGCACCGGTCCAGATGATCGCGGCGAGGATCGCGGCGAGCAGGGCGTCCGTGACGGTGTCCATGCCGCCGATGTCCTGGGCGTCGCCGCCGAGCGCGCCGGACTGGTTGAGGATGGGCAGCCCGATGAGGACGGAGATGGCGAGCGCGCGGCCGACCCAGGCGGCGGCGACCGTGCCGCTCATGGGCTTGCCGGTGATCTTCCAGACGACGGCGCGGAGCATGCGGCCGCCGTCCAGGGGCAGCCCCGGCAGGAGGTTGAAGGCGGCGACGATGAGGTTGGAGATCATCAGGCCGGCGAGCAGTACGCCGGGGACGGTGCCGGGCTCGACGACGCGCATGCCGGCGTAGAACACCCCGGCGAGCACGAGGGAGAGCAGCGGTCCGACGAAGGCGAGGATGAACTCGCGCCCCGGGGTCTCGCTCTCCTTCTCGATCTCGGATACGCCGCCGAAGAACTGCAGCTGGATGCGGCGCACCGGCAGCTTGAAGCGCAGGGCGGCGACGGTGTGGGCCAGCTCGTGGACGAGTACGGATGCGTAGAAGGCGACGGCGAAGAACAGCGACACGAGATAGCGGGCGCCGCCGAGTTCGGGCAGCACGCGGTCGAGCTGCCCGCCGAAGACCCAGGTGATCAGGGCGGCGACGAGGAACCAGCTCGGCGCCACATACACCGGCACGCCGAACGGCCGCCCCATGAGCAGCCCTCCCCCGGGCCCCTTCTGCGCCTTGGGCTTCGGGGCGGGCCCGTGGCTGGCATGCGCGAACTCGGGGTGGGTGTCGGTGGAGCGGGGCGCGGCGTCGCCGGTCGGCTCCGTACGGGGAGCCTTGACGAGCCGGTCGCCGGACCGGGGGCTCTCGGGGCCGTCGCCGGGCTGCGGGTTGGGGCCGGGCGCGGCGGACCCGGACTCGGCGGAGCCAGTCGTGGCGGGATCAGCAGGCCCGGATTCGTCCTCGCGGGGCGGCTGCGGTGTGTCCTCGGCGGGTTCCTGCCCCGGGGTCTCCTCGCGGGCCTCGGGACGCGCGGTGGCGTCGGCGGGCGGGCGTTCGGGGTTCGTGTCGTCCGGCGTGGCTTCCGGACCGGGGTGTGCGGCGCCGTCCGGTTCGCTCCGGGTCGGCCCCGCGGGCTCGGCCGAGTCCACCGGGCGCGGCGGATTCACGTGGCCCGCGCCCGGCCGCCGGCCGTCCGTGCCGTCGGACCGCGGCCTGCCGCTCCCGCCGCTTTCGTCCACGATGTCCCCTCGTTCGAAGCGTCCCTCGCCCCTGTCCGGCGCGGTACACGCACGATCATGCAGGGCGAGAGGGTCTGTCGTCGATGGTATGCGGCCGTTGTCAGTGGCGGGTCGTAGGGTCTGTCCTCATGGAAACCAGCACCGACGGTGCCGTGGCGGCCGTGCGCCCGGCGTCGCTATCGCCCTCGCGCGCCAGCGACTTCATGCAGTGCCCGCTGCTCTACCGGTTCCGGGTGATCGACAAGCTGCCGGAGAAGCCGAGCGAGGCGGCGACCCGCGGCACGCTGGTGCACGCCGTCCTTGAGCGGCTTTTCGACGCCCCGGCCGGTGAGCGGACCGCCCCGCGCGCCAAGGCGCTGATCCCGGGGCAGTGGGACAAGCTGCGGGAAGCCAGACCGGAGCTGACGGAGCTGTTCGCGGACGACGAGGAAGGCCGGCGGCTCGCGCGCTGGCTCGGGGACGCGGAGAAGCTCGTCGAGCGGTGGTTCACGCTGGAGGACCCGACGCGTCTGGAGCCCGCCGAGCGGGAACTGTTCGTGCAGGCCGAGCTGGAATCCGGCCTGAAGCTGCGCGGCATCATCGACCGCGTGGACGTGGCGCCCACCGGCGAGGTGCGGATCGTCGACTACAAGACGGGCAAGGCCCCCCGCCCCGAGTATTCGGAGGGCGCGCTCTTCCAGATGAAGTTCTACGCCCTGGTGGTGTGGCGCCTGAAGGGCGTGGTCCCGCGCCGCCTCCAGCTCGTCTATCTGGGCAGCGGCGACGTCATCACGTACGACCCGGTGATCGCCGACCTGGAGCAGGTCGAGCGGAAGCTGCACGCCCTGTGGGAGGCCATCACGCTCGCCACCGAGACGGGTGACTGGCGGCCGCGGCCGACGAAGCTCTGTGGCTGGTGCGACCACCAGGCCGTATGTCCGGAATTCGGCGGGACTCCCCCGCCGTACCCGCTTGCGGTGAGGGTGCCCGAGTCCGGAGAGGGCGCGCAGGGCAGAATGGGGCCGGGCTAGCGAAGGAGAGTTACGTGGCGATCCGTGTCCTACTGGTCGACGACCAGCCACTGCTGCGCACCGGGTTCCGGATGATTCTGGAGGCCGAGCAGGACGTCGCGGTCGTCGGCGAGGCCGGAGACGGCCTGCAGGCTCTCGACCAGGTGCGGGCGCTGCAGCCCGACGTGGTCCTGATGGACATCCGCATGCCGCGGATGGACGGTGTCGAGGCGACCCGGCAGATCACCGGGCCCGGCCGGGACGGCCCGGCGAAGGTCCTTGTCCTGACCACCTTCGACCTGGATGAGTACGTGGTGGAGGCGCTGCGCGCGGGCGCCAGCGGCTTCCTGCTCAAGGACGCCCCGGCGAACGAGCTGGTGCAGGCGATCCGGGTGGTCGCGTCCGGCGAGGCGATGCTCGCGCCGAGCATCACCCGCAGGCTTCTGGACAAGTACGCGGGGCATCTCCCGTCGGGCGACGAGCCCGTGCCGGACACCCTGCACACGCTGACCGAGCGCGAGGTCGAGGTCCTGAAGCTGGTGGCCCGCGGTCTGTCGAACGCGGAGATCGCGGCGGACCTGTTCGTCAGCGAGACGACGGTCAAGACGCATGTGGGCCATGTGCTCACCAAGCTGGGCCTGCGCGACCGCGTACAGGCCGCGGTGTACGCGTACGAGAGCGGTCTGGTGCGTCCCGGCGCGCAGTAGTTCAACGGATGACAGAAGAAGGTGGCCGCCCCTCGGGGCGGCCACCTTCTTCTGTATGCGGACGTACGCGGCCGGAATCAGCCCTTGCTGATCTCCCAGAAGCGGAACACCGTCGACGCGTCGAGGCAGGACTCCACGCCGTACACGTCGTCGCGGATCACCGCGTACTGCTTGGCCTGCCAGACCGGCAGGATCGGCAGCTCGTTCGCCACCGTGTCCTGCAGCCTCGCGTAGTCCTTGTTCGTCTTGGTGCGGTCGCTCTGGGCCGCGGTGTCGGGGATGATCTTCCCGGTGATGTCGCTGTTCGTGTAGCCGTTGTCGAGGACGTTGCCCTTGCCGAAGAACGGCTGGGTGAAGTTGTCCGGGTCCGGGTAGTCCGGCACCCAGCCCTTGACGTAGACGCCGTACTTGCCGGCCTTGATGTCCTTCTCGTACTGCTTGAACTCGATGGACTTCACCTCGGCGTCGAACAGACCGCTCTTGTTGAGCTGCTTGGCGATCGCCTTCAGCTCGTCGTCCGTCGAGGGGCCGTAACGCGAGGGCGTGGACCAGAGCGTGAGCTTGACCTTGCCGCTCACGCCGTCGGCGCGCAGGGCGGCCGCGGCCTTGGCGCGCTGCGGGCGGGCGCCGTAGGTGTCGAAGAAGGCGGTGTTGTGACCGCCGATGCCGGCCGGGACGATCGAGTACAGCGGCGTGGCCGTGTCCTGGTAGACCTCCTTGACCAGGGCGTCCCGGTCCAGGAGATAGGCCATGGCCTTGCGCACGCCGAGCTTGCCCGCGACCGGGTCCTTCATGTTGAAGACCAGGTGCTGCACCTCGGCGCTGGTGCCCTCGACGACGTCGATGCTCTGGCTCTCGCTGGAGGTGTCCTGCTCGATGTCCGCGACGTCGGAGGCGGCGAGGCCTCGGTAGGCGATGTCGACCTTGTTGTCCAGGATCGCCCGCTTAAGGCTCTTCCGGTCGTTGTGGAAGAACTTGATGGTGAGGCCCTTGTTCTTCACCTTGGCGGTGCCCTTGTACTCGGGGTTGACCGAGAACACCGCCTCCTCCTTGGAGAAGGAGTCCAGCTTGTAGGGCCCCGAGCCGGTGGCCTGGTCGTCGCGGCGCAGCGCGTTCATGTCGTACGAGCGGTGGTCGACGATGGACCCGGCGCCGGACGCGATCTTGCTGGGGAAGGTCGCGTCGGGGTACTTGAGCTTGAAGACGACGGTCTTGGTGTCCGGCGTCTCGACGCGGTCGAGCATCGGGAACATGATCGCGGGACCGGCTTCGTCGCCGATCGTGCGCATGCGGTCGAAGGAGAACTTGACGTCCTTCGAGGTCAGCGACTTGCCGTTGCTGAACTTGAGGCCGTCACGGAGCGTGCATTTGAAGACCTTGGTCTCCGTGTCCGTGAAGCCGCACTCCTTGGCGGCCTCGGGCTCCGGCTCCGTGGCCCCGTTCGGGAAGCTCATCAGGGACTGGAAGACGTTGTTGAAGAGCAGCCACGACCCGGGGTCGTAGCCGGAAGCCGGGTCGGTGGCCAGGATGTCGTCGGACATCCCCACGACCACCGCGTCACCGGATTCCCCCGCATCGCCCGTCTCCGAACCGCAGCCGGTCAGCAGGGCGGCGGCCAGTCCTCCCGTGAGGGGAAGGGCCAGCCACTGGTTACGCAAGTTCACGTACGTACCTTGTCGTTGTTGTCCATCGGTGGAGCGGAACTCGGCATGCGTCGAGCGGAGCTCGGCGTTCGCTGCCGGTGCGTGCGGAGGTCAGCCGCTCACACCGCGGCCGAGCTCCCACAGCTGCAGATTCGACGAGGAGTTGAGGGCCCACTCGACGCCGGTGATGTCGTCGCGGGCGGCGATGTACTGCTTGCCCTGCCACAGGGGAAGCACCGGCACGTCCTCGGCGACGATGTCCTGGATCTTCTTGATGCTCTTGGAGGCCGTGAGCCGGTCCGCCTCGCGGCGCGAGTGCGGGATCAGCTCTTCGTTGATGGTGCTGTTCTCGTACGGCGATCCGAGGAAGTTGTCCTTGTCGAGGAACGGCGCGAGGAAGTTGTCGGCGTCGGGGAAGTCGGGGAACCAGCCCATTCCGTAGACGTCGTACGCGCCCTTCTGCTCGGCGGCGCGGAAGGTGCTCCAGGGGGCGCCCTTGATCGACACGTCGAACAGGCCGCTGTCGTTCAGCTGCTTCTGCAGCAGCTGGAACTCCTTCTTGGTGGCCGGGCCGTAGTGGTCGGTCGTGTAGTGCAGGGTGAGCTTCACCGGGGTGGTGATGTCGGCCCGCTGCAGCAGGGCGCGGGCCTTGGCCGGGCTGGGGTTGCCGTACTTGTTGAAGAACGAGTTGGTGTGCCCCGTGACGGTGGTCGGCACCAGCGAGAAGAGCGGCTCGGCGGCGGTTCCGTACACGCCGGTCGCGAGGGCGCCGCGGTCGACGACCTGCGCCATGGCCTGGCGGACGGCCCTGGACTTGACGGTGCTCGCGTCCGTGTTGAAGCCGAGGTAGCGGATCTCGAGGCCGGGCATCTCGACCAGCTCGATGTTCTTCGACGGGTTCTCGTCGAGATTCTTGATCTGCTCGGGCGACATGGTGCGGGTCATCATGTCGATGTCGCCGCTCTCGAGCGCCTTGCCCATCGCCTCGGTGGAGGCGTAGTTGCGCATCTCGATCGTGTCGCTCTTGGGCGTCAACGCGCCCTTGTAATGGGGGTTCTTGGAGAACACCGTCTTGACCAGCTGGCCGCCCTCGACCTCGTGCTCGGCGGTGTAGGGGCCCGAGCCGTCGACGTCGAAGCCGTCGCGCAGCTTGTTCTTGCCGTACTTGTCCTTGCTGATGATGCCCGCCGTGGGCGTGGCCAGCTTGTACGGGAACGTCGCGTCGGGGCTCTTGAGGTGGAAGACGACGCCGCGGTCGCCCTGCGTCTCGATCTCGTCGACGTTGGCCACCAGGCCGTCGGAGCCGCTGGGGTTCTTGATCTTGATGTCGCGCACGCGCTCGATGGAGAACTTCACATCGGCGGCCGTCAGCGACGAGCCGTCGGCGAACTTCAGGCCCTTGCGCAGCGTGCACTCGTAGCGCTCGTTGCCGGTGTCGGTGAAGCCGCACCGCTCGGCGGCCTCCGGCTCCGGATCGCCGTCGCCGCGCGGCATGATCATCAGCGTCTGGAGGGTCTGGCGCAGGACGCTCCAGGAGCCCGCGTCATAGGCGTACGCCGGGTCGAAGGGCGCCGGAACCTCGGCCGAGGTGGCGAACCGGTCCGTGGTGCCGACGGCGATCTCGTCGTCTCCCCCTCCACCACCCGCTCCGCCGCACGCGGCGAGCGCGGGGGCGAGCAGACCTATGACGGCCGGCAGCACCAAAGTCTTACGGTTCATGCTCGACGTTCTCCAGAGCTGTTGAATCCCGCACGAACCGGCAACGAGGGGTGGGGTCAGCCGGTTCTTGGGGGGTGGGGCGATGTTCTCGCGTCGACATTAGTCCGCACCACCTCAAGCGCCGGAAGAGACCGGAGTTGACCCTCAATCACGCAGCGAAACCGGGCGCGGACGCACCGATAACCCGACACCGGAAGGATTCGTGCAGGTTCCCCTCAATCAGGACACAATGCCACGCCACAACCGGCGCATTTCGGTTCCCCTGCACACTCCAGGACGACTGTCGATGCCCCGTCGAGTGGGAAAGGTCACACCTGCGTCGGTTCAGCGATTTCCGGCCATCAGGCCTTGCAGGAAAGGCAGGTTGACGTGTTCGAGCGAGGGGACGACGGTTCTGCCGGATGCGGGGTCAATCGGCGCGACAGATGGTACGGCGACCACCCGGCAGCCCGCGGCCTCGGCCGCGGCGACACCGGTCGCGGTGTCCTCGATGACGGCGCATCTGGCCGGTTCCGCACCGATTCCGGCCGCCGCGAGGAGATAGGGGTCCGGGTGCGGCTTGGTCCGCGTCACCTCGTCGCCCGCGACGGTCAGGACGAAGTGGTGGGATCCGATCGAGTCGAGTACGCGGTCGATGATGCGCCGGTGGGACGCGGACACCAGCGCCATCGGCACCTCGTGCGCGGCGAGTTCCGCGAGCAGCCGCGCGGCGCCCGGCATCAGCGGCAGCGTGCGGCCGATGCGGTCCTCGAAGCCGTTGTTGAGCAGCACGGTCAGCTCGGCAAGGGTGATGTCCGCACCGGTGGACTCGATGAGGAAACCCGCGCTGCGCGTCATGGGGCCGCCCACGACCACGTCGCGCCAGGCCTCGTCGAGCGTGTGTCCGAGTGCGGCGAAGACCTCGACCTCGGCGTCCCACCAGAACCCCTCGGTGTCGACGAGCGTTCCGTCCATGTCGAGAAGAACGCCCTGCAGCGCGGAGCCTTCGGCCGTTCGGGTGCCGAGCGCGGGAACCGTACTGGTCATGCGACCACACCTTCCATGAGGGACGAGAAGGCCGGCCGCCCTTCTGACAGACATTTCTGACAGAGGGCAACCGGCCTGCACTGGACCGACCAGTGTACGACTGCGGCGGATTAACGCGCGTTGAAGTACTTCGCCTCGGGGTGGTGGATGACGATCGCGTCCGTGGACTGCTCGGGGTGCAGCTGGAACTCCTCGGAGAGCTGTACGCCGATCCGCTCCGGCTGAAGGAGCTCGGCGATCTTCGCGCGGTCCTCCAGGTCGGGGCAGGCGCCGTAACCGAGCGAGAAGCGCGCGCCGCGGTACTTCAGGTCGAACATGTCCTCGACATTCGCGGGGTCCTCGCCGCCGAAGCCCAGCTCGGCACGGACCCGGGCGTGCCAGTACTCGGCGAGCGCCTCGGCCAACTGCACGGACAGGCCGTGCAGTTCGAGGTAGTCGCGGTAGGAGTCGGCGGCGAACAGCTTGGCGGTCTCCTCGCCGATCTTCGAGCCGACGGTGACGACCTGCAGGCCGACGACGTCGATCTCGCCGGACTCCTCCGGGCGGAAGAAGTCCGCGAGGCAGAGCCGGCGGCCGCGGCGCTGGCGCGGGAAGGAGAAGCGGGTGCGCTCCGAGCCGTCGTCGTTGAGGAGGATCAGGTCGTCGCCCTTGGACACGCACGGGAAGTAGCCGTGCACGACGGCCGCTTCGAGCATGTTCTTGGTGTGCAGCTCGTCCAGCCAGCCGCGAAGGCGCGGGCGGCCCTCGGTCTCCACCAGCTCCTCGTACGTCGGACCGTCACCGGTCCGCGCCTGCTTCAGGCCCCACTGGCCCTTGAAGAGGGCGCCCTCGTCCAGCCAGGACGCGTACTCCTTGAGCTGGATGCCCTTGACGACGCGGGTGCCCCAGAACGGCGGCGTGGGGACGGGGTTGTCGGTGGAGACGTCCGAGCGGGCGGGCCCCTCGTCCTCGTTGACCTCAAGGACGGCGGCAGATGCCTTGCTCTGGACACGCCGCTGCTTGAGCTCCGGCAGGGTCGCACCGGGCACCCCGCGCTTGACCGCGATGAGGGCGTCCATCAGACGCAGGCCCTCGAACGCGTCGCGGGCGTAGCGCACTTCGCCCTCGTAGATCTCGTGCAGGTCCTGTTCGACGTACGCACGGGTCAGGGCGGCGCCGCCGAGGATCACCGGGAAGTCGGCCGCCAGCTTGCGCTGGTTGAGCTCCTCCAGGTTCTCCTTCATGATCACCGTCGACTTGACCAGGAGGCCCGACATGCCGATGACGTCCGCGCGGTGCTCCTCGGCGGCGTCCAAGATCGCGGCGACGGGCTGCTTGATGCCCAGGTTGACCACGTTGTAGCCGTTGTTGGACAGGATGATGTCGACGAGGTTCTTGCCGATGTCGTGCACGTCGCCGCGCACCGTGGCGAGCACGATCGTGCCCTTGCCCTCGGCGTCGGACTTCTCCATGTGCGGTTCGAGGTGGGCGACCGCGGTCTTCATGACCTCGGCGGACTGCAGCACGAACGGCAGCTGCATCTGGCCGGATCCGAAGAGCTCGCCGACGACCTTCATGCCCTCAAGGAGGGTGTTGTTGACGATGTCGAGGGCGGGCGTGTCCTGGAGGGCCTCGTCGAGGTCGGCCTCCAGGCCGTTCTTCTCGCCGTCGATGATGCGGCGCTGCAGGCGCTCGTCAAGCGGCAGGGCCAGGAGCTCCTCGGCCTTGCCCGCCTTCATCGACTTGGTGGAGACGCCCTCGAAGAGCTCCATGAGCTTCTGCAGGGGGTCGTAGCCCTCTTCCCTGCGGTCGTAGATGAGGTCGGTGGCGACCTTCACCTGCTCGTCGTCGAAGCGCGCGATCGGCAGGATCTTGGAGGCGTGCACGATCGCCGAGTCCAGGCCCGCCTTGACGCACTCGTCGAGAAAGACGGAGTTGAGCAGCACGCGGGCGGCCGGATTGAGGCCGAAGGAGATGTTGGACAGACCCAGGGTGGTCTGCACGTCAGGGCGGCGGCGCTTGAGCTCCCGGATGGCCTCGATGGTGTGGATGCCGTCCTTGCGGGACTCCTCCTGACCGGTGCAGATGGTGAAGGTCAGGGTGTCGATGAGGATGTCCGACTCGTGGATGCCCCAGTTGCCGGTCAGGTCCTCGATGAGCCGCTCGGCGATGGCGACCTTGTGCTCGACGGTGCGGGCCTGGCCCTCCTCGTCGATGGTCAGCGCGATCAGCGCGGCGCCGTGCTCCTTGGCGAGCGCGGTGACCTTCGTGAAGCGCGACTCGGGGCCGTCGCCGTCCTCGTAGTTGACCGAGTTGATGACCGCGCGGCCACCCAGCTTCTCCAGGCCGGCCTGGATGACGGGCAGCTCCGTGGAGTCCAGGACGATGGGCAGGGTGGAGGCGGTGGCGAAGCGGCCCGCAAGCTCCTCCATGTCGGCGACGCCGTCACGGCCGACGTAGTCGACGCACAGGTCGAGCATGTGCGCGCCCTCGCGGATCTGGTCGCGGGCCATCTCCACGCAGTCGTCCCAGCGGCCCTCCAGCATGGCCTCGCGGAACTTCTTCGAGCCGTTGGCGTTCGTGCGCTCGCCGATCGCCATGTACGAGGTGTCCTGGCGGAACGGCACGGTCTGGTAGAGCGAGGCGGCACCCGGCTCGGGGTGCGGCTGACGGGCGGGCGTCTGCACGCCGCGCACCCGCTCGACGACCTGGCGCAGGTGCTCGGGGGTGGTGCCGCAGCAGCCGCCGACCAGGGAGAGGCCGTATTCGCGTACGAAGGTCTCCTGGGCGTCGGCGAGCTCGGGCGCCGTCAGGGGGTAGTGGGCGCCGTCCTTGCCCAGGACCGGCAGGCCCGCGTTGGGCATGCAGGAGATCGGGACGCGCGAGTGGCGGGCGAGATAGCGCAGGTGCTCGCTCATCTCGGCCGGACCCGTGGCGCAGTTCAGGCCGATCATGTCGATGCCGAGCGGCTCCAGGGCCGTCAGGGCGGCGCCGATCTCGGAGCCGAGGAGCATGGTGCCGGTGGTCTCGACCGTGACCGAGCAGATCAGCGGGAGGTTCGCGCCGGTGGCTTCCAGGGCGCGGCGGGCGCCGAGGATCGCGGACTTCGTCTGCAGGAGGTCCTGGGTGGTCTCCACCAGGAGCGCGTCGGCGCCGCCGGCGATCATGCCTTCGGCGTTGATCTGGTAGGCGTCGCGCAGCACGGTGTACGGGGCGTGACCGAGGGTGGGCAGCTTGGTGCCGGGGCCCATGGAGCCGAGGACCCAGCGCTGCTGCCCGGTCTTCTCGGTGAACTCGTCGGCGACCTCGCGGGCGATGCGGGCGCCGGCCTCGGAGAGCTCGAAGTTCCGCTCGGGGATGTCGTACTCGTTCAGGGCGGCGTAGTTCGCACCGAACGTGTTCGTCTCGACACAGTCGACACCGACGGCGAAGTACTCCTCGTGGACCGAGCGGACGATGTCCGGCCGGGTCACGTTCAGGATCTCGTTGCAGCCCTCGAGCTGCTGGAAGTCGTCGAGCGTGGGGTCCTGCGCCTGGAGCATCGTGCCCATCGCTCCGTCGGCCACCACCACCCTGGTGGCGAGGGCTTCGCGGAAGGCTTCGACTCGGGTCCCGTCGTAGAGACCGGACGAGGGGGTCGGCAACGAGGCCATGAAAGAGCTCCCTGAGGTGCGACGGCTGTCGGCTTTGCGCTTCGGTTGGAGGCGCACTCGGTCAGGGTAGCCGGACGAAGGTCCGAAGCGCTCAGGTGTTCACGGGCCGGACGCCCCGCCCCCGGCACCCCTCGTCGGAGCTCGGAGGGTGATCACGTAGAACGAGGGGGAAACGGCCGGAAACACCGCCTGCCGCTCATTAGCGGGAGGTCGACAACGACCGATAGTGTTCAGCATTGTCGAACGTTGGTGACTGAGGGGACGGAGGAAGGGGCTGCGATGGCACGCAACATCCAGTCGCTCGAACGGGCCGCCGCGATGCTGCGGCTGCTCGCGGGCGGGGAGCGACGGCTCGGCCTCTCGGAAATCGCTTCCGCCCTTGGCCTGGCCAAGGGCACGGCCCACGGCATTCTGCGCACCCTGCAGGCGGAGGGCTTCGTCGAGCAGGACTCCGCGTCGGGCCGCTATCAGCTCGGCGCCGAACTGCTGCGCCTGGGCAACAGCTATCTGGACGTGCACGAGCTGCGGGCCCGCGCCCTGGTGTGGACCGACGACCTGGCCCGCTCCAGCGGCGAGAGCGTCTACCTGGGGGTCCTGCACCAGCAGGGCGTCCTGATCGTGCACCACGTCTTCCGGCCCGACGACAGCCGCCAGGTCCTGGAGGTGGGCGCCATGCAGCCGCTGCACTCCACGGCGCTCGGCAAGGTGCTCGCCGCGTACGACCCGGTGGCGCACAGCGAGGCCGCCGAGGCCGACTGGCAGACCTTCACCTCGCGCACCGTCGTCGACCCCGACGACTTCGAGGGCGTACTCGATCTGACCCGCGCGCGCGGGTACGCGGCCGACGTCGAGGAGACCTGGGAGGGCATCGCCTCGGTGGCGGCCCCCATTCACGACCGGCGGCGCATGCCGGTCGGGGCGGTCGGCATCACGGGGGCCGTGGAGCGCGTCCAGAAGGACGGCGAGCTCCGGTCTGACCTGATTGCCGCCGTACGGGATTGTGCGCGGGCTGTGTCGCGGGACCTGGGCGCTGGGCGGTTCTAGCTCCGCTGGTAGGCCGGTCCATCACCTGCGAGCCCGTCGTGGCTGGTCGCGCCCACGCGGCGGAGCCGCACATGTCACAGCCCCGCGCCCCTTCGGGGCCCTGCTCAACATGCAGGGTGCACCCTTCTGCGCGACCATCGATGGACGGTTTCACCCCCGTGATCACCGATAACCCGGAACGATCAATAACGATCGTGCTTTCAATAACAGAGCTCTTGACGAGCTACTGACCCCGGGGTGAGACTCGCGTCCATCGGTCGGCATTGTCGAACACCTACCGGCATTACGCGCTAGAGTGTGGCAAGGCCAAGGGCCGGCAACGACCTCACCTGAGGTCGCGGACCACCGGAGGGACCCGGGGTTCGCCTTCCCCTGGACGAAGGACAAAGGAGTCGCGGGTGTCCAGCTCCGACATCTTCATCGGCGAGACCATCGGTACCGCCGTACTCATCTTGCTCGGCGGTGGCGTCTGCGCCGCCGTCACGCTCAAGGCCTCCAAGGCCAAGGACGCAGGTTGGCTCGCGATCACCTTCGGGTGGGGCTTCGCGGTGCTGACTGCCGCCTACCTGGCGGGTGGCGTCTCTGGCGCCCACCTCAACCCGGCGGTCACCATCGGTCTCGCGATCGAGGGCGGCACCAAGTGGAGCGACGTTCCGCTCTACCTGGTCTCGCAGCTGTTCGGCGCGATGATCGGTGCCGTCCTGGTGTGGCTCACCTACCTGGGCCAGTTCCAGGCGCATCTGACCGACCCGGCGATCCTGGCCTCGAAGCCCCACGAGGAGGGCATGGTCGACGAGAAGGCCGCGCCCAAGGCCGGCCCCGTGCTCGGCATCTTCTCGACAGGCCCCGAGATCCGGAACTACGCGCAGAACGTGCTCACCGAGGTCATCGCGACCGTCGTACTGGTCCTGGCGATCCTCACCCAGGGCCTGAACGACGGCGGCAACGGCATCGGCGTGCTCGGCGCCCTGGTCACCGCGCTCGTCGTGGTCGGCATCGGCCTCTCGCTGGGCGGCCCGACGGGCTACGCCATCAACCCGGTCCGTGACCTGGGTCCGCGCATCGTGCACTCCCTGCTCCCGCTGCCGAACAAGGGCGGCTCGGACTGGACGTACGCCTGGGTGCCGGTCGTCGGTCCGCTGATCGGCGGAGCCATCGCGGGCGGTATCTACAACCTCGCGTTCAAGTAGGACCGCGACCGCTACCGATGACCGCCTGAGACTGCCTGAGACCGCCGAGCAAGAACTCTGGAGCACACCGTGACCACCGACGCACACACCGCAGGCCCCTTCATCGCGGCCATCGACCAGGGCACCACGTCCAGCCGCTGCATCGTCTTCGACAAGGACGGCCGGATCGTCTCGGTCGACCAGAAGGAGCACGAGCAGATCTTCCCGAAGCCGGGCTGGGTCGAGCACGACGCCGCCGAGATCTGGACCAACGTCCAGGAGGTCGTCGCGAGCGCCATCGCCAAGGCCGAGATCACCCGCGACGACATCAAGGCGATCGGCATCACCAACCAGCGTGAGACCACGCTGCTCTGGGACAAGAACACCGGCGAGCCGGTGCACAACGCCATCGTCTGGCAGGACACCCGCACCGACGCCCTGTGCAAGGAGCTCGGCCGCAACGTCGGCCAGGACCGTTTCCGCCGTGAGACGGGCCTGCCGCTGGCCAGCTACTTCGCCGGGCCGAAGGCCCGCTGGCTGCTCGACAACGTCGAGGGCCTGCGCGAGCGCGCCGAGGCCGGCGACATCCTCTTCGGGACCATGGACTCCTGGGTCATCTGGAACCTGACGGGCGGTGTCAACGGCGGCCGGCACGTCACCGACGTCACCAACGCCTCGCGCACCATGCTGATGAACCTGCACACCATGCAGTGGGACGAGAAGATCGCCGAGTCCATCGGCGTGCCGCTCGCGATGCTCCCCGAGATCCGCTCCTCCGCCGAGGTCTACGGCGAGGTTACCGGCGGCACCCTCGGCGACGTCCTCGGCGGCATCCCCGTCGCCTCCGCGCTCGGCGACCAGCAGGCGGCCCTCTTCGGCCAGACCTGTTTCGCCCAGGGCGAGGCCAAGTCCACGTACGGCACCGGCACCTTCATGCTGATGAACACCGGTGAGACGGCCATCAACTCCTACTCGGGCCTGCTGACCACGGTCGGCTACCAGATCGGCGACCAGAAGCCGGTCTACGCGCTCGAGGGTTCCATCGCCGTCACCGGCTCGCTGGTGCAGTGGATGCGCGACCAGATGGGCCTGATCAACTCCGCCGCCGAGATCGAGACGCTCGCGTCGTCGGTCGAGGACAACGGCGGTGCCTACTTCGTACCGGCCTTCTCCGGCCTGTTCGCCCCGTACTGGCGCTCCGACGCCCGCGGTGTGATCGCCGGTCTGACCCGGTACGTCACCAAGGCGCACATCGCGCGCGCCGTCCTGGAGGCCACGGCCTGGCAGACCCGTGAGATCACCGACGCCATGACGAAGGACTCCGGCGTCGAGCTCACGGCCCTCAAGGTCGACGGCGGCATGACCTCCAACAACCTGCTGATGCAGACGCTCTCGGACTTCCTGGACGCCCCCGTGGTGCGCCCGATGGTCGCCGAGACCACCTGCCTCGGTGCCGCCTATGCCGCCGGTCTCGCCGTCGGCTTCTGGTCCTCGACCGACGAGCTGCGCGCCAACTGGCGCCGGGCGGCGGAGTGGACCCCCCGCATGGACGCGGACACCCGCGACCGTGAGTACAAGAGCTGGCTCAAGGCCGTCGAGCGGACCATGGGCTGGCTCGAGGACGACGAAAGCTGACGAGGAGTAAGTCATGACCACCCTGCAGAGCGTCCCCGCCCTCGGGACGCATCCGGCTGCCGGTTCGCGCGCTTCCTTTGGAGTGGCGAGCCGCGCCGAGACCCGGGAGCAGCTTTCCAAGGCGACGTACGACCTCCTGGTGATCGGCGGCGGGATCCTGGGCATCTCCACCGCCTGGCATGCCGCGCAGTCGGGACTGCGGGTGGCCCTGGTGGACGCCGGTGACTTCGCCGGCGCCACCTCCTCCGCCTCCTCCAAGCTGCTCCACGGCGGTCTGCGCTACCTGCAGACCGGCGCGGTGAAGCTGGTCGCGGAGAACCACTTCGAGCGTCGCGCGGTGTCCCGTCAGGTGGCCCCCCACCTGGCGAACCCGCTCACCTTCTACCTGCCCGTCTACAAGGGCGGCCCGCACGGCGCGGCCAAGCTGGGCGCGGGCGTCTTCGCGTACAGCGCGCTGTCCGCGTTCGGTGACGGCGTCGGCCACCTGCTCAGCCCCTCCAAGGCCGCGCAGGACGTGCCGGAGCTGCGCACGGACAACCTGAAGGCCGTTGCCGTGTACGGCGACGACCAGATGAACGACTCCCGCATGGCCCTGATGACGGTCCGCGCGGCCGTCGAGGCCGGTGCCTCCGTCCTCAACCACGCCGAGGTCACGGGCCTGCGCTTCACCAAGGGCCGGGTCACCGGCGCAGAGCTCAAGGACCGTATGAGCGGCGACGAGTTCGGCGTCAACGCGCGGCTCGTGCTCAACGCGACCGGTCCGTGGGTCGACCACCTGCGCAAGATGGAGAACCCGGACGCGGCGCCCTCCATCCGCCTCTCCAAGGGCGCGCACCTGGTCCTCAAGCGCACCGCCCCCTGGAAGGCCGCGCTCGCGACCCCGATCGACAAGTACCGCATCACCTTCGCCCTCCCCTGGGAGGACATGCTCCTGCTCGGCACCACCGACGAGGAGTTCGAGGGCGACCCGGCCGACGTCAAGGTCACCGAGGCCGACACCGCGCAGATACTGGACGAGGCCGCGTTCTCCATCCGCGACCAGCAGCTGTCCCGTGACCTGATCACGTACTCCTTCGCGGGTCTGCGGGTCCTGCCCGGCGGCCCCGGCGACACCTCGAAGGCCAAGCGCGAGACGGTCGTCACCGAGGGCGCGGGCGGCATGCTCTCCGTCGCGGGCGGCAAGTGGACGACCTTCCGCCACATCGGCCGTACGGTGATGAAGAAGCTGGAGTCGCTGCCGGGCCACCCGCTCGGCGACGACTACGAGCCGATCTCGCAGCTGCAGAAGCGGCTTCCGCTGCCCGGCATCGCCAACCCGCGCGCGGTCGCGCACCGCCTCCTTGTCGACGGCCCCGCGCCAGGACCGCGGATGGCCGCCGACACCGCCAAGCACCTGGCGACGCACTACGGCTCGCTCTCCTTCGACATCGCCCGCCTGGCGAACGAGGACCCGGCGCTCGCCGAGCGGATCTCGCCGGACGCGCCGGAGATCTGGGCGCAGGTCGTCTACGCCCGTGACCACGAGTGGGCCGAGACGGCGGACGACGTCCTTCGCCGCCGCACGACCCTGACGATCCGTGGCCTCGCGTCGGACGACGTCCGCGCCAAGGTCCAGGACGTGCTCGACAAGAAGTAGGCACTGGTCGATCGTCGAAGGGGCGGCTCCCTCTGGGGGGCCGCCCCTTCGGCGTACCCGGCCGCGCTGCCATACCGCGTACATACGCGTGCAATACGCCGCGGGGAGAGTTGGAGGATGCCTCCGGTTCCTCTCGCAGTCCTTGACCTGGTCCCCATCAGCTCCGGCTCCGATGCCCCGACGGCGTTGCGCAACACCGTCGAACTGGCCCGCGCCGCCGAGGAGTTCGGCTACCGCCGCTACTGGCTTGCGGAGCACCATCTCAATCCGGGCGTCGCCGGTTCCGCGCCCGCCCTGGTGATCCAGGCCGTCGCGCAGGCGACGCGGGAGATCCGGGTGGGTTCGGGCGCGGTGCTGCTCGGGCATCAGACGCCGCTGTCGGTCGTGGAGCAGTTCGGGATCCTGGACGCGCTGCATCCGGGGCGGATCGACCTGGGCGTGGGGCGGTCGGGGCGGCCGCGCGGCACTCCCCCGGTGGCGCCCGCAGCCGAGCGCGGGGGCACCTTCACGGACGAGGGCCTCTATCTGCCGCCCAAGTTCACGGGCTTCGCCCGACTCCTTCGATCGCCGCGCTTCCGGCTGCAGTTGAGCCTGCTCCAGCAGCCGGGCGCGCAGACCCCGGCGTACGACGCGCAGATCGACGACATCCTCGCGCTCCTCGCCGGGACCTACCGCGACGAGGACGGCGTCGAGGCGCACGCGACGCCGGGTGACGGCGCCGACGTCGACGTATGGATCCTGGGCAGCAGTGCCGGGGAGAGCGCCGAGGTCGCGGGGGCGCGGGGGCTGCCCTTCGGGGCGAACTACCACGTCAGTCCGGGCACGGTGGTGGAGGCCGTGGAGGCCTACCGTGCGGCGTTCCGGCCCTCCGCCGTGCTGTCCGAGCCGTATGTGGCGGTGTCCGCCGATGTCGTCGTCGCGCCGGACGACGAGACAGCGCGGCGGCTCGCGGCCGGATACGCGCCGTGGGTGCGGTCCATCCGCAGCGCCGAGGGCGCGATCGAGTTCCCCACTCCCGAGGAAGCCGCCCGCCATCAATGGACGGACGAGGACCGGGAGTTGGTGGCCGACCGCGTCGACACCCAGTTCGTGGGCGCGCCCGAGACGGTGACGGAGCAGCTCGACGTGCTGCAACGGGCCACCGGAGCAGACGAGTTGCTGATCACCACCATCACGCACGACCACGCGGACCGGCTGCGTTCGTACGAGCTGCTCGCCCAGGCCTGGTTCAAGCGGGCCTGAGAGCAAGCAGGCCCGAGACAAGGAAGAGACGTCATGAAGTTCCAGGTACTGTCGATCATCGGTCATGCCCCGCACCCGCTGACCGGCCAACTCCCTTCCTCTGCCGACCGGTTGGCCGATGTGATCGAGGTCGGTGTGGCCGCGGAGGAGCTCGGCTATGACGCATACGCCGTCGGCGAGCGGCACGCGGGAGCCTTCCTGTCGTCGAGCCCGACGGTCGTGCTCGGCGCGCTGGCGGCGCGGACCACGCGCATCAAGCTGCTCACCGGAGTCACCGTCGTCGCGATCCTCGACCCCGTGCGGGTCGCCGAGGACTACGCGACGCTCGATCAGATCTCCCGCGGGCGCATCGAGTTGGTCATCGGCAAGGGCGCGGAGGCTGGGCACTTCGACCTCTTCGGGCTCGACGAGGAGCGGCAGTGGGATCTGCAGAAGGAGAAGTACGAGCTCCTCCGGCGGCTGTGGAGCGAGGAGAACGTCGACTGGGAGGGCGAGTTCAGGCCCGCCCTGAAGAACGTGACGACGGTGCCGCGCCCGTACGCGGGAGTGCCGAGGGTCTGGCACGGCTCGGCGACGTCCCTCAACTCCCCCGATCTGGCGGCCCGACATGGGGACCCGCTCTTCACCGCCAACGCCGTCCAGCCGCGCGCCGCGTACGCGAAGCTGATCGCGCACTACCGCGAGCGGTTCGAGGCGTACGGACATGATCCGGCCCGCGCCCATGTGGCGGCGGGCTCCGGCGGTCTGCTCGTCGCGGACTCGGCGGAACAGGCAGTCGCGCGCTACCGCGAGCTGTACGAGGCGAAGGTGCGGCAGTCTTTCAGGCCACACCTGGAGGGCAAGGCGGGCTACAACACGCCCTTCCGCACCATCGAGGACGCGATCGCGGACGGGCCCCAGCTGATCGGCTCCCCGCAGCAGATCATCGACAAGATCCTCGGCTACCACGAGGTGTACGGCCATGACCTGCAGTCCATCACCGTGGACGGGTTCGGCCTCGAGCGGGCCGAACAGATCGAGACGCTCCAGCGCTTCGCCGAGGAGATCGCGCCGGCGGTGCGCAGGGCCGCGCCGTCCACGCTGTGGGACGCCGTGTGACGGGCAGACACCGGGAGCTACGATCCGAAGACATCCCTGACCTGCCCTGGAGTGATCAATGACTCTCCTGACGACATGGGCCGAGTCCGGCCCCGAGACCGTCATACGCCGCACAACTGACCCGGCCGAGATCGCCGCCGCGCTCGCCCCCGTCGGCGTGCGCTACGAGCAGTGGCCGGTGCGCGAGGACGTGCCCGCCGACACGGACAGCGACACGGTCTTCGCCGCGTACCGCACGGAGATCGACAAGCTCAACGCCGAAGAGGGCTTCCAGACGGTCGACGTGGTGGCACTGCACCCCAGCGACGACCCCGCCTGGCCCGAGAAGGCGAAGGCGGCCCGGCAGAAGTTCCTCGCCGAGCACACGCACGACGACGATGACGAGGTCCGGTTCTTCGTCGCGGGCGCCGGGATCTTCTACCTCCACGTCGGCGGCGAAGTGCACGCGGTCTACTGCGAGAAGGGCGACCTGCTCGGCGTTCCGCGCGGCACCACGCACTGGTTCGACATGGGCACGTCCCCCGCGTTCACGGCGATCCGCTTCTTCCACGAGGAGGACGGCTGGATCGGCACGTTCACCGGCAGCCCGATCGCCGACCGCTTCCCGGACTTCGACACGATTCACGCGGGGTACGCCGCGTGAGTGTCTCTTTCAGCGCGGGCTCCGTGGATGCCGTGGTGCTCGACATCGAGGGCACCACGAGCGCCACGGGGTTCGTGGTGGACGTGCTCTATCCGTACGCGCGTGAACGGTTCGGGACGCTGCTGGCCTCGCGGGGCGATGAGCCGGAGGTGGCGCGGGCCGTCGCGCAGGTACGGGAGTTGGCCGGCGAGCCGGACGCCGATGCGGGACGGATCGAGAAGATCCTGCACGGCTGGGTGGACGAGGACCGCAAGGCGACACCCCTGAAGACCCTGCAGGGGATCCTCTGGGCGGAGGGGTTCGCGCGCGGCGAGCTGGTCTCGCACTTCTACCCCGAGGTGATCGGGGTGCTGCGGGGGTGGGCGGCGCACGGAGTGCGTCTTTACGTCTACTCGTCCGGGTCGGTGGCGGCGCAGCGCGCGTGGTTCACGTACTCGCCCGAGGGGTCGTTGATGGAGCTCGTGAGTGGCTTCTACGACACCGAGAACGCGGGGCCCAAGCAGGAGGCGGACTCCTACCGGGCCATTTCGGCGGCGGTGGGGGTGCGTGCGGATCGCACGCTGTTCCTCTCCGACCGGCCCGGTGAGCTGGACGCGGCGCGGGAGGCCGGGTGGCTGACGGTGGGCGTCCGGCGGGCCGGGGAGCCCTGTTTCGCCGCCGGGGTCGGCGGGCATCCGGAGGCGTTCGCCTTCGACGAGATCAATCTTTCGGCTTCGGCTTCGGCTTCGACTTCGACTTCGAGGGGCACGGCATGAGCGGGACCACTGCGCTGGACCTGGAGGAGGCGGGCGCCGTCCTGGCCGCCGAGGCGGCGCGGTTCGCCTCGTTCGGGTGGATGCGGGGTACGTCAGGGAACCTGTCCGTGGTCCTCTCGCGTACGCCGCTGCAGCTTGCCGTCACGGCGAGCGGGCGGGACAAGGGTGAACTCACGTCTGCGGACGTGGTGTTGACGGACGCGTCGGGCGCCGCGCTGGGGCCGGGGCGGCCGTCGGCGGAGGCCGCGCTGCATGCGCGGGTTGCGCGGCTCACCGGGGCGGGGGCGGTCGTCCATGTCCACACGGTGGCGTCGGTGGCCATGGGGCAACGGAAGCCGGAGGGTGTGGTGTTCCGTGACCTGGAGATGCTGAAGGGGCTCGGGCACGGGACGCACGAGGTCGAGGTGACGCTGCCGGTGATCGCCAACAGTCAGGACATGGCGGTGCTGGGCGATCGGCTGGAGGCGGCGCTTTCGCCGGGGATGCCGGCGGTGGTGGTGGCCGGGCACGGGATCTACGTCTGGGGTGCGGATCCTCGCGAGGCGCGGCACCGTACGGAGGTCGTGGAGTGGCTCCTGGAGCTGGAGCTGACCCGGGGGTAGCCCTGCGGGGCCTTCCCCAACCCCGCCCCTCCGGACGGGCTGATAAAGATGGCGACTGCCGGGCAATCGGGTGGGCGGGTGGGAAAGATCCGCCGCGAAGCGGCGGTCTAGAGCGGGGTCCGAGGCGGGGTTGGGGAAAGGAAAGCGCCCTTAGCCCAGCCCGCCCACCGGCAACTCGCCCGCCGAAACCTCCAGCACACCCCGCTCCGTCACCAGCCCCGTCACCAGCGAACCCGGCGTCACGTCGAACGCGGGGTTGTGGCCGCGCGAGCCGACCGGTGCCGTGCGGACGCCCGCCCACTCCAACACCTCGTCCTCGCCCCGCAGTTCGATGTGGATGTCCGAACCCGTCGCCGTGGCGAGATCGACCGTCGTCGTCGGCGCGGCCACCACGAACGGGATCCCCGCGTGCGCGCACGCCAGCGCGATCCCCACCGTGCCGACCTTGTTGGCCGTGTCGCCGTTCGCCGCGATCCGGTCCGCCCCGACGATCGCCGCGTCCACCTCACCCCGCAGGATCGTCCCCGCCGCGGCGCCGTCCGCCTGCACGAAGTGGGGTATCCCCTCCTGCACCAGCTCCCACGCGGTGAGCCGCGCGCCCTGCAGCAGGGGGCGGGTCTCATCGGCGTACACGGTCTCCAGGCGGCCACGGCCGTGGAGTTCGCGTATGACGCCGAGCGCCGTGCCCCAGCCCGCCGTGGCGAGCGCGCCCGTGTTGCAGTGGGTGAGGATCCGCAGCGGGCGGTCCGCGGCCGCGGGGACGCGCTTGAGGAGCCAGTCGGCGCCGAACGCGCCCATCGCGTGGTTCGCCTCCAGGTCCTCCCGCACGATCGCGTCCGCCTCGGCGAGCACCGCCGGCAGACCCGCGTCGATGAGCGGGGCGACCCGGTCCACGCAGACCATCAGGTTCACGGCAGTGGGTCGTGCCGCGCGCACGCGGGCCACCTCCGCGTCAAGGCGCGCCCGGTCCCAGCCCTCGCGTTCGCCCTGCGCCATGGCGAGCGCGACGCCGTAACCACCGGCCGCGCCGATCGCGGGCGCGCCGCGCACCACGAGCCGCACGATGGCGTCGATCAACTGGTCGACGGTGGTGACGTCGAGGCGGTTCAGGGCGTGCGGCAGCGCGGTCTGGTCGATGAGCGAGAGGGACGGGACAGCGCCGCCCTCCGCGGCCGCCGTCCACGTGACGGCGCGCAGATCCTGGCTGGTCATGGTGGTCAACTCCGAAGAAACAGGGGCGATTAGGGCCTTGGGAGGAGGGGTGCCGTCACCGTACCCGACGGGCTCGAACCATATTTCGAGACGTTCGTGCGGCTGTCCGAAATCCGGTGTTACCCTCACCGCCACCCAGGACGGATCGACCCACGGTGCGAGGAGGACAGCCATGTACGACGCCATCTACGGCACGGACGTCATGCGCTGCCCCGCCGTGTCCTGCGACGCCCGGCGCATGTGCCGCTGTCGTTGCTGTCGCTCCTGTCGCCGCTGAGCGACACTGCTCCGCACCGTCCGCTCCCCGCCGCCGCCTGGGCTCCCAGGCACCTTCGAGAAGGCGCTCCCCTATGTCCCTCTCCACGCGCATATCCCTCCGGATCGCCGCCGCCACCTTCGGCGCCGTCCTCCTCGCCTCCGGCTGCAACGCCGCCGCCGACAAGGGCGGCTCCGACGGCGACAAGGGCGCCAAGGCGTTCACGCTCGTCACGCCGGACCCCGTGGCCCAGAACGAGTTCCTCAAACTGGCCGTCTCCGGTGTGAAGTCGGCCGCGAAGGCGCAGGGCGCCGGGACGCCGAAGGTCTTCCAGAGCAGCGACACGTCCTCGCGGCAGCAGAACGTGCAGTCGGCCGTGGACTCCGCGCCCGACGTCATCGCGCTGGTCGGCTTCGAGTTCTCGGACATCGCGGCGCAGCAGGCCGAGGCGCACCCCAAGCAGCAGTTCCTGCTGGTCGACGCTTGCACGAAGAAGACGTACAAGAACGTCACGTGCGCGGTCTTCCGGGAGCACGAGGCGGTGTATCTCGCGGGCGCGGAGGCGGGTCTGCTCACCAAGAGCAAGAAGGTGGGCGCCGTCGACGTCCTCGACACCCCGCAGTTCCGGCGCTACAGCGAGCCGTTCGCGGCCGGTGCGAAGAAGGTCCGGCCGAAGGCCACGTCGCGCACGCTGTTCGTGGGCGGGCAGTCGCCGTTCAATGACGCGGCGCGCGCCAAGGATCAGGCGGCGACGCTCGGTTCGGGCGGGGCCGACCAGGTGATGGCGGCCGCGGCGGGCGGCAACACGGGCGTCTTCCAGGCGGCGAAGTCCGGTGGCTTCAAGGCGTACGGCGTGGACGCCAACCAGTGCCTGACGAGCCCCGGCAACGTCGTGGACAACGTACTGAAGAAGACCGATGTCGCCGTCGAGAAGGGCATCGCGCAGATCCTGAAGGGCAAGGGCGGCAGCACGGTGTCGTACGGCCTGAAGGAAGGCGGCATGTCGCTGACGGCGCTCGAGCCGGGGCTCGCGGACTCCAAGTGCCTGATCGCCGGCCACAAGGACGTGCTCAAGCGCGTCGAGTCGCTGCGGGACGACATCGTCGCCGGGAAGCTGAAGGTCAATGACCCCGCGGCCTGAGTCCGTCACGGCCGGTACGCCCGCCGTCGAACTCCGCGGGATCACCAAGGAGTTCCCCGGCACACTCGCCAACGACCGGGTGGATCTGACCGTCGCGCGCGGTGAGATCCACGCCCTGATGGGCGAGAACGGCGCGGGCAAGTCGACGCTGATGTCGGTGCTCTACGGCCTCCGGCGGCCGGACGCCGGGCAGATCCTGCTCGACGGGCGCGAGGTGACGTTCGCCAGTCCGAGCGAGGCGATCGCCGCCGGGCTCGGCATGGTGCACCAGAGCTTCAAGCTCTTCCCTTCCTTCACGGTCGCGGAGAACGTGGTGTACGCCGCCGAGCCGCGCCGCTTCGGTCTGACGGACCGGGCGGAGGCGGTGCGGCGTGTGGGTGCGCTCGCGAAGGAGCACGGGCTCGCGGTGGATCCGGCGGCGAAGGTCGGGGACCTGCCGGTGGGTGTGCGTCAGCGCGTCGAGATCCTCAAACTCCTTTACCGGGGCGCCCGTACGCTCATCCTCGACGAGCCGACGGCGGTGCTGACTCCGGCGGAGGCCGACGCGCTCTTCGCGGTTCTCCGCTCCCTCGCGGACGACGGCCGCACGGTCCTCCTGGTCACCCACAAGCTGCGTGAGGTGATGGAGGGCAGCGACGCGGTGACGGTCCTGCGGGACGGCCGGGTGGCCGCACGGATGCGCACCTCTGACACCACGGCGGACGGGATCGCGGCGGCGATGACGGGCCGCGCGGTCGAACTGGACCGGGTGCACCCATCGGGCACACCGGGCGGTCAGGTCTTGACCGTGACGGGCCTGAGCACGGACGCCGTCCACGACGTCTCGCTCACCGTGCGCGCCGGGGAGATCGTCGGCGTCGCGGGCGTGGCGGGCAACGGCCAGTCCGAACTGGCCGAGGCGGTCGCGGGCCTGCGTCCGCTCACCGCCGGTCACGTCACCCTCTCCGGGCAGGACATCACCGAGGCGACGGCCGCGGGCCGCCGTGCGGCGGGTCTGGCGTACGTCCCCGAGGACCGCACGGCGGTCGGCACGGCACCGGCCGCGACGATCGCCGACAACCTGGCCATGGGCCACCACCGGGGCCACGGCCTGCTCCGCCCCTCCTGGCTCCGCGAACACGCCCGCGTCCTGATCGACCGCTTCGGCATCAAGGCGGCGTCGTCCCGGCACACGGCGGGCTCACTGTCCGGCGGCAACCTCCAAAAACTGGTCATCGGCCGCGAACTGGCCCATGAATCCCCCCTGTTGATCGTCGAACAGCCCACCCGAGGCGTCGACATCGGCGCCATCCAGACCATCCACGACCAACTGATCGCCCACCGCGACGCGGGCCACGCGATCCTCCTGGTCTCCGCCGAACTCAGCGAGATCCGCGGCCTCTCGGACCGCGTCCTGGTGATGTACGAGGGCCGGGTGGCAGCGGAGTACGCCCGCGACGAGGCGGACGAGCAGACGCTCGGTCTTGCGATGGCGGGCGGGGCCGACGCGAGCGCCGCGGCGGGCTCGAGGGACAGCTCCGACGCCGCGACGGCAGCGGGCCAGCCGGGCAACGACCGGCCGAAGGCAGCACCTTCCGCGCGCACCGCATCGGACACACAGGCACTCGGGCTCAAGAAGGCAAGCGGGGCCGACGCGCACCCCACGGCGGGCCCGGCGGACGGCTCCGGCGCCGCGGCACCGACCGATGTGGCGGGCGACACCGCGGCGGAGACGGCGCCCTCCGCGGACGAGCGGGCACTCGGGCCCGCGACGGCGGGCAGTGCCGATGCCGCTGCCTCCCACGGCAGTCGGCCCGATGGCGGTCCCTCCGTCGTCCCCGCTCCGCGCGAGAGTGACGACACCGCCCCCGTGAAGGAGGCCCCCTGACATGGCCGTCGAGACGCAGTCCCCCGGCAGCTTGGGGGCGTTCGGCGTGCGTGTGCTTCGTGCGCCCGCTCTGCACTCCGTCGTCGCCGCCGTTCTCGTCGGCGCGCTCTTCCTGATCGGGACCGGGGCCGATCCCATCGGGGCGTACGGCTCCGTCGTCAGTGGGGCGCTCGGGCCCGACGGGATCGGGGCCACGCTGACCACCGGAACCAGCATCATCGGGCTCGCCGTCGCCCTCGCCATTCCGATGCGGGCCGGGCTGCTGAACCTCGGCGGGGACGGGCAGTTGGTGCTCGGTGGGATCGCGGCCGCCGCCACGGGGCTCTACTCGCCGCTGCCCGCGCCGCTCACCGTCGTCGCCGCGCTGCTCGCGGGGATGGCGGCCGGCGGCGCGTACGCCGCGCTCGCCGCGGTGTGCCAGAACCGGTTCGGCGTACCGCTGTTGGTCAGCAGTCTGCTGCTCGGGTATCCGGCCATGTCCTTCGCCTCCTATCTCGCGCGCTTCCCGCTCAAGGAGGAGGGGTCGAGCCTGCCGCAGACCCGGCGGCTGCCGGACGGGGTGGAGCTGCCCGCCTTCGGGGCTTCGACCGTCACCGTGGGCCTTGTGCTCGTGGCGGTCGCCGCCGCCGTGTACCTCTTCGCGGACGCCCGTACCGCCGCCGGATACGAGATCCGCATGACGGGACTCAATCCGCGTTTCGCCGCGTACGCCGGGGTCGACCGGCCCAAGCTGACGCTGCGTCTGATGGCGCTGTCCGGCGCCGTCGCGGGCCTGGTCGGCGCGATCGGCGTGCTCAGCTTCCCGTACCGCTTCATCGACGGGTCGCTCACCGCCGCCGGGCACACCTGGACCGGCCTCACCGCCGCCCTGCTCGCCGCCGCCGCGCCCATCGGGACCGCGCTCGCCGCGCTGTTCTTCGCCGCGCTCGAAGTGGGCGGGCTCGCCATGGAGCGGACCACGGAGGTGCCGCGCGAGCTGACCCAGGTCCTGCAGGCCGTCGTCATCGTCTTCCTCGCCGCCCGGCTGAATCTGACGTGGCGGCGCGCCAGGAAGAAGCCCACCGACCCGCAGGACGCGAAGGAAGTGAGCGTGCGATGAGCGTCGACTCCGCCCTGTTCCACTCCGCGCTGCTCGCGCTCACCCCGATCCTGCTCGCCGCGCTCGGCGGCGCGATCTGTGAGCGGGCCGGCGTCTTCAACATCGGCCTCGAAGGCATGATGCTGGTCGGCTGCTTCAGCGGCGTCGCGGGCAGCTGGTTCACCGGAAGCGCCTGGCTGGGTGTCTTGTTCGCCGCCCTCGCTTCGGCGGCGTACTCGATGATCCTGGCCGTCGGGACGATCAGTCTGCGCGGCGACGCCGTCGTCCTCGGCGTCGCGCTGAACCTCCTCGCGGTCGGGCTCACCGGATTCCTGTTGCGTACGGTCTTCGGCGTGCAAGGCACCTTCTCCGACCCGGAGTTGGCGGGGCTCGGCGGCATCGGCATCCCGTTCGTCGGTCCCGTCCTGTCCGGGCACTCCGCCCTCGTGTATCTGTCGTGGGCCGCCGTCGCCGTGGCGGCGGTGTTCCTCGCCCGCCACCCCTGGGGCCTGCGGCTTCGCGGCGTCGGCGAGGCGCCCGACGCCGCGGCGACGCTGGGCGTCGGTCCGGCGAAGTACCAGTACGCGGCCGTCCTGACGTCCGGGGTCCTGTGCGGGCTCGCGGGCGCTCAACTCGCCCTGGGCAACGTCACGTTGTTCTCCGAGAACATGACGGCGGGCCGTGGCTGGATCGCCGTGGTGGCCGTGATGCTGGGCCGCGCGCTGCCCCTTGGCGTGCTGCTCGCGGGGCTGCTCTTCGGCATCGCGGAGGCCGTCGGCTTCCGGCTGCAGGGGCTCGGCATGCCGCAGCAGGCGACCGACGCGGCTCCGTACGTGGTGACGCTGGTCGCCCTCTTCCTGTCCACGGCGCGCAGGCGCCGCCGCAAGTCCCCGGCATCCCCGCCATCCCCGGCATCTCCCGTATCCCCGGTAGGAGAACCCGCATGACGACGTCGCCCGGCGACACACTGCCCATCACCCGCGTCCCCCGCACCGGCCTGCCCACCAGCGCGGTCGTCGTCGGCGACCCGGCCCGCGCGGCGGCCGTCGCCGACCTCCTCGCCGACGCGAAGGAGGTGTCGTACCACCGCGAGTACCGCACCTTCACCGGCACCTGGCAGGGCACGCCCGTCGTGGTCGCATCGCACGGCGTCGGCGCGCCGGGGGCGATCCTCCTCTTCCAGGAGCTGGCCGAGGCGGGCGTCACCACCATCCTGAGGCTCGGCACGGCGGGCGCGATCCGCCCCGGCATCGGCGACGGCGACCTGGTCATCGCCGACGCGGCGGTGCGCGACGACGGCGTGACGGGGCAGCTGATCCCCGCCGAGTACCCGGCGTTCTCGACCCCGGAGGCGGTCATCGCGCTCCAGCGCGCCGCGCGGGCGGCCGACGCGCCGTACCACCGGGGCGTGGTGTGGACGCGGGCCGCGTTCCAGCCGGGCTTCCTGCCGCTGCCCGGCGAGGCGTACGCGGCGGCCGGGATCGCCGCCATCGAGATGGAGCTCTCGGCGCTGCTCGTCTTCGCCGCCACGCACGGCCTGGTCGCCGGCGGCGCGCTCGTCGTGGACGGCGCCAACGCCGACGAGCTGGTCGACGAGGAGGCCACCGGCGGCTACAACCCGCACCGCAACGTGGTCGCCGAGGGAGTCGACCGGGGCGCCCGGATAACCTTGGACGCGCTGCGCCTGCTGGCCGGCGCCGACCACTGAGCCGCGCCCCCGCCCCCAGGCCGACGAAGACCACGGAGAACGGAACCGATGCACCCCACTGACCTGCCGGCCCAGGACCGGGGCGGCTCCGTCGATCTCCTGGTCCACGGCGGCGACGTACTCACCGTCGACCCGTCGGGCACCGTCGTGACGGACGGCGCGGTCGCCGTCCGCGACGGGAAGATCATCGAGGTCGGCCCTGCGGAGCGGCTGCGGGCCACGTACGAGGCGGCCGACGAGCTGGACGCCCAGGGCTGTCTCGTCCTTCCCGGCCTCATCAACACGCACACGCACCTGGCGATGACGCTGTTCCGCGGCATCGCCGACGACGTCACGCTGCAGGGCTTTCTGGCCCGGGTGATCCCGGCCGAGGCGGAGCGGCTCTCGCCCGAGACGGTCACGGCGGGGATGCTCGGCGCGATCGCCGAGTCCGTACGCGCCGGGGTCACCGCCGCGCTCGACATGTACTGGTTCCACGAGGCGGCCGAGGCGGTGGCCCGCGACGCCGGGTGGCGGCTGCTCACCGGACCCACGTTCATGGACGTGCCGGGCCCGCCGGACGGCCGCGCCTACGCCGACCGGCTCGGCTGGGCGGCGGCCGACCTCGCCGCCCGCACCCCGGCGCCGGGCACACGCCCGGTGCTCTTCGCGCACTCCGTGTACACCCTGGTGCCCGAGCAGCTGACGGCGATCACAGCGCTCGCCCGTGAGCACGGGGCCCTCCTTCACATCCACGCCGCCGAGAACGCGGGCGAGGTGGCAACCGTCGTCGAGCAGCACGGCATGCGCCCCGTGGAGCTGCTCGAATCGCTCGGCGTGCTCGGCCCCGACACGCTGCTCGCCCACGCCGTCGACCTCACGGACGCGGAGATCGCGGCCATCGCCCGCACCGGCACGGCGGTAGCGCACTGCCCGGTGTCGAACCTGAAGCTGGGCTGCGGCATAGCCCGCGTCCCCGACCTCCTCGAAGCGGGCGTCACGGTGGGCCTCGGCACGGACGGCGCGGTGAGCTCCAACACCCTCGACCTGCTCGGCGCGGTGAACCTCGCGGCGCTGGTGCACAAGGCGGGCGGCGACCCGACGGCGGTCGGCGCCGAGCAGGCGGTCCGCATGGCGACCATCGAGTCGGCGCGGGCGCTGGGCCTCGCCGACCAGCTCGGCTCGCTCGAACCGGGCAAGCGAGCGGACCTGATCGTCCTGGACCTCTCGCGGCCGCACCTCACGCCCCGGCACGACCCGTGGTCGATGCTGGCGTACAGCGCCGCGTCCTGCGACGTCCGCGACACGGTCGTCGACGGCCGGGTCCTGATGCGCGACCGTACGCTGGAAACCGTGGACGAACAGCAAGCGCTCGGCGCCCTGCGGGACGCGGCGGCATCCACCGCACCGATCAGCACCTCCGAAGTGGCAAGCACCGTATGACCTCCGAAACGGCCTTCGAGCCCACCCGCGGCTTCACCGGCCGCGCCCGTGCCGCCGACCGCGATCCGCGGCTGCCGCCCGGCCAGTACGACGCGGCCGACGGCTGGCCCGTCCTGTCCGCCGAGGTGACGCCCGAGCTGACGCCCGACGACTGGACGTTCCGCGTCGACGGCCTCGTCGCGGCGCCCCGCACCTGGACGTGGGACGAGGCGCACGCGCTGCCCGCGTCCGAGTACCGCGGGGACATCCACTGCGTGACCAGCTGGTCCAAGTTCGGGGTGCGCTTCGGCGGGGTGAGCCTCGACGCGTTCCTGGCCGCCGCGGGGCCGCGCCCCGAGGCCACGCACGTCGTCGCGTACTCGCACACCGGCTACACCACGAACCTCCCCCTGTCCGACGTCACGGAGGGCAGGGCCTGGATCGTCTGGGAGTACGGGGTCGGTCCCCTGCCGCCCGAGCACGGCGGGCCCGCCCGCCTGATCGTCCCGCACCTCTACTTCTGGAAGAGCGCGAAGTGGATCGCGGGGCTGCGGCTCCTCGACCACGACGAGCCGGGCTTCTGGGAACAGAACGGCTATCACCACCGGGGCAATCCCTGGCGGGAGGAGCGCTACTCCGGTGACTGACACCTTCGTACCCCCTACGCGGTTCGCCGTGCCCGGCAGGATCGCGGTGAGCAATCGCGCGGCGGCCGTCTGGCAGCGGGCGACGGTCGTCGAGATCCGCCGGGAGACGCCCGCCGCTTCGACGTTCCGTCTCAAGGTGCCCGACTGGCAGGGACATCTGCCGGGCCAGCACCTGATGCTGCGCCTGACGGCTCCGGACGGCTATGTCGCCCAGCGCCACTACTCGATCGCGTCCGCTCCTGGGGACGCGGAGGCGTCCGGCGAGATCGAACTGACCCTGGACCATGTGCCGGGCGGCGAGGTGTCCGGGCACCTCCACACGGTGGCCCGCGTCGGCGACACCGTCGAGGTGCGGGGCCCGCTGTCCGGCTTCTTCGCCTGGCCCGGAGACCGGCCGGCACTGCTCCTGGGGGCAGGCTCTGGGGTGGTCCCCCTGATGTCGATGCTGCGGCACTGGCGGAAGGCGGGGCCGAGCGTCCCGCTGCGGCTCCTGGTCTCCGCCCGTACGCCGGCGGATCTCATCTACGCGGATGAGTACGGGGACGAGACGCGGGTGATCCTCACGGGTACGGAGGGCCGCCTGGCAGCGCGGCACCTGGCCCCGCTGCTTTCCTCGTCCTCGCTGCCCGATGGCGGCTGGGAGGCGTACATCTGCGGCTCGAACGGTTTCGCGGAGCATGCGTCGCGCCTGCTGGTGGCCGCGGGCCAGCCGGTGGACCGGGTCCGGATCGAGCGGTTCGGCTAGACCGCCGCTTCGCGGCGGATCATTCCCGCCCTCCCCCAAGCTCTTAATGAGCAGGGGGACCCCCTTCCCCATTGCCCTGCAGCGCATCCCGTCCGGTGCGGCTGCGCCGGATGTACCGCGCGGAGGCGGAGGCTCAGGCCTCTGCTTCGTGAGGTCCGTCGGAGTCCGTGATCGACCGCTCCAGCTTGGACATCAGACGGGCCAGGCCGTCCTTCTCCAGACGGTCGATGCGCAGCGTCACCCCGGCCGACGAGACCAGCCCGGAGTCCGCGAGCTGCCCTGCGGTGAGCCGGTAGGGCGCCCCGGCCCTGCGCAGCGCGGTCAGTACGTCGAATCCGGCGACCGCGAGGCCGTGCCGCTCGATCGCGGTGGTGAGCCTGGTGTTGTAGGGCAGGAAGGTGCGGTGCAGCCGGGCGAGCACCTCCAGGGGCGAGGTGTCGAGCTCGGGCCGCTCTCTGGCCCCGTACGGAAACATCCGTTCGGACCGATCCGTACGGAAATCTTAGCCCTGAGAGATGTACGTATTCGCCTGACCCACGTGCGCAAGAACCCTGGGACACGCCATAATCATCCGAATACATCGGATGTCTTCTGTCTTGTGAGGCGAGGTCCCCATGGCTGTCACCGACGAAGCCATCGAAAAGATCAAGGGCATGATCGTCTCCGGCGCGCTGCGCCCCGGCGACCGGCTGCCCAAGGAGAGTGAACTCGCCGCCGACCTGGGCCTTTCGCGCAACTCACTGCGCGAGGCGGTGCGCGCACTCTCCCTGATCCGCATCCTCGACGTACGACAGGGCGACGGCACCTATGTCACCAGCCTGGATCCTCAACTGCTCCTCGAAGCACTGAGCTTCGTCGTCGACTTCCACCGCGACGACACGGTCCTGGAGTTCCTCGCGGTGCGCCGCATCCTGGAGCCGGCGGCCACGGCCATGGCGAGCGCTCACATCACCGAGGCCGAACTGGACGTACTTACCTCCCAGTTGGATGCCCTCGGCGCGGCCCCTTCGGTGGAGGAACTGGTCGCCTGCGACCTGGAGTTCCACCGCGGCATCGTGCAGTCGTCCGGCAACTCGGTGCTCTGTTCGCTCCTCGACGGTCTCTCCGGGCCCACCACCCGGGCCCGCATCTGGCGCGGCCTCACCCAGGAGGACGCCGTCAGCCGCACCCTGCACGAGCACCGGGCGATCCTCACCGCACTGCGGGACCGCGACGCGGAGGCGGCCAGGTCGTGGGCGACGGTACACATCGCGAGCGTCGAGCAGTGGCTGCGCTCGACGCTGTGACCCGGCACTGCGCCTCGACGCTGTAAAGCACATGGCAAAGCACATGGCGCCGAGGGAGTGCGCGGCCCTCCGGCGGGGCAGTGATCCGGTCACCGAGCGGCCATAAGGGGGCTGCGGAGGGCCCCGGCGGACGCCGTAAGGTTGGGGCGTACGTAAAGGACGTCGGAAGGAGGCCTGGGTGATCGAGCTCGAGGGGGTACCCGAGCTGGTCGACCCGGTCATGGTGGCCGCGTTCGAGGGCTGGAACGACGCCGGCGACGCCGCCTCCACAGCGGTCGCGCATCTCGACAAGGAGTGGAAGGGCGAGGTCTTCGCGGCGCTGGACGCCGAGGACTACTACGACTTCCAGGTCAACCGCCCCACGGTCTTCCTGGAGGGCGGCGTCCGCAAGATCACCTGGCCGACGACCCGGCTCTCGGTGATCCGCGTGGGCGGCGACAAGCCGCGCGACCTCGTCCTGGTGCGCGGGATCGAGCCGTCGATGCGCTGGCGTTCGTTCTGCAACGAGATCCTGGGCTTCGCCCACGAGCTGGGCGTGGAGCTGGTGGTGATCATGGGCGCGCTGCTCGGCGACACCCCGCACACCCGCCCGGTGCCGGTCAGCGGCGTCACCTCCGACCCGGACCTGGCGCGGACCATGGACCTGGAGGAGACGAAGTACGAGGGCCCGACGGGCATCGTCGGCATCCTCCAGGAGGCGTGCACGCACGCGGGCGTCCCGGCGGTCAGCCTCTGGGCCGCGGTGCCGCACTACGTATCGCAGCCGCCGAACCCGAAGGCCACGCTCGCGCTCCTGAACCGCCTGGAGGACCTCATCGACCTGCGGATCCCGCTGGGCGACCTCGCCGAGGACGCCCGCGCCTGGCAGGTGGGCGTGGACCAGCTCGCGGCCGAGGACAGCGAGGTCGCCGAGTACGTCCAGTCGCTCGAGGAGGCCAGGGACACGGCCGAGCTGCCGGAGGCGTCCGGCGAGGCCATCGCCCGCGAGTTCGAGCGCTATCTGCGGCGGCGCGACGGCGGGGGTCCGACGCCGGGTGAGCGCACCCGGCCGCCGAAGCCTCAGCAGCGGCCGGGGACGGACGAGGACAGCGGCGGCGCCGGCAGCAGCGGCAGCGGCACCGGCGAGGAATCCGGACCCTCTGATTCCTCCGAGGACTGACGAGGACACGAGGACTGAACGAGCGCGGGGCGGCATCCTGAAGGATGCCGCCCCGTCGCGTTGCCCCGAACTTGGCCGGATCGCACCGTGACATCGCCTTCCGGACGAATTGCACGGGCTTCCCCGGTCACCTTGATTTCAAACTCAGTTGGGGCAATGGGGGGTGGACGAGCGCGCCGGGCGGTAGCAAGGTGTGCCCCGAAGGCGCGGCCACAGCGCGCAGCACGGCACCCGCAGGACCCCGAGTACCGAAGGGAGCGGTGAAGCGATGACCGACCAGGCAGAGCCCGCGGGAGGCCCGGGAGCCAGTGGCCCTGGGCCCGACGGAGCGGGATTCACCTACCGGCCGGCCGAGCAGGAGCTGATCGTCGTCGCACGGCCCGAGGCCCGGCTGCGGGCCGGTACGCAGGGCATCCGCTCGGCGGCGGGCTCCGATGTGTCGGCCCTGAACATGTTCCTCAGCGATGAACAGCTCGCCCTGGAGCCGCTGTTCGGCAACGAGGACCGACTGCGGTCCGCCATGCAGCGGGACGGTGACGGCGGCGACGACGTACCGGATCTGGCGCTCTTCTACCGGGTCCGCGGCGGCGAGAGCCGCGCCCAGGAGCTGCGCTCGCGGATGGCGGCGCTGCCCGGGATCGACACGGCGTACGTCAAGCCCGGTGCCGTCCCCGCCTCGCTCGGCGCGACGGGCAGGCCGCAGCCACCGCCGCAGCGCCAGGAGCTGTCCCCGGAGGGCGACTCCGGGCGGCGCAAGGAAGGCGCCCCCGTCACCCCCGACTTCACCGGCCGCCAGGGCTATCTGCGCCCGGCCCCCGAGGGCGTCGACGCGCTCTGGGCCTGGCAGCGGCTCGGCGGTTCGGGCGAGGGCGTGACGGTGATCGACATCGAGGGCGCCTGGCAGCTCGGGCACGAGGACCTCACGTCCAAGCTCGCCGGGGTGGTCATCGGGACCCCCCTCCAGGACATCGCCTGGCGCAACCACGGCACGGCGGTGATCGGCGTGATCGGCGGCGACCGCAACTACGTGGGCATCTCCGGCATCGCGCCGGAGTCGGTGACCGCGGCCGCCTCCTTCCAGCCGCTCGGCACCGCGGCCACGATCCACGCGGCGGCGGAGCGCCTGTCCCCCGGCGACATCATCCTCATCGAACTGCACCGCCCGGGACCGCGGTTCGACTTCGAGCCGCGCGACGACCAGAAGGGCTACATCGCCCTGGAGTGGTGGCCGGACGACTACGCGGCGATCCGGTACGCCACCGCGAAGGGCGTCATCGTCGTCGGCGCGGCCGGCAACGGCGCCGAGTCCCTGGACGACGCGGTGTACGAGCGCAGGCCCGACGAATTCCCCGAGTGGTGGCGCAACCCCTTCAACCCGTCCAACCGGCCTTCGGGCGCCGTCCTGGTCGGCGCGGGCGCACCGCCGCCCGGCACGCACGGCCGCGACCACGGCCCGGACCGCTCGCGCCTCGCGTTCTCCAACTACGGGGCCCGCGTGGACGCCCAGGGCTGGGGCCGCGAGACCACCACGACCGGCGGCTTCTGGGACCGGCCCGGGGACCTCCAGGGCGGCGCCGACGAGATCGCCTGGTACACGGACACGTTCTCCGGCACCTCGTCCGCATCGCCGATCGTCGTCGGCGCCCTGGCCTGTCTGCAGGGCATGCTGAAGGCCGCGGGCCAGCAGCTGATGACCCCGGACCGGGCGCGGGCGATGCTCAGGTCGACGGGCTCTCCGCAGCAGGACGCACCGGGGCGCCCCGCGTCCCAGCGGATCGGCAACCGGCCCGACATCAAGGCGGCGGTCACGAACCTGCTGCCCTCCGCGGTGGGCTCCGGACGTGCCGAGCGCTACTGGGACGAGCTGTTGCCCTATCCGCCCGAACTCCCGCCACGGCTCCGGCTGTTCGTCGCCGGGGAGTGGCGCAACCTCAACGACCCGTCCCCGGACATCCGCCAGGCGGTGCACGCCGCCTTCGCGGGGGGACATCCCGACGTACGGGTCTGGTTCTCGGACGACGAGGTCGTCGGTCTGGTCGTCACGGGCTGACGCACGACGCGCCGTCACGGGCACCAAAGCAGCACGCGCATTGCTGAAGCACCACAACCATTGAGGGAAGGTGGCACCCGCATGAGCACCACCCCGCAAATGAGTCCCATGCAGCAGCAAGGCCAGCAGTACGGACCTCAGCAGCAGTACGGCTCCCAGCAGGGCCAGCAGCAGGGCCCCAGCACGGCCCCGCCGCAGCAGTTCGGCCAGCAGCAGGGCCAGCAGCCGTTCGGTCAGCAGCAGCCGTTCGGCCAGCAGGGCATGCAGGGCATGCAGGGGCAACAGGGCATGCAGGGACAGCAGGGCATGCAGCAGGTCCCGCCGCAGCTGCGCCAGCAGCTGCAGCAGCTCGGCCAGCAGCAGCCGTTCCAGCAGCTGCTCCAGCAGTTCGGCCAGGAGCAGGTCCCGCAGGCGCAGGCCCCCCAGATCACGACGCAGGCGCTCGCGTCCAACATCGCGACGACGTTCTGGGACGTCGTCCAGCCGCTGCCCGGCCAGGCATCGGTCCTTTACCTGCACGTCGACGGCGCCTGGCGGGCGTTCATCAACCCCAACCCGCAGACCCACGACGAGGTCCAGGAGGCGTTCGCCTTCGGGCAGCCGGTGATCGGCTACTACGACACCAACAACCCGGGCTACCTGCTGGCCATCGTGGTCACGAAGTGACGGTCACCACCGCCACGTGAACAGACGGCGGCGCCGGGCGGAGTCCTTCCCGCCCGGCGTCGCTCCCTGCCCGCGGGGGCTAGGCGCAGCTGAACCTCGCCGCGGCCCAGTCCCCGTGGTCCCCGCTCTTGGAGCCGTTGGTGTCGCTCACCTTCAGCTCCACGTGCCGGGCCCCGCTGACATCGACGTCCACGGGCACGGTCGCCGATGCGCCCGTCACCTTCGGCGAGGTCCACAGCACCTTGCCGTCGGCCTCGACCGAGAAGGCGACCTCTCCGTAGCCGTTGATCTCGTCGTCGATGCCCGCGTCGGCGGTGAACTTCGTGCACTGCCCGCCCGTGTAGACCTCGATCACGGAGTCGGCGTGCACGCCGATCCCCTTCTCGTACGTCTTTCCCGCGAGGGTCAGCGTGTGGCCGTCATCGGCTCCCGACTCGCCGTTGCTGCGGTCGCGTTCGGCGGGTCCGTAGCCATTGGCGGCCTTCAGCCAGACCATGTCGCTCGCCCAGGTGTCGGCCGTCGGCGCCGGCGGCATGACGGCGACCGCGATCCGCTGTCCCGCGGTGCGGTCCTGTCCCGCCGAGCGGTAGCGGGCGCTCGCGTCGAGCGGCTGCTCACCGGGGTCGGCGTCCTTGGCCGGGGTGACGGCCACCTCGACGCGGCGGGTGGTTCCTGCGGGTACGCGGTCGGCCTTCGCGGTTCCGACCGTCCAGCCATCGGGTGCGTCGAGGGTGACCTCGACAGCCGTGGCGTCCCGCGTGCCCGCCGTGATGTCGACGGCGACCTTGCCGGCGGCTCCCGCGCCCAGCTCCTGGCCGGCGGGGGCGCTCACCGCCGCGGTCGCGCCGGGCACGGCACCGCCGACCGCGCTGGTGTCGTCCAGGTCGAGCTCGAAGGCCCGGTCGGTACGGAGCGCCGCCGTCTTCACCTTGACGACCCCGCCCCGGTCGTCCCGGTCGTAGAACCAGCCCTGCGCCGCCTTCTCGTACGCGTCCTTCGACACGAACCGGGGCAGCTCCCTGCCGGAGAGCTCCACGCCGCTGGGCGCGTCCCCGGTGTGCAGCGTGAACGCGTAAGGCCGCTTGGTCTGCTTCCCGCTGAACGCACCCTTGCTCGCGCCGATCCGCACCCGCACGTCGCCCTTGCCCGCGCGGGGCGCCTCGACCTCGGCGCGCTGGGTGGCGTACTTGCCGTCGCGGTGCTGCCGGGTCACGCCGTCGTCCTCGTACAGCTCGAAGGAGGAACTGCCCTGCGGGTAGATGTCCCAGGCCATCGGCGAATCGGCGGTGCGGTCCTTGTAGGACCTGATGCCGCCGGGCCACATCGGCACGGTGGCACCGCCCTTGACGAAGAGCGGCAGGGTGTCGATGGGGGCGCTGTAGCCGTCTACGGTCGTCGGCCCCTGATACGTACGACCGCTCCAGTAGTCGGTCCACGTCCCCTTCGGGAGGTAGATGCCGTCCCGGACGGTGGTGTCCTTGTAGACGGGCGCCACAAGGAAGTCCTCGCCCGTCAGGAACTCGTACTTGGCGGCGTCGGTGGCGGCCTTCGGGTCGTCGGGGTATTCGAGTGCCAGCGGCCGTACGGCACCCACTCCCGTCTTCGTCGCCTCGTGCCCGTGCGAGTAGAGATAGGGCAGCAGCGCCTCGTGCAGCTTGAGGTACTTGCGGTTGATGGAGGTGTAGGGCTCCCCGTGCCGGAAGGGCTGCTTGTCGGTGGCGGCCCAGCCGTCCATCGTCATCGTGACCGGCAGGAACGACTTCCACTGAAGGTCACGTACGTACGTCTTGGCGCTGCCGCCGAAGATGCCGTCCACGTCACCCGTCGTGTAGGCAAGGCCGGACATGGTCGCGCCCGCGTACGTGGGGATCTGCCAGCGGATGTACTCCCAGCTGCCGCTCTGGTCGCCGGACCACTGCACCCCGCAGCGCTGGGCGCCCGACCAGCTCTCCGGGGCCCAAGTGAAGCCCCGCGCATCGCTGTTGTCCTCGATCCCCTTGTACGCGTCCTTGCAGCCGTCGAGCGCCTTCTTGTAGCCGTCGCCGACCCAGGCGACGTCGAGCTTGGCGACGCGCTGGCCCGCCTTGACCTGGTCGCCGATCTGGTCGATGCCGTCCTCGGTCCACAGGCCGAGCTGCATGTCGCGGTCCTGGAGGCCCTTGGCGGTCTCGGCGAGGTCTTCGTAGCCGCAGCCGTAGCCGTCGTTGACGAGCATCCACCCGCCCGGCATGTCGTGCTTCAGATACTCGTCGGCGACCTTCAGGGAGTCGAGGGTGTGCCGTTCCCCTTGGTTGGCGTTGTGGAGATAGCAGTCGGCGTCACCGATCTCCAGCCCGTAGACGGGCGGCAGGAACGGCTTTCCGGTGAGCTTCGTGTACTGCCCGATGACGTCCTTGGCGGCGTCGCTGCCGCGTCCGGCGAAGTAGTAGGCGTCGAAGCGCTGTTCCTTGGCGGTGGCCGTCACCGGCTCGGCGAAGTCGTAGGTGCCCGGCGCGTACGTATTACGGAAGACGCCGTACCCCTCCGAAGACAGGTAGAAGGGCACGGAGTTGGGGTGCCCGCCGTCGTCCCAGTTGTAGTCGACGCTCACCTCGACCTTCTTGCCGCGGTGCGAGGTGTTGCCGCGCCCGTTCTGCATGCCGGCGCCGTAGAACTGCTCGTCGGCGCCGCGCGCCAGGCTCTGCGTGGTGGCGTCCTTCGTCCAGGACAGGCCCTTGGACTCGGCCCAGATCTCGGTCCCGTCGGCGCGGTGGAGCGCGAACCGGAGGGGCGACTTGTAGGCGCGCAGGGTCACTTGGGAGGTGCTCAGTTCGTAGCGGTCGCCCTTGTCGGCCCACTTGGTGCTCGGCGGCTCGCCCTGCGGAAGGACGATGTCCTTGCCGGTCGGGTCGGTGAAGTCGCCCTCGGGGGCGAGTTCGAGCCGGAACGTCTCCTTCGATACGAAGCTGACGCGGGCCTCGGCCTTGCCCGCGCCGATCCGGTAGACGGACCCGTCGGCGGCGAAGTCCGTGACGTCCCCGACGGTGGTCGCGGGCTCGTCGGCGGCCTGCGCGGCACCGCCGCCGGGTCCGGCGAAGGCCGCGAGGAGTCCTAGCAGGGCGGCGGCGAGCGCCGCCCGTCTGAAGCGAGTGGGTGATCTCATGGCGGAGGTCTAGCGCTTCAACGGCCGCCGCGGCCATGGACTTTGATGGGCCGCTCCTGGATTTCCGGAGCGGCCCATGCGGGCGAGATGAGCCGGAGGGGCTCGGTATAGAGCCTGTCGAGGGGGTCCCCCCTGCTCTTTAAGAGCTTGGGGGAGATTGAGGACGAGCCCGAAGGGCGATTCGACCCCGGGGGTAGCAGCTACAGGGCCACGCCGAGCAACGCGTCAACGGCACGCGATACGACGCCGGGGGCGCCCTCGTCCGTACCGCCGTCGGCGTCCTGGCGGGCGGCCCAGCGGTCGACGGCGGCGAGCGCCGTCGGTGCGTCCAGGTCGTTCGCGAGGGCCTCGCGGATCTCCTCGACCAGCGCGTCGGCCGACGGCCCGTCGGGGCGGGAGACGGCGGCCCGCCAGCGCCCGAGGCGCTCGACGGCGTCCCGCAGGACGTCGTCGGTCCACTCCCAGTCCGCGCGGTAGTGGTGCGCGAGGAGGGCGAGACGGATGGCGGCCGGGTCGGTCCCGTCCCGCCGCAGCTTCGACACGAAGACGAGGTTGCCCTTGGACTTGGACATCTTCGCGCCGTCCAGGGCGACCATGCCGGCGTGCACATACGCCTTGGCGAACGGGTGCTCGCCGGTCAGGACCTGCGCGTGCGAGGCGCCCATCTCGTGGTGCGGGAAGGCGAGATCCGATCCGCCGCCCTGCACGTCGAAGCCCATCCCCAGATGGTCGAGGGCGATGGCCACACACTCGATGTGCCAGCCGGGCCGGCCGCGGCCGAGAGAGGCCCCGTCCCAGCTCGGCTCGCCCTCGCGGGCGGCCATCCAGAGCATCGGGTCCAGCGGGTCCTTCTTGCCGGGGCGCTCCGGGTCGCCGCCGCGCTCGGCGGAGAGCAGTTTCATCGCGGCACGGTCGAGGCCGGAGACCTCGCCGAAGTGGGCGTCGGACTCGACGGAGAAGTAGACGTCCCCCTCCAGCTCATAGGCGGCGCCCATGTCACGGAGCCGTTCGACGAGCGGCACGATGCCGGGTATCGCCTCGACGGCTCCGATGTAGTGCTGGGGCGGCAGGAGCCGCAGCGCGGTCATGTCCTCGCGGAACAGCGCGGTCTCGCCCTCGGCGAGCTCGACCCAGTCCTTGCCGTCGCGGTTCGCGCGTTCGAGGAGCGGGTCGTCCACGTCGGTCACGTTCTGGACGTAATGAACCTGCCGCTTGGTGTCGAGCCACACGCGCTGCACAAGGTCGAACGCGTTGTAGGTCGCCGCGTGACCCATGTGGGTCGCGTCGTACGGAGTGATGCCGCAGACGTAGATACGGGCGACGGGACCGGGGTCAAGGGTGACAAGACCGCCGGTCGCGGTGTCGTGGATCCGGAGGTCGCGGCCCTTGCCAGGAAGGGCGGGGACCTCAGAAGCGGGCCAGGCATGCATGTCATGAGCCTAACCGGACGGGCCATCCGTATACGAGCGGGGATCAAGGTTTATCGTGGCGGAGGCGCCTTCACCGGGCGGGGGCGCCTTGTGCGGAGCCGGCTGCACCGCCGCTGCGCGGCGGATCTTTCCCGCCCACCCACCCGATTACCCCGCAGTCGCCCACCCGCCCTCCTCGTTGTGGGCAGGCGTTCCGCACGGCGGAACGGGTGGGCACAACGCAACACTGCCGGGTGCCGTTACACCGGGGGCCAGGGAATTGCCGGCCACTCCCCGCTGGGCGCCGGGTAGAGGCCAGACGCCAGCAACGCATCCACCCGCGTGCGGAGCGCGTCCACCTCGGCCCCAGTGATCAGCTTGCCCAGCCGCAGCGCAAGCGGGCCCGCCTCCCCCAGCGCGTCCCGCAGGGACTCCAGGACCGCCACCGCCTCGGCGCCCAGCGGCTCCCCCGCCCACCCCCACAACAGCGTCCGCAGCTTGTCCTCGGCGTTGAACGTGACCCCGTGGTCGATCCCGTACAACCGCCCCCCGGAAGCGACCAGCAGATGCCCGCCCTTGCGATCCGCGTTGTTGATCACCGCGTCGAGCACGGCGAGCCGCCGCAGCCTCACATCGTCCGCGTGGACGAGCAGCGCGGTCCGCCCCTCCCCCACATCGGCGAACCCGATCGCCTTCCAGCCCTCCCCCGGCTCCTCGCCCTCGACGAGGGCAAGCAGCTCCGCCGAGTCCGCCTCCTCCTCGGAGCCCTCGATCCACAGCTGGCACATGCCCTCGCCGTGCGGCCCGTCCCGCAGGACGGTCGGCGGCACAAGACCCCACCCCGTCGCCTCGGAGACCTCGTACGCCGCCACCTCGCGCTGGGCGAGGGTCCCGTCGGGAAAGTCCCACAGGGGCCGCTCCCCGGCGACGGGCTTGTAGACGCAGGCTGCCGTCTCGCCCTCGTACGCGACCGTGCAGTACAGCACCGCGTTCGACGCCTCGCGGATCCGCCCGCGCACGGTCAGCTCCCCGCGGGTGAGCAGCTCCATGGCGTCGGCGCCGGAGGCCGGACTCACGCGCCCCGCCGGTATCCGTTCTGGCGCGGGCATACGTGTCCTTCCGGGTCGAGCGGCAGACTGCACAGCGGGCACGGCGGCCGCCCCGCGTTCACCACGTCGAGGGCGCGCTTGGCGAAGGCACGGGCCTGCGCGCCGGTGAGCCGGACGCGCAGCATCGGCGGCCCGTTCTCCTCGTCCTGCAGAAGCCTTTCCTCGGCCTCGGCGAGATCCTCGTCCGATTCGGCGTCCAGCTCCACCAGGGCCTGCGCCTCGACGATCATCCGCTCCTCGTCGCCGTCCCAGGCGAGCGCCATCGTGCCGACCCGGAACTCCTCCTCGACGGGCGAGTCCAGGGGCGCGCTGTCACTGACCTCGCTGGGCGCGACGGCCGGCACGGGGGCGTTGCCGCCGCTGCGGCGGACGACCTCGTCGAGCAGTTCCTCCATGCGTTCGGCGAGCGCGGCCACTTGGGTCTTCTCCAGGGCGACGCTGGTCACCCGGGCTCCGGCGGTGGCCTGGAGGAAGAAGGTACGCCGACCGGGGAGCCCGACCGTTCCGGCCACGAAGCGTTCCGGCGGGTCGTAGAGGAACACCTGACGCGACACGTCCTGTCTCCATTGGGATCGACTGCGATGGATCACTTGCGGTGGTGCGGCGTGACCTCTGCACCCTACTGCGGCGGACGATCACGGTGCTCCCGCATCGCCACCCACCGCCGCGTCGCCCCCGGCGGGTACCTCGCGGGGCGCGAGCGACCCGAAGTCACCGGTGTCGCCCAGACGTACGAGGAACGGGCGAAGGCGCGTGTACCGGATGGCGGTGACGGAGCAGGGCTCTACGGAGATGCGCTGGAAGAGGTCGAGGTGGAGCCCGATGGCGTCGGCGATCAGGGACTTGATGATGTCGCCGTGCGAGCACATCAGGTACACCGCGTCCGCGCCGTGGTCGCGCTCCACGCGCGCGTTCCACTCGCGTACCGCCTCGGCGGCGCGCGTCTGCATGGCCCGCATGGACTCGCCGCCGGGGAAGGCGGCCGCCGACGGATGCTGCTGCACGACCTCCATGAGTGGTTCGTCGGACAGCTCGGCGAGCTTGCGGCCCGACCAGTCTCCGTAGTGGCACTCCCCGATGCGGTCGTCGGTGTGCGACCGCAGTCCCGGCCGCGCGGCGAGCAGCGGCGCGACGGTCTCCTGGCAGCGCTGCAGCGGGCTCGTGACGACTTCGGCGAGCGGCAGGTCCGCGAGGCGTCCGGGGAGCGCGGCGGCCTGCGCGGCACCGCGCTCGTCCAGAGCCACGCCGGGGGTCCACCCGGCGAGCAGGCCCGCGGTGTTGGCGGTGGATCGTCCGTGCCGGACGAGGATCAGCGTGGGCATGCGGGCCAGCCTAAGCCGCCGACGGGGTGCGCCCCGAGCGGAGGTTCGGAAGAATGCGCTCCGTGATCGTGGACTGCGCGCTGTACCGCGACGGGCGGAGGACCGAGTGCTCCGGCCACTTCTCGGACGCGCTCGCCGAGGCGCGCGCCACCGGCGACGCGTTCGTCTGGATCGGTCTGTACGAGCCGACGGAGTCGGAGTTCGACCAGGTCAGCGAGGAGTTCGGGCTGCATCCGCTGGCGGTGGAGGACGCCCTGAAGGCGCATCAGCGGCCCAAGCTCGAAGTGTTCGACGACTCGCTGTTCGTGGTCCTGAAGCCGGTCGCGTACGAGCCGGAGAGCGACGTCGTCTCGTCCGGCGAGATCATGGTCTTCATCGGCGACTGCTTCGTGGTGACCGTCCGGCACGGCGAGGAGTCGCCACTGGCTGCCGTACGCCATCGCATGGAGGCGGACCCCGAGGTGCTCAAGCACGGCCCGACGTCCGTCCTGTACGCGATCGCCGACGCCACGGTCGACCACTACTTGGACGTGGCCGGCGAGCTGCACACGGACCTGGAGGTCCTGGAGACGGAGGTCTTCTCGCCGGACAGCGGCGGCACCCGCAACACGGCGTCCGCGATCTACACGTTCAAGCGTCAGATCGTCGAGTTCCGCCGGGCCACGGGACCGTTGGCGATGCCCATGATGCGCCTCTCCGGAGCGGGCCCTTCCGCGCCGGACGTGCCGTTCGTGGAGGACACGGCCCGGCCGTTCTTCCGTGACGTCAGCGACCATCTGACGCGGGTGAACGACTCGGTGGACAGCCTCGACCGTCTGGTGTCCGACATCCTCTCCGCGCATCTGGCGCAGATGAGCGTGCGGCAGAACGACGACATGCGGAAGATCTCGGCGTGGGCCGCCATGGCCGCGGTCCCCACGATGATCGCGGGGGTCTACGGCATGAACTTCGACCACATGCCCGAGCTGCACTGGGTGTGGTCGTACCCGGCCCTGATCCTGCTGATGGCGGCGCTCGAAGTGTTCCTCCACCGGACGTTCAAGAGCCGCGGCTGGCTCTAGGGGCGGCTGCGGCTCCCGTCAGGCGAACTCGGGCGCCGAGGTGGCGGGCCCGCCCAGCGCGTCGCGCCGCTCGGGCATCTTCAGGGACACCATCCGCCGCCAGCCGCCAAGACGTTCGTACGCGTAGACGCCGTGGATGCCCGCGGCGAGCACCGCCGACTTGGCCTTCGGCCAGCCCAGGATGCGTCCCATGTGGTCCATCACGGCGAGGCTGACGTCGCGGTAGACGCGGATCTCGGCGAGCGCGCTCTCGCGCAGGGTGCGCTGAATGGCCCGGCCGTGCCCGGCGTGGGCGAAGCGGAGCAACTCCTCGTGGCAGTACGCCAGATGGTTGTCCTCGTCGTTCGAGATCATCTTGACCGCGCGGCCGATGTCGGGGTGGTCGGAGAAGTGCTTGCGCAGCAGCTGCATCTGCTCGGAGGCGCGCTGTTCGGTGACCCTGCTGTGCGCGAGATACGTGACGATGTCCTGCACGGTGAGCGGCTCGTCGGCCTTCAGCTGCTCGTGCGCGAGGCCGATGCCGTACTTCTCCAGAAGCATCGTGTAGTCGGTCTCGTGCGGGACCTCGACCGGTTCGAGGCCGCGCTTGCGCATCAGCGCGTTGAAGATCCGCCCGTGCTTGTCCTCGTCGGCGCCGTGCCGGACCACCTTGGGGGCCAGGGCACGCTCGCTCTCGGGGATCAGCGCCGCGATGCGCCCGTTCTCCCAGCCGCCCTGCGACTCGCCGCTGGCCGCGATGGAGCAGAACAGCCGGAACGACTCGTCGTTGTCGAGGATCTCCTCGAAGACACTCTTGGCCGAAAGCATCAGTGGCACCTCCATGCCCTCCGCGCGGACGTCCGCAAAGAACTAGTCAAATGCGATGTCGGCTTCCGGGCAACAGGGCTACGAGGCGGCTCCGCCAAATGGAGGACGGTCAGGCCGGACCAGGCCGTAACCGACGGGCTCCACGGCGCGTTGTTCCCCGTGACGGCCGTGGCGGGGAAGACCCCCCGAGCCCCCACCACGGCCGCAGAAACTCTCCCCTCCCCTTACGCCAGTCCGGCGCGCTCCAGTGCTTCCGTGCCCGCGCGCAGGGCCTTGATCCGCTCCTCCAGGGTGAAGCCCGCAGGGGACAGCGTGAGGGTGGTGACGCCGGCCGCCGCGTAGGCCTGCATCCGCTCGGCGATGCGGTCCACGGAGCCGAGCAGCGTGGTCGAGTCGATCAGCTCGTGCGGCACGGCGGCCGCAGCTCCTTCCTTGTCGCCGGACAGGTACTTGTCCTGGATCTCGGCGGCTTCCTTCTCGTAGCCCATGCGCTGGGCGAGCTGGTTGTAGAAGTTCTGCTTGCGGCTGCCCATGCCGCCCACGTAGAGGGCGGTGTACGGGCGGAACATGTCGGCGAGGCCGCGCACGTCGTCGCCGACCGCGAGCGGCAGCGTCGGGACGATGTCGAAGCCGTCCATGGTCTTGCCCGCCTTCTCGCGCCCGGCGCGCAGGTGGCGGATGGCGGTCTCCTCCAGGTGCTCGGCCGCGGGGAAGATCAGCAGGGCGCCGTCGGCGATCTCGCCGGTCTGCTCCAGGTTCTTGGGGCCGATCGCCGCGATGTACAGCGGGATGTGCTCGCGCTGCGGGTGGACCGTGAGCTTGATGGGCTTGCCGGGGCCGTCCGGCAGCGGCAGCGTCCAGTGCTCGCCCTCGTAGGAGAGGCGCTCGCGCGTCATCGCCTTGCGGACGATCTCGACGTACTCGCGGGTGCGGGCGAGCGGCTTGTCGAACCTGACGCCGTACCAGCCCTCGGAGACCTGCGGTCCGGAGACGCCGAGGCCCAGGCGGAAGCGGCCGCCGGAGAGCGAGTCGAGCGTGGCTGCCGTCATGGCGGTCATCGCGGGCTGCCGGGCCGGGATCTGGAAGATCGCGGATCCGATGTCGATACGTTCGGTCTGTGCGGCCACCCAGGACAGCACCGTCGCGGCGTCCGAGCCGTACGCCTCGGCGGCCCAGCAGACCGCGTAGCCGAGCTTGTCGGCCTCCTTGGCGACGGCGAGATTGTCGCCGTCCATTCCCGCGCCCCAGTAGCCGAGGTTGATCCCGAGCTGCATGGCCGAATCCCCTTACTGCGCAGTAACGTCCCTGTGCCGGGGACTGTAGCGCGTGCCGGTGAGGGCCGTCAGGGGCGGGCGGACGGGTGGCGGAGTTGTCCACAGGCGCCGGTTTGCCCACAGCCCCACCCGCCGCGGGGGCCCGGCCAGTAACCTCAGCGCCCATGGAGCAGAGGCATCTCGGCCGTACCGGCCTTCGCGTGTCCCGGATCGGACTCGGCACCCTCACCTGGGGGCATACCGACGAGAGCGACGCCGCCGACCTGTTGAAGGTGTTCTGGGAAGCGGGCGGCAGCCTCGTCGACACAGCGGATGTGTACGGCGACGGGGAGGCCGAGTATCTGCTCGGCAGGCTCATAGAACGGCTCGTGCCGCGGCGTGACCTGGTCATCGCCACCAAGGCGGGCAGCGTCCCCGACCCGGAGCGGCGCTTCGACGGCTCGCGGGGCCATCTGCTCTCCGCGCTCGACGCGTCGCTCGCCCGGCTCGGCACGGACCACGTCGACCTGTGGCAGGTGCACGCCTTCGACCCCGCCACACCGCTCGACGAGACGCTCCAGGCCCTGGACATCGCCGTCAGCAGCGGCCGCGCGCGCTATGCGGGCATCTCGAACTTCTCCGGCTGGCAGCTCGCCAAGGCGGCGACATGGCAGCTCGCGGCGCCGGGCACCCGCACCCGCCTGGCCAGTACGCAGATGGAGTACTCCCTGCTGCAGCGCGGCATCGAGCGCGAAGTGCTGCCCGCCGCGCAGGACCTGGGGGTGGGCCTGCTGCCGTCGTCGCCGCTGGGCCGTGGGGTGCTCACGGGCAAGTACCGGCACTCCACCCCCGCCGACTCGCGGGGCGGCTCCGAGCATCTCGCGCCGTTCGTCGCGCCCTACCTCGACGACGCCGCGAGCCGCATCGTCGACGCGGTCGCCACGGCCGCGGACGGCCTCGCGGCGACACCCCTCCAAGTCGCCCTGGCCTGGGTGCGCGACCGCCCCGGAGTGACCGCGCCGATCGTCGGCGCGCGCAACGCGCAGCAGCTCACGGCCGCTTTGTCAGTGGAGACCCTTAGTCTTCCTGACGAGATCTGCCAGGCGCTCGACGATGTGTCGGCGCCCGTGCACCGCTACCCCGATCAGGACTGGAGCACGCTGTGAGTACGGAGCCGGAAGCCGCTGCCGCGGAGGAAGCGGAGGCCGCTGCCGCGGAGGAGACCGGGGCGCAGGCGCCGGAGCCCGACGGCGCGGCCGACACCGACACCGCCACGGACGGTTCCGACGCGACGGCGGGGGCGGACGCCACCCCCGACACTGCCGCCGCCCCCGATGGCAACGGGCCGCAGGCCCCGAGCTCGGAGAGCGTGCTGGGCGCGACACCACCGGAGGCGGCAGGCGAGAGCAGCGCGGCCGACACGGAGGCAGCCGCCGAGCCGGAGGCTGCCCGCACTGACGGCGCCGAGAGCGACGCGGCCGACGCCGCCAGCACCGAAGCGGCCGCCACCGAAGCCAAGGAACTCTCCGAGACCGAGGCCGAGATCGCCGCCCAGCGCGAGCTGCGGGAGCGGATCGAGGAGCGCAAGGCCGCCAAGCAGGGCCCCGTCGACGCGGGGGCGAAGCTCAGCGGCAAGGCCGCCGACCTGCTGGCGGCCGTCCGTGCGGTGGAGAGCGGCGAGCAGCCGGTGGCCAGCGCCTTCCGCGAGCCCGCGCCGGCACCGCGCAGGGCGCCCGAGCCCCAGCCGGTGCGCCGGCCCCAGCCCGTGGCGGCCGCCGCGGGGCCCGACGACGAGGCCGTCGAGGCGGTCCGTGCCGTGCTCGCCGAAGGCGGGGCCCCCGCAGCCCTCGCCGCGCGCACGGCGGCGGCGCTCGGCGAGGGCGCCGACGCTCAACTGCGGGACGACCCCTGGCAGTTGCTCCGGGTCGGCGGCGTGCGCACCGAGCAGGCCGACGGGTTCGCGCGGGCGCTGCTCGGCGCGGAGTGCGGGCCCGACGACGAGCGCCGAGGGCGCGCGATCACCGTATGGCTCCTGGAGCAGGCGGCGGCCGCCGGGCACACGGCCCTGGACGCGTCGGCGCTCACCGCCGCGCTCGGGCAGCGTGCCGTGCCGGACCCGGACGCGGCGGTCCAGGGCGCCATCGCGGAGGGCGACATCCTCGTCTTCCAGGACGCCATCGAGACGCCCGGAGCACCGGCACCGGCACCGGCACCGGCGGACGACGAGGGCGAGGGCGAGGAGACCGAGCGCCCGGTCCGCGTCCTGGTGGGCCTCGAGCAGTACGCACTGGCCGAGGAGAGCCTCGCCGACGGGCTCGCCCGGGTGATCAACTCCCTGCCGAAGGAGGACGGTTCGGGACCGTCGGCGGCCGACTGGGAGGCCGCAGCGGGCGAGGCGACAGGTTCCACCGCCGAGCTGATCCGCGCGGTCGCCGGGCACGGGCTTGTCCTGCACACCGGCGGCGAGACGGCCCGCGCGGAGCCCGCCGCCCTGGCGGCCGCCGCCGAGGCGCTCGGCCTGCGGGTGTGCGCCGCCACGCACAGCGCCGCGGGGCGCCGGCGCCTGGCCGGGCTCGTCGGCTCTGACGAGGCGGCCGCCGTGACCGTGGCAGGGCTGCTCTCCGGGGTGGAGGGGCCGGGGCGGGACAGGGACGGTGCGCTCGCCCTCGACCTCCTGGTGGTCCTGGACGCACCGCAGCTGGACGTGGAGAGCGCCGCGATGCTGGTGGAGTCCCTGCCGGACGGCGCCCGTCTGGTGCTCAGCGGTGACCCGGGCGTGCTGTGGTCGGCGGGCCCCGGACGGGTCTTCGCGGACCTCGTCGCGGCGCGCTGCTGCCCGCAGGTCGTCTCCCGCACGCCGGATCCGGGTCCCATCGGGGAGCTGGTCTCCGGTGTCGGCATCGGCGAGCTGAACCAGGTCGACGCACCGGGCAAGGAGGTCGTGATCGTCCCCGTGCGGGACGCGGGCGAGGCGGTGCACCGCACGGTGCAGCTCGTGGCCGACTCCGTGCCGCGGGCGATCGGGGTGCCCCCGCAGGACACCCAGGTCATCACCCCCGGGCACGGCGGGGCGGCGGGCACGCGCGCGTTGAACGCGGCGCTCAAGGAGCGGCTGAACCCCGGCCCCGGCCGGTTCGGCGGCTTCGACCCGGGCGACCGCGTAGCCCATGTCCCGGCGCCGGGCCGCACGACTCTGGGCCGGGTGGTCCGGGCCGACGCGGAGGGGCTGCACCTGGAGTGTGACGGCGCGCCCGTCGTCGTACCGAAGGAGCGGGTGGAGCAGACGGTCCGCCACGCCTGGGCGCTGACCGCGCACCAGGCGGTGGGTCTGACGTGGCCCGCGGTGGTCGTGGTGCTGCCGGGCGACGCGACGGCCGCGTTGACCCGGTCCTGGGTCTACACCGCGTTCAGCCGCGGAGAGCGCCACCTGTCGGTGGTCCAGGGCGCGGAACAGGCGCTGCCTCGGGCGGTCGCGGAAGTCCTCCCGAAGGACCGCACCACCCGCCTGCAGACCCTCCTGCGCCCCCAGGTCCCGGCAACGACCTGACGGCAAGCCGGAAGGGGGGCGGGGGAAGCCCCCGTCCCCCCTTGGCCTGACCGCCCGGTCTGTCGCTGACCCGGCGGCTGGGTGGGGGAGGCGGGGGCACCACACCACTCACCTGAGGCGAAGCAGCAGGTCGCTCAGCGATCGGCGTCCAGCGGACTGCGGTCGTCGTCCACGTCGACGACGTCGACCGCGTCCGCCTCGTCCGCATCGTCGAGGTCATCGGACTCGTCCAGTTCCTCCACCGCCTCCAGCGCCAGCGCGGCAGCGGCCGCGACCTCCGCGTCGAGGTCCTCGTCGTCCAGTTCGTCGTCGAAGACGGTGCTGACGTCGAAGCGGCAGACGATCCGGTGCGGGTCCGCCTGGTCGAAGGGGAGCTCAAGCCACTCCCCCGGCTCGGCGGGCTCGTCGAGGGCGGTCACCCAGAGCGTGGAGTCGCCCTCCGCCAGGCCGAACTCCTTGTGCCGGGAGGCGATTTCGTCCGGTTCGAACTCGCCGAAGAGCACGCCGAGCGCGGCGTGCACACTGCTGCCGGCCGCCACGGCGGCCGGACTCTCGCCCGCCACCGTGTCCGCGTCGAGGTCCGCGACCCGCTGGGCCTGGGCGAGCAGCCGATGCGGCTCCGCCACGGTGTAGTCCCTGCGGATCAGCACGCTGAGCGCGTTCGGCTCCTCGGGTCCCTGGTACGGCGGCACGTCGCCGTCCGCGCCGGGGATCTCGAAGGGCGTGACCTCGTCGTAGCGGTCGTAGAGCAGCTCGTCATAGGTCTCGGCCGCGGCGGCCAGCTCGTTGAACGCTTCGTAGACGGCCGGGTCATCCTCCCCCGACCTGCGTTCGACCGCGGCAAGGTGGCGGTCGAGCGCGGTCTTGACCGCCTCGGCGGCGGCACGTACCTCGGCAGCGGTGGGCTGCGCAGCATCAGACATAGTGCAGACGCTATCCGTACCGGGGCTGTACTTGCACAATAGATGCGATGCCGGAATACGAATTTGTCGACGTGTATGTGCCACGCGGGGTCACCCGCAAGGAAACCACGCGTCTGCTGACAGACCACGCGGAGTACGGACACTGGGAGTTGGACCGCCTGAGCCTGCACTCGGACGGCAGCCGCAGGGTGCGGCTGAAGCGGCGGATCATCCGCCAGCTGCGGGCCACTTGGTAACGCGAGACGGACACAGAGTGACCTGATACGTACGGAACGGAGTGGGCCCCGCCGAGGCGGGGCCCACTCCGTTCCGCGCTGACGCCTGACGCCTGACGCGGCGCCCACGATCAGGCCGCGGACCGCGCCCTGCGGTACAGCACCGTCCCCGCGAGCAGCATGCCCGCGCCCACCGGCAGCGCCACACCCACCGGCAGCGAGCTGCCGGTCTGAGCGAGCTGGTCGGAGCCCTTGGGCGGGGTGACGAGCTGCGTACCCGGCCGGTTCGGCTCGGTCCGGTCGCCCGGCGGCTTCTCCCCCGGCGTGCTGGGGTGCTCCGGGTTGCCCGGATCCTGCGGCTTCTCGGGCGGCTGAGGCTTGCCCGGCGGCTCCGTCGGCGGCTTCTCGCCGCCCGGCGGGGACCCTTCGCCCGAGTCGTTGGCACACTCGTTGCCGGTGGTCGCGTTGCCGAGACCACCGATGGTGACGCTGTTGCCGCAGACGTTCACGGGCACGTCGACCGGCACCTGGACGCTGTTGCCGGAGCCGACGCCCGGCGAGTCACCGGTGTGCACGTCGGCCTGCGCCCCGCCCCCCGAGGGCTGCGCACCGCTGTCGCCCCCGTCGGAGGTGTTGGCGCAGTTGTTGCCCGCCGCGGGATTGAGTACGCCGACCACATTGACGCTGTTGCCGCACACGTTGACCGGAACGTGCACGGGGAGCTGCACGGAATTGCCGGAAAGCACACCCGGCGAATCCGAACTGCTTCCGGCGGCGCCCGAGTCGGCCTGTGCGTAGCCACCGCCGATGGCGAGTACGCCGGTCGCGGCCGCCACTGTGATCAGGCCTTTTCGAGTGACCTGTCGCATAGGTTCTACCTGCCTTATGACCTTCTGGAAGGCGCACGCGCCTCGGGGCACGTGCGCGGTATGCCCGAAGGCCCCGGAGCGCATGGCACGCACTCCGGGGCCGACCGGCTCAGACCCTCATGGGGTGAGGCACAGCAACGTCACTTGTTGACGCAGGTGTTGCCGAAGGCGGGGTTCAGCAGCCCGATCACGGAGACCGTGTTGCCACAGGCGTTCACCGGGACGTGCACCGGGGCCTGAACGACATTGCCCGAAAGCACACCGGGAGACTTCACGGCGGCACCCTGGGCACCGGCGTCGGCGACGGCCATGCCCGCACCCGCGAGCACCAGACCACCAGTGGCAGCCGCAGCAGCGACGACCTTCTTGATCATTATTCCTCCTTGTTGGCAATGCGATCCCAGCCGCGGACCGCACCACCTGTAACGAGGAGGAACTAATGGGGCTACGAGCTTATGGTCGCTTTCACTCTTTTCAGTCCGGTGCGTACGCGCTGACGATTACCGGTGTGTCGTTTCAGCACGCAATACGGTCAATCGGGGGCGCACGGACCGGCGTTCAGGACGCGTCGATGAACCGGTCGAGCACGCGCACCCCGAACTTCAGGCCGTCCACCGGAACCCGCTCGTCGACACCGTGGAACATGCCGGCGAAGTCCAGCTCCGGCGGCAGCTTCAGCGGCGCGAAGCCGAAGCCGCGGATGCCGAGGTCGTCGAAGGACTTGGCGTCCGTGCCCGCGGAGAGCATGTACGGGACGGCGCGGGCGATGGGGTCCTCCGCCTGCAGCGCCGTCTGCATGGCGTCGACGAGCGCGCCGTCGAAGGTGGTCTCCAGGGCCTTGTCCGCGTGCACGTCCTCGCGCTTCACGTTCGGGCCGAGAATCCGGTCCAGGTCGGCGAGGAACTCCTCCTCGTACCCCGGCAGGAAGCGGCCGTCGACGTGCGCCGTGGCCTGGCCCGGGATGACGTTGACCTTGTAGCCCGCGCCCAGCTGGGTCGGGTTGGCGGTGTTCTGCAGCGAGGCGCCGATGAGCTTGGCGATGCCGCCGAGCTTGGCGAGCGTCTCGTCCATGTTCTCGGGGTCGAGCTCGGTGCCGAGGGCGTCGCCGAGCTCGTCGAGGAAGTGCCGCAGCGTCTTGGTGACCCGCACCGGGAACTTGTGCCGCCCCAACCGCCCGACCGCCTCGGACAGTTCGGTGATCGCATTGTCCTTGTGGATCATCGAACCGTGGCCCGCGGTACCGTCCACGGTCAGCTTCATCCAGTGCATGCCCTTCTGGGCCGTCTCGACGAGGTAGAGGCGCAACTGCTCGTTGACGGTGAAGGAGAAGCCGCCGACCTCGCTGATCGCCTCCGTGACGCCGTCGAAGAGCTCCCGGTGGTTGTCGACCAGGTACCGGGCGCCGTACGTGCCGCCGGCCTCCTCGTCGGCCATGAACGACAGCACGATGTCGCGCGGGGGCTTGCGGCCGCTGCGCATGCGCTCGCGCACGACCGCGAGGGTCATCGCGTCCATGTCCTTCATGTCGACGGCGCCACGGCCCCAGACACAGCCGTCCGCGATCTCCCCGGAGAAGGGGTGGTGCGTCCAGTCCTGGGCGTTCGCCGGTACGACATCGGTGTGGCCGTGGATGAGCAACGCGGGCCGGGAGCGGTCCTCGCCCTCGATGCGCGCCACCGTGGAGGCCCGTCCGGGGTGCGATTCGAAGATCTGCGGCTCCAGACCCACCTCGGCGAGCTTCTCCGCGACGTACTCGGCCGCCTTGCGCTCGCCGGGGCCGGAGTGGTCGCCGTAGTTGCTGGTGTCGATGCGGATGAGATCGCGGCAGAGATCGACGACCTCGTCCTCGCCGGTCACGGGCTGCGACCGGTCCGTCTTGCCTGCCCTGTCGGCCCTGCTCGACTCGCTCACGCTGGTTCCTCCCGCTATCGCTCCTGGTGGTCCCCTTCATCCTCCCGCGCCCACCCCCTGACGCCCAAGGCCGGGCACCGGCCGACATACGCCGTTCACGCGCGTGACCTGTGTGATCAGAGGGCCCCGAATGTTTGCTATGGTTTTCCACGTCGCCGCGGGAAACCGCGACAGACACCACCTGGTCCGGGTGGCGGAATGGCAGACGCGCTAGCTTGAGGTGCTAGTGCCCTTTAACGGGCGTGGGGGTTCAAGTCCCCCCTCGGACACCAACACGAAGGCCCCCAGGCAACTGGGGGCCTTCGTTCTGTCCCCCCACTTGAGGGAGGGACCGGCTCAGCCGACGGTGCTCTCCTGTTCTGCCGATCCGGCCCCGGACAAGCTGAGCGTGCTCGATACTGCTGCGATGAGCGCACGGCGTGCTGTTCTCCTTGTCACCAGCGCGACGACGGGCATCCTCGCGACCGTCTTCGCCGTTGTGGGTCCGCGACAAGCGGACCACATTGCGACTCTGGCCTCGGCTCTCGTCGCCGTCGTCGGACTGGGCGTCGCGGTCGCGGCGGCCGCACCGGGGACGCCCGCAAGGCAGAGCATCCGGGCGACGGACACCGGAGCAGCGACGGCAAGGGGATCCGGGTCGGCCGTGTCAGGGGCTGCCGTTTCGGTCACGAACGGCGCCGAGGCGATCGAGGTCTCACGCTCGGGTACAGCCGATGCAGCTGATGACGGCGAAGCCACCAGCGGCATCCGCCAGTTCTGACACCATCGCCCATGAGAGCGTCACGGCGCCGAGGCCGTCGGTGACGCGACCTGGCGAGCGAACACAAGGATGGTGCTGTTGGCCGGTCAAGGATCCCTGTGGGGGCGGCGGACGGATGCGGGGGCGACCGCCACGGGGCACGCCCAAGCCGTCGGTGGCGTGGCGGTGTCCGGCGCTCTGATCGTGGACGGCGGCGTCCACGTGACCGCTCCCGGCAGCGTCGCCCGGACCGGATACCGAGAGCAGATCCGGCGAAAGGCGCCTGAGCACCTGCGGGAACGTACGGAAGAACTGGCCGCCTTGGCCGCCTTCTGCACCGAGCCGGACGAGGGCCCCTATCTGTGGCTGCGAGGGCCGGCGTGGGCCGGTAAGTCGGCGCTGCTTTCGTGGTTCGCCCTGCATCCGCCCAGAGGCGTGCACCTCATCCCCTTCTTCATCACCGGCGGGTTCGCCGGCCAGAACGACCGCATCGGGTTCTGTGATGTGGTGATGGAGCAGTTGGCGGCCTTCCTCGGCCAGCCCATGCCCGCCCAGGTGACCGACGCGACACGCGACGGCCATCTGCTCGGCCTGATGGACGAGGCGGCCCGCGTGTGCCAGGCGAACGCCACGCGACTCGTCCTGGTCGTGGACGGCCTTGACGAGGACCAAGGCGTGACCGCCCACCCGGAGTCCTACAGCATCGCGGCCCTGCTCCCCGCAAGGCCCCAGGCCGGATTGCGCGTCATCGTCGCCGGCCGGCCGCACCCCCCGATTCCCGCCGATGTACCGAATGACCACCCGCTGCGCGATCCGGGGGTCGTGCGGGACCTCTCGGTGTCACCCCATGCCGAGGCATGCAGGGCCGACGCGGAGCGCGAGCTTCAGCGGCTGGCGGATGCGCCCGGCCTTGAGCGGGAGATCCTCGGCCTCATCACCGCCGCCGACGGTGGCCTGAGGGAGCAGGACCTGGCCGAACTCACGGGCGAATCCGCCTACACGGTCGGGCGGCACATCCATACGGTTTCGGGCCGGACGTTCGCTTCACTCCTGAGCTCGTGGACCAAGGAAGAGGTGTACGTCTTTGGCCACGACGAGCTGCGCAGCACGGCTTTGCGCATGTTGGGCAGCAAGGGCGTGGCCGGATATCGCGAGCGGCTCCATCAGTGGGCCGAGGGACACCGGAACGACGGCTGGCCCGTCCACACTCCGGAGTATCTGCTGCACGGCTACTTCCGCGCCCTGCAGATGGCGGACGACCTCCCGCGGGTGGTCACACACGCCACAGACTCCGCTCGCCACAACCGGATGCTCCAGGTGACGGGCGGCGACGCCGCGGCCTTCACGGAGGTCAAGGCCGCGCAGGAGATGATCCTCGGGCGCGAGGACCCGGATCTGCTCGCCATGGCCCGGCTGGCGGTGCATCGCGACGAGCTGACGGCGAGGAACGACAACGTTCCCGTTGCGCTGCCGGCGCTGTGGGCTGCCCTGGGCGCGCCGGAGCGGGCGGAAGCCGTGCTGAACAGCATCGTCATGCCGGACCAGCGCAACCGGGCTCTCCTGGCGCTGATAGAGACGCTGATCACCACTGGAGACCTGGCCCGGGCCCGAGCCCTTGCCGTGACGGCCGGTCAAGCAGGCGTACTTGCCCGCGCCTTGGCCGACGTGGCCAAAGCACTGTGCGCGGCAGGTGACTTGGCCGAAGCCGAGGAGGTCGTTCTCCTGGTGGAGGACCCGCGACAGCAGGTCAGCGCGCTGTCGGAGCTGGCTCGGGCAGCGGTGTCCTCAGGTGAACCGGCTCGCGCCCGGCTGCTCGTCGAGCAAGCCGAACGGACAGCGCTGGACATCACCAAACCGACGCACAGGGCAGCTGCGATCGGGAGTGTGGCCGGATCCTTTGCGCACATGGGCGAGCACACCAGTGCCCTCAGCCTCGTGCGCACGATTCCTGGGCCGTTCCACAGGGCACGCGCGCTGAACAGTCTGGCGCTCGCGGCCATTCTCGCGGAGGACCATGCCCGATGGGAGGCGCTCTCGGCTGAGGCCGAGGCCATCGCACGTGCTCTGCCCCACCCGGCCGCCCGGGCCAAGCTGCTGACATCCCTGGCCCGTACGGCAGCGAGCGCCGGACGGCGCGAACTCGCCAGGGATTTGTCGCAGGACGCCACAGAACTGGCCCAAGGGCTGGGGACTTCCGCCGAGCGGGCGGTGGCCCTCGTCCCGGTCGTCGCCGCGGTGTCGGCGGCGGGAGATCCCGGACGCGCCCGGCTCCTGGCACAGAGCATTTCCGTCCCGGGCAGACGTATGTGGGCGCTTATACAGCTCGTCAGGGGTGGAGCCATCAGCGTTCCGGAATGTATCGCGGAGTTGCCCGGGGAGGGGGACTCTCGCGTCAGGGACGGGGAACTCGTCTCCTTCGTACGGGTCGCGGCGGTGGAAATGAAGGAGCCCGCACTGGCACAGGCCTTCGCCGAAAGGATCCGCACGCCTGCCAGGCGGCTCCACCTCCTCCTCGAACTGGCCCGGAAGTATGCCGTCGATGGTGCACACAGCCTCGCCCACACGTTGCGGGCACAGGCCGAAGAGACCGGCCTGTCGCTGGTCGACCCGCAGGAGCAGATCGAGGCCATGGTGGGCACAGCGCGCCTCGATGCTCTGCTGGGGCACCGTGAACGCGCCCTTCAACTCGCCGAGACGGCGGAAGCGCGTCTGCGTGACCGCACCAGCAATGTCTGCCATCAGAGCCGTGCTCTGCTCAACCTCGCTCGCGCCATGATGACGATGGGAGATGCCGCACGGGCCAAGGGCCTCGGACACCAGGCTGAAGTGTTGGCCGGCGGCATCGGGCAGGCAGGCGAACGGACAAAGATCCAGACGGAGTTGATCGACCTCGCCGTCGCTGCCGGCGACCTCGACTGGGCCCAGGCCCTCGCGCCGGGACTCCATGACCCCTACAAACAGGCCTTGGCCCTCCTCGGAGTCGCCCGCGCATGGGCGGATGCCGGCGCTCCGAACCGTTGCCTCGCATTGCTGGCGGACATCGATTCCCTGTCCGAAACCTTGCGTATCCAGGGGGAACGGTCCCGCGTTCTGGCCGAGTCGACGAAGATTCTCACGCTGCTCGGGCTCTACGAGCGCGCGGAAGAGACGGCCCTGCGGATCCCCGAGGCCCAGCAGCAGGTACATGCCCTCGCGGAGTTGGCGAATCATGTGGAAGAGCGGCACGCCAGACGTCTGTGGGCGAGGGTTCTCAGCATAGAAAGCTGGGCCGATTACCTGGCCCATGGGGCGTTCACGGCGCCGTCGGTCGTGCAGGCAATTGCCGATGAACAACTGACGACGTCTGCTTCCTCACGCTTCAACCCCAGTCCCACAGACCACTCCTGACGCACTGAATGATCTCGGTCACAGCATAGATCGTTTACGACACGGGCAGCCTGGTAGCGCAGTTGATCGATAAATCGAACACACGCTCGCACGCCGGATTCAGGGGGGACTCCGCGTGCGCCTTTCTAGGAGACCGTGAATGCCGCAGGATGTCCGGTTCGACCTCCCCTTCACCACCCCCGTCAGCGAGCACCTCGCCTATGCGCGTGAGCAACACCTGCGATGGGTGAGGGAGATGGGCCTGGTGCGAAGTCAGGCCGGGTTCGAGGAGTATGTGAGCTGGGATCTGCCGCAGGCGGCCATACGCACCTATCCGCACGCCTCGGCCGACGACATGGTCGTCCTGATGAACTGGTTCTCGCTGGCCTTCCTCTTCGACGACCAGTTCGACACGGGCCGGCCCGACCGCGCCGACCGCATCGCCGAGGTCGCCCGTGAGCTCATCGCGACCCCGCTGCGTCCCGCCGGCAGCGAGCCCCGTGTCGTCTGCCCGATCACGGTGGCCTGGGCCGAGGTGTGGGCGCAGCTCTCGGATGGCATGTCCCTGGCATGGCGGACCCGGTTCGCGGCGTCCTGGGGGCGGTTCCTGGTCGCGCACTCCGAGGAGGTCGACCTGGCGGCGCGGGGCGCCGCCCTGGGGCTCGAGGAGTACACCGACTTCCGGCGGCGCACCGTGGGCATCCACCACAGCATCGACGCGGGTGAGCGCAGCCGCCGCTTCGAGGTGCCCGCCCAGGTGCAGGCGCATCCGGTGATGATCGGGCTGCGGGACGCCGCCGCGGACACCATCGGGTTCATGAACGACATCCACTCCTTCGAGCGCGAGAAGCGCCGGGGGGACGGCCACAACCTCATCGTCGTGCTGCGTCACGAGCGCGGCTGCTCCTGGGAGGAGGCCGCCGACGACGCGATCCGGATGACCACGGAGCGCCTTGCCGACTACCTGGAGTACGAGGCGAAGGTGCCCGCCATGTGCGACGAGCTGAACCTGTCGGAAGCCGACCGTGACCTGGTGCGGATGGGCGTGGAGGCCGCGCGGCACTGGATCAACGGCAACTACGAGTGGGCCCTGACCACCGGGCGGTACGCGGCGGTCAAGGACAGCCCCGCCGCCGTGGCCGAGGAGCAGGGCCGCGGCTCGCTCGACGACCTGCTGACCGCGGTCTGACACAGAGGAACCCCGAGCCGGACCGCCGATCGCGGTCCGGCCCGGGGCGTCTCAGACTCCGGCGGTCTGTGCCGCGAACTCGACGGGCAGGCGGTCGAGGCGCGCCTCCCACGTGGAGGCGGTGGTGGTGAGTTCCCCGGGCTCGACCGACAGGCGCAGCCCGGAGAGCCGGTGCAGCAGGACGTCGACGGACGTCTCGATGATGCCCTGGCCGAGACCCTGCCCCGGGCATTCGTGCGCGCCGCCGCTGAACGCGAGATGGGCCTGGTTGCCGTGCAGGTCGGTCGAGGCGTCCGGCCGGATCTCCGGGTCCAGATTGCCGGCCGCGAGGCCGAGGACGAGCAGGTCGCCCGACTTGATCTGCTGGCCGCCGAGCTCCAGGTCGGCCGTGGCGAAGCGCCCCGGGCAGACGGCGAGCGGCGGCGTGTTCCACATGACCTCCTGCACCACGGCGGAGATGTTCAGCTGCCCGCTCACCAGACCGGCCATGTGCGAGGCGTGCGTGAGCACGGACTGCAGGACCCGGGCGAGCAGGTTGCTCGTGGTGGTGTGCGCGGTGATCAGGACCAGACGCAGATGGCTGAGGATCTCGCCCTCGTCCAGGTCGGCGTGGTGGCTGAGGAGCCCGGTCGTGAAGTCGGCGCCCGGCTCGGCGCGCTTGCGCTCGGCCAGCGCCTCCAGGATCTGCATGATGCGGTCGTTGTGCGCCACGGCGTCCGCGCCACCCTTGATGACCTGCGCACAGGACACCGCGAGCTGTCGCCCCTCCCGCTCGGGCAGGCCGAACAGCCGCGTCAGGACCAGCATCGGCAGGTACTCGGCGTACTGCGCGACGAGATCCGCGCTGCCCTCCTCGGCGAACGCGTCGATCTGCTTGTTGGCGAAGTACGTGACGTGCCGCTTGACGCCGCGGTCCGCCAGGGCCTGCAGATTGTCCGTGACCGCCGCGCGCAGCCTCCGGTGCGGCTCACCGTCCTGGGAGACGCAGTCGGGGCGCCAGGCGAGCATCGGGATCAGGGGCGAGGTGTTCTCGACGCGCCCCTCCTTCCAGTCCCGCCAGATCCGCGAGTCACGGGCGAACTGGCGCGGGTTCTCAAGGACCCGCCGGTTCTCGCGGTAGCCGAGGACCAGCCAGGCCGGTATGTCCCCTTCGAGGAGGACGGGCGCGACCGAGCCGTGCTGCTTGCGCAGCCGCTCGTAGATGCCCTGCTGGTCCTTGGCCGCGTGCTCCCCGTACAGACGGGCGAGCCCGTTCGGACCGCCGTGGGCGACCGGGCAGCCCTCGGAAGCCGGGGTCGGGGAGTTCATCGGGCGGCCTCCAGGGCGGCGGCGGAGCGTTCCTTGAGATGGCGGATCAGGGCGATGAGGACATCGCGGCTGGACCCCCGGTCCCTGGCGTCGCAGGCGACGACCGGGGTGTGCTCGGAGATGTCCAGGGCGTCGCGTATCTCCTCGATGGGGTGCTCCTGGGAGTCGGGGAAGACGTTCAGGGCGATGACGAACGGCACGCCCTGCCGCTCCATCTCCTCGATCGCCCGGAAGCTGGACGCGAGGCGCCGCGTGTCCACCAGGACGACCGCGCCGAGTGCCCCCTTGAACAGGCCGTTCCACAGGAACCAGAAGCGCTCCTGGCCCGGCGTGCCGAACAGGTAGAGCACCAGCTGTTCGTTGAGTCCGATCCGTCCGAAGTCCAGGCTGACCGTGGTCTCGGTCTTGTCGGCGACGCCGATGAGGTGGTCGACGTCGATGCTCGCCTGGGTCAGGGTCTCCTCGGTGGTGAGCGGTTTGATGTCGCTCACGGAGCGGACCATGGTGGTCTTGCCGGTGCCGAAGCCCCCGGCGATCATCACTTTGACCGAGCGGCTCTCGGCGGGCAGTGAGCCCGCTGTCGTCGGCTGGTCCGGACGGTCAAAGCCTTTGAAGTCCACTGAGTACCTCCTCAAGGAGCGCGAGGTCCGCCCCATGGCCGGGTGTGGAAGCCGGGATGGGATCACGGGCGTCCACCAGGCCCGCTTCCAGCAGGTCGGCCACGAGCACCGCGAGAATGTTGAACGGCAGTCCGAGATGGGCGCCCAGCTCGGCCACCGACAGCGGATCGCGGCACCGGCGCACGATGTCCTCGTGCTCGTGCTGCATACCGGGAGCGGGGGCGGAGCGGGAGACGATGAGGGTCGCCACGTCGAGGCCGGCCGCCGGCCCACCTGGACCACTGCGACCGCCGGTGAGCACGTAGTAGCGCTCGAGACCGGACGGTTCCGTGGGCCGTGGGGGGCCGGACCGGTGGGGGCCACTCATCCAGACTGCTCCTCCTGGCGCGGAGTGGTGCCGAGGAGCTCACCCATCCTGCGGGACAGGTCCCTCATCTGGTGCCCGAGCAGCCCTTGATCGAGCCCTTCCTTGGCGAGGACGCCGAGGTACGTCTCCACTCCGGCCCGCACCACGAACAGGTGCCCGCCGTCCACCTCGATCATCGCCAGGCGCAACTGGCCGCCGAATTTCGGGAATTGGTCCGCCACCGGCTGCGCGAGCGCCTGCAGTCCGGCGACCACGGCGGCGAAGCGGTCCACGTCGTCCGGGTCGTCGGCTCCGTACGACGTGATGGCCTTGCCGTCGCTCGACGCGACCAGGGCGAAGCGGATCTCCTGGATGCTCTCGGTCAGATCGCGGAGCGCCCAGCTCACGTCGGTTTCGTGTTGCGTCATGTGGCTAGTCGCTCTCTTCGGTGCGGGGCTCGTCGGTCTCTCGTCCAGCGGTGGCGAAGGCCGCCAGGCCGGTGAAGGACGCGTCCGGCGGCGCTACGGGCTGCGCGGGAGTGGCCGCCGGCCGCTCGACCGCCTTGGGGGCCTCGGCACGCTTGCTCCTGCGCCGGGGCAGACCGCCCGGAGTGACGTCCGCGGTGGCTTCGCCGGCGCCGTTCGGCTCGGCGGGAGAGGCCTGCTCGGGGGCGGCGACCGGCTCGGCGGCCGGGGCGGTGGCGGCGACGGGCGCCTCGGCGGTGGTGGACCCGGCCTGGGCGGCGGCGGGGACGGACACGGACGCGGCCGGAAGCGGGCTGAAGTACTTGTGCGGTACGACGACGACCACCGAGGTGCCCAGCCAGGGCGAGTCGGCGAAGGTGACCCGGATGCCGTACTTGCGGGCCAGCGTGCCGACGACCCGCAGGCCCAGGTGCGCGTCCTCCGCGAGGCCGCCGATGCCGGGGCCCTCGGCGATGCCTTCGAGCGCCTGCAGCGCCTGCTGCTTCTTCTCGTCGGTCAGGCCCTTGCCGGCGTCCTGGATCTCGATGCCGACGCCGTTGGGCACCTCCTTGCCGGACACGACGACCGGCTCGGTGGGCGGCGAGTAGCGCGCCGCGTTGTCCAGGAGGTGGGCGAAGATCAGCGTGAGGTGGTCCACCAGACCGCCGTCGACGCCGAGTTCGGGCAACTGGCGCAGCTGGATCCGGTCGAAGTCCTTGATGCGCCCGATGCCGCCGCGTACGACGCTGAGCAGACGCTGCGGCTCCTGCCACTGGCGGCCTGGACGGTCCGTGCCGCCGAGCACGCCGATGCTGGCGGCCAGACAGTCGGCGGGGCCGATCGCCTGGTCGAGCTCCATCAGGCCCTGGGCGACGGCCGGGGTCCTGCCGTGCTCGCCCTGCATCTCGTGCAGCCGGCCACGGATCTTTCCGGTCAGTACGTGGATCCGGCTGCCGATGCTGATGACGGCCTGCTCGGCGGAGGTGCTGCGGTTGAGCTCCTCCTCGACGGCGATCAGGCCGGTCCGCAGGGCCTTGCGCACTTCGAGCCTGAACTCCGGTGTGATCTCGGTCTCTTGCTCAAGCTCGACGGGCAGCACGTCGTCGATCGCCGCGCCGCCGCGCAGGCCCGCGATGGCCGAGGGCAGGAATTCCTCCGCGAGGCGGGCGACCAGCGCCTGCTGGCGGTCGAGCTGCCACTGCCACGCCTTGGCCTCGTCGGCCCACTGGGCCTCCTGGGCGGCGTTCTTGTCCTCGTGCTGCCGCTCCAGGGCGGCGAGGTGCTGCTGCCACTGCTGGGAGTGGCTGAGCTGTGCGGTGCGCGACTCGTCGGCGGCGCGGCTCAGGCCCTGTCGCGTACGCAACAGGAGGCGGACACATGCCGCGGCGGCGGCGGTGCCGGCGAGGCCGACGAGCGCGGCGGGTATTCGGGCCGGTTCGGAGCCGGCGACCAGCATGACGACGCTGCCGGCGCCGAGACCGGTCGGCAGCAGCCACCAGCTGTACCAGGCCGCCGGTGCACGGGCCGCGGTCGGCGGCGGAGTGGCAAGTTCCATCTGCATCCTCAAACCAACGCGATCGAAGAGTGGACAACCCAACCAAGGGGTCGCACCCATCGCATCTCGGTACCCCGGGACGGCGGCACCCCCTCGATCACCTGCGTGATCCCCCGTACGACAGCGCGACGGCGCCGTGGGTGCGCGAATCTCGATATCGCGTCAACTCACGGCGCTGCAGCGGAGCTTATCTGGTGGGGCATGGTGTTGATCAACCCGGTCGGTCAGCGGACGGCGACGGTAGGTGATCTTCGGCCAGGGGTGCGGGCGGTGGCTGGATCGCACCGCGGGTCAGTCGTCCCACAGCTCCCCGTGCCGGCGATGGGCGTCCGTCAGACCGTTCGTGAAGTACTTCTCGTAGTAGGGCCGCTCCACGTGGTGCGCCTGGAGCCAGACGCCGGGGACGTGGATCGCGTCCGTGTGCGCGGGGAAGCGGCGGTGGGTGCGCAGGATGTACGCGCAGATGTCGCGGGCGCATTCGACGACCCGGTCCTCGTACTCGCTCGCCTCCGCCAGATAGCGCCGGCCGTAGTCCTCCCGGTAGATGCGGGAGAAGACGTCCTTGTCGCCGTAGACGCCGCCGGGGCCGAACTTCTCGCGGATGACGGCGTCCACCGCGTCGGACATCGACGCGAACGCGGGCGGGCACATGGCGGAGATCAGTGGCTCGCCATTCGGTGCCTTGAGCCCCACGGGGTGCGAGCGGACGTTGGCGTACCTGGGAAGAGGGATGTGCCAGCGCCACAGGTCGGCGACGCGCCAGCGCGGGGTGACGAAGGTGAAGCCGAGCATCTTGCCGTACGCACGGCTGAACTTCGGGTCGCCCAGCGCTATTTGGGGGTTGATGGAGGCGTGGATCCAGGCGCCGAGGCCCATCCCCTCGGCCACCAGCATGAGGTTCTGGAGGAGCAGGTCCGCCTCGATCTGGGTGCGCAGGGGGCCGAGCGCGCCCAGCGGCAGCTTCAGCTTCTCGTTCAGGAAGCCGTTGCGGATCCACTTCTTCACGCCCGCCGGGCGGTAGAAGTTGCGGTCGTCCACCAGGGTGGGGCGGGCGCCGTCCGGCTGTGTGAGCAGGTACATCAGGGCGTTGATGTACTGGTGGGAGAGGTCCACCACCGGGAACAGCAGCGTCGTACCGGGCAGGTTGGACAGGAAGCGGTTCGAGTCCAGGTAGGCGGGGAAGTCCCGCAGGCCCTCGGCGACGTCGAGGCGGTGGTCGAGGACCTGGACCTTGGACTGCCGGGCGCGGTCGGTCAGGGTCAGCGCGTCGAAGGGTTCCCCGGGCGCCGGGTCCAGCTTGCGCAGGTAGTACGTCCCCGTGTCGTTGATCAGGAAGAAGTGCGTGCCCTGCGCGTTGTCGGGGCTGCCGGCCGTGCGCCCCGCCATCGTCAGGTTCGGCTTCGCCATGATCGGTTTGCCGTTGCGCGGGTCGTCGAAGGGGCGGTCCGGCATCGTCAGACCGGTGCAGCCGGTCAGGGCGATCAGGACCGCCTCCTCCAGTTCGGTGAGCGGCTGCGGGGCCTGCTCGGACACGTGACTCATCGACCCCGCCGGGACGTTGGCGCCGCGGCTCACCCGGTGGGTGCGGCGGCGCCAGACCGTCTCCAGGAGGGGGCGTACGAAGAGGTCGTCGAGCCCCGGGTGGTGCCCGTCCGCCCGGGGCCCGTCCCCGCCGTCATCCCGCGGCATCGCTGCCGCCGTCCCGCATCGGCTGCACCTGCCGCCACGGCGCGAACGCGCTCGCCTCGCGCGGCAGCAGCCCCGCGAGGTCCGGGGCGTGCCGCAGGATGACGGACTTCATGCCGCCCTTCTCGACCCAGTCCATGCCGAGCGGCGTGTAGATCTCGGGGCGGTAGTCGACGGTCAGGAAGCGGTCGCTCTGCAGGCGGCGCGTGGCCATCAGGATGAAGATGCGGAAGGCGGTGTCGCTGAAGCCGAAGCCGGTCGGCGGGTTCTCGGCGAACAGGCCGACCACGGTGTCGATCTCGTCGACCGAGTCGTAGACGTCCTTGAGGCGTGCCAGGGTCTCGGGGTCCTGGGTCAGGTCCTCGAAGCGGCTGATCCGCGGCTTGTGCAGGCCCGCGCGGAAGTCGTTGTAGCGCGGCACGCCCCGCCTGCGGGTGCGCACGAGGTCGACGACGGACAGGTCGATGATCTCCCCGTCGCGCTCGAAGCGCTGCAGCGCGCGCGGGAAGTTGTTCAGGGTGATCGCGCCGGGGTGGGCGATGCCGAAGGAGTAGAGGGTGTCGGCCAGGCCCGTCTTGCGGATGGCGGCCTCGGCGGCGGCGCCCTGGATGTCGTTGAAGCCGAGGCTCTCCAGGCGCTGCCCGAAGTGGTGCTCGCGCATCACGTAGTCGTCGGGGATCAGCGGATGCATCCGGTAGACGGTGACGAAGTCCTCGGTGAGGGAGTACGGCGCCGCGTGGTGGTCCGGCAGGGTCTTGGGGATCCCGGTCAGCGAGTGGGACTCCAGGAGCCACAGGCCCAGTTTGTTGAGCCAATTGTCGGGCGGGCCCTCCCAGTTGGTGTGCAGGCCGAGGTCGATGGCCTTGGTGGCGAGGATCGCGGGGGTCCACTCCACGGTGTGGATCTTGGCGATGAGGGCGGAGACGACCAGGCGTGCCGTGTGGTAGACGCTGTCCTCGCTCATCGCCGGGTACTCGCCGCGCAGCGCCGCGCAGACCGCGTTGTGCTCACGGGCGAAGAGGGTGTGCATCGCGCTGAGACCGAGCCACCAGCTGTCGTTGAAGCCGGTGAGCGGGACGCCGTTCTGGCCGATGGGCAGATGCCCGTCCTCCAGGCGCAGATCGGCGCCGCCGTCCGGGGCGCGCAGGAACCTGGCGGTGCGCTCGTCGGCGCCGTACACCTCGGAGCCGTCCCACCAGTGCGACGCGGTGTTGGCGAAGAGGATCGGCGGCTGATTGCCCGGCAGTTGGATGCCCTCGTTCTCGGCGAAGCGCATCACGTTCTCGGGTGGCCCGCCCGGGGTGTTGTGCCAGGTGCTGCCGGGCGGCAGCGGGACCTCGACGGTCTTGCCGCCGGCCGGGTAGCGGCGGTGGTTGACCCAGTCGTGGACCTGGAACTGGATCCACGCGGCGGCCAGGATGTTGAGCGTGGTCGCCGGTACGAAGGTGTCGCGCTGCAGGAGTTCGCGGCTGACGGTGACCGGGTTCGGGGTGTCGAAGAGGTCGGGCCGGTAGTCCGGCTTCAGGTTGCGTCCGAAGGCCGCGCCGACGGCTCCCATGGACGGCGCGGAGAGATCGTTGGACGTGCCGTCGTAGGACCGGGCCGTGCGCAGCCGCTCGTCGACGGGCGCCGGCACGGGGACGGCCTTCGGGGGCGCCTCGTGCACGTCGGTGTCGATGAGGTTGAGGCGCCTGAGCACCTTGCGCAGGAAGACCAGGTTCAGCAGGCTCGGCTCCAACGGCAGCTTGTGCCAGGGGACATAGCGGTTGAGTACGCGGAAGAAGCCGCCGACGGGGATGCCGAGCACGCGGTTGCGCAGCGGTTCCTCCGTGCTGAAGCGCAGCCCCTGGCGGTGGGCGGCGCTCGCTTCGTACGCGGCCTTGCGGGCGCGGTTGAGGTTGCCCAGGGGGCGGAATTCGTCGGTCGTGTACCAGGGGTTGAAGGCGAGCTCTTCGACGCGCCCGGCGGCGGCCTGCGCCTCGGCGGTGGTGATGTCCTGGCGTGGCACGGTGAGGCGCCCGATGGGAACCGCGGGGGTGATGGCGTCCTTCCAGTCCACGGAGCCGTCCTCGACGGGCGTGCGCCGCTCGTCGACGTAGCGCTGTACGCACAGCTCGAAGGCGACGTCCGACGTGACGAGGCGGTGGGCGAGTTCGCGGTGCAGGAAGCGGGGATCGCGGCGCTCGGGCCTGGGCTCGGGGGCGCTGCCCACGACGGGGCGCAGCAGATAGCGGACCGGGCCCGCGTCGCCCCACAGGATCGCGCCGCGGCTCCAATAGGTCTCCCTGGCAAGGCTGTCGACCTTGTGGCGGGTGGCTGCCTGGATGTTGCGGCGCATCCGCGTCGCGGCGGAGAGACCGACGGCGAGCGGAAGCTTCACGAACAGGCCAAGGGCCTTCTTCAGCGGGCTCGTCGCGCCCGCCATGGCCTTGGCGAAGGCGACGAACTCGCGGGCGTCACGGGCGTGCGACACCGGGTAGTTGGTGGCGAGCAGGTCGTGGCTCTCCTCGGCCGACACCGTCACCCGCACGGCGACGCCGCGCAGATCGGCCACCCCGTCGCCCTGCCGGATGCCGCTCGCGTTGGAGAGCCGCACGGTCGCCGGGTACTCGGCGCCGGGCCGGGCGAACCCGGTGCGCAGCGCATCGGGCAGGTCGTCGCGGAAGGAGAAGCGGGCGTTCTCCACGCCGAGTGCGGACTTCGCATGCTGGGTGCGGGCGAGTGAACCGGCGCCGCCCGCCCGCCGGTTCTTGACCTGAACCTTCATCAGTTCGCGTGCCAGGCGCTCGAAAAGCCGCCGCTCCGCCTCGGGGCTGCCGCCCACGTAACGCTCGTAACTCTGCTCGTACTGTCCGGTGTCGGCCATCAGGCGTTTCCTTCGCACGCAGGCGTACGGGACGGGGCTAGGCCCTGTCGTCGGACTCCCGCCGTCCGCCCGAAGGGCGGGCCTCGCGGCGTCTGGTGCGTGCTGTCGGCGTGCCGGGTGGAAGCCCTCGTACTGGGCGTACTCGGGCTTTCGCCCGGTGCGGGGAGAGTACGTGCCAGGCGTCGCGGGGCAGGCGGGAGTCCGACGACAGGGCCTAGGACGCTAGTGGCGGCACCGGACGGCCGCAGCGCGGGATCTCGCCTATATGTGGGGCCTGCGTCGCAGCTCGAACAGGCAGGCGGGCGGCGGTATTTGGGCCCGTCGGCGGGCCGTGGCGGGGGCGTGGCGTGGCGCGTGTGATCGTCCGCGAGTCCCTCTGGGGCCTCCACCCACAGCAGCCCCAAGAGCGAGAGGGCGCTGATGGCCGGTCCCGTACGGGTCGCCGCGCGCCCCCCGCTACTCGATGAAGTCGCCGTCGACGTACACCCAGGCCCCGTGGACCCGCTCGAACCTGCTGCGCTCGTGCAGCGCGTCCTGGCGGCCCCCGTCGGTGTACCGGGCCCGGAACTCGACCGTGCCCGTGCTGTGGAACGCCGTGCCTTCGGCGGTCGCCAGGATCTCCAGGCCCACCCAGCGCATGCCGGGGTCGAACTCGACGCGGGGCGGCCGGGTCCTCGGGTGCCAGGTGCGCAGGAGGTACGCCTCGTCCCGCTTCACGAAGGCGCTGTAGCGGGAGCGCATCAGCTCCTCGGGCACGGCGGCCTTCGCCTCCCCCCGGTGCAGCCGTCCACAGCACGACTCGTACGGCTCGGGGCGCCCGCAGGGGCAGGTCTTGGGGCGGCGGGTGGGGCGTCGGGACATGGGTCTCATTGTCCCCGACGGGGACGCCCCAATGAGCTGCGGGCCAGGCCGACGCCCCTCAGGGGGCGCGGGGAACTGCGCGACAAGCCACAAAGCACCCGCAGACACACACGGCGCCCCAGCAGGGGAAGCCCAGCTACGGGGCGAGAATGTCCAGCTCCTGCAGCGCACCCACCGCAATCTCCCGCGTCAGAGCCTCCGCACGGACGGCGTCGCCTTCGCGCACGGCCTCGGCGACCCGCACGTGCAACGTGACGGCGGCCGGATCCGGATCCTCGAACATCACCTGGTGATGCGTACGCCCGGCGAGCACCTCAGCAACGACATCGCCAAGCCGAGCAAACATCTCGTTGCCGGAAGCGTTCAGAACAATGCGGTGGAAGTTGATGTCGTGGAAGAGGTAGCCCTCCAGCTGCTGCCCCCGCGAGGTGGCGACCATGCCGAGCGCGCACTCCGTGAGGGCGGCACACTGCTCGGGCGTGGCGTGCTGCGCGGCGAGCCCCGCGGCGACCGGTTCGACCGCAGAGCGCAGGACGGTGAGGGAGCGCAGCTGGCGCGGCCGGTCGGCGCCCGCGAGCCGCCACCGGATGACCTGCGGGTCGTAGACGTTCCACTCCTCGGTGGGCCGTACGGTCACGCCCACCCGGCGCCGCGACTCGACGAGGTGCATGGACTCGAGCACCCGCACGGCTTCCCTGATGACGGAACGTGACACCTCGAAGCGCTGCGCCAGTTCATCCGTACGCAAGACACTGCCCGGCGGGTACTCACCGCCGGTGATGGCGGGCCCGAGGCTTTCCAGTACACGAGCGTGCAGCCCACGGGCAGGTTCGGTCATGACGTCAGGGTATGTGGGGACCCTCGGGAACAAAAAGTCAGACTTTTGCGTCACAGCCTCTTGAATTCGTCAGACCTAATGGGTTTCAGTGACGTGAACGGACCGTCGGCTCTCCCCCGACCGGCGGTCCGTGCACGACCGATGTCGATGACGTCGAAGATGTCGATGAAGACAGCGAGGCAGGACAGCGATGAGCACCCCACACGTCGTCGTAGTGATGGGCGTGGCAGGAACCGGCAAGACCACGATCGGCCCCCTGCTCGCAGATCGGCTCGGCGTTCCCTACGCCGAAGGCGACGACTTCCACCCCCCGGCGAACATCGCCAAGATGTCGGCCGGCACCCCGCTGACCGACGACGACCGCTGGCCCTGGCTCGACGCCATCGGCGCCTGGGCGCACGGCCGCGCCGGACGCGGCGGTGTGGTCAGCAGCTCGGCGCTCAAGCGCAGCTATCGCGACCGGCTGCGGGCCGAGGCCCCCGGCCTCGTTTTCGTCCACCTCACCGGCACCCGCGAGCTCATCGAGGACCGGATGTCCCACCGGCAGGGCCACTTCATGCCGACGGCCCTCCTCGACTCGCAGTTCGCCACGCTCCAGCCGCTCGGCGCGGACGAGGCGGGCGTCGCCGTCGATGTCACCGGCACTCCCCAAGAGATCAGCGAGCGGGCGTACGAGGCCCTGCTCGCCCTCGACAAGTAGACCCGCCCGGCGGGTGGCTCCGCCGGCGCGCAACCCCCCTCACCCGCACCACCGTCCCCTCTCCCCTGACGTACAAGGAAGCCACCGTGACCAGTCTCAGCGTTGAGATGCTGGCAGCGGACCCCCTCGAGCCGATCACCTCCGCTGGCCATGCCCAGCTGGGTATCGCCGTCCTCGCGGGCATCGCCGTCATCGTCCTGCTCATCACGAAGTTCAAGCTGCACGCGTTCCTGGCCCTGACCATCGGATCGCTCGCCCTCGGCGCCTTCGCGGGCGCCCCGCTCGACAAGGCGATCGCCAGCTTCACGGCGGGGCTCGGTTCCACGGTCGCGGGCGTGGGTGTCCTGATCGCCCTCGGCGCGATCCTCGGCAAGCTGCTCGCCGACTCCGGCGGCGCCGACCAGATCGTCGACACGATCCTGGCCAAGGCGGGGAAGTCCGGCGGCAAGGCGATGCCCTGGGCGATGGTCCTCATCGCCTCGGTGATCGGCCTTCCGCTCTTCTTCGAGGTCGGCATCGTGCTGCTGATCCCGGTCGTCCTGATGGTCGCCAAGCGCGGCAACTACTCGCTGATGCGGATCGGCATCCCAGCCCTCGCCGGCCTGTCCGTGATGCACGGCCTCATTCCGCCGCACCCCGGTCCGCTCGTCGCGATCGACGCGGTGGGCGCGAACCTGGGGATCACGCTGGCGCTCGGCGTTCTGGTCGCCATCCCGACGGTGATCATCGCCGGTCCGGTCTTCTCGAAGTACGCCGCCCGCTGGGTCGACGTCCCGGTGCCCGACCGCATGATCCCCGAGCGCACCTCGGACAACCTGGACAAGCGCCCCAGCTTCGGCGCCTCCGTCGCGACCATCCTGCTTCCGGTGGTCATGATGCTGGCCAAGGCGCTGGTCGACATCATCGTCGACAACCCCGAGCACACCGTGCAGCGCGTCTTCGACGTCATCGGGTCGCCGCTGATCGCGCTGCTCACCGCGGTCATCGTGGGCATGTTCACGCTGGGCCGGGCGGCCGGCTTCACCAAGGACCGTCTCTCGACGACGGTCGAGAAGTCGCTCGCGCCGATCGCCGGTGTGCTGATGATCGTCGGTGCGGGTGGTGGCTTCAAGCAGACGCTGATCGACTCGGGTGTCGGTCAGATGGTCCTTGACATCTCCAAGGACTGGTCGATTCCGGCGCTGTTGCTCGCGTGGCTGATCGCTGTGGTGATCCGGCTCGCGACGGGGTCGGCGACGGTGGCCACGATCTCTGCGGCGGGGCTTGTGGCTCCGCTGGCGGCGGACATGTCCGACTCGCATACGGCGCTGCTGGTGCTGGCGATCGGTGCGGGGTCGCTGTTCTTCTCGCATGTGAACGATGCGGGGTTCTGGCTGGTGAAGGAGTACTTCGGGCTTGACGTGGGGCAGACGATCAAGACCTGGTCGGTCATGGAGACGATCATCTCCGTGGTCGCGGGTGGGTTCGTGCTGCTGCTTTCGCTGGTGCTTTAGCCGGGGTCAGGGCGGGGTTCTTTTCCCCAACCCCGCCCCTACCCGAATCACTTCCGGCTCCGCCGGCCGGGGTGACCGTCCATCACCGGCTCCGCCGAGTTCGTCCTCAAACGCCGGACGGGCTGAAAGGTCTGCGGCCGGGCTGGAAGACCTACCGACGGGGTGGGCGGGCAACTCCGGGGCAATCGGGCGGGTGGGCGGGAAAGATCCGCCGCGGAGCGGCGGGGTTGGGAGGGGAGGCAGCTACCTGCGCCACAGTGGGTGTTTCCGTTGCGCCCACTCCGGGTCCACCGAGCCGGTCCGCATTCCGCGCCTCGCCTCCGGGTCCCCCAGTGCCATCCCCACATGCCCGGCAAGGACCACCCCCATCGCCAGGGCCAGCCAGTCGTGGACGAACGTGCTTCCCGTCCGCCAAGCCAGCGGGGCGAGATGCGTGAACCACATCAGCAGGCCCGTACCCAGCATCACCAGGACCGCCCCGCCGATCCAGCCGGCGTACAGCTTCTGCCCCGCGTTGAACTTGCCCGCCGGGCGCGGCGCGGCCCTGCGGCGCAGGGCCGACCGGAGCCAGACCTTGTCGTGCGCACCGAAGCGGTTCAGGAGCCGCAGGTCGCCGCGGAAGGCGCGGGAGGCCAGGCCCGCCAGGAAGGGGGCCGGAAGCAGCAGGCCCGACCATGTGTGGAGGGTCACCACCAGGGCCCGGCGGCCGACCAGTTCGGCGAGGAACGGGAGGTAGAGGCAGGCCGCCGTCGCCACGCAGACGCCCGTCAGGAGCGCCGTCAGGCGATGCGCCCACCGTTGCGCAGGGCTGAACCGCGCGACCTCAGACCTCCGTCGGCTCGTCGTCACGGCCATTCGAATCACCCACCCAGGCGTCGACGTCGTAACCCCGGCGCTCCCAGTACCCCGGCACCACCTCGTCGGTGAGCTCGATCCCGGAGAGCCACTTCGCCGACTTGTAGAAGTACATGGGGGCGACATAGAGGCGGACCGGGCCGCCGTGGCTGTGGCCCAGGTCCTTGTCCTGCATGCGCAGGGCCACCAGCACATCCGCCCGCCGCGCCTGCCGCAACGTAAGGCTCTCGCTGTACGTCCCGTCGAAGCAGGTGAAGCGCACGGCGCGGGCCGTGGGGCGCACGCCCGCCGCGTCCAGGAGCCGGGAGAGCCGTACGCCCTCAAAGGGGGTGCTCGGCACCCGCCAGCCCGTCACGCACTGGACGTCGCGGACCAGGCGGGTCTGGGGCAGGGCACGCAGGTCCGCCAGTGAGTGCGTCGTCGGCCTGTCCACCAGGCCGTCGATCTTCAGGCGGTACGACGACGCGTCGCGGTGCGGGACGGACGAGGCCACCGAGTAGTAGCGGAAGCCGCCGCCGTTGGGGAGCAGGTCCGTCAGGCCGGTGGGGTCCTTGTCGGAGGCGGCGCCCAGGAAGGACTCCAGGCCCCGCTGGAGGGGCGGCGCGGCGGCCACGCCCGCGACGCCCAGGCCGAGCATCCCGAGGACGAGACGGCGGCCGACCGGCGCGCCGCCGCGCTCGCCGTGGTCCTCTTCGGGCTGGTGCGGATGGGGAGTTGTCACCCTCCGATTCGAGCACCCGCGGCCCCCGGGGTACAGGGGCCGCGGGTGTCCGTCAGCGTTCCGTCATATCCGGACGCGCCGCCTTCTCCAGCTGGAACGCCTCGTTGCCCAGGCCGATCCTGGCGTGCGCGTCCGGCTTGGTGGAGCGCAGGATCGCGCCGTAGACCACACCGATCAGGGCGGCCAGCAGGATGATGCCGGGCAGCACCCAGCTGAGCGCCGAGCCGGGGCCCGCGCCGACCAGGACGTCGAAGTCCTTGACCGTGTAGCCCGCGATGACGAGCAGGCCGATCGCGGCGAGCGCGGACGCGGTGATGCGCCAGGCCTGGGGGCGAGCGGCGCCGCGGCGGACGAAGAAGACGATGACCGCGACGGACGCCGTGGCCATGAGGAGGATGACGCCCAGGGCGCCGATGTTGCCGAGCCAGGTGAACAGGTGCAGGACCGGTGCGGTGGGGTCGCCGAACGGGCCGTCGTCGGTCACCGCGAAGGCCACCACGATCAGGACGGAGACGACCGTCTGGAGCAGGGAGCCGGTGCCGGGGGCGCCGGTGGAGGTGTTGGTCTTCCCGAACGCGGCGGGCAGCAGTCCCTCGCGGCCCATGGCGAAGGCGTACCGCGCGACCACGTTGTGGAAGGAGAGGATCGCCGCGAACATGCCGGTCACGAACAGGACATGGAGTACGTCGGTGAAGGTGGAGCCGAGCCGGGACTCGGTGAGCCCGAAGAGCAGCCCCGCGCTCTGTTCCTGCGCGGCCGGGACGATGCCGGAGGGGCCCGCCGCGACCGTGAGCGCCCAGGAGCTGATCGCGAAGAAGAGCGCGACGAAGCCCACGGCGAAGAACATCACGCGGGCGACGACGACCTGCGGGCGGCTGGTCTCCTCGGCGTACACCGGCGCCTGTTCGAAGCCGGTGAAGGCCGCGATGCAGAAGCAGAGCGAGGTGGCGACGCCCGCGCCGGTGAGGGTGTCCGGGTTGAAGGCGTGCAGGGACAGGCCTTCCTTGGCCGGGTCGGCGATGGCCGCGATGTCGAAGATGACGACGAGCGCCACCTCGATCAGGAGCAGCACGCCGAGGACCCGCGCGTTCAGGTCGATCTTCAGCCAGGCGAGCACGGCGACGACGGCGACGGCGACAAGTGCCGGTATCCACCAGGCGACTTCGACCTCGAAGTATGTGTTGAGCAGCCCGGAGACCTCGAAGCCGAGGAGGCCGTAGAGGCCCGCCTGCAGGGCGCTGTAGGCGACGAGCGCGACCAGCGAGGCACCGGCGCCCGCGGTGCCGCCGAGGCCGCGCGATATGTACGCGTAGAAGGCGCCCGCGTTGTGCACGTGACGGCTCATCTCCGCGTACCCGAAGCTGAAGAGACCGAGGACCACGCCGAGGACGAGGAAGAGCAGCGGCTGTCCGACGACACCCATCACGCCGTACGTGGTGGGCATGACGCCGGCCACGACCATCAGGGGACCGGTCGCCGCGAGCACGGAGAGCAGCAGTCCCGCGGTGCCGAGGCGGCCCGCGCGCAGGGCCCGCTCCTCGCCCACGTAGGTGCTGATCCCGCTGTCGGGTGCGCCGGCGGCTCTGGTGCCGCTCGTACTGCTCGAACTTCCCGTCGCCATGGCGCGGTGGTCCTTTCAGGGGACGAATGGTGCGGTGGGTCAGGCTGCTCCGCGCGCGACGTCGCGCGCGGCGGTGAACGCCGTGTACGGGTCCCGGTCCGGATAAGACCAGGGGTCTTTGGTCGCGTGCCGCCCGATGCGCGCGAAGAGCGCGGCCGCCTCGGCGGCCCGGCCCTCGCAGAACTTCGCGTGGGCGAGGAAGTTGAGGTCGACGCGGCAGCGCGGATGGGCCCTGCTCTCGGGCATCTCCCACTCCAGCCACCAGTCGAAGGCCGCCTTCATGACCTGGCGGGCCCGGCGGCCCGTCCAGTGCCCGGAGGCTGCGGGGTCGGCGGGCTCGCTGCCGACGGTGGCGAGGACGCGGTAGCGCTCGGCGTGGGCGACGACGGGAAGGACCGCCAACGGCGAGTCCGCGGGCGCCTGTTCGGCGGCCCAGGCGGCGAAGTCGTACACCTCGTGCAGCGGGTCCTGGCCCGCGTCGGGGCGCCGCTCGGCGAGCCTGGCCACCATCAGATGGTGGGCGTGGTGGTGCTCGGGGTGGCGGTGGCGGACCTCGTCGAAGAGCCGGACGACGTCCTCCTCGCGGCCAAGGGTGCGCTCCAGGGTGAGCAGCGCGAGCCAGGGCGTGGGGTCGGCGGGGACCAGCGCCGCCGCCTCCCGGCAGGCTTCCCTCGCCTTCTCCGGGCGCCCCTTGCCGCGCAGCGCGAGATGCACCGCGGCATGGCCGAGCAGCACGGCGGCGTCGGTGCTCTCGGGCTCGGCGAGCCGCCAGTCACGGGTCCAGGCGGTGGTGGAGTGCTCCTGCGCGAGTACGTCGAACCGGTGGCCCCTGCGGTCCCAGTCGTCGCCGGTGTCGGCGAACAGCGCACGGACCTCGGTCCAGCGGCCCTGGGCCAACGCGGTGCGGGCGGTGACCAGTTCGGCGTCGTCGAGCGCGGCGTCGAAGGTGTGCGCCGCTCGCTTGCGGGAACGGCCCAAGGGGGGTGGGGGTGGTGACACCGCGGGACTTCCTCCCCGGCGCGGCTCGCTTACGGATGATCACGCTTAGCAAAGCGGCAGGCAGCGCTCCAGTCAAGGTCAGCCCGTCGTGACGGCCTTCACCAACTCGTTTCGAATCCCTCAGACTTCATCCCGACCTGCGTGGTTGCCCGCTCGGACACGATGGGGACAACTGCCGCCGATCGCTCGGCGGCAGCGGCGAACGGACCTCTCAGCTCACGGACTTGGCGGCTGCACGCCCGGCCGCGCGCCCCGAGAAGAGACAGCCGCCGAGGAAGGTGCCTTCGAGCGAGCGGTAGCCGTGCACTCCCCCGCCGCCGAATCCGGCGGCCTCTCCGGCGGCGTACACACCGGGAAGCGGATCCCCTCCCTGCGCCAGGACGCGTGACGAGAGGTCGGTCTCCAGGCCGCCGAGTGTCTTGCGGGTGAGGATGTTGAGCCGCACCGCGATGAGCGGGCCCGCCTTCGGGTCGAGGATCGGGTGCAGGGGAGCCGCCCTGATGAGCCGCTCCCCGACGAACTTGCGGGCGCCGCGGATCGCGGTGATCTGCAGGTCCTTGGTGAAGGGGTTGACGATCTCGCGGTCGCGCGCCTGGAGTGTGCGGCGCAGCGCCGCCTCGTCGATGAGGGGCTCCTTGGTCAGCGCGTTCATGCCGCGCACGAGCGCGCCGAGGTCCTTCTCCACGACGAAGTCGGCGCCGTGGTCCATGAACGCCTTGACGGGGGCCGCCACATCGGCACGCGCCCGCTCGATGACACCGCGCACGGACTTCCCGGTCAGATCGGGGTTCTGCTCCGAGCCGCTGAGCGTGAACTCCTTGCCGATGATGCGCTGGTTGAGCACGAACCACGTGTACTCGTACCCGGACTTCATGATGTGTTCCAGCGTGCCCAGCGTGTCGAAGCCGGGGAAGAGCGGCACCGGCAGGCGGTCGCCGCGCGCGTCGAGCCAGAGCGACGAGGGGCCCGGCAGGATGCGGATGCCGTGGTTCTCCCAGATGGGGTTCCAGTTCTGGATGCCCTCGGTGTAGTGCCACATGCGGTCGCGGTTGATCAGGCGGGCACCCGCGTCCTCGGCGATGCCGAGCATCCGCCCGTCGACGTGTGCGGGCACGCCCGCGACCATCCGCTCGGGCGGAGTGCCGAGCCGCTCGGGCCAGTTGGCACGTACGAGATCGTGGTTGCCGCCGATGCCGCCGGACGTCACGATCACCGCCTGGGCCCGGTACTCGAAGGATCCGGTGACCTCACGGCTGCTGGCCTTGCCGCGCTCGACGCCGGAGGGTTCAAGGACCTCTCCGGTGACGGTGTCGACGCTGCCCGCGCTGCGGGAGAGGCCGGAGACACGGTGGCGGAACTTGAGCTGGACGAGGCCGCGGGCGACGCCTTCGCGGACCCGTCGCTCGAACGGTGCGACAAGGCCCGGTCCCGTCCCCCAGGTGATGTGGAAGCGCGGCACGGAGTTCCCGTGCCCCTGCGCGTCGTACCCGCCGCGCTCGGCCCACCCCACGACGGGGAAGAACCGCACGCCCATCCCGTGCAGCCAGGACCGCTTCTCGCCGGCCGCGAAGTCGACGTACGCCTCGGCCCATTTCCGCGGCCAGTGGTCCTCGGGCCTGTCGAAGGCGGCCGTGCCCATCCAGTCCTGCAGGGCGAGCGCGTGCGAGTCCTTGATCCGCAGGCGCCGCTGCTCCGGCGAGTCCACGAAGAACAGTCCCCCGAAGGACCAGTGCGCCTGCCCGCCGATGGACTGTTCGGGTTCCTGGTCAAGCAGGATGACCCGGCGGCCGGCGTCGACGAGCTCGGCCGTCGCGGCGAGCCCGGCGAGACCCGCGCCGATCACGATCACATCTGCGTCGTAGGCCATAAGGGTCGTTCCTCCTAGTACGGGGGCGGGGGCGCACCAAAGGGGGGAGTTACTGGTGAGTCAGATCCTGAGTACCCGGGTGACCCACGTCAACTACCCGGTTCGGGTCACTCGCGGAGCGGGGCACGGAGAACGGGACTATCGTCGGCCGGGTACCCGCCAAGTCCCCACCCCGTGGCCCGCCTTGAGCGCCTGTCCCGTCCCCCGTCTCGAGGTACGACGTGTCGGTCCTGATCCTCGTCCTCGGCGTATCGGCCGCCTGCTGCCTGGGCTTCGGCTTCGTGTTCCAGCAGGACGCCGCCCAGCGCGCCCCGCTGAGCGACTTCCTCTCGCCGCGGCTCCTGCTCGACCTGGTGAAGGTGCCGGAGTGGCTCGGCGGGATCGGCCTGATGGTGTGCGGCATGGTCCTCGGCGCGCTCGCGCTGGCCCAAGGTGAGATCTCCCTGGTGGAACCGCTCCTCGCCACGAACCTGCTGTTCGCGCTGACACTCTCCCGGTACCGGACGAAGCAGCCCCTGGGACGGCAGGGCTGGGCGGGTCTCGTGCTGCTCGCGGGCGGGGTGACGGCGTTCATCGTGGCGGGACAGCCGCAGGGCGGGACCGCGGAGTCCGATCAGCTGCGGCAGTGGCTGATCATGGGCGTGATGGTGGGTACGGCGATGCTCCTCACGGCGTACGCGAAGGCGTCCAGGCACCGGTGGACGGTCGGGCCCGTGCTGCTCGGGATGGCGGCGGGTCTCCTTTACGGAGTCCAGGACGCGTTGACGCGGGTGAGCGGGCAGCGGTTCGACGACGGGGGTCTGACCCATCTGCTCACGGGGTGGCAGCCGTACGCGGTGCTTGTGCTCGGCGTGACGGGGCTGCTGCTCGTCCAGAGCGCGTTCGAGACCGCGCCGCTGCGGATGTCGCTGCCCGCGCTGACTGCTGCGCAGCCCTTGGCGGGGATTGTGTGCGGGGTGGGTTTTCTCGGGGACCAGCTGCGGATGGATGCGGCCGCGCTGACCTGGCAGGTGGTCGGCCTCGCGGCCATCGTGGGCGGCATCGTGCTGCTCGGGTTGCACCCGGCGATGCCGAAGGCCAAGACGCGCTTAGGGCTGCGGCCACTGGAACGCCGTTAACTTTCCCCAACCCCGCCCCTTCCCGAAACCTTCCGGCTTCGCCGGCCGCGAGGTGGCCGCCGATCACCGCCTTCGGCGAGTTCGTCCTCAATCGCCGGACGGGCTGAGATGCCTGCGGCTGGGCTGGAGGGGCTTGCTGTTGGGGTGGGTGGGCAG